>CALKHR010000020.1 GCA_937988885.1 uncultured Roseiflexaceae bacterium | reverse complement strand
CAATCGTACCAACATTGACGTGCGGCTTAGTTCGCTCGAATTTCTGCTTGGCCATAAAACCTTACTCCTTGATATAAAGCATAGAAGCTTTAGAGATGAGCGATGTGAGACGAGAGATTGGATTGATCCTAATCTCCGATCACCAATCCCTCATCTCAAAGAGTTATCCCCGTCGTTTTTCGATAATTTCCTTGGCCAGTGCCTCGGGCAGTGGCTGGTAGTAGGCAAACTCCATCGAGGAGGTTGCACGGCCCTGGGTTGCCGATCGCAGGTCGGTCGTGTAACCGAACATCGACGAGAGCGGCACATAGGCGCGGACTACCTGCGCGTTTGCGCGAGTATCCATACCTTCGACCTGACCACGGCGCGAGTTCAGATCGCCGAGCACTGTACCCAAGAAGTCCTCGGGCGTTGTGACTTCGACCTTCATAACTGGCTCAAGCAGCAGCGGGCGACCTTTGCGCACGCCATCTTTCAAGGCCATCGAACCAGCGATTTTAAAGGCCATTTCAGACGAGTCAACTTCGTGGAATGAGCCATCGTAGAGCGTGGCTTTGATGTCGACCACCGGGAAGCCGGCGATCACACCCGTTTCCATCGCTTCCCTGATACCCATTTCAACGGGTTTAATGTACTCGCGCGGAATAACACCACCAACGATAGCGTTCACGAACTCAAAGCCAGCGCCTGGCTTCTGCGGCTCCAAGTGGAGCTTCACGTGACCGTACTGGCCCTTACCACCGGACTGTCGCACGAACTTCGCTTCGACATCGACAGGAATGCTGATCGTCTCGCGGTAAGCGACCTGGGGCTTGCCCTGATTCGCTTCGACCTTATACTCACGGCGCATGCGGTCGACCAACACCTCGAGGTGCAACTCGCCCATACCGGCGATGATAGTCTGACCACTTTCGTTATCCGTGTGAACTTGGAAGGTCGGATCTTCCTCGCTCAAGCGCGAGAGGGCAACCGCCAACTTGTCCTGGTCGCTCTTGGTCTTTGGCTCGATCGCCAACTGCAACACCGGCTCTGGGAAGCGAATGCTCTCCAGCACGATCGGGTTGTCGGGATCGCAGATCGTATCGCCAGTGAAGCTCTGCTTCGGGCCGACCATCGCGGCGATATCGCCAGCGTAGACTTCCTTGATCTCCTCGCGGTGGTTCGCGTGCATCTGGATCAGACGACCGACGCGCTCGCGTTGCCCGCGAGTGGAGTTCAGCACGTAAGAGCCAGCTTCGAGCTTGCCCGAGTAGACGCGGAAGTAGGCCAACTTGCCGACGTACGGGTCAGCAACGATCTTGAAGACCAAGCCAACGAACGGAGCGTTCTCATCGGCTTCGCGGGTGATCGGCTCAACACCCTCATCACCCATGACTTGGCCAGGCAGCGTTCCCTTGATGGACGGGATATCCAGCGGCGAAGGCAGGTAATCGACGACTGCATCGAGCATGCGCTGAACGCCCTTGTTGCGCAGCGCGGCGCCACACAACACCGGAACCAACTTGCTCTCGATGGTCGCCTTGCGCAGTGCGCGCTTGAGCTCGTCGATGCTCAGTTCCTCGCCCTCAAGGTAGAGCAGGGTCAGTTCGTCGTCGGTTTCGGCAATTTTCTCGATGATTTGCTGGCGAAGTTGCTCAGCTTGCTCAGCAACTTCTGCAGGAATCTCGTCAAGGACCTCGAACGAACCCTTATCATCAGTGAAAATAATAGCTTTATTTTCGATCAAGTCCACCAGACCATTGAAGCGGTCCTCGGAACCGATCGGCAACTGAATCGGCACAGGCTTCGCGCCCAATCGGTCGACGATCATATCGACCGTGCGCATGAAGTTTGCGCCAATTCGGTCCATTTTGTTGACAAAGCAGATGCGCGGCACGCGATACTTATCGGCCTGCCGCCAAACTGTCTCTGATTGTGGTTCAACACCGGCGACCGCATCGAAGACCACCACGCCACCGTCGAGCACACGGAGCGAGCGCTCAACCTCGGCTGTGAAGTCCACGTGACCAGGCGTATCGATAATATTGATGCGGTGATCGTTCCACTGGGCCGTGGTCGCAGCCGAGGTGATCGTGATACCACGCTCACGCTCCTGCTCCATCCAGTCCATCACCGAAGTACCTTCGTGTGTTTCACCAATCTTATAGATACGACCGGTATAGTACAACACACGCTCGGTGGTTGTAGTCTTTCCGGCATCAATATGCGCAATAATGCCGATATTTCGGATTCGCTCTAATGGTATTTCGCGGGGCATGATTGTTTATCCAATCTTAGAAGCGCCCGTAATGAGAGAATGCACGGTTGGCTTCCGCCATACGTTGGACGTCTTCCTTACGTTTAATTGTCGTCCCAGTATTGTTGTATGCATCTATCAGTTCGATCGCCAAGCGCTCAAACATGGGCTTACCAGTGCGACCACGAGCCGACATGAGCAACCAGCGCATTGCCAGCGCTTGACGGCGATCGCTCTTCACCTCGACTGGCACCTGATAAGTGGCACCACCAACGCGCTTCGGCTTGACCTCGATTGCGGGGCCAGCGTTGCGAATCGCGACCTCAAAGACCTCCATCGGGGTCTTCTTCAAGCGCTCAGCCGCCAACTCCAGTGCACGATACACTGTGCGCTCGGCCACAGACTTCTTGCCGCGTTGCATCACTTTGTTGATGAACTGCTGCACTGGCACGCTGTTATAGCGAGCATCAGGCAGCGGGATGCGACGTACGATTTTTCCTCGGCGGGGCATAGTTTACCTCATTGCGTAATGCACAACTCATGAGCCAACTTGGTTCAATGAGCCACGTGTTACGAACTACTACCTCTTCTTCGCGGGTGCGCCGCTGGCCCTCTTCGTGCCATACTTCGAGCGGCCCTGCTTCCGATTCGCAACACCCTGGGCATCGAGCGTACCACGCACAATATGGTAGCGCACACCGGGCAGGTCCTTCACGCGACCGCCACGGATCAGCACCACCGAGTGCTCCTGGAGGTTGTGGCCCTCGCCAGGAATGTAAGCCGTCACTTCGATCCCATTGCTCAGCCGCACACGTGCCACCTTGCGGAGCGCCGAGTTCGGCTTCTTTGGGGTCATGGTCTTAACTTGCGTGCAGACACCGCGCTTCTGTGGTGAACCATTATCGCGGATCAGCCGACCACGATTCAGGTGGAACCGAAACGCTGGCGCCTTCGTCTTCTTTGCTACTGGTTTGCGCGGTTTGCGCACGAGCTGGTTGATCGTCGGCATTCTATGTGCTTCCTCCGTGTGACGCCCGCACCCTGGACACTACTGTACAATTCAGACCAGATCACAAGCTGATTTTCACAAAATAAAATCCCGAACCCCATTCTGGTCGCGGCATTCGCCGCGCCTTAGATAGAGTTCCGAGTGTGTGCAGTCGACAAAGTCAAATTGTTTTGCACAGCGATTGGGGATTATACCAGAAGCACTATTGCCTGTCAAATGCTTTCTTTTGCGTTTTTTACACAAAAACATGACGAAGCGCATGCTTGGCGATGAAAAAATCACATTTTGGGCCTCTCGTGCATGAATTTTTAATCAACACACTTGTTCTAATCACAACGTTAGGCGCAAGGTTTGATCATGTTTTTGGATCGCTCGATCGTCGGTAAATGATCAAGCCATGTGCAATGTCCTGTACCGCATGCTTCCTGATTTGATGAACATATTGATGCATTATTCTGTTTTTAGCGGCCTATATATGGTAAATAGGCCCGTTCATAACTTGTACACGAAGGCACCTCAAAGGACTCTTCGTAGATTGGTGTGGTGTTGTCCCAGCTTTGTTTGGCCCCGCTCCGAGGCCGCACAAGATAGAGAGTTTCACCACTTCGCACACTTCAACGACGAGAGGCACTACGGACTGGTGTAGTGCCTCTCGTCGGTTGTACGCCACGCATGGCGACATGCTCAAGAGGTGAAAGTCCTCTGCGGGCCGT
>CALKHR010000019.1 GCA_937988885.1 uncultured Roseiflexaceae bacterium | reverse complement strand
TGGTCGCAGGGCTGGTCGCAGGGCTGGTCGCAGGGCTGGTCGCAGGGCTGGTCGCTGGGATGGTCGCTGGTCTACTTTTGTATGGCGGGATTGCCATTATTCAACACTATACCCTCCGCTTCCTACTTACCCTCAGCAGCACTCCCGCCCCGTTTTTGCTTGTGCCCTTGCTAGAGGAGGCCCGTATGCGCGGTCTGCTGGTGCGGGTCGGCGGCGGTTACCGCTTTTACCACGAACTGCTTCAGCGCTACTTCGCTGCCTACGAGGAGCCGGGATTTCCTCAAGTGCCGATTTTGGCGGAGCAGGAGCCGGATGAGGTGAGTTAAAAGAACTTCAGGCACCTCAAATGCTTTGCTTTTTACATCATTGCAAGAAATCGCCACTACCATCCCCAGAAAAAGAAATATAAATACGTTATATCTAATAGGCAATATCCTACACCGATACCAGAACACTGAATAGTTAAGCAATCATACGTATTAAAAAACAAACTTCATCATGAGATAATAAGGTCAACCTGAATGCATAGGCAATGTGAGGGGGATCAGGATCTATGCTAACAATGGAAGATATTGAAAACCAGCGGCAACTCCTTGATCAACATCGAAGCACATTGTCGCACTTGTTACGCCAGGCAGCAAAGTACGGAGGGATCGATTTCTCTCCAACGGCGACCGCTAATGGCATCGTCGATACCCGCAACGAGATCGCACGCATCAAAGAAGTCCTGCGGGCGGAAGATATCGAAGTTCCAGATCTACCGGACGATCTGCCTTCTTCTGCGGAACAAACATCCACTCCAGTTTCACTCAAACGTTCTCGAAAGTCAGTCACCCCACGCAACCAGAGCACCGTCTCCGAAGCCTATCAGCACAATCGGCAGATGTTTATCAACGATATGCGGCGGCGCTTTAAGGAGCAGCTAGCGAAAGTGCCCAAAGTCATTAAGTTGCGTTTTGCCGAGCGTCACGGTGCCGTTGAACGCCCTGGTGAGGTTATCAATCCCTACGATGTGTCTCGCCAGCAATCGGCTCAAAATGATGTTGTGCTGTCTGCCCAAACACGACTGATCGATCTCTACGATCAACACAATGGCCAGTTGTTGATTCTTGGGGCCCGAGGTGCAGGTAAAACCTTCCTGCTGTACGAATTAGCCCAAGAATTAGTCGAGCGCGCCGCAAGCGACCCTAACGCGCCTGTGCCAGTGATCTTCTCGCTGGCAACGTGGAAGTCCGGTTATTCTTTCGAACAATGGATGATCGCTGATCTAAGCCAGCGCTATGGTGTCAAGCCTCAGTTCATTCGACAATTCTTTACCTCAGGTATGATCCTGCCACTGCTAGATGGCCTCGATGAAATCGATACATTTGAGCATCGCAAAAAGTGCGTTGAGGTGATCAATACCTACCGTCAGAGTCGCGATGTCATTTGGCCGCTGGTGGTAACCTGCCGCGAACGGGACTACCAAAATCTACCGCTGCTCAAGTTGAACGCCGCCCTGGTTATACAGCCACTTACTTCTGCCCAAATCAACCGCTATCTGTCTGGCGATACCTTTGCACCATTGCAACAAGCTCTAGAGCAAGACGCTGCATTAGCAGATTTAGCCAACACTCCATTGCTCTTGACCATGATGGCCGAGATCTACCGTAATCGCGCGCCGCAACTGCCACCCGATGCCGATCAAACCACGCTCCACCAAACGACACTAAGCAACTATGTCACGCACTGCAGCACGTTACCGACCAACGATACGACGCTACGTGTACCAATGGAGCAACTACGGGCCTTCTTGGCCTGGCTCGCCCGTGGTATGATCGCCCACAACAATCAGCAAGAGTTTTATATTGAGACCTTGCAATCAAGTTGGCTACCATCAAAATGGTGGCGCGGATTGAGTGGGCTCATGTTTGGGCTGGGGATCGGGCTTATCTTTGGGCTTGTCATCGGGCCGTTTATGGCCAATTCTGGAGAACCGGAAGAATCATTCTTCATAAGAATAATTATCGGACTGTTCATTGGGCTGCTCTTCGGGATGGCCAATGGGTTGGTTTTCGAAATCCTCTTCGTGTTATACCCAAAGCTGGAGGGGGTGCTCATAGGCGGTTTAGTACACGAGGGAAAGGTTCGGAATCGAGCAAACTGGCGCTCGTTCCGTAGTGCTTTGGTCTTTGGATCACTCTTCGGGCTAATTAACACGCTGATCCTGAACCTACTTCCAACACCCGAATCAGAGCTAAGCCAAGTCTCGCTGATAGAACTCCTGTTCTTCGGTATCATCTGTGCAATGATTGGGGGATTCGTTGTTTATTTCTTGGGTGTTCGCATGTACCACCACACCATACGTTTACTTATTGCACGGAGTACCCCCGCACCACGCAATATGCTATCGTGGCTCGATGAAGCACATCTTCGTGGCTTGCTCATACGGACTGGTAATGGATACCGCTTCTACCACGAGCTCCTTGAGCGCTACTTCGCTTCCTACGAGGAGCCAGGTTTCCCACGCGTGTCGATCCTAGCTGAGCAAGAGCGAAGGCCTAAAGAGAACCTCATCCCTCAGTTACAGCCTTCCAAAGGCTAACACTAACACTCCAACCCACGCTCATCCCCCTCACATCATCCATAACAAAACGGCTCGGTGCAGATACACCGAGCCGCTCTTGTTTGCCTTTTATACCAAATCCGCTTGGGCAGTGTCAGTAATAAACCCATTTTCGCCTGCGGCAGCAAGGTATGTGATGTTTTTGTGGTATCGATGCGCTGCTACGCGCATCGACACCACCTTCCCAGGAAATGCTGGTATTAGTCTAACGTTGAAGAAAGAGTGTTCAGCAAGCGTGCTGACACCGTAAGCAATCTTTTGGAGTTGCTATTACTGCAAGAAAAACATGAGCCACCCCAAACATGTGGGATGACTCATGTCTTACAGTTATACCGCAAACCTAGCGATTAGAAGCGGTTCCACAGCGATTGGTTGTAAACCTCGTGGTGGAACTGGATCTCAGCGCGCTTGATCAGCGAGCCCAGCAAGCGCGGGCAGCGATCCGCCGAAGCCTGCTTCAATTCAGCAAACTTGCCCTGCACTTCCTCGCCGAACAGCTTCGCAACGTGCTCGCTGGCGCGGAAGGCCGCGATTGCGTCGTAGATGTTGTCGAACAGGACTTCCTCGCCCTTGCGCACATCGGGACCCTTGCTGGTACCCTCGAGACCGGTGCGCAGCAAGGAGTAGATCGACATGTAGGGGTTGGCGTCCGGCGCAACCGAGCGCACCTCGATGCGGGCCGAGCGGCGGTTGCCGAGCGGGATGCGGATCATCGAGCCACGATCGATGGGCGAAGCCATGATCTGGTTCGGTGCCTCGTAGTGCGGGTCGAGGCGACGGTACGAGTTGACCGACGAGTTCAGCACCAGACAGATGTCCTTCGCGTTCGACAAGATGCGGTCGATGAACTCCCAGCCCAGAGCCGACAGCTTCTCGGGGCCGTCGGCGTCGTAGAACAGGTTCTCGTTGCCCCTCGACAGCGACATGTTGGTGTGCATACCGCTACCGTTCACGCCCACCAATGGCTTCGGCAAGAAGCTAGCAGTCAGATCAAGCTTGGCAGCGATCTGGCGGCAGAGCAGCTTGTACAGCATAATCTGGTCGGCAGCGATCACAGCCTCAGCGTACGAGTAGTTGATCTCGAACTGCGACGGAGCGACCTCGGGGTGATCCTTCTCGTTCTGGAAGCCCAACGCACGCTGCGCCTCGGCAGCCGTGTCGATGAACAAGCGCAGCGGATCGCCTGGCAGCGAGTGGTAGTAGCCACCGGAGCTGAGGATCTCGAACTTGCCGGTGTCGCGGTAGAGCTGCTCGGCGTTGCGGCCCTTGAACAGGAAGCCCTCGGTTTCGGTCGCAACGTTGCAGGTCAGGCCATCGTTCTCGTAGATCTTCTGGGTGTACGCCTTGAGGGTAGCGCGCATATCAGCCGGGTAAGGCTGGCCATCGCGACCCAGCACATCGCCAAATACCAGCACCTTGCCTGGGCCGAAGATGTCGGCGGGCAGCCAGTAGAAAGCGCCCCAGTCGATCGCGAGGCGAAGGTCCGACTCCGACTGCTGCGAGAAACCACGAATCGAGGAACCGTCGAAAGTCAAGTTGTCCGACGCACCGATCAGGAATTTCTTATCGTAATCAAGGGTATGTAGACGCCCTTCCAAGTCGGTGAATGCCACTGTTACGGCCTTGATGGCCTTCTCATCAGTGAGATACTTCAGGCGCTCTTCTTGGAGTTTGTCAATGGGAGTGCGTGCCGCTCGCTGCTCCTTTGCTGCGAGGTTGAGTTCTTCCAACTTCTCGTACGGAAGTTCTAGGAAATCACGAAGTGAGCTTGACATGTGTGTCCTCGTATTCAGTATAGGGGTGGCGGCAAACTGGCGTTATTATACAGTACAGAAAATGCCTATGTGCAAAATTGCAAATTCACCCCTCCGAAGGACGTTTTCATTTTCCGCATTAGAAAGCCAAATTTCAGAGGTACTGTTACTTTTGCATAAGTAGAACTCGTAAATCTTGTATATTTTTTTCGGGCCATGTTCCTAGAGTAAAATCATGCGATCGGTTAGTTCGCACAATCACTGTCGAGAGAGATTTGTGCAGAATCGTCAAATGGTGCCGATTCGAGCCGCCATGCTTCAAAATCGGGCGAGGATTCGGGAGGTGGCGATCGCTGCGAAGGTGATGTATACGCCGAAATTGCTACGCTGTGTAGCGATCGCCAAGGCCGATGGAGCAGCAGATCTGCCACACATGCACGTGTGTCGAGGCACGATTGTGCATGCTGCCCCAACCTCACTTGCATCTGCTGAAGACGAACGTGAAAGGTAGCCGTTAGCTGTGTCTCTATCGGGATGCGCTAATCGAGCCGGAAGAGCAGTTCATCACCCTCAACGCCACATTGCACAAACCCGCACTTGATGAGCACGCGCTGCGAGCCGATATTCTGTAGGGCCACATAGGCATGCAACGGGCGATGGGTTATCTCGGCCAGCGCCAGCCGCAGCGCTTGCGTGGCGATGCCCTTGCCCCAAAACGAGCGGCCCAGCCAATAACCCACCTGCATCATATCATCGAGCGGATAACACAGGACGTTACCAGCCACCTCGCCATTGTGCTCGATCGTGCGGTTGTAGAGGTTGGGATTCCGCATGATGTTGGCCCAATGCGATAGCACGGCCTCGCGCGAACGTGAGGGAAAGTTCGCCATCCGGCAGGCTTCCTCGTCCAATTGCTGCTGATAAAAGATCTCGATATCATCGGGGACGACGGGGCGTATCACAGTGAGTGTCATTCAGCACCTTTGAGCGGGCCGATGATCGCACCATCGGCCAATTAGGCAAAGCGCATCACCACGCTTTGCGCTCGTCGATCTTCGCCTCATCGAGCACAATGCCCAAGCCCGGCAGTTCGGGCGGGCGCACGAGGCCAGCCTGGGGCCGCACAATCGGCGTGTGGAAAAATTGCTTGGTCTCCTGATAGCGGATCAGATATTCGACCATGGGCACCGTCTGCGGCGATTGCGCGGCAGCAACGTGCAGCGCGGGCAGCAACGAGTGGCCGTGGGCGATCACGGGCGTATCGAACGCCGAACTGAGCGCGCAGACCTTCACCAACTCGCTGATGCCACCCGTCCAATCGGGATCGACCTGCAGGACATCGAGGGCTTGGTTCGCCAATAGCTCCTTGGCCTGCCAGCGCGTGTAGACATGCTCGCCAGTGGCGAGCGGCACTGCGGCGGCCTGTCGGATCTGGCGCAGCGATGCGACGCGCTCGGGTGGGATCGGCTCCTCGACCCATGCCGGACGCAACGGCTCCAGGGCGCGCACCATCTCGGTGGCGTAGGGCAGATCCCAGCCCATGTAGGCGTCGAACATGAGCGGGTAGTGCGGGCCGAGCGCCTCGCGCAGGGCTTGGGCCAACGCCACGTTGCGGGCAAAACCTTCGCTGCCGTCGCCGGGGCCATAGCGAAAGAACCACTTTTGTGCGGTGTAGCCCTGCTCGCGATAGTCGAGTGCGGTGGCGACGGCCTCGGCTGGCTCGGTCGAGAAGCCAAGCATGCTGGCATAGGCGGGCACTTCGGCGCGGGTCGGGCCACCCAACAGTCGATAGACTGGCTGATCCCAGGCTTTGCCCTTCAAGTCCCACAGCGCGCAGTCGATCACGCTGATGGCGGTCATAAACATGCCCGAGCGTCCGTGCCGATCCAACCGCAACATCTGGTCGTGCAGCAGTTCGATCGCAAGCGGATCGCGGCCAAGCAGAAACGGGCGCAGCGTCTGCTTGACGATGAAGGCTTGGGTCGGCTGAATCGGGCCGAACAGGCCGGTGTGGCCTTCATCACTTTCGATCTGGACGTAGAGCGCGATGACATGTTGCGGCACTTGTCCGGTAGCGTGATTCTGGTTAAATTCGGGATACCGATCCAGTTGCTGAACTTGGCGGTTGCCAGGGGGGAATGTTGGGCCAGTCCAACGACCACGCACTTCGAACACCTGAACATCGTTGATCTGCATGTTCAATCCTTGTGCGGTTCAAGATGGCGGTGGGCATACGATGACTCTAGCGCATTTCGTGGACAAGGTCAATTGGGTTGATCATCCACTGATTTCACAGATTGTTAGTGTATTGTTTTGTTGGCTGTTCTCGTTCAATGATTCATTTCTTCAACCAAATCCTTCACCTCACCTAACGGTTCGTTACTCAGAAACCGACGTATGGCAGGGTAGAAGGGAAATCAAACGCTCAAGGCTGGATGAGACGGGGAGATTCTTCACTTCGTGCTGCGCACTCCGTTCAGAATGGCTCTAGCGGGCTAGATCTGTTTCCGCCCCTCCATATTATCGCATCGCGATATCGGCATCTCAGAATGACTCTGAGCGCGATAGATGATTGGCAGTCGCCAAGCGAAACTGCTACAATGGATGCGTTCTTTCTCAGCCTCTCAAAATCGCATACAAAGGAGCCGATATGGCAGAGCAGAAGCGAGGTGCATTGCTGGTGACAGGTGCTTCTGGGCACCTCGGGCGCAAGGTTGTGGAGCTCTTGCTTGCCGCAAACGCTGGCCCAATCATCGCCACCACGCGCTCACCTGAGCAGTTGGCCGACCTTGCGGCGCGCGGCGTGGAGGTGCGCAAGGCCGATTTCGACGACGCATCCGCCCTTCCGGCGGCTTTCGCCGGGGCCGAGCGCATGTTGTTGATCAGCACCGATGTGTTGGGGGTGCCCGGGCATCGCATCACTCAGCATCAGACGGCGGTCAAGGCCGCCGAGCAGGCCGGGGTGCGACACGTGGTCTACACGTCGCTCACGCGCCCGGAGCCAGGCAACCCGATCGCGATCGCGCCCGATCACTACGCTACCGAGCAGGCGTTAGCCGCAAGCTCGATGGATTGGACGGTGCTGCGCAACAATGTCTACACCGAGGTGCTGTTGCGCAACTTGCCACGAGCGGTCGCCACAGGGCAGTTTGTGTCGGCGGGTGGCGAGGGCAAAGTGGGCTACGTGACTCGCGACGATTGTGCGCGAGTGGCTGCGGCGGCGCTCAACTCCGATCGCAGCGGGCGCAACACGTTCGAGATCACTGGCCCCGGCGCCGTAAGCCACGGCGATGTGGCGAAGATGGTGAGCGAGATCACGGGCAAGCCTGTGCAGTACATCGGCATCTCCGCTGAGGCGATGGTGAACGGGATGGTGCAAGCAGGCGTGCCGCGCGGCCTGGCCGAGGTTCTCGTGACCTTCGATGTCGGTATATCGCAGGGCACACTCGACGTGGTGAGCGATGCGGTGACGGAGTTGACCGGGCAACCGCCGCAGAGCGTCTACGACTTCCTGGTGGCGCAGCGCAACGTGCTGCTTGGGGAGTGACGAACTCCAACAGGACGGGGTACGTTCCGTTTGTGCGAAGAGGAGGCGCTGCTATATGCAGCGCCTCCTCTTCATCTTCCCTGGAGCAGTTTAACGGAAGAGCCCTTTCAGCCGAGTGATCACCCAGATTCGTTTTTACATCTGTGGATGAATCGGCTTTGAACGAACCTCTACCTTAATCGTCGATCGCCTGATACGTCAGCGACATCAACTCTTTATCGACGGTATCGAAGCTCATCATAAACTGCGACATGAGAATGCCGATCAGTTCCTCCTTGGGATCGACCCAGAAGTACGTCTTGGCCGCACCCGACCAGCCGAACTCACCCACCGAGCTGGGGACCATTGCCTCCGCCACGTTCATCATCACGCGCGAGCCGAGCCCAAAGCCATAGCCCAGGATGGGGATGGCCGTGACCCCGTACGGCAGCATCGACTGTGGCAGGTGGTTCTGGTGCATCAATTCAAGCGTCTTACGACTCAGCAGGCGCTGCCCCTCGAACGTGCCGCCATTGAGCAGCATTTGGGCGAAGCGCAGGTAATCCTCGGCGGTGGAGAATAGGCCGTGTCCGCCACGCGCGAAGACCTCGCTATCGACGGGGTAGGTCGTATCGACTGCGTCGATGCGCTGGTTGTTGCCCGCCTGCCAGGCTTCGATGAAATCGTTGAAGGCGTGTGTGGCGATGTCTGGGTAGCCGTACATCTTCGAGACGCGGCTGCGCTTTTCGGGCGCGACTGAGAAGCCGGTATCGACCATGCCGAGCAGGCCGAATAAGCGCTCCGACAGGAAGGTTTGCAGCGATTGGCCCGACAGCACTTCGATCAGGCGGGCCAGCACGTCGATGCCCATGCTGTAGTGCCAGACGGTGTTGGGCTGATACGCCAGCGGCAGGCGCGCCATCTCGTCGATCATCTGCTCCAGCGTGCGCGATGCGTTGCTGAGCAGGCCTGCTTCGCGGTAGAGTGCGCAGACAGGCGAGGAATCCAAGAAGTCGTAGGTCAGCCCGGAGGTGTGGGTGAAGAGGTCGCGTACGAGGATCGGCTGTATCGGATCGACTAGGCCCGACTCGGTGTACACCTTCACGTTGCCAAAGGCCGGGATATACTTGGCGAGTGGATCGAAGAGTTGGAAGCGTCCTTCTTCATGCAACATCATCAGCGCGGTGCAGATGATGGGTTTGGTCATTGAGTAGATGCGGAAGATGGTGTCGGGAGCGAGTGGGATCTGGTTTTCGCGATCTTGCCAGCCAACTTGTTCAAAGTGGACGATTGAACCTCGTCGTGCGACCAGGGTGCTGATGCCCGCGAATTGTCCCTGATCAACGTATTTTTGCATGTGCGGTTTGATGCGAGCGAGGCGCTGCGCGCTCATGCCTACCGATTCCGGCGATACAACACGACTCATGTACGAACCTCCTTGTTCAACAGGCGTTGTAATGAGGGGTAGTATAGCACGAGATAAGAAATTATCCTCAGTCTTAGGATTTGCCTGTTGTCTATACCCGATGTGTCTCGGGCTGCCTCGTTTGATGTGCCCGTTGTTTTTTTTTACGAGATGTAACAGGGATGTGGATGATTTGATAGGTTTTATGTTCTATTTGATTGAAGCGATGATCTCGTAAGTGCGTAGGATGCGCCATTCGGCGGGCGAATACGCACGAGAACGCAGGTTGCTGCGCAGGCACAAAGGGCCGGTCGCGGCCCTTTGGAAACCCCGACCAGGGGCTTATCGCCCCTAGTCCCCAACGTGGAAGGCTGCCTCAATTGTTAGGCCCGTGGTCATGCCTTGTCGTACATCGCGCTGTTACGGGTGGGGTGTACGCTCGGTGGCAATTGGCTGTGTGGTCTGCGTAATTTGGCTTATTCACTCAGTCACCGTGTCACCTTGTCACGATCAAGTGGCGCAGCCATGCGCTGCGGAGCAGCGCGTAACGTGCGCGCGTTGTGGCGCGAAGCGCCATCGCTGTCCGAGCGCGCACACGTTGTGCACGACGTTGTTCTCCCGTGGCGACGGGCGGTCACGCGCTATGTACTCCTTCTTTCCCAAAATAATGAGGTTTCATAAGACAACGGCCCTCCGCTACACACAGAAGGCCGTTGTTGCGTCTTTGAGATGCCTTGGAGTCGAGTTAGTCGATCAGCGCTTGGTAGGTGAGCACTTGTAGCGTCTTCTCGGGCAGTTCGAAGCTGCGCAGCGCTTGGGTCATCAGGATGCCGATGACTTCTTCCTGGGGGTCAACCCAGCAGGAGGTTTTGGCCGCACCGCCGCTCATGAACGAGCCAACCGAGTTCATGCTCTTGTTCTCGACGGCGCTGGTGAGCATGGTGAAGCCGATGCCTGGCGCGACGCCTTCGACCGGGAGGTTGTTGGCGTAGTACGGCAGCATGTGCTGCGGAATGTGGTTCTGCAGCATGAACTCGATGGTTTTGCGGCCCAGCAGGCGCACGCCGTCGAGTTCGCCACGGTTCAGCATCATCTGGGCGAAGCGCAGGAAGTCGAGCGAGGTGGAGTATAGGCCGTGGCCACCCCGCGCGAAGGTGGTGGTGTTGTCGAGCGGGTGCGTTTTGGTGAGGTCGATCCGCTCGTTGTAGCCTTGCTGCCAGAGTGTCAGGGCTTCGGTGTAGGTGCTGTACGAGATGTCGGGCAGGCCGTACACGATGGCGACGCGGTGGTGTTTTTCGGCGGGCACCGAGAAGCCTGTGTCCTCCATGCCGAGCGGCTTGAAGATGCGCTCGGCGAAGAAATCTTGCAGGCGCTGGCCCGAGATGATTTCGACCAGGCGCGCCGCAACGTCGATGCCGAGGCTGTAGTGCCAGCGCGTGCCGGGCTGGTATGCCAGCGGCAGGCGGGCCAGTTCGTCGATCATCTCCTCCAGGGTGCGCTCGACGTTGCCCATCAGGCCCGCTTCGCGGTACAGGGCCGCTACGGGGTTGTCGTCCATGAAGTCGTAGGTGAGGCCCGAGGTGTGCGTGATCAGGTTGTGGATGAGCACCGGGCGCTCAAGCGGTACGGTGCCGTGCTCCTTGTCGTAGACGCGCAGGTTGGCGAACGACGGGATGTACTTGGAGACTGGCTCGAACAGGTGGAAGCGGCCCTCCTCGTACAGCATCATCAGGGCGACGCAGGTGAACGATTTCGTCATTGAGTAGATGCGGTAGATCGTGTCGGGGCGCAGCGGGGTGCGCTCGTCGCGATCTTGATAGCCGACCTGCTCGAAGTGGACGATTTTGCCACGGCGCGCGATGAGTGTGCTGATGCCTGAGAACCCCCGTTGCTCTGTGTAGGTGCGCATCACGGGGGCGATGCGTGCAAGGCGTTCGGAACTGAACCCGACAGTTTCGGGCACAACAACAGGGAAACTCATAGTTACCTCGTGTCTGGGGCTACGCGCTGACCGCTTCGCTGCGGCGAGAGTTCCTGACTGCGCGACGAACGCGGTCACGTGTGGCCTATCGTCTGAAAAGGGGCATGTTTGCCAAGTATAGCACACCTTCCACGAGGGCTTGAACGCCTTTAGCGCGGTTCGATCGGTTGTCGCAGCACGGTTTTAAGCCTTTCTGGCGCGGTGCGGCGCGGGTCGCTCAGGTAGATCTCGTGGTGTTTACCCCGCTCGCGGTAGCCGTTCTGCGGCAGCCATTCCTCGTGCAGTCGCCGTAAGGTGGGCGCCTCGTCGTCGTACGAGCCGATGTGCATGATTTGGACGACGGTGCCTTCGTGCAGTGTCTCGGCGCGCAGGAGCGGCAGGGCGGGCAGGTCTTTCTTCTTCGCTACATCGTCGCGAGCACGTTCAATGATCTCGGGGGTGATCCAGTCGGGCACGAGGATCATCATGGTCCAATCCCAGGTGCTTTTATCGCGGTTGGTGGTGAAGTTGGTCAGATCGTCGGCCCACCATAGCCCTTCGAGCGGCGGCACGATGTAGTCGCGCTGCAGGTCGTCTTTGCTGATGAATTTGATGCGGTACGATACGGCGTAGAGTGCTTCGACGGCTTGGGCATAGGATTCGGCGGTGTTTGGGTCGCCGTGGCCATCGATCATCAGGTAGTGCATGGGCGGCACCTCCACAACGGTGAAGGTGGTGGGTGGGCCGTAGAGGTGTTTGAGGGTGGTGGTGAGGTTGATCTTGCTCATAGCGGTTTCGCTCCGTGCTAGTCGCTGACGTGGTATCCCCGCAATCGGGCTGCTAAGTCAAATGTATCGGGAATAGCGGTCAGATCTGTTCCGAATTCCAGGGCTGTTTGGGCGGCTTTGGCGCGTTCGGCGGCCCAGATGTGCAGCAGGTCGGCGGCGACTCGCCAGGATGTCCCTGCATGGGTGACGATCTGCGCGGCGAGCGCGGGTGCGAGCGTGAGGCCGAGCGGCTGATCCGGCAGGCGCGCGTGGTCGATCCGGCGGACGGCCCAGGCCAGCAGTTCGTCGGTGGAGATCGGGGCGAAGGTGTGCGTGGTGACGGTGAGGCCGTGGCGCTGAGCGAGGGGGGCGAGGTCGATGTGGGTGGCCGCGACGATGGTGGAGCCTCGGGCTGCGGCGGCGCGCATCGCGAGCCAACGCACGGGCGCGGCGAGGCGGTCGAGTTCGTCCCAGTAGACGAGCGGTGCGAGCGGTGGGAAGCGCCAGCGTCGCCAATCTGCTTCGACGTAGTGATACGGGCCGGGCTGTTGGGCCTGCCAGTGGAGGAGCAGCGAAGTTTTGCCTGCGCCGCGCGGGCCGAGCAGTTGCACCAATCGGCGGGCGATGGGTTGCGGCGCGGGCGGTTGACCCGCACGGTCGAGCCAGACGGCAGGCTCAACACCCGCCGTCTGCTCGGCCACGAAGGGGTTGCGTACCAGGCCAAGCGCCCTGTAGCCATCGATGATGGGCGCGCGTGGCATTAGGCAGACTTCTCGCGCGGCATCACGATCAGGGGCGCCGCGAACTTTTCGTCGATGGCCCACGGCAGATCGACCCTGACGCGCACTTCCCAGATGATGCTGAGCAGCATGCCGCTGTAACTGATCGGGCCGTCGTAGGGCAGGTCGATCGCGAACGGCAGCGATACGGGCATCTCAGCGATGATCGGCGGCACCTGGAGGGAGGTGGTAGCGACTTCTCTGCTGTCGCGCGTGCCGCGCCCCTCGGTGCGCCAAGCCAGCGTCACGTGAATGCCGCGCGGCTGTTTGTCGCTCTGAGGCGTCCAGATGATCTGTCCGGTGACCTGTTCACCCGCTGCAAATGTGCCAGTGCCACGAATCTGAATTTCGATCATCGTATCACCTCAGGCTGAATCGGCAGAGTCATTTCGATATTGGGATCGGGGTATTTTTCGACCTGAACGGAGATGCGCAATACCCATTTGATGGCATTGTTGGTTACCTCGAACGAGGGCGGCATGTTGGGGGGAATGGTGATCGTCCAGGCGACATCGATGCCGCCGAGCGGCGATATGAACCGCTCGGGCGAGGGCAGGTCGAGCGAGCAGAGTTGTTCGGTGGCGATGCGCGTATCGGTGCCGACTTTGTAGCGCACCCACTCCTGGCAAATCAGGGAGCCAGAGACGGAGGTGACGTTGAAGTTGCCGTGTATGGGGCATCGATAACGGATGTTCACGGTCTGCCCCAAGCTCAGCGGGATGTTATCCACGAACAGTTCGGCGGGGCCGAAGGCGCTCGCCACCAACATCCGACGAAGCGCAAACACGAAGAAGGCTAGAGCAAGGCAGCCAAACAACCCAGGAGCGATCAACACGAGCCGATCCGAGGTTGCACGAAGCGAGAGAAACACCCAACCACCTATCAGGCCGAGAACAACCAGACTCACCAGTAGCAGCACAATGGCTTTCAGGCGCGATGTGCCTACGTTCGAGAGGCGTACACCTTCGACCATCTGCTCGTAGTGCACTTTGGGCAATACCGATGTTGCACCTTGACTTAAAGCTTGTTGACTCATGCGTATCCTTCCCAATACCTCAACATACCGCGTATCTTAGTTGTGGATACGCTGCTAGGGACGCGGAGGTTTCATGTGACCTCTCGCGCCTCTTGGCTAGGCACCGCAATCGACCATATCGCTTATCGTATCACCTCGGGCTGTATCGGCAAGAGTAGCTCGATATGGGGATCGGGGAATCTCTCGACCTGCACGGAAACGCGCAGCAACCATTTGATGGCGTTGTCGGTTGCCTCGAACGAGGGCGGCATGTTGCGGGGAATGGTGATCGTCCAGGCGACATCGATATCGCCGAGCGGCGACACGATCCGCTCGGGCGAGGGCAGGTCGAGCGAGCAGAGCTCCTTGGAGAGGATGCGTACCTTGGTGCCGGCTTTATAGCGCACCCACTCTTGGCATACGAGCGAGCCGGATACAGCGGTGACGTTGTAGTTGCCGCGCATCGAGCGGCGGTAGCGGATGTTTAGCTGTTGCCCCAAACTAAGCGGGATGTTATCCACGAACAACTCGGCGGGGCCGAACGCGTTCGCTATCATCAGCAGGCGGATCGCTACTATCAGCAAGACCACACCGAAGATCACGAACACAATCGGCAACAACCACCACCTGCTCCCCGAGGCCATGGTATAAAACAACACGCTCATGCCGAACGAAAATGCAATGACGAGCACGCCCACAATCAGCAGCACAATCGCTGTTAGGCGCGATGTGCCTCCTTTCGAGATGCGCACACCTTCGGCCATCTGCTCGTACTGCACCTTGGGCAATACCGATGTTGCATCAGGGCTTAAGGCTTGTTGATTCATGCGTATCCTTTCAACCCTTCGATATGCCGCGCATCTTAGTTGTGGATACGCTGCTAGCGGCAAAGAGGTTTCAGAGTACTTCCAATTGGAGCGTGGTCATGATTGTGGTACGAGCATATCAATCGCCACATTTAGGCACGCTGCACAGCCAGGCGGCCCTTTTTTCGCGAACCAAGCGGCAGAATATTGAGGCGAACTTCAGCGTGATGATCGGTCGTCCAAGGCATGTCGATATCGACGCAAATATCCCACACGATCCAGAGCAGCGAGCCGATGTACGTCGCCGGGGCATCGAGTGGCAGTTGCAGCGCAAAGGGGATAGTGATCGGCTGGCCTTCGCTGACGCGCTGTATATCCACATTCACCTTGCTGACTGTGGCGCGGTTGGGGTATCCTCGGCCCAGCGTTTTCCACTGCAACGAAATGGTGAAGTGACGGGGCACCTTGTCGCTCTCAGGCGTCCACACAATATGGCCCCGCACCGTCTCGCCCAACTCAAACGTCCCGGTGCCCTCGATGGTGAACTGGATCATCAAACAACCTCATGAAGCACAACGAACTCAAATTCGGCATGAAGTGGCGGGAGGTTCTCTGCCTCGATCTCGACCCAGAGCAGCCAACGCACCGTGTTATCAGTGGCATGAAAGGTGGCCGAGAGGTGATCGGGGATGCTGATCGGCCAGGCGAGCTCCAGCGCGCCGTTCGAGACCTGCACCACATCGGGCACGGGCAACTCGGCCTTTCATACATCTTTGGTCAATTCATAGTGTTTGAAACCAGTTCGCGAGCGCTTCATCCCACGCACCAGATCGATGCGTACCTTCTTGCGCGTCCTGACCTGTGAGCGGTAGCGCACCCACTCGCGGCAGAGCAGGGCTGCCTTCACACCCTTCACCCGTACATCGCCACCCACTGAGCGGCGGAAGCGCACCTGCACCCGCTGGCCCAAGCGCAGCGGCCACTGATCCGGCACCACCTCGGCGGGGCCGAAGGTGCGGGCGATCCGCAGCTTGTTGATGGTGATGCTCCATAATACGAAGCTGCCAACCGCCAAGAACAGCGGACCAATGAATACCAATGGTGAGCCAACGTCCCGCAAGAGCATCGCGAACCGGATCAGCGTGCCGATGCTTAACGCCAAACTCAACACGATTAAGCTGATATTCGTGACAGCAACATCAAACGCCTCGCTCAGGCGGAAGCCCTCGTTGGTGCGCGTGTAGGACACCTTGGGCAACACCGACCGCGCCGCGCCTCTTGGCAGGATATCACTCATCGATCACCAATCCCTCACGACTCGCCGCAGCAGTGCGCTCCACCAAACCGCGCGGCACCACAATCAGCCCTATCGTCAGGTGCTCATCAATAGCCCAAGGCTTCTCGATATCGACCGTCAGTTCCCAGATAATCCGCATCAGCGAGCCGACGTAGCTCATCGGCCCTTCCAGCGGCAACTCCACGGCGAACGGGATCATCGTGGGGCGCCCGGCGACAACCCGATTCACGGTGGGAGACATCGAAGCGACGCGCTGGCGATCCACAAAACCGCGCCCCTCGGTGCGCCACCCCAACGAGACGAGGATGCTGCGGGGCAAGGTATCGCTGTCGGGCGTCCAGATCAGCGTGCCCTTCACCTGCTGACCCACCTCGAACGCACCCTGATGCTGAAGATGGATCTCGATCATTGCATCACCTCGGGGCGCACTATTAACGGAAACACCACATTACTGACGGGCATCGACTCGGCTTGCAGCACCACGCGCAGATACCACTCCACCTTGTTGTGTTCGGCGACGAACGAGGCCGGCTGCGAGAGCGGCACTTCGGCATCCCACTCCACGCTCAATTCGTTGTTGACGATTGGGATGACGGTCTGCGTCGGCAACTGGCCCTTCCACACAACCGAGGTCTCGATCGTCCGGCCTTGGCCGCGCCCCCGCACCGAATGCACCCATTCCTGGCACAGCAGGGTCGCACTGATCGAGATCAGCCGCACATCGCGCATGACGGGCTGTTGGTAGCGCACCCGGAAGCGCTGGCTCAGCCGCAGCGGCAGTTGCGTCTCGATGATGTACAGGGCGGGTGGACCGTAGGTTTTAGCGAGTTTGGTGGCCTCGTTGCCCGAGCGGATGAGCATCAAGCCGATCAGCGCCGCGATCACCCAGATGAACGTGTACCAAGCCGGTCCAAACAAGTAGAAGAATAATCCGCCGAACACAAGCGAACTGATGGTTAAGAAGGTTCCGAAGGAGTAGAGAAAGACTGGTGAATCTTGAACGTCCTGTCGCGCTTCTACGCGCACCCCATCGGATGTCTTCGTGGAGCGAACTGTTGGCATGATCGATTTGCTCACGCCAATACCACCGCTCTGCTGATTCATACACCACCTTATGTTTGTGATTCGTCGTATGAGATGAGCCTACTTTACATCGCTACACAGAAGAAGAGGGCAAGAACGAGGTTGACGATGCGGTTCGAGATCCCAATGCTCTAAACACAACCACACACTGCTAATCGATCCGATACAGTTGAGACGCCACCAGTTCACCGTCCGCCCGCTCCGGGGCGAGTTCGAGCAGAAACACATCGGGGTTGCGCAACTGTTGCCAAGTGGCGAAATCGACCTGTGGATCGAAGTAGCGCAGCAGTAAGGACAGCAGATTGCCGTGCGTGACGATCGCCGTCAGCGGGGCGGCTTGCGCGGCGCATTCGCGCAGCACCGCGACGGCTCGCTGCATCGCCTCGCGGCTGGTCTCGCCACCCGCGTACCGCCGATCAAGATCGATGAACGTCTCGCGCAGTGCGGCTTGCCAATCGTCGAGCGGGGCGTCACTCAGCACCCGCTCCACCAAGCGCGAATCGGTGCGGATTGGCAAACCCAAACGCTGGGCCAGCGGCTCGATCGTCGCGACCGCCCGCACGTAGGGACTCGCGACGATGTGTGTGATCGGCCACGCAGCCAACTGATCGGCCAAGTGCAGCGCTTGCACTTGGCCTTGTGGTGTCAGTGACGCGTCCGCCGATTGGCCGCTCGCCTGAGCGTGCCGAATCAACAAAAATCGTGTCATTCAAAGTCCTACAACGTCTCTAAGCGCGTCAGTAACGGCGTTAGATGATCATCCTGATGATGTTTGTAGGTCCCCTCCAATACTTCGATCAACGCGTGATCCTTCAACCAAGCGTAACGGTTCACTTCGAGCAGCGCCTCCTCGGGCAGCGCCTCGGCCAGCGCCACGAATTTCCGAAAGTCCTCTTGCCACGTCTGGTATACCTCGGGCCACGGCGTATCGCGGTAGATGGCGTAGATTCGTTCGTTGATTTGATCGATAGTGGGAGGCTCGCCAGTATCGGTGGGATCGCTGCGCCAAGCGGGGAATTGAGGATCGCGACCTTCCTGAGCGGCTTCCAAGCGCTCGATCGAGATCTTCAGCCAGGCGAGCAAATGGGCCACTTCATCCTTGATCGACCAGTTGGAGCCTTCTAGCACAACACTGGCATGTTTGGGGGCGAGATTGCTTAACAGTTTGTTCCATTGTTCGTAGGTGTCGTTGAGTTGTGCCAATACCTGCTGTTTCTGCATTTCATGCTCCTTGGTGGGTCTGTTGTTCCAACATGTGCTCGATCAGATCATCGTAGCGTTACCCAATATATTGACGAGTGCAACAAAAAGGAGGTTACTAGACGGCAGCACAACGAAGGCCAACAATGCACGTACAAGGTCACCAATGCTCCCAATGCACGACTTCGTGCAGCGGGCGACGACCCCCGGCCTTGGGTTGTCGAGTGAGGCTTTCGGCATCGAGCGGGTAGCCGAAGGAGATCACGACCTGTAGATCGAGGTCGGAGCCAACGCCCAAAATCTCGCGGGCGGCGTCGGGATTGAAGATCCCAGCAATACAGGAACCAATGCGAAGATCGTGGGCGGCCAACTGCATCAGCGCAGCCGCCTGCCCAATATCGAACATATTCCAGCCATTTGGATCGGAGGGAGAGGCGACCACTACACCGAGCGCCGCACCTGCCAGATGCCCAGCGTAATCGCCGCACTTCGACAGCGCCTGCAGCGTCTCGCGGTTGCGCACGGCGATGAAGTGCCAGGGCTGCAAATTCGCGCCGGAGTGCGCCCGCCGACCAGCATTCAATATCGCCTCGATAGCCTGCTCGGGCAGCGGCGCGTCGCTGAATACGCGAGTCGCCCGTTTGGTGCGAATAGCCTCCAACGTTTCCACGTAACCATCCTTTCGTCTCGCCACACACAACGGCAGGCTATGCGAGAACATTGATGCGGTGGCTATTTAACAGGGTACGGCTCGATCAGGACAAACGGCATCTTTTTAGCGAGCAGTTCACAATCGGCGGCCACGTGTTCGGTGCTCGACACGCCCGAACGGCGTAGCAATTCCTTGAAGGCTTCGGGCTGCTGCGTGGCGAAGGCGTAGAGCGCCCGCACGGTCTCCTCAACATCGAGCCGAATGGCGGTGACTTCGAGTCGGCGCTTGCCAACACTGAGCAGGGCGTGTGGATTCGCCGTGATATTCTTCACCCAATCGGCCTGCTCACCCCATCCCGAAGCCACCAGGTACAGATCGCGATCGGGGTCGTGGAAGATCGCTTCGAGCACCGTGTGGCGCGGCAAGCCGCTCTTGCGCCCGATGTGTGTCAGCATCAAGAATCGCTCGCTCATCAGCCAGCCGAGCCGTAGACGGAACAGCCCAACCGGCGCGCGCATCAGCCAGCGCATCAAACCACGGGGCGGAGCAGGGGGAGACGTATCAGCCATGAGATTCCTTCTCGTACTAACAGAGAACTCAAGCAGCGGCACACGCACTGCTCGGCGCATTGTACTGCAACTATGCAATCACTTGTCGCCTTGGGAAGATCACACAACAATGATCGAAAAACTGAATGATGGAGCGTAGGCAGTCTCAAACTATTGTAGCATCCTCAAAAAACGCTTTCAAGGAAGGCGCTAGGCCCGCCCGTATACCGGGATGCTCGCGCCGCTGATGATGCGCGCATCGGGACCAGCCAGGAACAGGATCACTTTGGCGATATCCTGCGGCTTTACCCAGTGGCTATAGTCGGCGTTGGGCCTGCCCTGACGGTTGGTGGGCGTGTCGATCACGCTGGGCAGCACGGCGTTGACGGTGATATCAAACTCGCGCAGTTCGGCGGCCATCGCCTCGGTGAGTTGCAGCACGGCCCGCTTGGAGGCAGCGTAGGCGGCCAGTTTAGCGGCAGATTGCGTGGCGGTGCGCGAACTGACGTTGATGATCGAGCCGCCGTGGGCGAGCATGTACGGCACGGTCGCCTGCGAGACGAGCACAGCGGTCTTGAGGTTGATATCGAGCTGCTGCTGCCAGACCGACCAGGGCGTCTCGTGGACGGGCTTTCCGCCAGCGAACGCGCCAGCGACATTCACCAAAATGTCGATCTTGCCGTGTTGGGCGGCCAGCGCCTCGACATAGGCGTTGACAGCGGCTTCGTCGGTGAGCTCCAGCGCAGCGCCGCTGATGCGTTCGGGTGTGGCCAACTCCTGGCGCAGCCGCTCGAACGATTCGGCATCTCGGAACGGCACATCGACAAGCGCGCCCGCCTCGGCCAGCGTTGCCACCACCGCCGTGCCAAGCCCGCCCGTGCCGCCAGTGACCAGCGCTACTTTCCCATTGAGAAGCATGGTGATCTCCTTTGTGCTGAACGGTTTGCGGTTGAGTATACCAAGTTTGGCTGATGTGTGTTGCTAATACCACTTCAGGGAAGGTGGTGTCGAGGCGCTGCTATGCGCAGCGCCTCGACACCACAAAAAACGTCAAATACCTTGCTGCCGCAGGCTAAAACGAGTTTGTTACTGATACTGTCCAACCGGGTTTGGTATAAGAGCATTTCTGAAAGCATCAGGAGGTTGTGAGCACGTCAAAAATCATAACGCCAGACACACAAACGGGGGCGGCATCGCCACCCCCATCATCACACACTACAACAAGTGCGTTGCACACCCCAAAGGGCTATTTACCCGACTGATACAACCGATCGCGGATCGTCACCACTTCCTGGCGTAGCCGCGCATCGGAGTTAATCTCCTCGCTGATCTTCTCACAGCCATAGATGATCGTGGTGTGATCGCGACCGCCCAACAGCTTGCCGATATCCATCAGGCTCGCGTCGGTCTCCTCGCGCAGCAGGTACATCGCCACTTGGCGAGGCACCACAATATTGCGGCTACGGCCCCGACCTGTCAGCGCCCGCAGATCGACGCCGTAGAAATCGGCCACCTCGCGCAGAATCGCCTCGGCACCGATGCGCTTGCGCCGCGTCGTATCGAGCAACTCGGTCAGCGCGGCGGCGGCCACCTCGACCGTCACATCGGAGTGCGTGAGCTGTGCGTAGGCCGCAACGCGATTCAGGCAGCCCTCCAACTCGCGGATGTTGCTTTGGATTCGATGCGCCAAGAAGTCGATCACCTCGGCGGGGATCGGCGTCGTCATCTGCTCGGCCTTGGCCCGCAGAATCGCCGTGCGCGTCTCCAGGTCGGGCGTCTGCACATCGACGATCAGGCCCCACTCGAAGCGCGAGCGCAGGCGTTCCTCCAGTGTCAGGATCGCCTTGGGCGGGCGATCCGAGGAGATCACAATCTGCTTGCCAGCCGAATGCAGCGTATTGAAGGTGTGGAAGAACTCCTCCTGAGTACTCTCCTTGCCCGCAATAAACTGAATATCGTCGATCAGCAGAATATCGATATTGCGATACCGAATACGAAATTCCTCAGTCTGCTGCCGTCGGATCGAGTTAATCAAATCGTTGGTAAACTTCTCGGATGAGACGTACAGCACATTAATCTCAGGATCGCGATCCAGCGCATAATTCCCAATCGCGTGCAGCAAGTGGGTCTTACCCAGACCCACGCCTCCATACAGGAAGAGCGGGTTGTAGGCTTGTGCAGGATGCTCGGCGACCGCCATACAGGCAGCATTAGCCAAACGGTTGCTTGGGCCAACGATAAAGCGATCAAAGGTATAGCGCGGGTTTAACATCCCCGAGCGCATTGCACTTGAAAGATCGAGCTGTTGCATAGCAAGCCGTTCGTAATTATTGCCGTTGCCATTGGGCTGGCTACCAAACGATGGCGTCTCCTGCGGCAGACTAGGAAGCGCCACGTCCTGCTCGTAATCGGTATGTGGCGTCGATTCTGCACGACCATTTTGCACTGGCGCTATCACCACCCGCACCTGCACCGGAAACCCTGCCAAGTTGCTGATTAGTTCGCGCAATGGACCGATATACCGATTCTCAAGACCTTCTTTAAAGAACGCGCTGGGGGTGCCGATCGTCGCCGTACCGTTCTCGATACCCAACAGAGTCGCACGCCGGAGCCAAGTGTTGAACTCGTGCCGTGATGTTTGGACCTGCATGGTGCCTAGGGTCGAGCTCCAGATTTTAGCGAGGTTCACAGCAACCTCCATCATTTGCACCAACAAGCTAAAGGGTCTGCGTCCCCCTCGACACATGCCCATGCATCAATACTAGAGCGAACGTTTGTACTTAAGTACAAGGGTTTTGAGAAGAATTGCATCAACCGCATATTGATCGAGATCATACCTCATGCGCTCTCACTTATCAAGCGGAAACACGAGGCATTTCTATTACGATTGCTTATACTCCTTAGGTCTCGTATACCGATAGCGCTTGCGGGATCTAGGCCCGAATCACTCCAATATGTCGAGCCACATATCCACAGCATGTGGATAACTTCGAGGAGCAGCTTTTGTCGTCCGTCAGATTCCCCTTCCTAATCAGTCATTCACTACATCGTGATTCTGTCAAACGTTATCCACACAGATGTGGATAGGAGTGAGCCTTTGTGGATAAATTTGGCGGTCTGTGAACAACCTTACACACCATAGAATAGATCGTCGTGAGAAACTCCCACAAACGCTAGCAGTCGCCCTACAGTGCCTGATCCACCGCGATTCGTGCGGGTCAACTCGGCGGGGCGGCCTCCGGCAGTTCGATCTCCGGCAGTTCGCTCAAGCTCGTCAGCCCGAACTGCCGCAGGAACTCGGGCGTCGTCGCGTAGAGAATCGGACGGCCCAGCGTCTCGAGTCGCCCAGCCTCCATGATCAGGTCACGGGCCAACAGCGCCCGCACCACACCGCTGCTGTCCACCCCACGGATGGCCTCGATCTGCGCTTTGGTGATGGGCTGGCGGTAGGCGATGATCGCCAAGGTCTCGAGCGCCGCCGCCGAGGGGCGCGGCTGCGGGCCGATGCCCAAGAAACGCTCGATGATCGGCGCGGCCTCGGGAGCCGAGACAAACTGCACACTATCGCCCGAACGCTGCAGGCGGATACCGCGCTGCAAACACGCTGTCGCCAATTCGTCGAGCGCGGCCTCCACCGCATCGGCGGAGAGCTCCAGGGTGTGCGCCAACTGCGTGACCGTCAGCGGCTCACCAGCAATAAACAGCAGACTCTCGATCAACTGCACCGTCGTGGGCTTCGGCACGGGAGGAAGATCGATCAGCGGTTTCTGTTGCATAACACGATGTTTGGATGCGGCTGCCACAGCACAACGGGCAGCCGCGTATCACGCTAGGCAGGCACAACGATCAGTTCGCGCTCGAAGGTCGTCAGGCTCTCGCTGCCATCGGCAGTGATCACCACATCGTCCTCGATGCGCACGCCGCCCACGCCCGCCACGTAGATGCCCGGCTCAATCGTGAACGTCGCGCCGACGGGCAGTGGCTCGTGATTGGTCGAAACGATGTAGGGCGCCTCATGGCCCTCGATGCCCAGGCCGTGGCCCGTGCGGTGCAAGAACTGCGGGCCGTAGCCGCCAGCCTCGATCTCGGCGCGAGCGGCGCGGTCGATCTCGGCACCTGTAGCGCCCGGACGGCTCGCAGCGCGCCCAGCCGCGTTGGCGGCCTTCACCAACTCGTAGATCCGGCGCGCCTCGGCGCTCGGCTCGCCCAACGCGATCGTGCGGGTGATGTCGGATTGGTAGCCGTTGTAGAACGCGCCACCGTCCATCACGATCAGGTCGCCAGCCTGCAACTTGCGGTCTGTGTTCGTGTGATGTGGGTTGGCGCTGTTCGGGCCGCTCGCCACAATCGAAGGGAAGGTGGGGCTGCTGCCGCGATCGACGATCGCCTGCTCCCAGATCGCCGCAAGTTCGCGCTCGGTCATACCCACGCGGACCTGGCTGATCGCCACCTGCAACGCCTCCTCGATAATCTTCACCGCCTCGCGCATCGCAGCAAGTTCTTCTGCATCCTTCACCGAGCGGAGGCTCGCCATAATCTGCGAGCCGTCCTCGGCCTGGATCTCGGCCACCAGCTCCATACCGCGCAGTTCCAGCACCCGCATCAACGCGTACTCAACACCGATGCGTTGCCCATGAAGCCCGAGATCCTCAAGGCAGCGGCGCAGCGCATCGTATGGGCCGTCGCTATCGTGCCAAGGGTAAAAGGTGATCGGAACGGTGGCCTGCGCCTGGGCGCGTGGCTGCTCCAGCGACGGGATCACCATTGCGGGCTGGCCGTTGGCCGGGAACAGCGCCACGGTGAGCCGCTCGCTCCGATGCATATCGAGGCCAGCCAGGTATTGCAGGTTGGCGCCGGGCACAATGGCCATGGCAGCCAGCTTATTCGCGGTGAGCGCCGCCGCTAACTTCTCTATTCGCTCTGACATATTGCACCTACTTTTCGTGAGCACGAGTATCGTATAGTACCATAAAAAAATGGCGCAGATCGTGTGATCTGCGCTGTCTTCGTATGTGAGGCCGGTGGCCTAACGCCCCGCTATTCGCGCCCAACCCGCTGTGGGAAGCGAACACGTGCGCACATCCAACCGTCTTGCTGAATAAGCTCGAACGAGCCTTCAAGATCATCGGTGACGAGCGTGCGGATAATTTGCAGACCCAAGCCGCTGCCCGATGTCGATTCCGTCACGGGCGCGTGCGATGGGCCATCGTCGCGCACCTCAACGATGATCGAGCCGTCCTGAATGAACGTCTCCACGATCACCGAGCCGCCCTCGACCGTGAGGCCGTGCGACAACGCATTGACCACCAACTCGTTCAACACAATCGCCAGCGAAGTCGCCTCGCGAGACTCGACCTCGACCGTCTCGCCAAGCACCTTGAAGGCGATCGGGCGATCGGGCGCCACCAAGCTCACCTGCGCATTCTCGACGATCAAGCGCGCCACCGCATCGATGGTCGTCACACCGATATCGGCGCGGCACAGCAGATTGTGCACGGCGGCGATCGCCTGGATGCGGGCCACACTATCGCGCAGCGCCGCAGCGCCCTTGCCGTTCGGGTCCAAGCGCCGCTGCTGCATCGTCAGCAGGGCCGAGATGGTTTGCAGGTTGTTGCGCACGCGGTGGTGCATCTCCTGAAGCATCGCGGATTTCACCGCCAACGAGCGCTGACTGATATCGTACAGGCGGGCGTTCTCAAGCGCGATGGCTGCCTCATCGGCGAAAGTCGAGAGCAAGCGCACCTGCTCGTAGTCGAACAGCCGAGCCTCGCGGGTGTACAGCACGATCGCGCCGATCGTCTGCTCGCGCTGGACGCGCAACGGCATACAGAACAGCGAGTGGAAGCCCTCCTCAACGGCGACCTGCGGCAACTCGGGGAAGCGCGAATCGCTGTAGGCGTTCAACACGTGCAGCGGTCGGGCATCGCGCACGGCCTGGGCGATAAAGCTCAGCACGCCGCCCCGATGCGCGCCACCGTACGTCGCGGCCAACTTCAGTTCGCCACCCTCCTCGCAGTGGAAGATATCGGCCCGATCGACATGCGCCAACTCCACCGCCTTGGCCACGATCAGCTTCAACACGCTCTGCAGATCGAGCTGCTCGGCGATGCTCTTGGAGACTTGCTGGAGCGTGGTCAATTCGCGCAGTTTTTGGTGAAGCTGCTCGCCCGTGTACTGGTACAGTTGGGCGTTGGCGATGAAGAAGGCCAACTCGCCCGCAACCGTCTCAACAAAGCTGATCTCTTCGGGGGTGAACTCGCGGGGGCCGTAGCTCTGAATGGTGATGACGCCCTGCAGCTTATCGGCGCCGAAGTGGTAGCGCTCGGCACTGAACAACACAATCGGCACCGCCAAGATCGAACGGAACGGATCTTCATCCAAGCCAGGCTCCACGTGGAAGCGCGTATCGGTCTTGACATCGACCACCGCGATCGGGCGGCCCTCGCGTGCGGCAGCACCGGTGATGCCCTCGCCGAGCGGCAGGCGCACCTGACCGATCGCAGCGACGTTCAAGCCACGGGTGGCCCGCAGCGTCAGATCGTCGGTGTTTTTATCGTACAAATAGACCGAACAGGCCTCGACGCCGATCACCTCGGCCACCGTATCGACGACCGTGCGCATCGAGGTATCGAGATCGAGGGTGGAGTTTGCAGCCGAGATCACTTTATGCAGGCCGCGCAGCTCGGCCATGCGGCGCATCAAGTGCTCTTCCCACTCGCGTGTGCGCTGCTCCTCGCGGGCGGCCCCATAGGCCATCAACAATTCGGCGAGCGCCACGCCAGGGTCCAACTGATATTGTTCGACCAGTGCCAAGCCCAATTCGGCCAGCACGCCCGGCTCACCCTCTTGGCGATACCACAGCGCGCCAAGCTGACGCAAGTAGGTGCGACGCACTTCGAGCGCCGGATTGGCGGCGAGTTGGTCGAGCAGTTCGACGATTTGTGGCGATGTGCCACGCAGCTCTTCGAGCAACATCTGCGAAATCGGCGTTTGTGTTGGTAACATGGGCTTTGCCTATTGCAATGGTCCTTATTACGACCGTTCGGGCAATACGACCGATGGTTCCTCGCTCACGCTCGATAGCTCTGGCGTGAACGCTGCCAATCTCTCACCATAAGTATGATAGCACATCGCTCCGCGATCTGGTACCCGACAAAAGTAGAATACTATTCGACCACGGGCACCCAAATCAGCGCATCGGCCCAAACGCTGCGTTCGCTCGCTTCGACCAAATTGCTGGTGGAGACGGTCGGCTGATCGGCGGGATCGAACTGATACGTGCCCAGGTCAACCCAATCGTTGGCGTGTAGCTGCGCGTCGATCTCGATCTCGGCCTCGCCGCCGCTGTAGCGAATGTGGTAGCGCACCTCACGGGCATCATCGAGGCCGCTCAGCGCGTAGGGCACGTAGGCCAACACACGATACAGGCCTGCGGCGGGCAGTGTCGGCTTCCAGACGGCCACGGCGGGCGCGGTCAGCGGGCGCAACTCCCACGGGAACAGCGCCTCGACCCCGGCGGTCGATGGCACAAACAGCGCCTCGCCGCCATAGCCGATGGGTATCGCCTGCCAACCCTCTCCCTCGTGGAAGAAATCGGGCGAATCGGTATCGACCAGAATAACGTCGGACGGCAGTTCACCGCAGGGCGAAGGGCGATCGGCCCAGAGCCAGCGACTCTCGGCACCAGCGCCGTGGACGGCCCACGGGTCGGCATCGGGCGAGCACCAGCCATACGGATCGACGTTGCGCCCCAAGTACTGCACGCCAAAGTGCAAGTGCGGCCCGGTCGCGCATCCGCTGCTGCCAGCCATGCCAATCGGCTGCCCACGCGCCACCGTATCGCCGATCGCCACGTCGATGCGGTGCAGGTGCCAGTACAGCGTGCGGTAGCCGTTGCCGTGGTCGATCACGACCGAACGGGTGGCGCATCCATCATCGGCATTGCCCGCGAACACCACCTGCCCATCGGCGGCGGCGAGGATCATGTCGGGCGGCGCGACCGCGTAATCCCAGCCATCGTGCCCGTTGTAGGCGATCGCCAGGTCAACCTCCCGACGGCCCCAGTACGTCACCACGCCGTTCTGGAAGATGCGGGTAAGGAACGGACCGCCGTGATCGAAGAACGAGGTGACTTGGGCGGGCTTCTCCAGCGGCCAATACAGGAATGGCTCAGCGGGCGCGGGCCAATCGGTCGGCGGCACGCGTGGATCGCCGAACAGACGGGTGTAAGTATCGAGGAAGCGCGACATCAGCGCGGGCAATCGATCGGGCGTGGTGGTTGGCGCGAGCACCCGCGCGATGCTGTACTCGCTCAGGCTCATGCCGGGCGTGGCGGGCACGCTCGAATTATCGGCGAAGGTGAGCGGCTCGTAGTTCGGGTAGGCGAGTTTTGCCAGCAGCAATTGGCGCACGGCCCAGCGCACCTGCGACGTTAAACCACGGCGGTTACCGTTCTCGCCACGGTAGCCCACCGCCCAGCCGATCTGATCGGCGGACGGGTTCGGACTCGTCACCGCGCCGCTCTGCGCCTCGATCAGCGCCAGAATCACCTTCGGATTGATGCTGTAGTAACTGGTTTGGCCGATCAGCACCTCGGCGAAGGAGTGCCGCCGCTCGCCCACCACAAACGCCAGATTCTTGAGCGTGCCGGGCTGCGAATCGAGGAACGCCTGCACTTCGGGCGCGTAGAAATTCGGCTCGTAGGTGAAGCGCCTATCGTCGAAGAACGAGGCGAGCTGCACGACAGGCGTCTCGTTGGGTTGCTCGGCGGTCGGCTCGCTGGCGATCGGCGGAGTGGTAGGCTGGAGCACCGAGGTCGGCGTTGGCGAAGGGCGCGAAGCATCGACCGTTGGCGTCGGCTGCTCGGGCGCTGTCACCTGACGGGGTTGCCGCAGCCACAGCACACAACCCAGCAGGATCACCAACAACGCACCGATGCTCATGCCAATGCGGCGGCGACGTGCGGCCACCAAACGGCGACGGTATTGATAGCGTTGACGGGGAGGAATTTCCACAAAAATCGTTGCCCAACTGAATATACCAACGCATCGAAGTATAGCGGAAGGTGCACCATGCTGCAAGCGCCGAGGCGTTCAGCATCCTTCGAGCAATGCTTGACATCGCCGAAACGACGGGCTATACTGGCTGCACTTTCGGTTCTGAAAGCCCTATCTGCACAGCGTTGTGCTCACACCTCCTCCTGCAGCGCCGCGCTGGCACAGCGAGTAAGCCATGGCAAGCACACCACTCACGCTCGCGGCAATCAACGCCCTGGATCAAGCAGCGTTCGAGGCCGCGCTTGGCTTTGTATTTGAAAAAAGCCCTTGGATCGCGGCTGACACTTGGGCAGCGCGCCCCTTCGCATCCCGCGAAGAACTGCACGCCGCGCTTTGCGCCACGGTCAAGCGGGCACCCATCGAGAAGCAGATCGCCCTTATCCGCGCCCATCCCGATCTCGCCGGACGCGCAGCCATCGCAGGCGAACTCACGCCCGAATCGACACGGGAACAAGCCTCGGCAGGCCTTGATCGGCTGACTCCCGAACAATTCGCCACCTTCACCAGACTCAACCAAGCCTACAGCACCACCTTCGGCTTCCCGTTCGTGATCTGCGTGCGCGAGCACACCAAAGAGAGTATCCTAGCGCATTTCGAGCAACGGCTCAAGCACACCCGCGAACAAGAGATCGCCACCGCACTCGACGAGATCTGCAAAATCGCTGCTCTACGGCTCCGCGACGCGATTACAGACGGCTAGCCCAAGCATCAAAGGCGCGCGTCATCGTTGCATCGGCGGGGGCCGTCGATCGATTGTACCGTTTCAGTGGCTGAGCACGATCAGCCACCAATAACCTGCATTCCAGATTGCAACCAGGAGAAGCACGTGGAAGCATTGGTTCGAGAACTCCTCGATCTATTCATTCGCTGGGTTCATGTGATCGCTGGGATCATGTGGATCGGCAACTCGCTGCTGTTCAACTGGCTCGACCGCAACCTGGTGCCAGTCGAACCGCCCCGCGAAGGGGTGCAAGGCAAAATTTGGCTGCTCCACAGCGGCGCCTTCTACGAGGTCGAAAAGAAACTGCTGCCCGCTGGCACGCCCTACCCCGACAAAGTGCACTGGTTCATGTTCCAGAACCTCACCACGTGGGTGAGCGGCGTCTGCCTCCTCATCCTGGTCTACTACTTGGGCGGCGCAGCCTATATGATCGACCCGAACGTATCGACCATCACACCCAGCGTCGCCATCCTGATCGGCGTGGGCACGCTGGTCTGCTCCTGGCTGGTCTACGACCTGATCTGGCGCTCGCCGCTCGGCAAGAACACCAAGGCCGCCTTCGCGCTCTCGTTCGCCTTGCTGGTGGCGCTCACCTACACGCTCTCGCAACTGCTGAGCGGACGAGCCGCCTACATCCACATCGGCGCGATGCTCGGCACGCTGATGACGGGCAATGTCTGGTTCTACGTGGTGCCCTCGCAGCGCGAACTGGTGGCGGCCACCCTCGCCGGACAGCCGCAGGACCCCGCGCTCTCGAACCGTGCCAAGCAGCGCTCCATCCACAACAACTACATGACTTTCCCGGTGATCTTCATCATGATCAGCGGGCATTTTCCGAGCACCTACGGCAGCACGATCTCATGGCTGATCCTGACGGTGTTGGCGCTCGGCAGCGCCATGCTGCGCCATCTGATGAACATCCGCTTCCAGTACAGCGGCTGGTGGCGCTTGGCCATCGCCACAGTGGTGATCACGGTTGGCCTGGTGTTCTGCTTGATCGCCCAATCGCGCGGCACTAGCAACGCAGCCAACCTCCCGCCGGTGCCCTTCGCCGATGCCCGCGTGGTGATCCAACAGCGCTGCGTCAGTTGCCATTCCGCCCGTCCAACCGACGATCTCTTCGTGGTCGCGCCGAACAACGTGATGTTCGACACACCCGACCAGATCAAACAGATGGCCGAGCGAATCCGCGAGCGCGCAGTGGTCCTCAAAAACATGCCGCTCGCCAACAAGACGAACATGACCGACGAGGAACGCAATTTGTTGGGCGTCTGGATCGAACAGGGCGCCCGGATCGACCGATAGCAAAGAGGGACGAGTGCATACGACTTCGCTTGCCGACCTTGTGATGCAGCGTTGCGACCAATTGGCGCAATGCAGCGAGCAGCCCGACGGGCTCATGCGGCGCTTCTGCAGCCCGGCGATGCAGCAGGCCCAAGCCCTGCTCACGGCGTGGATGCAGGCCGCTGGCATGTTGGTACGCCGTGATGCGATCGGCAACCTGATGGGCCGCTACGAGGCTGCGACCCCCAACGCCAAGACCTTGCTGCTCGGCTCGCACCTCGACTCGGTGAGCAATGCCGGCAAGTACGATGGCCCGCTGGGCATCTTGGTGGCGTTGGCCTGCGTAGAGCACCTGCATCAGCAGGGGCGGCGCCTGCCCTTCGCCATCGAGCTATTGGCGTTCGCCGATGAGGAAGGCGTGCGCTATCACAGCACGTATCTCGGCAGCCAAGTGGTGGCTGGCTGCTTCGACCCGCAGCAACTGCACCTCACCGACGCCGACGGCATCAGCATGGCCGACGCGATTCGGGCGTTCGGCGGCGATCCCGAGCGCTTGCACGAGGCGCGCCGCGCGAGCGACGACCTGCTGGGCTATGTGGAGGTGCATATCGAACAAGGCCCAGTGCTCGAAAATCTCGGGCTTCCCGTGGGCATTGTCACCGCGATCGCAGGCCAAACACGCACGCAGATTCAGTTCGCAGGCACGGCTGGGCATGCTGGCACGGTGCCAATGGCGCTGCGACAGGATGCGCTCTGCGCCGCCGCCGAGTTTGTGCTGGCCGCCGAGGCGCTGGCCCGCGAGCTCGACGGCCTCGTGGCCACCGTGGGGCGGTTGGAGGTGCAACCCAATGTGCCGAACGTCATCCCCGGCAGCGTGCGGCTGAGCCTCGACCTGCGCCACCAAGACGATCAGCGCCGCGAACAGGCCCAACAACAACTTCACCAAACCGCGCAGCAGATAGCGCAGAAGCGCAGGGTGGCGCTCCAATGGCAGATCGTGCAGAGCAACCCCGCCGTGCCCTGCACACCTACGCTGACCACACGTTTGGCCCAGGCCGTCGAGCATGTCGGCCTGCCCGTACACCACCTGCCGAGCGGCGCGGGCCACGATGGCGTTGTGATGTCGAAGATCGCGCCCATTGCCATGCTGTTCGTGCGTTGCAAGGGCGGCATCAGCCACAACCCAGCCGAATCGGTCGATGCCGATGACGTGCGCGTGGCGATCGATGTCCTCGAACAACTCCTGCTTTCGCTCGCAGAATAGCGCAACCATCGTTTGCGTTGAAGCGTTATGCAAGGAGCCTGAATGTGTGGCCGTTTGGAAAACTGCCACGCAACATCACCGCATTCCAATTGTTTATGGGGGATTTTATGTGGCAAACCTATTGGCAACCGACCACACTTGATCATGCTCTGGCATTGCTCGATCAGCATGCCGAGCAGGCGCGTGTGGTGTCAGGAGGCACCGATGTGATTGTGGAGCTTCAGCGCGGTGTGAAGCCGACCACAACCTTGATCGATATTACGCGACTCTCTGAACTCGATTATGTGCGGCTCGAAGGCGACCAACTGCGCATCGGCGGCTTGGCGACGCACAACGACATCATCGCTTCTGCCGATTGTGTCGCGCGGGCGCTGCCGCTGGCCCAAGCCTGTTGGGAAGTTGGCGCGCCGCAGATCCGCACGCGGGGCACCATCGCGGGCAATCTGATCACCGCCTCACCCGCCAACGACACGATCCCGCCGCTGATGGCGATGGGGGCCGAGGTGGTGTTAGTGAGCAGCGCGGGTGAACGGGTCGTACCGCTGGAGAGCTTCTACACGGGCTTTCGCAAGACGGTGCTGCGCCCGAACGAGTTGCTGCGCGAGATTCGCGTGCCCGCCCTGCAAGCGCATCAGCGCGGCATCTTCTTGAAGTTGGGTCTGCGCCGCGCCCAGGCCATCTCGGTGATCGATCTGGCGATTGTGCTGAGCTTCGAGCACGACGACCCGAGCACAGCCACCATCACCGATGCACGCATTGCGTTGGGCTGTTTGGCGCCCACCGTGGTGCGGGCACCCACCGCCGAGCGCTTCCTGATCGGCAAGACGCTCAGTGAGGCGGTGAACGCCGAGGCTGGACGTTTAGCCTGCGACGATGCGGCTCCGATCGACGATCTGCGCGGCTCGGCATCCTACCGCCGCACTACGCTCGCCAACCTGATCGCCGACGGCCTAGCGCGCATTGCGGCGGACCGCGAAGACGAGGGTTGGCCCAGCGCGCCCGTCCTGCTCGAAACCACACCCAGCCAACTGAGCAGTCCGGGCAATAGCAACGAGCCGCTCACACTGATCGATACCACCATCAACGGGCAGGCGTATCGGCTTCGCGATGCGCACACCAAAACGCTACTCGACGCCCTGCGGGAGGATGCCCAACTCACGGGCACCAAAGAGGGCTGTGCCGAGGGCGAATGCGGTGCGTGTACGGTCTGGATCAACGGGCAGGCGGTGATGGCCTGCTTGACGCCCGCCGCGCAGGCGCATGGTGCGGTGCTCACCACCATCGAAGGGCTCGCCAACACGGCCCCGAACGATGCGAACCTGCACCCGCTCCAGCGGACGTTCATCGAGAAGGCGGCGGTGCAGTGCGGCTACTGCATCCCCGGGATGCTGATGGCGGGGGCTAAGTTGCTCGACGAGCACCGCAAGCCCGATCTAGAGCAGATCCAGACCGCGCTCAGCGGGAACATCTGCCGCTGCACTGGGTATCGCAAAATTCTTGATGCTGTCCAGGCTGCCGCCGAGGAGCCACGTGTTTCGGGAGGACAATCATGACAACCTTGATCGGCAAGCCGTTGCCGCGCCCCGACGCATTGGGCAAAGTCACTGGGGCAGCGCAATACCCGGGCGATCTGGTGCGCCCCGGCATGTTGCATATCAAAGTGGTGTTCGCCCATCGCCCGCACGCCCGCATCGAGGCGATCGACACCAGCGCGGCGCTCGCCACGCCCGGCGTGGTGGCCGTGCTCACCGCCGCCGATGTGCCGTTCAACGCCTTCGGCCTGATCGACAACGACCAGCCTGTGCTGTGTGGAGATAAGGTGCGCTTCGAGGGCGATAAGGTCGCATTGGTCGTGGCAGAAAGCAAGGCCGCCGCCACGCTCGGCGCGAAGCGCGTGCAGGTGACGTACAGCGATCTGCCCGTGATCAGCGATGCGCGCGCCGCGATGCAACCCGATGCGCCGCTGGTCCACGAGAGCCACGGCAGCAATATCCTGTTCCATATGCCCATCCGCAAGGGCGACATCGCCAAGGGCTTTGCGGAGGCCGATGTGATTCTTGAAGATGAGTTCCACACATCGTGGCAGGAGCACGCTTTCCTCCAGCCCGAAGCCGGAATCGCCTACATCGATGAGCAGGGCCGCGTAGTGGTGGAGACAGCTGGTCAGTGGCTGCACGAGGATCGGCGCCAGATCGCGGCCATGCTGCAGTTGCCCGAGGAACAGGTGGTGGTGCGCTACGCCGCGATAGGTGGCGCGTTCGGCGGGCGCGAGGACCTTTCAATCCAGCATCTACTGGCGTTGGCGGCTTGGAAACTGAACCGCACCGTAGCGCTAGTGTGGAGCCGCGAGGAATCGATGATCGGGCATAACAAGCGCCACCCGTTCAGCATCCGCTGCCGTTGGGGCGCGCGCCGCGATGGCACCATCACCGCCGTGGAGGCCGAGGTGCTCGCCGATGGCGGCGCCTACGCCTCGACTAGCGTCGAGGTGACGAAGGTCGCCACGCTGTTCGCCAACGCCTGCTACGACGTGGCGAACATCTCGGTGGATGGCTACGCGGTCTACACCAACAACATCCCCTGCGGGGCGTTCCGTGGATTCGGCGCGCCACAGGCCCACTTCGCCGCCGAGATTATGGTGACGCGGCTGGCCCACGCGCTCAATATGGACCCCGTCGAGATCCGCCGCATCAACGGCTACCGCGAGGGCGATCTCGAATCGACCCAACACCCGCTGCCACCCGGCGTGAGCGTGCTCGAATGCCTTGAGCGCTGCGTGCAGGAGATGCAAGTCCGCTTCCCCAGCGCGCCGCCCAGCGAGCAGCCGCATCTCAAGCGCGGCGTGGGCATTGCTTGTGGAATCAAGAATGTTGGCTACTCGTTCGGCTTCCCCGAGCAATCGACGGCCACCGTGGAGTTGTTCGGCGAGGCGCAGATCGAGCGGGCGGTGGTGCGGGTGGGCGCCGCCGAGGTGGGCCAGGGCACGCACTTGGCGCTGCGCCAGATCGCCGCCGAAACGCTGCAACTGCCGCTGGAGGCGGTCACGATGATCACCGACGACAGCAGCGAGGCTCCCAATGCGGGCAGCGTCTCGGCCTCGCGCATGACGCTGATGGGCGGGCGCGCCGTGCACGATGCCTGTATTGCCGCGTTGCAGCGCTGGCACGACGAGGAACGCCCGGCGGAGGCGACGGTGCAATACCGACCGCCAGCCACCACCAAACTCGATCCGGTCACCGGCGCGGGCATACCGAACTACTGCTACGGCTACACGGCCCAGGCCGTCGAGGTGGAGGTGAACACGCTCACCGGGCAGGTGCAGGTGCTCCAGATCATCAGCGTGCACGATGTGGGCAAGGCAATCAACCGCCAGCAGGTCGAGGCGCAGATCGAGGGGTGCCTCGCGCAGGCAGTGGGCTACGCGCTGCTCGAAAACTTCCAGATGCGCGACGGCAAGATTCTGACGCCGTACTTTAGCAACTACTTGCTGCCGACCGCCCGCGATATGCCTACGCAGGTGGTGCCTGTGATTCTGGAGTTGGCCGACCCGAACGGCCCTTACGGCGCGCGCGGTGTGGCCGAGATGGCGCTGGTGCCGTTGGCTCCCGCGATCGCCGCCGCCATCCACGATGCGACGGGCGTATGGCTGACGCAGCAGCCGATGACGCCGGAGCGCGTACTGGCGGCGCTTCAAGAAGCGAAGTAGGCTGAGGCTACAACAAGGGCGATCTCTACGGCGCACAGCGCGTCGGTGGAGATCGCCCTTCTTTTGTTAATGTTGAGTCAAAAAGCTTGTATCACGCATAGCGCTGTGATACAGTAGAACCACGACCTCCCCATTACTCTGTGAGTGCTTATGTCAACGTATGAGCATATCGCAAGCCTTCGCCAGCAACTCGCAGCCCAACGCGAGCGATTGAAGCACTGCCCTTCAGACACAACAACATTGACTATCGACCATCACCCATCATCTAACGACGAAAACCGATATATCGCAGCAATACAATATTCTTAACCACTTAAAAACTATTCTCAAGTAGAAAAAAGTGATTGTTCGTGTCGTGTGATGCTTCACTGTACGTTATAATAGGGCAGACACCCTCCCAAGACCAGGAGCGCCGCATGATCGAGTTTTTTGAATTTCAATCGCAGCCCCGTGTGCTTTATAAAGCTGGCCTCGTTCAGGATCTCGGTAACGAAATCGCACACCTCGGCACCCGCGCGCTGATCATCACCGACCAAGGCATTGCACAAGCCGGAATCCTTGATCAGGTGCAGGCGGGCCTTGGCCAAAGCATCGAACTCGTTGGGGTGTTCACCGATGTTCCTGCAAATTCCTCGGTGAGTGTGGTGGAGCAGGCCGCCGCATACGCACAGGAGCAGGGCGCAGATGTGCTGGTTGCGCTTGGTGGCGGCTCCCCGATCGATACCGCCAAAGCCACGCGCATCCTGCTCACCGAAGGCGGCCAACTCCACGATTACCAAGGATTCAACCTGCTGACCCGCCGATTAGTGCCGATGGTCGCCATCCCAACCACCGCCGGCACCGGCAGCGAAGTGACCACCTGGGCCGTGATCCGCGATGAGCAGAATCAGGTCAAAATGCACCTCTGCAGCCCGTTCCTCGCCCCCGATCTCGCCATCCTTGACCCGGAACTGACCCGCAGCCTGCCCACGCACCTCACCGCCGCCACTGGCCTCGATGCGCTTACACACGCCATCGAGGCGTTTGTTGGCACCAATTCCAATCCGATCAGCGATTGCCTGGCGCTGCAAGCTATCGACATGATCTCGAACAATTTGCGCGCCGCCACCTTCAACACCGACGAGGGCGACGCCCGCAACAATATGCTGATCGCCTCGTGCATCGCGGGGATCGCCTTTTCGAGCGGCGGCGGCAGCCTAGGGGTCGTGCACGCCATATCGCACGCGATCGGCGGTATGTTCGATGTGCACCACGGCACCGCGAACGCCATCCTGCTGCCTCACGGCATGCGCTTCAACAGCGAAGCAGTGCCGAACCGCTTCTCGCGCATCGCGCGGGCGATGGGCGTGAACGCTGGCGGACGCGCCGAGGAGCACGTGATCGACGATGGCATCGAAGCGGTGCGCTCGCTGATCTGCGATTGCCGATTGCCCACCCGCCTACGCGACCTCGATATTCCCGAGAGCGCGCTGCCCACCTTAGCCGAGTTGGCATTGGTCGATGCCGCCATCTTCACAAATCCACGCCCGATCACGTTTGAGGAGGCCCTTACGCTCCTGCAAGCCAGTTGGTAGCCACCAACATTTCACTGCAACCCGTATCCAGATCCTCCTGTGCAACGTTATCATGACAATGCGATACAGAGGGGGATCGTTTGTGCGAAAGCGTATAACGTTTGCTGGCGCAGACCCGCGAGCACGTTTGATCGCATCCTTCGTAGCCAACGCTCTACTCGCGATTATCGTCGCGGCGCTGCTGATGACCGTGACCGTCCTATTATCGCCGTGGCTCACCGATGAGCAATTGCCAGTCGCCTACCTCGTCGTTATGGTGCTGCTGGCCCTGCTGATCGTCCCCATCCGACGGCAGGTACGCACGTTTATCAACCATCTCACGTATCGCGATTGGCAGAACGGCGAAGAGTTACTCCGCGATATGAACGGAGCGCTCAGCCGCACGCTCGAACCCGAAGCGCTCCACACACTGATCGTGGACGACCTTGCGCAGCGCCTACTGCTCACATCCGCCACGCTGTGGATGCTGCAACCACCCGAGGAGCGCGTCTTTGTGCCGCTCGGCACCGAGCAATCGCCGGACGCTACGTTGCTGGCCAATGGCGCAAGCGCAAACCGCGTGCGCCAGGCCCAATCGTATCTGCTGCTCGATCCCGCCACCGACGCCGATTGGGCGAAGCCCTTCCAGGCGCAGGGCATCACCTTGATCATCCCGATGCTGATTGGCCAGCAATTAGTTGGCTTCCTCGGGTGTGGGGCGCCGCTCCAGGGTCGCACTTACCCGCCCCGCGTAGTCAAACTGCTGATTACACTCGCGCCCGCCATCGCCAGCGCGTTGCAAAACACCCGCGCCTACGCCACCATCGCGCAACTCAACCAGCAACTGCGCACGCTCGACCAACTCAAGGCCGAGTTTATCGAGCACGTGGGCCACGAACTGCGCACGCCGCTCACCTTCCTCAGCCTGACGAGCCAGATCCTCACCAGCAACGGCACGCTGACGCCTTTGCTCGCGAATGCGCTTGAGAGCGGCGTGCTGCGGCTGCAATCGCTGATCGAGCGCGTGCTGCTGTTCGAGCACAATACCGCCTCAACCTTCCCCAAACAGCATGGGAAAGGGATCGCTGTCGATGAACTGTTGGATGAGTTGCTGGATGACTATCAACTTGCGGGACAAATCAAGGGGCTTCAACTGGTGGCCGAAGCGCCACCCGGGCTGCTGGTGTGGGGGAATCGCGCTCAGGTGCGACGAGCGCTTTCGGAAGTCCTCGACAACGCCATTCGCTACAGCAAACGGGGCCAAATCCGGCTGACAGCGAGCTATCAAGACGGCTTGGCCTATATCAGTATCACCGATCAGGGGCCGGGCATCCCCGCCGATGAGCGCGACCAACTCTTCTCGCCCTTCTTTCGGGGCCGCCTCACCCGCGCGCTCTCCGAGACACCCGGCACGGGCTTGGGCCTCAGCATCGCCCAGCGCGATATCGAGGCGCAGGGTGGGCGGATCTGGCTAGAGCAGAGCAGCCCACACGGCTCCACGATCTGCGTGGCGCTGCCAGCCACGGGTCAATCCGAATCTCAGGGCCTCAGCCGCGCGGTTGGAGGCTAGCCCTCTTCGGCGGGCTGCACCTCGACCTGCTCGGTTGCGATGCGCCCCTCCGTGCAGACCAGCGCGATGCCACCGTCCTTCAACGGGTTGTTACGGTCGTACAGGTCGATCAGCAGACGACCATCGAGCCAACCACGGATGTGATCGCCCACAACTTCGAGGCGAAGCTCGTACGTTCTGCCAAACTCCCAGCGCAATGGCACCTCGGCCAGCACCGTCTCGCCGTCGAGCATCTTCACCAATTGAAGGGATTGGTTACTGGCGAGTTGCAGGACGTAGTAGCGCTTCAGCCCCTGCACCCGCGCTGCGATGCCGCACGCCTTCGCCAAGTGTGGCGTGATAGCCGCCTTGACCTGGTAGTCGGTCCAGTTGCGGCTGCCCTGCATCAGCAAGCCGGTGCCCTCGTTCTGCACCAAGCGGTACGCCTCGGGCCACCACGAGCCGAACTGGTCAACCGCATCGACCCAGGCCCGCCGCCACATCGTGCCGCCCGCCGCAGGCCGCCTCAACACCACATTCGGCGCACCACCCCAATCGAGCTCATCGAGGTACACCGTGCCATCGGACCGCTGCGACGCGCTCAACTCCACGCCGATCTCAGCGATCGGCGCGCCACCCAGGTCGCCGATCTGCCAATAGAGTTCGTGGCGTTCGCCGGGCGCAAGCAGGATCTGCGGTCCATAACTGCGCTCCAACTGATCGTTTGTGCCGTAGAAGCGCAGGTACAATTGGCAGGAGATCGCCGCGGCGTTGGCCTCATCGGCCTTGAGCAGCGCCCGCATGGTCTGGCCCGGATGCAGGGTCGGCGAGGCCAGCAGCGCGTAGCCCGGCATGTTGATCGCCTCAGGTGGGATGAAGGTCGCCGTGGCGGCGCGGGCGGGTCGTCCAGGCGCCACGTACTGGTAGTGTAGCGCCAACGTTCGCTCGCCCCGCAAACTGTGACCCACCACATTCTCAAGGCGCAGCGTGCCCCGCGATGCCGGACTATCCTCGGCCACGAAGCCCTGCAACGCGCCAGGTAGCTCGAAGTGGAAGCGCGCGCCGTCCTTGGGGGCCAGCGGCGCCTCGCCAGCCAACGCCCGCCCGATATTCACGATATGGAACGTCTCGGTCACCGCGTCGGTGATGCCGCGCCCGCCCTCAGCGGTCGCCAGGTAGAGCCGATCCGCCACGGGGCCGCGCCAATCCGGCCCGCTCTCGAAGGCCGCCAAGCCATCGCGAATGCCCAGCAGGCAGCCCACATTGCCCGCGTTGCAATCGGTATCCCAGCCACTGGTGTTGACGATCATCATCGAGCGTTGGAAGTCGCCGTTGCCGTGCAGCAGCGCCAAAATGATCAGGGCGTGGTTCGGCACGATATGGCAGTTGCCGCCGTAGCGGTCGTAGCCGTAGCGCTCCACAATGCGCTCGCGGTTAATGCGCCAATCGCTCTCCTGGGCGTGCCACTCACGAATATCGCTGATCAGGCGGGCGATCAGCGAATCGGCGGGGATCAGCGCCACGGCCGTATCGAGCAGTTTGTTGATGTCGCGCTCGACAAACGCCTGTGCCTCCATCGCCGCGATCACCTGTGCGCCGTAGATCGCCTCGCCATCGTGGCTCACGCTGCCAGCGCGCCGCGCCAGATCTGCGGCTAACTCCGGATCTCCGGGCGCGACCATGGCCCAGCCATCGACAAAGATCTGCGCGCCGATCTGCTCGGCCACCACCCGCCCATTGAGCGCTATCGAACCGCTCTTTGGCGCTGGAATGCCATGCTTCAAACGCAAAAAGGCGGTGTGCTCGGTCGAGTTGCCGAGTCCGCCCCACCACAGGATCGTGCGTTGCTCGATGATGTAGTTCAGCCACGTTTGGCCGATCTGCGCAGGAGTGAGGTCGCGTGAATTGCCGTAATCGGGCAGTGCTCGCAGGAAGGTGAAGGTTCCCGAAATATCGTCGTCGGTGACGATCAGGGGAACGCCACGTTGCTCGTGAACGTAGTAATTGATCTCGCCAAGCTCGGCCATAATGCGTTCGTACGACCAACCTTCGAACGGACGGCCCAGGTATACGCCGATCAACTTGCCAAGCACACCAGCATACACCCGTTCGGCATAACCGTGGGGGAGCATCATTGCTTCGATCCTTTCGTGCTGCTTGAAAAGCCCTCTCAAGCCAGAGGGCATATATCCAACGAGGACGGGTAAGTAGGGGAAACGATTACGAGGGAGACTTTTTAGCGAGCGTCTACCCAATGGTGTGTCGGAAACCTGCGTTACGAGGCTACTTCACGGGCAAACAATACCTTCGGGGGCAAATACGCAGGAACCCGAGAAGCCAATAAATCCTCATCATAACATTCACCAGCGTATAAGCATGTTAAAGCCCAAAGGCGACTAAAATGCAATTGTGTGAACGTTCGTCCGTCGCCTAGATCGGGATCCGCAAGCACTTGCGGCAGGAGCCGGTCAATCAAGGTATCCAGCTCTACGACAGACATAGAGGCATTCCTCTCACGAAGGGGCAACAGAAGCCCAACAACTAGTAACAACAGGTTAAAAAGGAGGATATACGCATGGCAATTATAACATATCCTCTCTTTAGTTGCCGGAACAGGGGCAAGATGACCTCGATCAAACCTTGTCGGCACCCGCCTGCCTCTCAGATTCAACCAATCCATGTCTCAGTTGTGCGTGATTTTGTTGATGCGTGACTCGCGGTATAATACCGCCGTGCGTACCGATACGGCAACCAAACAACCGACAGTGTGGCCATCGACGAGCGACGCCTCTACTGGCCCGCTCATTCATTTTTGGGATCGGCGTCTAGCCCTGCTGCTGGCTTTGGCGCTGCTGGCCGGAAGCTTGGCTTATCAGGCACCTGCCGCAACCGACATCGCTATTGGCTGGTTTGGCGACCGGCTGTTTTTGCGTGCCAGTGAAGGTGCTGGCGTCGCCGACCAAACAAGCCTGTATGGCGATGAATTCAGCCCCGATGCGCAGACGATGCGCAGCCGCTGGACTCGCCAAGATGCGACATTCTGGCTGCCCGGCCTCGGCACGGGTGGTGACCTTGAATTGACGCTGCGCGCCCAAGGATGGCCCTCCGATGTCCAAAATCACATCACACGACAACCGCACGTCACTGTAGCGGTGAACAGCACCACGATCGGCAGCTTCGAGCCGACCGATCAGTGGGGCGAATACACCTTCCGCATCCCTGGCGATTTGCGTGCCAACAACCCGCTCGTTTTAAGTCTTCACACATCAGATTCGTTCACCAACACACTTCAGTACCAGGATGCTCGTCCAAAAGGCATTCGGCTAGAGCAGTTGCGCATCGCTGATCTCTCCACCCGCCCCACGCTGCCCGCCGCGCTACCGCTTGCGCTCCTGGTGCTTGGAGGCGGGATCTGGATGCTCGCGTTGAGCGCGATGACCCGCCGACCAACGCTGGCCTTCGTGCTCTCCACGCTTTTGGTGAGCGCCACGGCGATCGGCTTGGCGTTCGCGCGTATCTGGACAGCGGCGCTGATGCCGTGGTTTGTGGGTGCGGCGCTGTTCGCGCTAGTGATCGCGCTGCGCGCCCCGATCCGCCGCTATATTGGCGCGCTCTTGGGGCGCTACAGCCAAGGCGCGGCGCTCAACTACGGCCTGATCTCGATGGGCACGGCTTGGCTGGCCTACGTGATTATGCGGGCTGGCTTGACGTTTCAGCCGCCCGGCAGCAACCTGTTCCGCAGCACCTTCCCCGATTCGCTATTGCTGAGCCTGCTGGGCGCTGGCCTGCTGTTGCTTGCGCTGGTGCTGGGCCGCGAGGGGCTGCCGCGCTTGGCGAACGGCCTAGTGAGGATGATCGGCTCGCGAACGGGCGCGCTGACGCTGCTCGGCCTGTTTCTGGTGATTTGGGTGGCCTACCTGGCCCGCGTGAACGCCATGCTGCCCTACGTGGGCCACGCCGATTACGCCGACAACGCCGTGGTGGCGCGCAATCTGGTGGCGGGGCGCGGCTGGGTGGTCGATTATGTCACGCAGTTCTACCGCCTCTACGACGGTGTGACCCGCCCGCAGGAGACATGGCCGATGCTCCAGCCGGTCTGGATCGCGCCGTTCTTCGCGGTGCTGGGCGAAGCGCCCTGGGTCGCCAAGTTGCCCAATCTGATCTTCATCACCCTGCTGGGCGTGCTGATCTATACGGTTGGCACGCGGCTGTGGGATCGGCGCGTGGGCCTAACCGCCACAATCATCATTCTGACCAGCCACCTGTTCTTTAAGCTGATCATCTACACCACGACGGATCTGGCGTTCGTTGTGTTCCTGTTTGGCGCGATGGCGTTCCTGTACCGTGCGGTGTCCGACCAGCGCAACGACCGCAATCCCCGCAATTGGCTGATCGGCTCGGCGGTGCTGACAGGCTTGATGATGCTGCAGAAGCCGGGCAGCGGTGTGATGATGGCCTTCGGCATGGGCGTGTGGTTCCTGATCCAGATGTGGCACGCTTGGCGCGCGCGCGTCCCCGGCGAGGCGCAGATCTCGCGCAAGCCCGTGCTGCCGCTGCTGCACTCGCGCTCGGCGTTCGTCAATGCGTTCGCGCCCGTGGTGCTCTGGAGCGCGATCGCCCTGGCCATCCTTTCGCCCTACGTGGTGCGCAACCTGGTGATGTTCGGCACGCCGTTCTTCTCCACCGAGAGCCGCGATGCGTGGGTGCAGGGCTACACGCGCTCGTGGGAGATCTACAAAATCTACACGCCGGAGCAGGGGCTTGGCGAGACGGGCGGCCTGCCCGACGCGACCTGGATCTTGCGCTGGGGCTTCGACCGCTCGCTTAAGAAGGTCAGCGATCAGGTGGTGGCCGTACGCGATTATATGCTGCCCGCCTGGAAGGGCCTGCCGTTCGGCTTGAGCGAGCATGTGTTCGGGCGTTCGGACAAATCGCCAGTGCTGTTTGGCGTGGGCGCGTGGTTGGTGCTCGGCGCGCTGGGCACGCTGCGCAGCCGTTTGCGCCTGCTCAGTCTGTTGATGCTGACCTTCCTGCCCTATACGGCCTTCTTAATCTTCTACTGGCACGCCGATGAAGAGCGCTATTTTGTGATGGTGATGCCGTGGTTGGCGCTACTGGCCTCCTATGCGCTGTGGCGCGGCTACGACCGCATCGCGGCGATCGGCGACGGTCGCTGGGCACCGCTCGGCCTGCTGCTGGCTGGCGCGGCCCTGGTGATGATCGTGGGGCCGTCGTGGCCCGTGATCAGCGAGAAGGTGCGCGCCGAACCGCAACGCTATGCCGCTGATATCGATGCCTACACGTGGCTGGCCGATTGGACGCGCCAGCACAACGAGACCGACGCTGTGGTGATGACGCGCAACCCCTGGCAGTTCAACTGGCAGACCCGCTTGCCCGCGCTGATGGTGCCGCACACTACGAACCGCGACACGTTCCTGCGCATCGCCAAGCACTATCAGGTGCGCTATCTGGTAGTCGATAGTCTGCAGCGTCCGCCCGCCGAGATCCGCGCCACAATGGACGCGCTGATCAAGGACGGCACGCTGGAACATGTCTATACAACGCCGGTGTATCAGGCGCTGAACACCGAGGGCCGTACGATTACAATGACGACGGAAATTTATCGCTTTCCTGCAAATTATGGCGGTGTGGTGGCCGCGCAACAATGAAAATCTGTATGCTCACAAGTTCTTACCCGAAGTTTCCGGGTGAGACGACAGCGCCATTTATCGAGGAGATTGCTGCTGGCTTGGTGCGCCGGGGCCATACGGTTCATGTGGTAGCACCATTTCATCCCGATGTACGCCGAGAACCCGTTGAGCGAGGCGTACACCTCCACTTTTTTCGCTATAGTCCATTGCCCGCACTGAACATTTGGGGATACGCCCAGTCGCTGCGCGCCGATGTCGGGTTGCGCGGCGCGGCGGTGGTGGCGGCGCCGCTAGCGCTCGGCTCCAGCGTAGCGTCACTCTATCGGCTGGTGCGCAGCGCCGGGCCGTTCGATGTGGTGCACGCCCATTGGGTGCTGCCAAACGGCCCACCCGCTGCGTTGGTGGCGCGCCTCGTCAAGCGCCCGCTGGTGGTGAGCCTGCACGGCTCGGATGTCTACCTGGCCGAACGGGCCTTTCCACTCACGTTGGCCGCCACGAGCGCCTTCCGTGCGGCCAGCGCCGTCACAGCCTGCAGCGGCGACCTGCGCGACCGCGCGCTGCGCATAGGTGCCCGCGCGGCGAGCACATCGGTGGTGCACTACGGCGTGGACCCGCAGGCGTTCAAGCCGAACCCGACGGCTGGGGCACAGGTGCGCGCAGAATTGGGCTTGGATGCCGACACGCCGCTGATTGTGACGGTCAGCCGCTTGGTCTATAAAAAGGGCTTGACCTATCTGCTCGAAGCGATGCCGCGTATCGTGGCCGAACACCCGAACGCGATGCTGGTGATCGGCGGGTACGGCGATCTGCGCGAGGAGTTGGAGCGGCGCGCTCACGAACTTGGTGTGGCGCATCGGGTGCGCTTCCCTGGGCATCTCAACCGCGAACAAGCTGCCAAATACGTGAGCGCTGCCGATGTGTACGTGGTGCCTTCGATCCGCGATCAGGGCGGCAATATCGATGGCCTACCCAACGCGCTGCTCGAAGGGATGGGCACGGGTTGTCCGATCGTCGCTTCGGCGGTGGCGGGCATCCCCGAGGTGATCGACGATGGCGTGCACGGCCTGCTGGTGCCCGAGCGCGACCCCGCCGCGCTCAGCCAAGCGATTGGCCGTCTGCTGAGCGACCGCGCGTTTGCGCAACGGCTCGGCGCCGCCGCTCGCCAACGCATCCTCGATGAATTGACGTGGGATATCACGGCTGAGCGCTTCGAGGAGGCGTACAACTTGGCGGTACACTCCTGGGCCACATCGTGATGGACGCAGCAGGAGGGCTGAAATGGCGAAGTCGATGCATAATCAAGAGTACTTGCTGAACCAGCAATACCGCAATGCCGCCAATCTCCAAGCACGTATCGCCCTCCATCAGCGGTTTAGTCGGAATACGTACAACTGGCACCGTTGGGTATTTGATCAGTGGGAGTTGCCCGCACAGGCCAAGGTTCTCGAACTTGGTGCTGGTGCGGGTCATCTTTGGTTCGAGAATCGCGACCGCATCCCGGCAGGTTGGCAGATCACACTCTCGGATTTCTCGCAGGGCATGCTCGATGAGGCGCAGCAACGCCTGGCGAATGTGCCGAGCGATTTCGCCTTCGAGCGCATCGATGTGCAGGCGATCCCGTATAACGATGCGAGCTTCGATGTGGTGATCGCGAACCATATGCTCTACCATGTGCCCGACCTGCCCAAGGCGCTCGCCGAGATCCGGCGCGTGCTGCGGCCCAACGGACGATTCTACGCCACAACAACGGGCGTGGCGCACCTGAACGAGGTGTTCGCGCTGGCGCAGCGCTTCAACATTCCCTACATGTTCGCCAAGCACGAAACGCCGTCGTTTTCGCTTGAGAACGGCCTCGCGCACTTGTCGCGCTACTTCGGCCATAGCGAGATGCGCAGGTTCGACGATGGCTTGGTGGTGACGGAGGTTGAGCCGCTGGTGGCGTTCATTCGCTCGGGGCATCTCGGCGATGACCCAGCCGAGGCCGCGTACGACGCGCTCACCCAGTGGCTCCAACAGGAGATCGCCGAGCGCGGATCGATCGCGATCACCAAAGATTCGGGATCGTTCATCGCTTGGTAATTGCCCACTGTTATGCCACGGAGCGCAGTATCATGCGGCATAACAGAGCGAGTACATCGTGCTTTATAATCGTAGCGAAGTTGCTGCCTGGCCTCAAACGCTGTCGTGCAGGCCATGTATGCGCTCAACCTAATTAAAACGAACGTAAGATAACTCACATCCCCTTGAAAGGTTATTGGTATGTCGATACAAAATGGCACCGCACTGGCAGTCTACGAGGAGCTTCTGCAGAAGATCGAGCATCGTGCTGCCCTGGTGGGTATTGTTGGTTTAGGCTACGTGGGCCTGCCGTTGGCGACGCGTGCCGGTAAGGTCGGATTCTCGGTGTTGGGCTTCGATGTCAGCCGAGATAAGGTCGAACTGCTTAATCGTGGCGAAAGCCATATCGGTGATGTCACCTCGGAGGAAATCGCGACGCTCCGCAGCCAGAATCGCTTCGAGGCCACCACCGACTTCCGCCGCCTCCGGGCCTGCGATGTGATCGTGATCTGCGTGCCCACACCACTCAACGCCACACGCGACCCGGACATCTCGTTCATTCAGAGCGCCGCCGATAACATCGCTCGCACACTGCGCAGCGGCCAGCTCGTGGTGCTGGAGAGCACCACCTATCCAGGCACAACAACTGAGGTGATCAAGCCCGGCCTGGAGGCGACCGGCCTGCGCGTTGGTGAGGATTGCTTCCTGGCCTTCTCGCCCGAGCGCATCGACCCAGGCCAGACGAGCAGCAAGGGCTTCACCGTTGAGAATACGCCCAAGGTGGTTGGCGGCGTGACCGATCAGTGTACAACGTTGGCGTGCAGTTTCTACTCGGCCATCACCAACAAGGTTGTGCCCGTCTCGTCGCCGAGCGTGGCCGAATTGACCAAGCTGTTCGAGAATATCTTCCGCTCGGTCAATATCGCGCTGGTCAACGAGTTGGCCCTGCTGTGCGACCGGATGGGCTTGAACGTCTGGGAAGTGATCGACGCGGCGGCCACCAAGCCGTTCGGGTTTATGAAGTTCACGCCTGGGCCTGGCTTGGGTGGCCACTGTATCCCGGTCGATCCGTTCTACCTGACGTGGAAGGCTCGCGAGTTCGATCTGACCACGCGCTTTATCGAGTTGGCGGGCGAGATCAATACGCAGATGCCCCGCCACGTTCACGATCTGGTGGCGCGCGCGCTGAACCGCCAACGCAAGGCGATCAACGGCTCGAAGATTGTGCTGCTGGGTGTGGCGTACAAGAACGACACCGACGATTACCGCGAATCGCCGACGTTCAAGGTGATGGAGTTGCTTGAGGCCGATGGCGCGGAGATCACAACAGTCGATCCGCACATCACCACGTTCGAGGATCACCACGGCAAGAAATACCAGACGACGCCGTTCAGCGATGAGTTGCTGGCGAGCGCCGACTGTGTGGTGATCATCACCAATCACACGGCGTTCGATTACGAGCGGATCGTGGCGAACTCAGTGGTGGTGGTCGATACGCGTAACGCGACTAAGGAGGTGACCAGCGGACGCGAGAAGATCGTGCTGCTGTGATGTCGGCGATGTGGAGTTGAGCAAAATAGAGTGCTTTTCGTTGCACAAGAGAGCGTCAAAGCCTTCTAAAACAACACACTAGCGTTTGTGGCGAAAATACGTGTTTTTGGGTGCAGGTCGTTGCCGAACTGCACTTTTGTTTGCATTCCCACGGTTTATGTTGCAGACCCGACGGTATACGAATTTCCAATAAAGTATCAACTATTTTAGCCCTAGTCATCTACTACGGTCTATGATATAATCTTTTTCTAGCCCCACACTCAATTTAAATAACATTTTTGTTTAAAACTAACGATAACCCGTTTCATTCAAAAAAAACGTTTCTCCAACAACGTCAATCGTTTATTTAGCACTTATCTGATCATTAAACCCTATTTTCTTGATAATATTACTCATATCGCCAAATAATTAGATTGCAAGTCGTTATTTTCTTATCGGAAACCATTTATACAACACCTCTCACGTTTTCCATTCGCTACACGCTTCGTTCTTCATCCTACACCTCATCCCAAACAATGAATATACCTTATTCATAGCAGCGCAACGAGCACACTTATGACGACAAGGCGCATCATTCTAAACCGCTTTGAAATCGAAAAGCTGATCGGCCAGGGATCGATGGGAGAGGTGTATCGAGGTCTTGACCGCGAAACAAACAAGATTGTCGCGATTAAGGCGCTGAAACAGACCTCTAATCGAATCTCGGAAAATATCGAGCGTTTCACCCGCGAGGGCGAGGCGCTGCGGCGTTTGGATCACCCCAATATCGTCAAGGTGCTGCAATCGGCGGTGGAGCAGGGCAGCCACTACATTGTGATGGAGTATGTCGGCGGCGGCTCGCTGGATCGGTTGCTGCGGCGCGAGCAGAAGTTGCGTATTCAGCGCGCACTCGAGATTGCGATCGAGTTGGCCGATGCGCTGGTGCGCGCCCATCACGTCAAAATCATCCACCGCGATATCAAGCCCCAAAATGTGCTGCTGGCCGAGGATAGTACGCCGCGCCTGACCGACTTCGGGGTGGCGCATATGGGCGACCTCTCGACGATCACGCATTCAGATACACTGATCGGCACGATGCCCTACCTCAGCCCACAGGCGTGGAAGTTCGATCCACCCGATGAACAAACCGATATTTGGGCGTTCGGCATCATGCTGTACGAAATGCTGGCCGGCAGGCGCCCCTTCGATGGGGACCATCCTTCGGCGCTGAAACAGGCGATTCTGAACAACCCAGTACCCGATATCCACCAATTTCGCCCCAGTGTGCCGCCAGAACTGGAGCTGCTGATCGGCCATATGCTGGAGAAAGACCCCAGCCAGCGCATTCTGAGTATGCGACAGGTGAGCGCCGCGTTGGATAATACGCTGCGCAACTTGAAGCAATCGACGAGTGGCCCATACCTGGGCGCAACGACCCAGCCGTTGCCCGAGATAACACGCAACTTCGCAACCTCGCTCGATCTACGGATCGTCAAGGAACAACAGGGATACAGCGCGCAGATACGCCTCCCGCACAGCACACAGGCCGAGTACAGTATGCCGTTTCAGATGCCGTTCGACCTGACGAGTTTGCGGCAGCGCCGACGCCAAATCGCCGATTGCGTGAAGCAGGCGCGTATTCGCCGTTTGAGCGCAAACCAGGAGTTGCAGTTGGCCTACGGGTTCGGGACGGAGCTGTTCCGCAGCCTGTTTCAGGACCATATGCTCCACTTGTTCCGTTCGAGCCGCGCGCGCCTGCCGAAGGGCGAGCGCCTGCGGCTGCGCCTCCAAGTGCCGCCCGAGCTTGAACTGGTGCCGTGGGAGTTGTTGCGCGATCCGGAGGAGCAGCAGTTCTTGGCGCTGATGCCCGATCTGACCCTGCAACGTGCTGCGCAAAAGTTGACGCCGGTTCAACCCCTACAACTGACAGGGCCGCTGCAAGTGGTGGTGGTGCTGGCCAGTCCATACAGCGTCGATTATCCCCGCATTCAACTCGACCGTGAGCTGCGCCGGATCGAGAGCGCCCTGCGCACGCCGATCGAGCAGGGGCAAATCGAGTTGACGGTGATTCGCGGCCCCGGCACGTCCGATCAGTTGCGGGCCAGGTTGCGTTCGCCGGTGCACGTGCTACACGTGCTCTGCCACGGTGATCTCGATGATACGCGGGGCAGTGTGCTGGTTTTTGAAGATGTCGATGGCGGCGTCGAGCTGATGAACGGGGGCAAGTTGTACACGCTGATTCGCCGCCAAATGCCGCATTTGGTGATGTTGAACGCGTGTTTGGGCGCACTCCCCGATGATCAGGACCCGTTGAGCAGCGTGGGCATGCGGCTGCTCGATGGCGGGGTGCCTGCCGTGATCGCGATGCAGTTTGAATTGGCCGAAGATACCGCTGTCGAGTTGGCGCGCGCCTTCTATGCCGAGCTGGCGGCGGGTATGTCGGTCGATAACGCGCTTGCCGAAGCGCGGCTGTACCTGGCGAGCAGCGACCCGAATCGTTTAGATTGGTCGATCCCGGTCTTGCTGATGTGCTCCGACAACAGCAAGCTGTTTGTGCCGCTGCCCGCCCCGCAACGGTCCGCCTCAACGCCGAAGTTTGCTAGCACGCCTGTGGTGAAGCACGATCCGCAGCGCGAATTGCAACAACTGTGGAATATGGCGTTGGTGGCGCATGTCACCCGCGATTGGGAGCGCGCGCTGAAGCTGTTCCAACAGGTGGCCGCTATTCAGCCCAACTACGAGGATGTGCAGAAGAAGCTGGCCGAGACGCACTACCAGTTGAGCCTGCCGCCGCCGTACCGCCAGGCGTTGGCGCAACGCGACGATGGCAACTGGCAGGGCGCACTGGAGGCGCTCAAGGAACTGGAGCGGTCGCATCCGCAATTCCAAGATCACGAAGGGGTGCGCGCTTGGGCCGAGCGTCACCAGCGCCGCGACCATCGCTTCCAGACAGCACGCCTGGCGATGCTGAGCCATGAGTGGAGTGTGGCGGTCACAGCGCTTCAGGAGATCTTGGCCGATTTCCCCGACGATGCCGAGGCTGCGCAATTGCTGACGCAGGCGTACGCCGAGTGGCAAGCGCACCCTTCCCAAACCCGACTGTTGCAGCGGGAAGCGAACAGGTCGTCCTTCAGCACGAGGAGTCCGTCTAAGTCATCTGCCTCGCCCCAGCAGACGGTGCAGGCGATGATCGAGCAGGGCCAGTACGCGCTTGCGCTCGACATCCTCGCAACGATGCTGACGCACAGGCAGAGTCGCCAACACGCGGCGCAACTCGCCAGCACGTTGATCGAAACGCGGGCCGTTCCGCTCTCGCTACGGATGCGAGCAGCAGAGATCGCTACACAGGTTGCCGATTTTCGCCCGGGTGTGTGCGAGCTTGAGCCTGCGTGGTGCTCGTTCCCGGCTGGCACGTATCAGATCGGCTCGCAACGAGTGACGCTCGACAGCTTCCAGATCAGTCGCTACCCGATTACCGTGCGCCAATTCCAGCGTTTCTGGCAGGATGAACAGGGCTATCAATCCAAGCAGTGGTGGACGAGCGAAGGTTGGGCCTGGAAGCAGGAGACGGGCATCAATCGGCCATACCGTTGGGGCCGCACCGAGGTGATGGTCGGGCACCTGCCGATCATCGGCGTGTCGTGGTACGAGGCGATGGCATTCTGCAATTGGCTGACGTACAACCGCCCGAGCCAAGGGTTGCTGCAGCGCCGCCCGATCGTGCGCCTGCCCACCGAAGCCGAATGGGAGGTCGCCGCAATGTGGGATGCGCAACAAGATCAGATGCGCCCTTGGAAACCGCGGCCTGGCGAGTATTGGGAAAATAATCTTCATTTACAGCTCGATCAGCCCACGCCGGTCGGCATGTTCCCCGAAGGGATGAGCCCTTCGGGAGCGCTCGATATGGCGGGCAATGTGTGGGAGTGGTGTAGTTCGCGCTACAGCGACTACCCAGCCGGATCGGGGCGCACCCAGTTCGATTTCTCTCCTAACGAGATAGGCCCAGCGCTGCGGGGCGGCTCCTTCAACACCCCAAGCCATCAGAGCGGCTGGCAGGCCCGCACGTGGTACTTCGCCAGCCAACATACGCAAACCAGCGTGGGATTCCGCGTCGTGTTGGTGCCGCGCGGCCTCTGGTAGTTCCTACAACCGATTGATTCCTCCCCCAAACGCTGGTATGATGCCTTTGCATCGACTACCACCCTTCAGTGTTGGCACTTACATGCACGATGTGGTCTACTATGTCCGCGCTGATGACGCTTGGGATAGCTGCGCGGCCCTGATTCGCCAACTAGGCGTCGGTTGGGGCTGGCGCTATCTCGCCGACGAGCACCAACCTCAACAGGTGATCGCAGCGCTCGCCGCTCGCGGGCTGCTCGCGCACGAGGAACAGGTGCTCGCCACCGAGCAGTTCGGCTTCCACGCCTGGCCCTTGCGCGTGGCCCCGATCATCGCCGCGCTGCAGGAGCTGCTCGAAGGGTGCAACACCGAGCATCCAAACGGCGTGCTCCTTCTCGTCGAGATGACGTGGGCGATCCGCTCGCCCTCCAGCGCGGTATACCTGCGGGCCTACGAGGCGGCGCTACACGAGTTGCTGCAACGATTTGGCGCGCAGGCGGTCTGCCTCTACAACCAGAGCACCATGCTCGATTCACAGTTGCTGCTCGGCTTGCAGATGCACCAATCGCTGCAACTGCCCGATGGGCCGCGCGCCAACCCGTACTTCGTACCACCCGAGATCATCTGGCGGCGCGACGAGCGTGCGCAGTTCCGCTATTGGATGGACAACATTCAGCCTGGCATCGCCGAGCCAGTCGCCCCCGCGCCGATCCCCACGACACCCACCAGTCAGCCGATCTACGATGTGGAGCCGCCCGCGCTGTTCATCGCCCAGCACAGCGACCAGGGCCAGTGGAAGATCCGCTGTTTCGGCAACCTGCGGCTGTACCGCGAGGATGGCGAGATGGTGCGCTGGCAGATCAACCGCGCCGCCACCCGTAAGCTTAAGACGCTGTTCGCATTCCTGCTGTACCGCGGCGAGGTGGGCGCGGCTGCCGAGGAACTCACCGCGCTGCTGTGGCCGCAGGAGGCCGATCAGGCCGTGGCGATCAATCGGCTGTATCACTTGGTCAACGCGCTGCGCGAGATCCTCAGCCCGAACCTGAAGCGCTTGCGCGATTCGCCATTCGTGCTAAACGAGCAGGGACGCTACTTTTTGGCGGTGCCGCCGCACACCTGGATCGATCTGCCGATGTTTCAGGAGTTGTGCTACCGCGGCGCGCGGCTGCTGCGCGAGAACGATCTGAGCCAGGCGCTGTTCTGCTACGAGGCAGCGGAGCAGTTGTACACGGGCGACTATCTGGCCGATATTCCGCAACAGTACGCCGATTACACCGAGGAAGATTGGTTCTGGAGCCGCCGCTACTGGCTGCGCGATATGTACGTCAAGTTGCTCTACAGCATCGCGAGCATCCACCGCCAGCAAGGGCAGATCTCGCAGGCGCTCAACTACGCCGACCGCGCGCTGCGCATCGAGCCAACCAGTGACGCGGCGCAGCAGGAAAAGCTGTTGGGACTGCACGCCGCCCGACGCCGTGATGCGCTGGATCGGCAGTATCGGCTGTACTGCCAGTTGCTTGAGCAGGCGCAACTCGGCCCACCCGCCCCCGATATCACGGCCCTCTACCAGCGTTTGCGCGCAGAACTCGCGCGCTAAGGCGTGAACGTCGATCGTTTATCCACAGATTTCACAGATTGCGATCTCTGTATCTGTGTCGCTCCAACGCTGTTTGCTTGCAACAAGGTCGCCCCTTTTGTGATATTAGTAACAATTGGAACGCTGAATCGCATCATGCTTTAGCAATGCCTGTGTCCGATTCATTTTCCAAGGTTGGTGTCATCAATGATAGCGAAACAGCGCTCCCCGCCCAAAAAAGTGCCAAACATTCGCGAAAACGCACGAAAAACCAAAGAGAAACCAAAGATCAGCGATCTATCATACCCTCACCGAGCCGGTTATGAACATTTTTCATCGATGCGCAGGCTAAGAAGCCATGCAAGGAGGGCGTCTATGACGACAGCCGATGTAAACCTCTCTCGAACCGCTCAGGATGCGCGAAGTTGCCCTCATTCGCAGGTTGCCGCGCAATTCAATCCCTTCGACATCAGTGATCCGTTCCCGCTCTACGCTCAAGCCCGTACCGAAGAGCCGATCTTCTTCAGCGAGGCGATCGGCTACTGGGTCGTGACCCGTTACGACGACATCAAAGCGATCTTTCGGGATCACGAGACATTCTCGGCGGAAGTGACACAAACGCCCTACAAACCGCGCCCGGAAGCGGTGCGACAGGTGCTCGAAGCGGGCGGCTTCACCGGCAACTCGGGCCTCTCGGGGCGCGTGCCGCCCGATCACACGCGCCTGCGTCGCTTCGTGAACAAGGCGTTCACGCCGCGCCGTGTGCAACAACTCGAACCGTTCATCCGCGCCACCGCCATCCGCATGATCGAGGCGTTCGCACGCGATGGGCACGCCGACCTGATGAGCCAGTTGGCCTACGAGCTGCCAGCGCTGGTGATCTTCTCGATGCTCGGCATCCCCGAGCAGGACATTCCCAGCGTTAAGCAGTGGGCGCAGAGCCGCGTGCTGCTCAACTTCGGCGATCTGCCCGTGGAGGAGCAGGTCGAGCACGCGCAAAATCTGGTGAAGTACTGGCAGTACTGCGAACGCCTGGTGGCCAGCCGCTTCGCCCATCCCACCGATGACCTGCCCGGCGAGCTGGTGCGGCTCTACCTGGAGGGCGACAAGTCGATCAGCACGCACGAGATCACGTCGCTCTGCTACGGCCAACTCACCGCCGGACACGAAACCACCACCAATCTGCTCGCCAATGGCCTGAAAGAACTGCTCACCCACCGCGAGCAGTGGGAGTTGCTGTGCGCCGATCCGAGCCTCATTCCCAACGCTGTGGAGGAGATGCTGCGCATCGGGCCGCCCGTGTTCGCGTGGCGACGCAAGGTCAAGCGCGAGACGACCGTTGCTGGCGTGAAGCTCGCGCCTGGCGATAATGTGCTGTTGCTGCTCGGCTCGGCCAACCGCGACCATGGCACCTTCGAGGATGGCGAACGCTTCGATGTGCAGCGCGCCAATGCCAAAGAGCACCTGTCGTTCGGCTTCGGCATCCACTACTGCCTGGGCGCGCCGCTGGCCCGTCTCGAAGCGCGGATCGTGTTGGAGGAATTGACGCGCCGCCTGCCCGGTTTGCGGCTCAAGCCCAATCAACAGTTCACTTTCTCGCCCAACACCTCGTTCCGCGGGCCGGAGCACGTGTTGGTCGAGTGGGATGTGGCCCCGCCGATCGTGCTGCCGTTCGCGCAGTGCGGGCCGGATGATCTCGGCCTGGTGGGTGGCAAATGCCTGAGTTTGGGCGCAATGATGCGGGCTGGCGCGCCCGTGCCACCCGGATTCGCCGTCACCACCTCCGCCTACCGCAGCATGCTGGAAACGACCGGCCTCCGCGAGCGCATGCACGAACTGCTGGCGCAGCTTCAGCCTGGCGACATCGAGAACGAGGAACGAGTGAGTTCGGAGATGCGCGCGCTGCTCACCTCAACGCCGATGCCCGAGCAGATCGAGACCAGCATCCGCGAGGCGTACGCCGCGCTCTGCGCCGAGATCGGGCAGCCCGATGTGCCAGTGGCGGTGCGTTCGAGCGCCACCGCCGAGGACTTGCCGGGCGCGAGTTTCGCGGGCCAGCAGGATACCTACCTGTGGGTGATCGGCGCGGATGCGGTGGTCGCCAGGGTGCGCGATTGCTGGGCCAGCCTGTTCACCACCCGCGCCATCGCCTACCGCCAGGATCTGCAGATCGATCACGAGCAGGTGCTGATGGGCGTGGCCGTGCAGAAGATGGTCAACGCGCGCTCGGCGGGCGTGGCGATGACGCTCAACCCGCTGAACGGCGACCGCTCGAAGATCGTGATCGACTCCAGTTGGGGCTTGGGCGAAACCGTCGTCTCCGGCGAGATCACGCCCGACAACTTTGTGATCGACAAGGTGATGCTCGAAGTCGTGAAGCGCACGGTGGTCCCGAAGCCCTTCGAGCTACGGCCCGACCCTGTGCAGCGCTGCGTGGTGCATCGCGTGGTCGAGCCAGAACGCCAAACCCAACCTTCCCTCAGCCACGAGGAACTGCTGAACGTGGCGCGGCTCGCCAAACGGGCCGAGCGTCACTACGGAACGCCACAGGACATCGAGTGGGCGGTCGATGCTGACCTGCCAGCGGGCGAGAATGTGGTGTTGTTACAAAGCCGCCCCGAAACGGTTTGGAGCCAGAAAGCGGCGCCCAAACCCGCCGATGCGGCGCTCTATCAAACTGGCTTGCACAGCCTTGTGCACACTCTGCTCAACCCGTTGCATAGCAAAAAATAGGCATTCCAGACGCAGGACGCCGTCCATAAGCAGGCCAAAGGAGGTCTTCCGTGACGCAAATCGAGCGCAAACGGTTTATCAGCCCCTACGAGGTATCCGCGCCAGCGGGTGCCGAAGGTTGGCAGCAACTGTACCCCTACTTCCTCAGCTTCCGCGAGGACCGCAAGGAGCAAGAGGAAGGGCGATTCTGGTTCTGCGATTCGCAGCATTGGCCGTCGGTGTTTCGTCCGTTCGACACGATCGGTGTTGAGTTCGCGATCAAGTGCTTGGGCCAGTACAACACCCGCTTCTACATGATCCCGCCTGCCAACGGCATCGATTATCGCATCCTGAACGGCTACGTCTACATGAGCCCGGTGGCTGTCGCGCCCGAGTTGATCGCCGATCGTGTGCCGTTGTTCCTGGAGCGAGCCGGGCACTACTTCCAGAACTGGAATCAACTGCTGGAGCAGTGGCAGGCCAAGGTGCGCGGCGTAATCAACGAGCTGGAATCGCTCGATTTCAGCCCGCTGCCCGACATGGTGCCGAGCGAGTGGGTGATGGAAGGGCGCGGCCTCGACAACACCTTCGATCTGATCCACAACTACAACCAGGCCATCGAGCTATGCTATCGGGCTTGGCAGTACCACTTCGAGTTCCTCAACCTCGGCTACGTGGCGTATCTCGATTTCTTTGGCTTCTGCAAGCAGAGCTTCCCGAACATCCCCGACCAAGCGATCGCTCGCATGGTGCAGGGCATCGAGGTGGACCTGTTCCGCCCCGACGACGAGCTCAAGCAACTAGCCAAGCTAGCGGTGCGTTTGGGCGTGGCGAGCGCGCTCAAGCAGGGCAGTGTGGACGAAGCGCTCGCGGCGGTGGCGGCCCTGCCGAATGGCCAAACCTGGCTCGATGCCTGGGAGCAGGCCAAGCACCCGTGGTTCAACTACTCGGCGGGCACCGGCTTCTACTCCACCGACAAGGTCTGGCTCGATAATCTCGATATTCCGCTCGGCTATCTGCGCGATTACATTGCACGTGTCGAAGCGGGCCAGGAGATCGACCGCCCGACCGCACAGATCGCCGCCGAGCGCGACCGCATCACCAGCGAGTACGCCGAACTGCTGCCCGACGAGGCCCGCGAGGCGTTCAACAGCAAGCTCGGCTTAGCCCGCATCGTGTTCCCGTATGTGGAAAATCATAATTTCTACATTGAACATTGGATGATGTCGGTGTTCTGGCGCAAGATGCGCGAGTTGAGCCGCGTGCTGATGAAGGCGGGCTTCTGGCACGACGAGGACGACCTGTTCTACCTGCGCCGCGACGAACTGCAGCAGGTGCTATTCGACTACGGCAACGGCTGGGCCGTCGGCGCCGATTCGATCGGCCCGTGGCACTGGCCCGCCGAGATCAAGCGCCGCCGCGCGATCATCGATGCGCTGGCCGCGCATCCGCCGATCCCCGCGCTCAACGAGCCACCCGAGGTCGTCACCGAGCCGTTCACGATTATGCTCTACGGCATCACCAGCGAGCGCGTCGATGGCTGGCTGAACGGCTCCGAGCAGCACAACTCGATCGTGGGTATGGCCGCCTCGCCAGGCTTGGTCGAAGGCGTGGCGCGCGTGATCAACAGCGCCGACGAGCTGCACCTGATTCAGGAAGGCGAGATCCTGGTGACGCGCATCACGGCCCCGAGCTGGGCGCCCGTCTTTGCCAAAATCAAGGCCACTGTCACCGATATCGGCGGCATGATGTCGCACGCGGCGATCGTCTGCCGCGAGTACGGCCTGCCCGCCGTCACAGGCACCGGATCAGCCAGCACCCAGATCAAAACCGGCCAGCGCATCAGGGTCGATGGCCACACCGGCGAAGTGACGCTGCTCTAACACCTTTTTCCCAAGCACCAGTTTCAGCGGAAGCGTTTGGAGGGATGCGAATCCCTCCAAACCAGACGCCTGTGTGCCTGTGATCCGACATCTCAAACGGTAGGTTCGAATGGATCATTCACGCTACGATGCCATTTGGCAGGCCGCGCTGCCCTACCTGCGGGCGCGCAAGAACGATGTACACGTCCCGCTCTCCTTCGGCTTTGCGCTGCGGCTCTGCGAGGCGCATCCCGAAGCGGACCCCGATATTGTGCTGCCCGGCATCATTCTGCACGATGTCGGCTGGGCCAAGATCGATGAGCAAACCATCTTCGAGCAGGGCTTCGGCCCGAATATGATGCAGAGCGATGTGCGCCGTCTGCACGAACAGATCGGCGTGCAGATCGCCCAGGAACTGCTCGGCGCGCTGGAGTACCCCGCCGATCAGATCGAGCAGATCGCTGCGATCATCGATGGACACGACACGCGCCCCACGGCCCACTCGCTCAACGACGAACTGGTGAAGGACGCCGATAAGCTCTGGCGCTTCACCGTGACGGGTGTGGCGGTGGCGTGCGATTGGTTCAAGTTGACGCCCGGCCAGTACGCCGACCGCCTCCAGCGTGAGATCACGGGGCAGTTGTTCCGCCCCTGGTCGCGCTCGGTGGCCGCAGCCGATCTCATCTCCACACGCGCCGCACTGCGCTGCGATGTGCTGCCATAAGGGAAACAGCGATGGAGCATTTTATCAACGGGGCATGGTGCGAATCGAGCGGCACAGCGCGGATCGAGGTGCGCAACCCCTCCACAAGTGCGCTGATCGATAGCGTGCCCGCTGGCACCGCCGCCGATGCCGACCGAGCGATCAACGCGGCGGCGGCTGCCTTTTCCACCTGGCGCCGCACTCCCACCGCCAAGCGGGTCGCGATCCAGAAGGCCTGCGCTGCCACGATGCGGGAGCACGCCAAAGAACTGGCCTACCTGCTTACGCTCGAACTGGGCCGCTCGCTCGCGGGCAGCCAACAGGAGATCGAGCGCTCGGCGGAGTTGCTCGACTACTACGCCGAAGAGGGCTTGCGGCTGCGCGGCGAGATGCCGATGATCGGCGAGCCAGACGAGCGCGTGATGGTCGTCAAGGAGCCGGTCGGCGTGGTGGTGGCGATCGCGCCCTTCAACTACCCGATCACGCTGCTGACCTTCAAGCTGGGTGCGGCGCTGGTGACGGGCTGCACGGTGGTCGCCAAGCCCGCCGAGGATACGCCGCTCACCACGCTGCGCCTGGCGGAGTTGTTCAGCGCGGCGGGGCTGCCACCCGGTGTGTTCAACGTCGTCACGGGCACTGGGGCCGATCTTGGCACCGCGCTCGTGATGCACCCGCTCCCCCGCAAGATCGCCTTCACGGGCAGCAGCGCCACGGGCAAACACATCGCCGCGTTGGCGGCGGCCACCGCCAAACGCATCACGCTGGAGATGGGCGGGCAGTGCCCGGCGATCATCTGCGACGACGCCGATCTCGATACCGCCATTCCCGCCCTGGTGCGCCACGCCTTCGCCAACAGCGGGCAGTTCTGCTACCGCGTCAACCGCATCTACGCGCAGCGCGGCGTGTACGATACGGTGGTTGCGCGCATCGCCGCCGGGGCCGAGAAACTGGTGGTGGGAGATGGGCTCGACCCGAACACGCAGCTTGGCCCACTGATCAACGCCAACATCTTCCGCAACAGCGAGCGGCACGTGGCCGACGCGCTGGCCAAGGGCGCTCGGCTGGTCTGCGGCGGGGCGCGCCTGCACGGCGAGCGCTATGAACAGGGCTACTTTTTCCCGCCGACCATACTGGCCGACACCGACCACAGGATGGCGATTATGACCGAGGAAACGTTCGGGCCAGTGGTGGGCATTATGCCCGTCGATAGCTTGGAGCAGGCGATCGCGCTGGCGAACGACTCGCCCTACGGCTTGGCGGGCTACGTGTTCAGCCGCAACACCGCCGTGGCCTTGCGGGCCGCCGAATCGCTCGAAGTCGGCTCGGTGTGGGTCAATAACATCCACCGCTCGTACCATCTGGTGCCATTCGGCGGCATGAAGGAGAGCGGGATCGGGCGCGAAAAATCGCGCTACGGCCTCGATGAATACCTGGAACTCAAATCAATCTACCTGGGCCTGTAGCGATTCGGCCCTTGGAAAGCCATGGAAACCATTTACGACCAGATCTACGCGCTCGCCGAGCCATACTGGCACACACGCTCCGGCGAAGTGCATATGCCCGAATCGTATGCGCTCGCCCAACAACTGCTGACCCACTACCCCGCCGCCGACGAATCGGTGGTGCTGCCCGCCATCCTGCTGCACGATATCGGCTACTTCGGCCTGCCCACCGAAACGCAAATGCAGGGAATCGCAGGCTCGCCGAACGGCTGGGATGGCGATATCACACGGATTCACGAGCAACGCGGCGCACAATGGGCAGGCGAGTTGTTGAGCAGCATCAACTATGCCCCGCATAAAATCCGCGAGATTCAGCAGATCATCGATGGACACGATAGCCGCACCTTCGCGCTCTCGCTCAACGACGCGATCGTGAAGGATGCCGACAAACTGTGGCGCTTCACCCTGAGTGGCGTGCGCATCTGCCACCGCTGGGTCAACAAGCAGCCGATCCCGTTTATGGAGTACGTCGGCTCGAAGATCGACGAATGGATGTTGACGGAACAGGGCAACATCTTGGCGCGTAGTATACTCGCGGCAACACGCCGTCATTATCAGGAGCAAGCCGACGATGAACGCTAACCGCCTCGATGGACAGGTCGCCATCATCACCGGGGCCGCGGGTGGCCTCGGGCGCGCCTTCGCGCTCGCCTTCGCGGATGCGGGTGCCCACATGGTGCTCGCCGATCGCGATGCGCAGGGCGCACAAGCCACCGCCGATCTTGTGCAGGAGCAGGGCGGGCGCGCACTGGCCGTCACCGTCGATGTCAGCAGTGCCGACGAAACCGCCGCGATGGCAGCAAAAGCGGTCGAATGGGGCGGCACGATCGACATCCTCATCAACAACGCGGCGATCTACGCCGGATTAGAGCGCCGCCCATTTTGGGAACTCGACGAGAACGAGTGGGAACGCGTTCTGCGCGTCAATCTCAAAGGCACATGGTTGTGCGCCAAAGCAGTTTTTCCGACCATGCAACAGCACAGACGTGGTAAGATTATCAACATCACTTCTGCCACGGTTTTCAGCGGTTCGCCCTTGTGGGCACATTATGTCGCCTCAAAAGGAGCCATTATCGCTCTCACCCGCTCGATGGCCCGCGAAGCAGGCGACTATGGCATCACCGTCAACGCGCTCGCGCCGGGCTTCACGCTCACCGATGCTAGCCTGGGGCTGATCGAGGACGCAGCAAGCTACGGCGTGAATCGAGGCGCGATCAAGCGAGCCGCCTATGCCGACGACATCGTTGGAGCCGCGCTCTTTTTCGCTTCATCAGCGAGCGACTTCATCACAGGGCAGACGCTCATTGTCGATGGAGGACGGCAATTTATCTGAAGTTGGTGCGGAATCAGACCACATAAAACTGTGAGAGGTGCCCCATGCGAACACAGGTTGCCATCATCGGTGCTGGCCCTGCCGGGCTAACACTCGCCCATCTGCTCCACCAACGCGGCATCGAATCGATTGTGCTCGAACACCGCGACCGCGCCTATGTGGAGCAGCGTGTCCGTGCCGGAGTGCTTGAGCAAAGCGTTGTTGATCTGTTGCATACGCTCGGACTCGACGAACGCTTGCAGCGCGAAGGTCTGACCCACCACGGTATCCACCTGCAATTCGAGGGCGAACGCCATCGCATCAATATGCACGAACTGACGGGCGGGCGCAGCATCACCGTCTACGGCCAGCAGGAAGTCGTCAAAGATCTGATCGCCGCGCGGCTCGCCCACGGCGGCCCAATTCTGTTCGAAGTCGAAGATGTGACGCTGCACGATCTCGATGAGGAAAAACCGACGGTTCGCTACATTCACGAGGGTGTCGAGCACGAACTGGTTTGCGATTATATTGCTGGCTGCGATGGCTTTCATGGCATCTCGCGCCCCAGCATCCCCGAGCACGCCATCAACATCTACCAGCGCTTCTACCCGTTCGCCTGGCTCGGCATTTTGGCGCACGCCGCGCCCGCCAGCGACGAACTGATCTACGCCTACCACTCCGACGGGTTCGCCCTGCAGAGCATGCGCTCGCCCACCGTGAGCCGCCTCTACTTGCAGTGCCCGATCGACGACCGCCTCGAACAGTGGTCCGACGACCGCATCTGGAGTGAGTTGCACAAGCGCCTCGATCTGCGCGACAGCGTGCCGATCAACGACGGCCCGATCTTCGAGCGCAGCATCACGACCTTCCGCAGCTTTGTGGCCGAGCCGATGCAGTATGGACGGCTCTTCCTGGCGGGAGACGCCGCGCACACCGTGCCACCGACCGGCGCGAAGGGCATGAACCTGGCGATCGCCGATGTGCACGTGCTCGGCGAAGCGCTGGCCGCCCACTATCACCAAAACGACGATCGGCAACTGGCCGCCTACTCGCAGAACTGTCTGCGCCGCGTCTGGCGGGCCGAGCACTTCTCGTGGTGGATGACCAGCATGCTGCACCGTTTCCCCGATCACGACGGCTTCCAGCATCACCTACAGATCTCGCAGTTACGCTACACCGTCACTTCGCGCGCCGCCGCCACCAGCCTCGCCGAGAACTACGTCGGCCTGGCGACCATCATCTAGCGCACCGAGGAGCCGCTATGGATCGCTACGAACAAGGCATGCGAACCCGCCGCGAAGTGCTGGGCGATGCGCATGTGGACCGCGCCGAAGCCCGCAAAACCGACTTCGATGCGCCCTTCCAGCAGTTCATTACCGAGACGGCCTGGGGCACGCTGTGGGCCAACGACACGCTCGACCGACCGACCCGCAGCCTGATCACCATCGCCATTCTCGCGGCGCTGGGCCGCCACGAAGAACTCGGCCTGCACCTGCGCGCCACCGAGCGCACGGGCGCCACACCCGAACAGATCCGCGAAGCGCTGATGCACGTGGCCGTCTACGCAGGCGTGCCCGCCGCCAACAGCGCCATCGCGCTCGCCAAAACGATATTCGCCGAAACACCCCAACACGAGCAATCACAGCAGACGGAGGAACAGCCATGAGCGCTATCACAATCGGAGACATCGTGCGCGGAGATGCCACGATCTTCCCGCCCTTCCTCTACGAAGCCTACCGCTCCACCATCAAGCGAGCGCCCGGCCTGCCGCTCATCGACGTGCCGATGACGCTCTCGGAGTTGACCGGCCCTGGCCCACAACTCAGCGCTGTCGTCCCCGAGGATGCCGACCTCACCCGCAACGCGGGCACAGGCGGCGAAGCGATCGGCCAGCGCATCATCGTCACGGGCCGCGTGCTCGATGCGGAGGGCAACCCACAGCCCAACCTGCTGATCGAGATCTGGCAGGCCAACGCGGCTGGACGATACGTCCACAAACGCGATCAGTGGCCCGGCCCGCTCGACCCGAACTTCCTGGGGATTGGCCGCTGCAAAACCGATCAAGACGGCAATTACCGCTTCCTGACGGTGCGTCCGGGCGCGTATCCCTGGAAGAATCACCCGAACGCCTGGCGACCAGCGCACATCCACTTCTCGCTGTTCGGCAGCAATTGGACGACGCGGCTGATCACGCAGATGTACTTCCAAGACGATCCTCTCTTCTTCCAAGACCCGATCTTCAACAGCGTGCCCGCCGAAGCCGGCAAACGCTTGATCGCCAGCTACGACCATACCGTCTCCGAACCAGAATGGGCGCTCGGCTGGCGTTGGGATATCGTACTCGGTGGGCCGTTTGCCACACCTTTCGAAAACTAGGGGTGCACGATGTACAAAACTTCCTACGCGCTCACTGCCTCGCAGACGGTCGGCCCGTTCTTTCACGATGCCCTGATCCGCAACGACATCGCGATCACGAAGCTGGTAGACGATAGCACCGCCGGACAGCGCATCCGCATCGAGGGCCGCGTGCTCGACGGCGACGGCGTGGGTGTGCCCGATGCCATGGTCGAGATCTGGCAGGCCAACGCCGCCGGACGTTACAACCACCCCAGCGACACCCGCCACGACCTGCCGCTCGACCCGAACTTCATCGGCTTCGGACGCACCGCCACCGCAGAGGACGGCAGTTTCTGGTTCGAGACGATCAAGCCCGGGCGCGTGCCGTACGCCAAGGACAGCATGCAAGCGCCGCACATCAGCTTCAGCGTGTTTGGGCGCGGCCTGCTCAACCACCTGTACACGCGGCTCTACTTCGCCGATGAGGCCGACACCGAGTCTGATCCCATCTTGCAGCGCGTCCCCGCCGACCGTCGCAGAACACTGATCGCTCAACCCGCATCACAGAACGGCATCATCGTGTATCATTTCGACATTATTCTGCAAGGCGCTGGCGAAACGGCCTTCCTAAACTTCATACTCGGAGCACCCTAATGCCACGGTTTCTCTCGCTCGCAGACGCAATCGCCGAATACGTCCACGACGGAATGAGCCTCGCGCTGGAGGGCTTCACACACTTGATCCCCTTCGCCGCCGGGCACGAGATCATCCGGCAGGGCCGCCGTGATCTCACGCTGATCCGTATGACGCCCGACCTGATCTACGACCAGATGATCGGCACGGGCTGCGTGCGCAAGCTGATCTTCTCATGGGGCGGCAATCCGGGCGTCGGCTCGCTGCACCGCCTGCGCGACGCCGTCGAGAACGGCTGGCCCAACCCGATCGAACTGGAGGAGCACAGCCACGCCGCCATGGCCAACGCCTACCACGCGGGCGCGGCGGGGCTGCCCTGCGCGATCTTCCGGGGCTACCTCGGCTCCGATCTGGTGCATCACAACCCGAATATCCGCAGCGTCACCTGCCCGTTCACTGGTGAGCAACTGGCCGCCGTGCCCGCGCTGCGCCCCGATCTCGCGATCATCCACGCGCAGCGGGCCGACCGCGAGGGCAACGTGCTGCTGGAGGGCATCATCGGCGTGCAGAAGGAGGTGGTGCTGGCCGCCAGACAAGCGCTCGTCACCGTCGAAGAGATCGTCGATGACCTGCGCGCACCGAGCGTCAATAGCTGCATCCTGCCGCACTGGACCATCAGCGCGATCGCGCACGCCCCACACGGCGCGCATCCGTCCTACGCACAAGGCTACTACGGGCGCGACAACGCCTTCTACACTGCCTGGGACGCCATCGCCCGCGACCGCGAGAGCTTCAACGCCTGGATCGACCAACACGTCCGTGGGAGGAGCGCATGACCTACACTACCCAAGAAATGATGGCCGTCGCCGCCGCCCGCACGCTCACCAACGACGATGTCTGCTTCGTCGGCATCGGCGCGCCCTCGCAAGCCTGCAACCTGGCTCGGCTCACTCACGCGCCCAACATCACGCTGATCTACGAATCGGGCACCATCGGCACGCGCCCCGACGTGCTGCCGCTCTCGATCGGCGACCCCGAACTGTGCGAGACGGCCCGCTGCACCGTCTCGGTGCCCGAAATGTTCCAATACTGGCTGCAAGGCGGGCGCATCTCGGTCGGCTTCCTGGGCGGCGCGCAGCTCGACAAATTCGGCAACATCAACTCCAGCGTGATCGGCAGCTACGCCAAACCCAAGGTACGCCTGCCCGGTGGCGGCGGCGCGCCCGAAATCGCCAGCCACTGCCGCCAAACCTACGTCGTCATGGCGCAGAGCCGCCGCAGTTTTGTTGAAAAAGTCGATTTCATCACCTCGTTCGGCTACGGCGAGGGCGGCGACCACCGCGAACGGCTTGGGCTGCGCACGCTCGGCCCCACGCTCGTGATCACCGACCTGTGCATCATGCGGCCCGACCCGCAGACCAAGGAACTGACCGTCACCGCGCTGCATCCGGGCGTCACCCGCGAGCAAGTGCAGGCCAACACCGGCTGGCAAGTGCGCTTCGCCGAAATGCTCGAAACCACGCCGCCACCGACGGACGAGGAACTCAGCGTGCTGCGCGATCTGCAAGCGCGCACCGCTCGGGCACACGCCCAAAGCAAATCATAAGCCCAGGCCGCTCAGGTTTTTTGGGAAGAAAAACGCCTGAGCGGCAACAGCGCCCTACCAGCATGCCCGCGTGATGCCCTGGGCGCGGCACACATATCACGCGGCTGCACAGCGCTACAGCGCTCGCGCCGGATCGCAAGAGACGCATAACAAGCAGGAAAACGCCATGCCAACCCTAACGCTCAACGACGGGCGAACACTCACCTACCAGATCGACGGCAACCCCAACGGCGCGCCGCTCGTGTTCATCAACTCGCTCGGCACCAACATGCTCATGTGGGATGCGCAAGTCGCCGCGCTCGATGCCGACTACCGCATTGTGCGCTACAACATGTGGGGCCACCCGGGCTGCACCACACCCGAAGATTCGCCCACCGTCGCACGGCTCGGCAACGACCTGCTCGCCCTGCTCGATCACCTGAACATCGCCAGCGCGCACGTCTGCGGCCTGTCGCTCGGTGGCCTCACCGCGCAATGGCTCGCCATCAACGCGCCCGAGCGCATCGACAAGCTCATCCTGGCCGACACCGCCGCTCGGATCGGCAACGTCGAACTGTGGCAACTGCGCATCGACGCCGTATTGCAGCGAGGCATGGCAGCCGTCACCAATGCGGTGCTGACGCGCTTCTTCAGCGAGCGATTCCGTGCCGAGCAGCCGCAGATCGTCGCAGAGTTCGGCGCGACCATCGCCGCCATCGACGCCCGTGGCTACGCCGCCTGCTGCACCGCCCTGCGCGACGCCGACCTGCGCAGCGACATCCAGCGCATCAGCGCGCCCACGCTGATCCTCGTCGGCGCGCTCGACGAATCGACGACTCCAGCGCAAGCCAATGAGCTACACGCCGCCATCGACGGCAGCCAGCGGGTCGTCATCGAGAACGCCGCGCATCTCAGCAACGTCGAGCAGCCGGAGGCGTTCAACGAGCAGCTTCAGCGCTTCTTGGATGAGGAGTGATCCATCCACAGATCTCACAGATGACACAGATTGGGATGAAGTGTCGTTGTGTGATTTGCGGACGAGAAGCGCTCAAGACCGTATCAGAGGGAGAGATTCTTCACAGAGTGTACCTTTAGGCGCGGAAGCCCACGAGCTTCAGCCGTGGGAGGAGCGCTC
>CALKHR010000018.1 GCA_937988885.1 uncultured Roseiflexaceae bacterium | reverse complement strand
TGCTGACGCAAAAGGCGCAGCCTCAAGGGCAGCGCCCGTGGTCATGCTTCGGCTTTGGAGTGCCATCCAGCGCGACGGGCACAGGGCTACAGGTAACTACCGCAGCGTGGTCCGTTCGCGCAGCGCCGCGCGCACCCGCCAAGCCCCACCAACTCACCCGCCGTACCGATGAATACGCTGTTCATCGCCGCTTTCGCGTAGTCGCTTGGCCCGCGCTGCCACCTCGCGCACGATCGTCGGCTTATCGAGCGTGAGCAACTGCCGCTGCCGCATCAACACGCGCCCATTCACCATCACCGTATCAACATCGCTGGCTCGGGCCGAATACACCAACGCCGCCACCAGATCGTGCAACGGCTGCATATGCGCGCCATCGAGCCGCACCAGCGTCACATCGGCCAAAAACCCGGTTGCCAATCGTCCAAGTTCTTCAGCGCGTCCCAGTGCCCTCGCGCCGCCCAACGACGACAGGCTCAGCGCAAGGCCTGCCGGCAACTTCCGTGCATCCTGCTGGGTGTGCTTCTGCATCAGCGCCGTCAACCGCGTCTGCTCCAAGATATCGAGCGTATTGTTGCTTGCAGCCCCGTCGCTGCCCAAACCCACAGGCACTCCCGCCTCCAACATCGCCGTGATCGGCGCGATGCCCTCCGCCAGCTTCAAAAATGTCTTTGGGCAATGCGCCACGCCCACATTGTGCTCGGCCAGGAGCTTCACATCCTCGGGTGTCGCGTGGGTGGCGTGCGCGCACAGGAGCGGCCCGTTCATCAGGCCCACCTGCTCCAGCAAGCGGATCGGCGTGACGCCGTGCTGCCCGATACTAGCTCGCACCTGCTCGGCGGTCTCCGACACGTGGATATGGCAGCGCAAGCCCAAGCGCTGCGCCTCACTCGCCACCTCGCGCAAGAACGGAGCCGGACAAGTGTACGGCGCGTGCGGCCCGAACCATGTGCGTATGCGCCCTTCGGCAGCACCATGCCAGCGCGCCGCGAACTCACCCGCCGCGTTCAACTCGATGCTGGGGTCCTGCCCAAACATCGTCCAAGCCAATTCGCCACGCAACCCGCTGGCCGCAAACGCCTCAGCCACCTGATCGGTGCCGAAATAGTGATCGGCGATCGTCGTCACCCCGCTCTCGATCGACTCGACCGCCGCCAGCAGCGTGCCCCAATAGATGTCCTCGGGCGTCAGATGGCTCTCCATCGCCCAAATGTAATCGTTGAACCACACATCGATCGGCACATCCTCAGCGGAGCCGCGAAACAGCGTCATCGCGCTATGTGCGTGGCTATTGATCAGCCCAGGAAGCGTCACCAGTTCACCACCATCGATCCGCTCACGCGCTGCATCGGCACCCCATTTGCCAGTCGGCTGCACATCCACAATGTGCAGGCCAGTGATCGCCACATCGTAGCCATACAGAACATCCAGACCAGTATCACTCGGATCAATCACCGTCGTGTTCTGAATCAGCAGATCAACCATGTTGCCCTCCATATGCGCTACAAACGCCAATGGGATGTCGTGCCGCGACTCGCCGCTACAGCGTATCACATACCCTCATATGTCTCAAACCCACTGCACAAATGATGAACATTCAATCTGTGAACACTTCAGACACATAGGAGAGGCTTATAGTTTCCTTATCCTTCCTTCAAACTTCCTGAAAGAGTCTATCCTATACTAAAGCCAGACAATAAGTGCATGCTCCTGTTCACCGCCCAAATGAGGATGGTCTGTTATCAGAGTATGCAAACAGGTGAACGATGAAAAAAGTACCGATACTTATCGTAAACAGCGTGCTCGTGGCGATCCTAGCGGCTTGTGGCGCAAGCCCCAGCGCGCCGAACAGCGCGATCTCGCAACCCAGCGCCACCAGTGCGCCTGCACCAACAGCCATACCAACCACCGTGCCCGATGTGCTCGCCGAAAAAAGCGAGACGCACTACAACGAGGCTGAGGAACCGACCGCAGAAGTCGACCCGATCACCACCATTCTTCTCGAAGGGGATAGCATCTCGGTTGAAGGAGAGGGCGTGAAGGTGGATGGCACCACCGCCACCATCACCGCTGCAGGGCACTACCAACTCAGCGGCGATCTCGATAATGGCCAGATTCTCGTCGATACGAACGATAAGGCGCTGGTGCAACTGGAGTTGAACGGCGTAGCGATCACCAATCCCAACGGCGCGCCCATTGCGGTGCTCGATGCCGAAGAAGTGCTGATCACCTTGGCCGAAGGCAGCGAAAACTTCCTCACCGATGGCGAGACCTACGAATTTCTGCTGCCCGAGGACGAGGAACCCAACGCCGCCCTCTTTAGCAAAGCCGACCTGACCATCGCGGGCACTGGCGAATTGACCGTGCAGGCCAACTTCAACGATGCCATCGCCAGCAAGGACGGCCTCGTGATCGCTAGCGGCACCATCAACGTGCAAGCCGCCGACGACGGCATTCGCGGTAAAGACTACCTGATCATCAAATCGGGCACCTTCAACATCACCGCAGGCGGCGACGGCCTGAAATCCGACGAGGCCGATGATCCCGCCAGGGGCTACATCCTGATCGAGGACGGCACGCTGAACATCATCGCGGGCGGCGACGGCATCCAAGCCGAAACCGATGTCGCGATCGCCAACGGCACGCTCACCATCACCACGGCGAACGGCCACACCTCGCCGGTCGCCGACACTGTGTCGGCCAAGGCGCTCAAAGCCAAATCGGCGATCACCATCGACGGCGGTGCATTCACCATCGACGCCGCCGACGACGCGCTGCACAGCAACAACAGCCTGACGATCAACAACGGCACCTTCGAGATCGCCACCGGAGACGATGGCATCCACGCCGACGCCTCTGTGACGATCAACGGCGGCACCATCGCCATCAACGCCTCCTACGAGGGCATCGAGAGCGCGTCGCTAACCATCAACGACGGCGACATTCGCGTTGTCTCCGCCGACGATGCGCTGAACGCGGCGGGAGCTGGAGCACTCAACGGCAACCCGGGCGGAGCGCCAGGGCGTGGCCCGCGCAACGACGGCTCGTGGCTCGCCATCAACGGCGGGCGCATCCTACTCGACTCCAGCGGCGATGGACTCGACTCGAACGGCAACGTGAGCATGACGAACGGCACGCTGATCATCCACGGCACCACGCAGCGTATGAACAGCGCGGTGGACTACGACGGCTCATTCGCGATCAGCGGCGGCCTGCTGGTCGCGGTCGGCAGTTCGGGCATGTCGCAGACCGCCGACGAGAGCTCGACGCAGAATGCGCTGTTGGTTAACTTCGACACGCCAAAGGAGGCGGGCACGCTGATCAACCTGCAAAACGAAGCGGGCGAATCGATCCTGACCTTCGAGCCGCGCAAGTCCTTCCAATCGCTCTCGTTCTCATCGCCAAGCATGACCAACGGCAACTACACGCTCTACTTGGGCGGGAGCGCCAGCGGCACCAACCAGGACGGCCTGTTCATCGACGGGAACTACACACCCGGCACCAAATACGCCGATCTCACCGTATCGAGCGTGGTGACACGCCACGGCAACATGAGTCGATTCGGGCGGTAATCCCCTCATCATTTCGCCTCTCACGACACAGACGGCTCATCTGAGCCGTCTGTATTTATGCGCGCCGTCGATGCCACCCAAATCACCAAGTACCCAAGCGAATGAAGCATCGTGCTCACGTGCAATCGCGCAAACCAGATTTGGTATCATACACACGAAAAGCTCTACACTAGAACGATAGGCAACAGAATGCAACAACTCCCAGCACTCCTCCAGTGGATCAAGCGCGAAGTGCTGCTCAATCCGCTGGTGCTCCTTGTTATCGCAGTCGTATCGGGCGGCATCGGCATCATGATCCTGCTCGATTCCCCGACCTATCTGCAGCGGGCCACCATCGCCGAACAGTTGCCGAGCCTCAGCGCCGCCAACCTAGAGGACGCACCGCTTGGGCAGCGCATGGCGCTCGAAGGCGTGGTGAGCGAACGCAACCCGCAGATCAATGGCGCGTTCGTGGCATACATCCACGAAGCGTATCAGAGCAGACTCCGCATTTTGGGAGCCTCGCAGCCGGAATGGCAGACCGTGGAGCAGCAGACGCCAGCGTTGTGGATCAACGTGTCGGATGGCGATATTCGGCTTGCCAACGAGGATTATGTGATCGATCGCACCGCCACCACCCGTGAGGATAGCGAGCCAACCTTCACCAATGGCTCCACCCGCACCCGTGGCTTCGTGCACAACGACCCGATCCTCGTGATCGGCGCGATCGATGAGCAGGATGGCCAACGCACGTTCAAGGCCAACCTCGTCTACGCTGGCAGCCGCGCCGAATATCTAGCCGACTTACGCGCAACCGCCGAGCGTAGCCTGCCAATCGGTGTCGTGCTGCTGCTGATCGCTGGCGTCGCGATGTGGCTGGGCGTCCGCGAAACGCGGCGCTTCCTGCACGAACTCAATCAGCAGCAGGCCGAAGAAGCTGCCCAGCGAGAAGCGCAACGGGCAGCACAACAAGCCCGACGCGAAGCAGCGCAGGCTCGTTGGCAGGCGGAACAGGAAACACGGAAAGCGCGCCAATCGCGGCGGGGCAAACGGCGCTAATCGGCGTGGAACAACTCACGCATCGTCGTCCACCATTCGCCCTCAACGCGATCGGGCATGGGGTCTTGCATTGGGTCTGTCAAGCTCAGCCACTCGCGCACCTTGGGGTGAATGGCAATGTGCGCCATATCCGAGGCGTAATCGTCGCCGACATACTCAAAATAGGTGAAAAGGAGGTTTTGGTACCGGAATATCGAATAATTTCGCATATTATGTTTGCGGAACGTTTCGAGTACCTCCGGCCACACATTGGCGATTAAATGTTCGTAAGCCGTGATTTGTTCGGGTTTCAGTGCGATAATTTGACCGTAACGTTTCATTGAAATCTCTTTCTAACGAAATTCAATACTGCACACTTGCACTACCTCACTCGACCCATCATATCATTGCGCGGTAAGCCAAACAGGTGACCTACTGCGACAATGTCGTCGTCCCGCCTCGCTCTAACTCTTTCAGGCGGGTTTCGGCGCGCTCTAGGATACTCTGCGGCAGGCCCGCCATCCGCGCGACACTGATGCCGAACGAGCCTGCTGCCACGCCCGGCTCCATGGTATGGAGGAAGATCAACTTGTCGCCGTGTTGTTGCACACTCATTTGATAACACGCGATCCCGGGCAGCCTACCGATCGTGTGAGCGAGGTGATGGTAGTGCGTAGCGAATAAGCCACGGCACCCGACTCGATCGTGCAGGTGCTCGACGATTGCTTCAGCAAGCGCCATTCCATCGTATGTCGCAGTACCTCGCCCAACCTCATCGAGCACCACCAAGCTATCGGCGGTGGCCTGATGCACGATCGTCGCCACTTCGCTCATCTCGACCAGGAAGGTGCTGCGACCACTCGCGATATCTTCGGCAGCGCCGATCCGCGTAAAGATGCGGTCGTACAAGCCCAGCGTCATCGAATCAGCGGGGACGAACGAACCCATCTGCGCCAACACCACACACAGCGCCACCATGCGCATCAGAGTCGATTTGCCCGACATGTTCGGGCCAGTCAGCACGATCAGCCGCGTGGTGTCATCGAGGTGAACCGACGAGGGGATGTAGCCATCGACCGTGCGACTCACCACGGGATGCCGCCCGTTCTCGATCGTCAGCACGCGCTCGTTCACCAACTGCGGGCGCGTCCACCGCTCGCGCAACGCCACCACCGCCAAGGTGGTCAGCACATCGATCTGGGCGAGGTGCTGGGCCAGCAGTTGCAACTGTGGGCCGTGCGCGGCGATCTGCTGCCAGAGCCGATGCCAAGCCGCTTGCTCCACATCGATTCGCTGCGATTCGATATCAACCAGTTCGTCGGAGAGTTGGCGCAGGCGGTCGGTCACGTATTGCTCTTTGCCTTTGGCGATGCGGGTCCAATCGGCGGGGACGCGGCGCGCATCGCTGCTCGACAGAGTGAGCATCATCTGGCGGGTGCGGGTGTCGCGCTTGGCCTGCAACGAGCGGATGCCCGTCGTCATCACCAACTCATCGATCAGCTGCTCGATCGTCGCGAAGATGTCCTGCTCGCGCACCAGCAACGCATCGAGTTCGGTATCCCACCCCGCCGCCAGCAGTTCGCCGGAATCCGACTCGCTACGCACCACTACGGTGTTGCGGGGCGCAGGCACTAACGCCTGTTCCAGCAACCGCGTCAGATCGCTCGGCGGCGCGTAATTGTTGATGCCAAGCCCGCCGAGTTGCTCCAGCGGGGGAGCGATCGCCTCGGCGGCACGGAGCGCATCGCGCAGCCGCACGACATCACGGGGTGTGGCGCGCTCGGGGCCAACCAGCAGCCGATTGGCGATCCGCTCGATATCGCCGATGCCACCCAAGTGCGAGCGAATCTCCTCGCGCTCCAGCGACGATTCGAGGCAGGCGCTGATCGCGTTGTAGCGTGTGTTGAGCAGATCGGGGTTGCGCAAACCCTGCGTGAGCCAGGTGCGCAGCAAGCGCCCACCCATCGGCGTGCGGGTCTGATCCAGCACCGAGAGCAGCGAGCCATACGAGGAACCATCCGGCCCCACCAGAATATCGAGCGTGCGGCGCGTGGTGGCATCCATCTGCAACAATTGGCTGCCGCCACCCACGCGGATGCTCTCAAGCCGAGCGATCGCGGGGAACCTGTTCCACTGCAAGTAGCGCAGCACCACGCCAGCCACCCGCACCGCATCGGGGTGCTGCTCAAGGCCGAACGGACGCAGATCGTTGGTGTGGAAGTGCGACTGCAAGGCATCCTGGCTGCTCTCGGCGCTGAACCACCAACTGGGCAGCGGCGACATCCGCCCGACATGGTAGCTATCGGCGATCTTCAACTCGTCGCAGAGCGCGAGGTGGCGCTGGATGCGCTCGCCCTCCAGCCGCGTAATGCCGCTGGCGGTGCCCAAGCGGCTGATCGTCTCGCGAGGCAGGCTCTGATCGTACAGCAGTTCGGCGGGGGTGACGCGCGCCAACTCGTCCATCAGGCGGTCGTGCGCCTCGGGGCCAGCCCAATCCTGGCACCAGAACGCGCCCGTGGAGACATCGGCTAGCGCCAGCGCGGCCCGCTCGTGGCTCAGGTAGACGGCGGCCAACAGGCGGCGCTGTTCATCGAGCAAATCCTCATCAAAGATGGTGCCGGGCGTGATCACCTCGGCCAGTTGGCGGGCCTTGATGGTGCCCTCGCGCTCGCCCTCAACCTCGCGGCCCATCGCCACGCGGTAGCCCATCCGCAGCAGGCGGGCCAAGTGTTCGCGCTCGCTGCCGATCGTGATGCCCGTCATCGCCAGCATCAGCGGTTGGCCGTTGCGGCCCGTCATCAGCGGCTTCTCGGCCACCCGCAGGTCGAGCAGGCGACCCAGCAACTTAGCGGCCTCGCCGTAGACCTCGAAGAACTTGCCGTTCTGCATCCAGACCAGCGCATCCGGGCGTTCAAGCTCGATCCTGGCGAACTGGACGAGGATATCGCTGGCTTCCACTCCGCCGTAGCGCGCCCGAAGCACTCGCTGGATATCGTATGTCTGCATGCCGAACAAACTTCCCTTCTTTTCGAGCTTCCGCGTGAGCTATCAAAACAGAGAAAACGAATACAGCGGCCCATGGTGTACACAAATGCGCACCATGGGCCGAGAGAAGCGAACCGAATGGTTTAGAACAGCATGGCCCCGGCTTCGCGACCGAGTTGGCGCAGACGGTCGCTCAACGGCTTGCGGCCATCCTTCTCGAACTGATCGGCCAATTCGTTCAGGCGCTTCACCAGTTCCGGCTTGATCATCGCCACATTCTGCCGCAGCAGCTTCGTAGCATCCTGAGGCGTCTCGGCTTGGAGCAGATCGTTAATGAAGCGATCCTCGGGCGAAAGCGCCTCCTGCGCGATCTGGATGGCTAACTCGCGAATCTTGACGAGGCGCTCGACGGCATCGCGCGCGCCAGCCCGCTCGGCAGCGCCCATGTTCGCATCCAGCACCAGCATAAAGGCTTCGTTGATCATATCGGGCTGCGAACGCATCAGCGCTTCGGGATCATCGGCCTCCAGCACCGACTGAAGCACCTTCGCGCCCGCCTCGAACAGTTCCTGCGCCTGTCGATCCATGCGCTCGACCAATTCGAGGATTTGCGAGCGGCGCTTGGTGAGATGCTCGGCGGTAGCCGTATCGCCGCTCTGCTCAGCGGCATCGATGCGCTTGGTCAGCGCCTCGTAGAACGCGTAATCGATCAACGGGCGCAGCTCGGCGATCGTCTCTTCGAGTTGGCTATCATCGACATTCGCCAGCCGATCGACCACCTCATCCACGGGAAGATCCTCGGCAGCCTCGGGCAGCTCGCCCTCAAAGCCGCTCAACTCGACCAGCTTATCGCGCAGTGTGCGCAACATCTGCGCCGAGTCCTCGCGGCCCGACTGAGCGCTCGCCTCGATAAACGCGTTGAGTGTGCCGAAAAATTCCTGATCGAGCAACGCCTTCTGCTCGTTAACCAGAGCAGCCAGTTGCTCCTCGCCCTGCTCAAACGCCTCGGCCATACGACTGATCAGCTCAACACGAGTGCGCTGCGCCTCGACCATCTCGCGCGAGATGCCATCGGCTTCGAGCACAGCCTCGATCAGTGAGTTGAGCGTAAGAAAGCGCTTTGGCGCTAGTAAGTAGCCCTTGGCAGCATCGGCGGGCAGCGTGCGCATAATCATGCTTGTCGCCTCACCGATAAAGCGTTCCTGCTCCTCTGGCCGAGCGTTCAGTTGCTGCGGGAAGTGAATGAGGAAGAGTTGCTTTTCGGGATCGTGATACAGCAAGGGCGCAGCAATCATTGCAGGAGTGCCACAATTCGGGCAGACTGCAACATTCAGTTGGCCGGCGAGTAGGTAGTTTTTGAGCTCGGGCTGAACCCCGACATCAACGAGCGTAAACACCTGAGCACGCATTGGGTTGCGGCAATTAGGGCAGGTGAGCTGAATGACCTGTGGCGGAGTTGCAGCCATGATCAAACACTATCCTTTCCGAACAGAGCGCGCCGGAGAGCCGGCGCGCGATTAGCACAATCTCATAGACGATCATTATACCACACTCATCTTGAGCATTGCGCTTAGAAACGCGCAGCATACAGCATCCCACAGCAGCAGTTAGGCACTCTGCACAACCTGTAACATCAGGAGCACATTGCCAAAATCGCACCACATACGTTCAAACCAAGGCGCAGTTTCAGATGTTGGAATCAAATACGCAGGGTTGCCACAACGACAACCCTGCGCTATGCTACCAGCGGAAATCTTCACTTCAAACCATATCCTCAGCAGTTCGCCAGACGTGAACGAAGGAGCGAGCCATGCATCAGGAAGCTGAAAACCCTCTGTATGAACTGATCTACGACGTCGTTGCGCAAGTGCCGTTCGGCATAGTGGCAACCTATGGCGATATCGCTTTCATCGTTGGGCGGGGCTGCGACGCTCGCTTAGTGGGCGCTGCAATGGGCGCTCTCCCTGCAAACCGTACCGATGTGCCGTGGCAACGCATCGTAGCAAAAGGCGGGGCGATCAGTACACGGGGGCTCCAACAGCGCGACCTGCTGGAGGCAGAGAACGTGGCCTTCGATGCTCAGGGACGAGTTATAATGGCACGGCACCACTGGCAAGGACCATCGGCTGAGTGGGCTTCATCACGCGGCATGCACGTGCTCCCACCGCGCGAAGAGCTTGAACAGCAGCGTCTCTTCTAATCTTGGAAGAAACACAGATTCACAACCCGTTGTGCTTGACGAAGCCGATCTTCGAGCCGTTTTCGCTCGCTGACCTCTTGGTCGATCAGCAGGGCACAAGGTTCGCCGTTCAAATCGATCAACTCGGCAGAGATCACGCCAACGGTCAATTCACCCGATTTCCGCCGAATAATATACTCAAATTCGCGCACACTCCCTTTATTGCGCAGCCCTTCGATGAAGCTTGAACGATCGGCGGGCTTGGCCCACATCTTCAGTTCGACCGAGGCGCGGCCCACCAGTTCATCGCGGGAGTAGCCGCTGAGATGCAGCCAAGCATCGTTGGCATCCACATAGCGACCATCGCTCAGGCGAGTGATGAACATTGGGCGAAGATTGGTGTGGAACGCCTGATCGAAGCGCGTGGAGCCCTGCGACGAGCGCTTCTTCGAGCCTCTCACCTCTTCCTGATGAAGCTCGGTGACATCGTTGCCAGCGATCAGCAGGCACGAGCGCCCCTCAAACTCGATCGCCTCGGCGGAGACCAACAACTTCCGCACATCGCCGTTCTTAGTGCGGCACCCCACTTCGCAGCTATAGGTCGAGCTGAGGTTTTGGAAGCGACCGATCAGCAGCGAGCGGTCGGCGAGGCTGGCCCACACGCCGAGCTTATGCATCGGGCGACCGATCACCTCATCGCGGGTGTAGCCGGTGATCGCAAGGAAATAATCGTTCACGGCCAGCGTATCGCCATCACGCATCGTGATGATCAGCAGCGCAACGGGGATGGCGTTGAACGCCTGCATAAAGCGGCGCTCGGCAAAGCGCAGCGATGTTTCGGCATAGCGGCGCGCTACACGCTCGGCAGATTCGCGCATTGCGCGGCGCACGCTGGAGGGCAACCGAGCCAGACGCTGCTTCGAGAGACATTCGGTGGCACCACGCCGCAGGGCGTCGATAATAGCATCCTCGCTCAGCGTATTGACCAGCAGGATAAATGGCGTATCGGGGCAACGGTCCTGCGCGATCGACAGCGCCGTGAAACAATTAAAAATGACCAAATAATCGTCGCAGAGGATCAGGTCGATATTTTGCTGCAGTAGTGTCGTTTGAAACTCGATCCGCGTAGCAACCTGAGTGATTTGGCACTCCAAACCATCCTCAGCGAGCACCGAACGAATCATTTCACTATCACTTGGATTATCGCTAAGATATAGGATGCGAATAACGTCACTCATACCAATTCCCCTTAACACCTTTCCTAACGAAGCCTAAAAATCGCCGGATAATGAACATTGCAGCCACCGACAAGGATCACAGCGAGGTCTCGCTTACCCAACAATTGCGGCCATTCAACTTCGCCTGGTATAGAGCAGTATCGGCCCGCTTCAACAACGTATCGGCAGTATCACCGGGCCGATACGTCGCCACACCAAAACTTGCTGTCACACTGCCAATATGATCGTGTGGTATTTGCGACATCGCGTATCGCAGCCGCTCGGCTAAGTGCTCTGCCTGGAGCAAATCGGTCGCTGGAGCGATGACCATAAACTCCTCACCTCCCCAGCGGCCAAAGGTATCGTTCTGGCGCAACGATTTCGCGAGGGAGCGGGCCACTCGGCTCAGCACAAGGTCGCCACAATCGTGACCGTAACGATCGTTGATCTGCTTGAAGTGATCAATATCAAACATAATGATCGAAAATGTGTCATTCAAGCTATTATTCTGAGCGATCGCCTCCTGAATCATATCGCCAAGATAACGGCGGTTGTAAATATTCGTCAGATCATCGACATACGCTGCAACTGATATCATCTTGGCAAATGCGACGGTCTTGATATACTTTTCGCGAAATATAGCAATAACCGACAAAATAGGAATGTAGAACACACTCCAGACACATCCTCGCACGAGAACATAAAACGTCGAGGTATTGAGAAGTTCGTAGCCATTTTGGGCGATCGAAATCGACAGATAAAAAAGGAGCCCCAAATAAACCATCAAAGAAACGATCAAACCCATCCGCAGATCAAAGGCCAGCAACGCGATTCCGTACACCAACAACAGCCACTCCGGCGTGGCAGAGATGCGGATGAATCCCTTCGGCTCCAGCGGCATCACATACACAATGGCATAGATATAATTCAACAAATAGAGAAAAAGTACAAATAACGCGATATACTCTAATTTTGATCTGCTCAATGAACCAGCAAATAGAAAAGTCACAGCCATAAAACAGATCGTCAACGAAAGTGGATATGTAACACGATCGAATGGCAACAACGATCGGCGAAACGACTCATTCAGCCACTCGAGGGCATACATCACCATACTAACAACCACGATCGTTCTCAGTAACACCAATTTAATAATGGAAAGCGAAGGGTTTGAGATCATCGCCTGTTTTTTATCCAATTGATTTGTGTAGATGCTTGAAATGTACATAACCAACCTTCCAACCTATACACTCCATGTATTACTTCTTTACAAGTAAGTCGTGTCGGAAATCGATCGAAGAAATACTCAGTTATCATAGTTGGAGGTTCTACTCGAGAGGAGTTTCGAACCCACGCTTTCCCTTCGTACCGCATTGACTACAACCACCATCCAATGCTCTTTGGAGAGGTATGTCAGCAGGCCCCTAGAGAAAGGGACCTTTTCTACACATAGGATACTTGATGCGTTATGTGATTGCTATGGGGAATTGCCTCTCTGGATATGGGGGAAAACCTACCCAACATATGGGGGTTTGACCTGCCTTGATTGGGGAAAATTCAAAAGACAGGCCCTTACAACGAGGAAAAGCGAGGAAAGGAGTGACAGAGCGTTAAGAATCGGGGGCGATCATGCCTGCGCGGATGGCGTAGCGAACAAGGCCAGCTACATCGTGGATATCAAGTCGCTCCATCAACTGTGCGCGGTGCTTCTCGGCAGTTTTAATACTAATGCCCATCTGTCGGGCGATCTCTTGAGTTGTTTGGCCCTCCGCGATCAGGCGTAGCGTTTCGCGCTGGCGCTGGCTCAGCTGCTCCAACGGATCGTTGCTAGCTTGGCGCACAAACCCGGCCACCACCTGTGTCGAAATCGCGGGGCTGAGGTAGGTATCGCCGCGGATCACGGCCTTCAGCGCCAACCCTAGCTCGACAGTATCCGCATCCTTGAGAACATAGGCCACCGCACCCGCACGCAGCGCCTGCAAAACATACTCTTTATTGGCGTGCATCGAAAGGATCACGACGCGCACATCGGGCTGTTCGGATGCCAATCGAGCCGTTACCTCCAAGCCGCTCATACCCGCCATAGTAATGTCGAGCAGTGCCACATCCGGCTGATAGGTATTGATCAAATGCAATGCCTCAATACCGTTACCGGCCTCCGCAACCACTTCGACCCAATCTAAATCATCGAGCAGTGCGCGAATACCTGCTCGAAACAACGTATGATCATCAGCGAGCACTAAACGAATTGAGCTCATACACCTCTCCTTATGACTTAGGTTGATCGTCGAGACTCGGCAAAGGCAACCGTACCCACAACGATGTCCCCATATTTGGCGTTGAATCGATCATCAAACTTCCGCCAGCAAGCGCCACACGTTCGCGCATACCCAACAAGCCGCCACTGCTGCCACGAGCCGCTCGCTCCTGCGCCGCCCGCACATCAAACCCAATCCCATCGTCGCGAATCCGCATATGAAGCGTCTGCTGGTCCTGCCACAGATCGATCGTCACATGCTGCGCTTGTGCGTGTCGAACAATATTATGTAAAGCTTCCTGTGCCACGCGGAAACAGGCTGTCTCTAGATCGAGCGGCAGACGCGCACCATCGAGCTGAGAGCGCACCTCGATATCCCAATCGGCCCACTCGCCCTGCCGTTCGACATACCACTGCAGTGTCGCGGCCAAGCCGAGATCATCGAGCATCGAGGGGCGCAGGTCCAGCGCCAGGGTGCGCACGCGCTGCAATGTCTCCTCGATGATGCCCAAGCTCTGCGATAGGCGCGGCGCCAGTTCGGTGGTCTGCGCCAGGCGTTGCACCGCCCGCACATTCATCTTAATCAGCGCCAGCGCTTGGCCGATCTCATCGTGCAGCTCCCGTGCGATGCGCGCCCGCTCTTGTTCTTGCGCGTCCATAAGCTGTTGAGCGTACTGCCGCAACTGCCCCTCGGCGCGCATCCGCTCCATAAACTGGCCGATCTGACTGCTGATGCTCTCCAGAGTCGTGCGCAAATCGGGATCGCGGGGCGAGATGGTAGTATTGTAGAATGCCAGGATTGCCAGCACATTACCCGCCCGGATCGGCAGGGCGATCGCATCACGCAGGCCCGCCGCCTCGGCCAGCGCAGCCCGCTCGCTGTTCGTCGGCTGATCGATATTGGTCACCCACACAAACTGATCGGCCTTCCAAGCGCGATAGGTTACCTCGCCCTCGGCAAGTTGCATCGTCTCGCCTGCCTCCACAAACGCCTTCGCCGCCGCCGAGGAGACGTGCCATGCCGACTCCCAGATCAGCGTCTGCAGATCGGAATCGACGCGCCACAGTTCGCCGACCTGCCACCCGGCATTGATGCAGATCGCCTGCAAGAAGCGCGGGGTGGCCTCGGCCCGGCTGCGCGACTCGGCGGTGATACGCGTCACGGCCAGTTGCAGCGATTGCAGTTGCTCAGCGCGCTTATGCTGCGTGATATCGCGAATCGCACCGCGCACACCCACTTGGTGGCCAGCCTCATCGTAGAGCGGCCCCCACGAAGCCTGCACCCACACAAATTCACCGTCTTTGGTGAGCAGACGCGACTCGACCTCCGAGAAGCGGCGGCCCTCGAAGATCTTCTTCCACATCCGCTTCATCAGCGGCTCATCGTTCGGGTGGTGGCGCAGCATCTGCATAGCGTGAAGTTCGCTGATCGAATAGCCGAGCATACGCACAACCGCCGGGTTCACATACACCAACTGCTGATCCATATCGTAGGCCAGAATAAGGTCGGTGGTATTCTCGGCGATCAGGCGCAGGCGGCGTTCCGATTCTTGCAGCGCGGCCTGCGCCTCCTGGCGAGCGCGCAACTCATCGCGGATGGAGGCGTACAACTGCGCGTGCTCCATTGCTAAGGCCACATATGCCACAAACGGCTGCACTAAATCGAACTCATCGTTCGTAAAACCAGGGTCATGCTTACGGCCCACCACAAAGACGCCAAACGTGCGGCCTTGGGCCATCAGCGGGACGCAGATCATATGATCCTTGTTGATCTGCGTGCCCTCGAAGTAGAACGAGCGCGGGTCGTGTTGGGCGTCGTTCACCCACTCCGCAACACCAGAGCGCACCACTGAACCAATGATACCTTGATTGGAAGGCATCGTGTAGTTGGGGTAATGTTCCGGCTCCGCATCGCTTGAAAAGATCAATTCAAGCGTCTGCTGCGCGGTATTCAGTTGATAGATCGACAAATACTCGTAATCGAGCATCTCGCTCAACAGTTCACGGACCCGACGATGGATCTCCGCCAGATCGAGGCTCGATAAGACCAGCCGCGAGACATCGATCAAGCGCTCGCGTTGCGCGGCCAAGGAGGCGGCTGCCTCTTCGGCGCGTCGGCGCTCGGCCAATTCGTCCTGCGCCGCTTGGTACAGTTGAGCGTGATCCAGAGCAATCGCAGCGAGGCCCGCAAACCGTGCGATCACTTCGAGCTGTGTCACCGTAAAACTCTTACCCACTTCGCTCTGCACCAACCCCAACACACCGATGACCCGTTGGCCAGCCTTCAATGGCACAGCGATGATCGCGTGGATATGCTTTGGAGACTGTTCGGCCTGCTGAGACCACGTTTGATAATCATCGACCAGGATCGGTTGGCCGGAGCGCCACACCGTGCGCAACACATCGCCGCACATTTGTGGGTGCTGTTCACCCAACCACACAAACGTGTCGTTTTCGAGTTGGCCCGCCAGCACCACTTGGTTCGGCAGCAACAGATCGATGAAGCCGATCGGCGCGCCCACCAACTCCGCGGTGCGCAACACAATCGACTCTAACAGCGGTTCAAGATCGAGGCGATTCAATAACGAGAGGGCTAATTCGTGCATTGAATTAAAATACTGGTTCTGCCGACGCAGCGATTCCTCGCTCGAGCGCAGGTGGCGTTGCAATGCCCGATTGTTGAGCGCGATCTCAATCGTCGAACGTAGCGAGCCCTCCTCAAACGGCTTGAGCAAATAGCCTAGAGGCTGGGTCTCCTTCGCCCGCTCGATCGTCGCTTCATCGGAATAGGCTGTCAAGAACACCGTTGGGATATCGCAGGTGAGCCGAATCTGTTGAGCGGCGGTAATTCCATCGATCGGCCCTTTCAGCATGATATCCATCAGGATCAGGTCGGGGCGGGTTTCTGCGGCACGAAGTATTGCTTCAGCACCAGTCGATGCAATGGGCGGTACGTGATAGCCAAAGCTCTCTAAACGGCGTTTGAGATCGAGCGCGGTGATTCGTTCGTCCTCAACCACCATAATAACAGGTACATCGGCTGCAACCGCTCGCATAGTCATACAACTTCCTCAAAGATACAACATGTTGCACATTAGCCCTGCAACGCTCACCATCACTCTGACACTGTCGATTCAACGTTCCGGAAGCGCACAATTACGGCAGTCCCATGATCAGAGCTAATCTCAAGCGTTCCACCGATCTGCTCAACGAGTTCGCGAACCAACACGAGCCCCAGATGCCCAGGCCGCTCGATTAAGGCTTCATCGCTCACACCAATGCCATTATCCTCAACAGTTAACCGATACTTCCCATCGGCCTCCTGTTGAAAGTGGATCAATATTTGACCGGTATTGGAGTCTGGAAAGGCGTGCCGTAGCGCGTTCGCAACAAGTTCGTTGATGAGCAGGCCACACGACACTGCAATATTGATACCAAGCGAAATACCTGCCGAATCGATCTGACAGATGATCGTCTCATCATCGACGCCATGGGCTTGATATAACGCCGCCACGAGATCGCGGGTGTATTCGGCAAAGTTGATCTCTTCGAGGTTATTGAAGCGGTACAGCCGCTGATGGATGAGCGCCATCGCCCGCACGCGGCTCTCGCTCGCCCGTAGCAGGTTGCGCGCTTCGGGGTCTTTGACGCCATCGGCCTGCAAACTGAACAGACTCGAGATCACTTGCAGGTTATTTTTGACGCGGTGATGGATCTCGCCCAACAATAACTCTTTCTCGGCCAAGGCGGCCATAATGCGGGCCTCGGCGCGGCGGCGCTCGGCGTTCTCGTGGCGCAGGTTGGTGTAGAGCCGCGCGTTCTCCAACGAGATCGCCGCCTGTGCGCCTAAGATCTGCAACATATCGAGACGATCGGGCGTGAACGCGCCAGCCATCAGCCGATTCTCGAGGTACAACACGCCCAATAGCTCGGCTTGGCGCATAATCGGCAGGCACAGCACCGATTTCGGGTCGCGGGTGATGCGGGCGAGATCTTCGGCGATCGGGCTCGACGCCCGCGACACATCGAGCACGAGCGCCTCGCGGGTGCGCTGCACGTAGGTGATAATCGACATCGGTAGGTCCGCCTCGTTCGGCACCAATTGCGAACTGGTATGCACCTGGATGCGTTGCCCCTCGACCCACGCTTCCGCATCGATCTGAAACTGGCGAGAGGAGATACAGCTGAGGAAAGCGCCATAATCGGCCCCCGCTTGCTCCATCGTCACCCGCATCAACGTATCAAGCAGCATATCGAGCGTCAATTCGCCCGAGATAGCCTGCGAGGCTTTGATCGAAGCGAATACATCGAGGCGATGTGCGGGAGTGGGTGGCTCCAGTTCCAGGATCGGCTTCTGATCCAATAGATGCGGGTTCTGCTCGGTGATCTGCCGAACCTTGCCATCTGCACCCCACAGCGCATAGCAGATATGCGCTTCGCGCAAGTAAGTTGCGGCGATCGTGGCAAACTTGCGTTTTTGGTAGAACCGCGCGGCAAACTCGTTTGCGAGCGCTTGGTGTTGCACAAAGCCGTAGGTGCGGGCGGACTCGATCGCCTGCTCATAGCTGCGCATCGCGACCAAATCGTCCTCGCGGATACGCGATAACTCGGCGGAGACGAGCGCAGCCGTGCAACCAAACGTCTCTTGGTTGCTCTCGGTCCACTCCATCAGTTGATCCAAGTAGCCCTGCAGCGTCTCAAGGTACTGCGCGCGCTCCTTGGGCGCGGCATCGTCGTAAATGCTCGCCAAGGCCAGCGCAGCGAAGTAAGTGTAGTTGTGCATCTCCTGAAAGCCCGCGATCGACCAGAGCAGCGGCTGAGCCTGAACAGCAGCGGCATGCGCCATTGCGAAATCGCCCATAATGCAGTGCGCCATCAACTTCGCGATGTAATAGCGGCAGATCACCAGAGGCATACGCTCGGGGGTGAAGGTCGCCTCGAAGTGATCCTCGCTGAAGGTATCGTCGTCGAGCTTGGTGGAGGTGTAGGTGAGACCCCGCAACAGTTTGGTGACCTGGATCACCGGGCGGATTAGATCGGCCACATCGTCGAATTTAACCTGTTGCACGAACGCAAGATGCTCTTGTGCTTCCTGCGCCACATCCTCAAGGAGCAGGCCAGTTGCCAGCACATTGGAAACAAGATAGTTGGAGCACATAGACGCGTAGGCTAACTCCCCATTCCGGATCAGCATTTGTAAAACATCGCGCTGCAGTGCGATCACCATGGAGAGCGGACGCACCCACAACGCGCTGAGGCCGCGGAAGTAGTGCACTTGCCCACGGTAACGGGCGCTGTTTAGGCGCACGCACAGGTCGTAGGCCACATTGGTAAAAGCGTACCCATCTTGATAGCGATGGAAGATCGACGACATCAAGTAACCAAAATGGCTGTACGCATGGATGGAATCTTCGGAATTGCCGTGCCGCAGGCTCAGCGCCACCATCCGGCAGACCCGCAGCGTGTAGAGGTTGCTATCTGTGTAGAACGACGCCGCATCGAGCACAGCCAATGCTCGCATCACCAGTTGGATCTGCGGATCTGTCAGTTCGGGCAGTTCGCTCAACTGCTCGATCGGGCGATCCCCCACCAGATCGAGCACCTCCTGATAGGCCGCCTGCACCATCTCATCACTAGGGTGGGCGGGGAGCACCACGCCCAGCTCGGTCAAGCTTTCGAGACCTGTATCGCGGGCCAGCGTTATCGCGCCCTGCGTCACATACAGGTAGATATTGAGCGCATAGGCCTGTACCCGATCCACGCTCGTTTTGGTGTGGCTGAAGATGATCTGCAGCAGTTGCTCGGCCAAAGCGAAGTTGCCCGATAAATACTCACACTCAGCGCGATACATGTACAAGTCGTAGGTGAGTTGATAGTCGGTCGTCCAACTGTTGGCCGCGAGCAGCATCATCCCTTCGGAGAGGTAGGTGCACGCCTCGGCGTAGGCGGTGGTGGCGCGAGCCTTGATGCCAGCGCGCAGATTCAACTCGGCCACTTTGTGGCGCTCATCGACATTCTGCAACATCGAGGCGCCCAAATTCAGGTGCGTCGTCACCGCAAAGAGTTGTTCTTCTAGCTCATCCTCTGCGAGATGCTCGTACAGCAGGCGACCGATGTGGGCGTGCAACTCCGCCAACTGCTCGGGTGGTGTGAGCGCGTACGCGGCCTCCTGCACACGGTCGTGCAGAAAGCGATACAGCGTGCCCCGCCGAATGATCAGGCCGACCTGCAGGGCGGGCCAGAGGTGCGCAGCCGTATCGGCGGGCGATTGCTGAGCCACCAGCGAGAGCGACGCGAGATCGAACTGATTGCCGAGCAGACCCGCCAATTGCAGCACGCGCTGCGTCTGTAACGGCAGGCGCTGCAACTCGCCGATCATCAACTCAACAACGTTCTCGGTGAACTGGCGGGCCTGCAACTCCTCTAAATTCCACACCCAGCACTGTTCTTCTGGATTGAAGCGCAGCATCCCATCCTGATACAGCGCGGTGACAAACTGGAAGAAGAAGAACGGATTACCGCGCGTTTTGGCGAACACCAGGCGCGCCAAAGGTGCGACATGCTTCTCGGGGTAATGCATCGTATCCGAGAGGATCTGCCGCACATGCTGCTCCTCAAGCGGCTGCAGCGTGATGGTCTTGGCCACGTGCCCCTGCGCGCACAACTCCTCGAGCATCGTCATCAATGGGTGCGTCGGGCCGACCTCGTTATCGCGGTACGCACCAATGATGAACAACTGGTTGCGCTCGCCGGGCAATGTCATCAAATTCGCTAATAACGTGAAACTGGCCGCGTCCATCCACTGCAGATCGTCCAAAAACAGCACCAGCGGATATTCCGAACTCGCAAACACGCTCACAAACTGCTGAAACACCAGGTGCAAACGATTCTGCGCCTCGGCGACGGGGAGTTCCTCGATCACGGGCTGCGAGCCAATGATCAGCGCTACCTGCGGGATCAGATCTATGATCAAGTACCCGTAGTCGCCGACCGCTTCCAAAATCTTCTGTCGCCAACGGGCGATCCGCGATTCGCTCTCCGTGAGCAACTGCTGGATTAGCGAGCGGAAGGCCATCACAATGGTGGCGTAGGGGATGCCGCGTTGGTATTGATCGAACTTGCCGCTGATAAAATAGCCTCGATGCTTGATGATCGGCTTGTGCAGTTCGGCCACCAGCGCCGATTTGCCGACGCCCGAGTAACCAGCAATCAGCATCAGGGAGGGCTGGCCGGTCTGCAGCACTTCCTCGAAGGATTCGAGCAAGAGTGCCACTTCTTTAGTACGCCCGTACAGTTGCTGCGGAAAGACCAAGCGGCCCGAGCGATCCTGCAAGCCAAGCGGGAAGGCGTCGATCTGCGCATGCACCGACAACTGCAGCCAGCACTGTTCGAGATCGTGGTACAGACCATTGGCGCTCTGGTAGCGCTCGTCTGCCGATTTCGCCAACAACTTCAGCACAATGTCGTTGACGATGGGCGGAATGCGAGGATTACACACGATCGGCGGGATGGGCCAGCGCGCAATATGGCAGTGCGCCCACTCCAGCGGGTCCATCGCCTGAAAGAGCGGGGAGTCGGTCAGCAGTTCGTAGAAGATCACACCAAGCGTGTAGAGATCGCTGCGCTCATCGGCGGGCCAACGCAGCCGACCAGTCTGCTCCGGAGCGAGATAGGCAGGCATCGGCTCCAATTTAGGCAGCGAGCTATCTTTCTCCGCAATCGCGTAGGAGCCTGGCACAAGGGATACCTCACTAGTCTGCGGATCGATCAGGATAGCGCGCGGCTGAAGATTCAGGTGAGCGAACCGATGCTCGTGAATGCGAGCCAGGAGTTTGGTCACACGAAGTGCAAACGGCAAAAATTGCTCAAGCTCCCATGGCTCGCCCGTGAGCGTCACAAGCGGCTCACCACGAAAGCCCGCCGTTACGACATGTGAGCCGTGATGTGGAGATACGCCCGCCATACGCTTCAATAGCACCTTTGCAATATGCCCGCCGTAACTAAACAACAAGTGAACAAGATGATGTGCGCAATTATTGCGCTACCATCATATTTCTTGTTAGTAGATAGATATTATACACCAGGATAGCACCAAACTGAGAGATTAAAACAAAAATCACTAAACAAGCAGTACACCCTGCGTTTAATAAACATCATAGAGCGTATATCATATATTTTTACTCTGAACACGTCTATCAAATTTTGGTTAAACACATACCCCAACAACAAAATACAGCCGACTAATCACCATTAATTGGGGCATCGACAAAATTGTATTCCAAAAATAGAGTATCGATCTTCTGAATAAAAGAGAAGATCGATACTACAGGAGAGAGGATCTACTGTGAGATCAACGTATCTCTATTTCTCACATACCGAACGGCTTGGTCAGCATATCAATGTTCTGAATTGTATAACAACATGTGATAGTTTGTGCATTGATTATTGGACAAACCAAGCAGATGAAACACAATAGAGCACACAACGCAGTGTTATACCACGCGAAGTGCCACTAACGTCATATCGTCGTGGGGCGGAATATCGCCAATAAAGGCGCTAATGTGATGCAGAATGGTATCAATCAGTTGAAGGGGAGGTAAAACGCCGTACTGCTGCACAAGTGCTTCTAGGCGCTCGAAGCCAAACAGTTCGCGAGCATCGTTATGAGCCTCGACAATCCCATCGGTGTAGAAGATCAGCAGATCGCCAGGTTCAAGGTCGAACTCGGCAGCCTCGTAGGCGACATTGGGGAGGATACCCAACGGAAGTTTTGGGCCGCCCACTTCGAGATACTCGACCAAGCCATTCGGGCGCCGACGCAGCGGGGCGAGTTGACCGCCGTTCGCCAGCGCGAGCCGCCGTTTCTGCACATCGAGCGTCGCGTAGGAGAGCGCCACAAACGAGCGCTGGGGCACATCATCGACGATCCAGCGGTTCGAGGCGTGCATCACCGCTTCGGGCAATTGATGGTTGCGCGCCTCCGAGCGCACGATCGAACGAGCGATCGCCATCAACATCGCCCCGGTGATGCTCTTGCCCGAAGCATCGCCCACAATCACAGCGAGATTCCGCGTGTGATTAGACGGCTGATGCTCAAGCACCACAAAATCGAAGAAATCGCCACCCGTCTCGCGAGCGGGCTGGCAGATCGCCGCCAACTCCAAGCCCTCGATCTGCGGCAACGAGCGGGGGAACAGGTTGCTCTGGATGCGCCGAGCGATCTCCAACTCCTGCTCCACATGCGTCACCGATTCCTCGTAGAGGCGGGCGTTCTCAAGGGCCACGGCAGCCTGATCGGCGAACGCCTGCGCGGCCTCCGCATCGCGCTCGGTGAAGCCGTTCGGTTGCCGCGAATCGATATTCAGCACGCCCAACAGCCGACCCTTCACCACCATCGGCACGCCCAACCACGAACGGATATTGTAGTGTTTAGGCACCTCGTGCCACACCGTCGATTGGAGCGTATCAGGAATGATGATCGGCTCGCGCCGCTGCACGACCATCCACGCTGCGCTGCCCTCGTTAATCGAATAGGGAAATTCGAGCAGATCGATCTCGGGCGGGAAGCCGCTATGGGCAGCAAAGCGCAGCGTATCGCGCTCGAGCAGCATGATCGAGGCGGTATCGTAAGCGATCATATTGCGCAGTTCACGCAAAATGAGTTGCAACACCTCGCGCGTATCAAACGATGAACTGAGCACGCGCGCCACCTGCCGCAGCGTCTCGGCGGTGCGATGGGCGGCCTGCTCGGCGGCGAACAGTCGGGCGTTCTCCACAGCCGACGCGATCGCCGAGGCAATGGTGAGGAAGAGATCCTCCTCCTCGCCGCCAAGTATCCACGGCTGATTATAGCTATCCAAGCCGATCGAACCGATCACTTTGCCGCGACTGATCAGAGGCACCACCATCAGCGAAGTGATACCGAAATCGAGGAGTGTCTGCCGTAGCGACTCGACGACCGGATCGGTTTCCACCGAATTGATCACCAATGGCCGTCGGTTTTCGAACAACTTGGCGATCAGGGGGGTCGAAGTCAGTGGGACGCTCACACCCAAGGTGCCCTTCTTGGGGAACTCGGCCACAACCGTGCATTGGTCGCGCTCCTCCTCGAAGAGCATAATGCCCGTATGATCAGCCCAGAAGAGCCCCACGAGTTCCTTGGCCGCGAGATCGAGCACTTCCTGCAGATCGAGCCGACTGCTGAGCAGCAGCGAGATGCGGTTCACCAACGCCATCCGTTGGGCTTGGCGCTCGGCCATCGCCGCGTGATCCTGCGCAGCGGCGAACAGACGCGCATTCTCGATCAGTTGGCGCTCACGCTCACCGAACAGGCGCACCTTCTGCACACCAAGGCTCACGTGGCTCGCGACCTGCGCGAGGAACTCCAGCGTCTGCTGATCGTACATATTCGGCTCGTAATGCTGCACCGACAGCATGCCGATCGTCTGGCCGTCCTGCGCGAGCAGCGGCACACCTGCCCACGAGCGCACGGGGTTGTCGGGGCCGAGCGGCACCGGCAGCAAACCCAATTTCTCGAAGTTGTCCCGCTCGACTGACAGATCGTAGAACAGCAACGGTTCGCCGTGGTTGAGGATCCAGTCGGTCATGCTGCCCTTCGCGGGGGGTTGGTCCACCCAAGGCAGCGAGATCGGCTCGCCCAGTTCGACAAACTTGGCATGCGTAATCACGTGGCTCTCTGGCTCGCTGATCAGCAAGCTAAATACCGATGCGTTCGTGACCTCCTGCAAGGTGTAATACACCACGTTGATCATCTCATCCAGATCAAACGAGGCGCTGATCAGCGCGCCGATTCGGCCAATCGCATCGAGTTCGCGCACTTGGCGCTCGCGCTGCGTCAGCAGCACCACGTTTTGCACGTGAAGGGCGACTTGGCGCGCCACCGTGGTGAGAAACGCGGCATCGCGGGCATCGAAGGCTGCGACCCGATAGCTCTGCACCGCGATCGTGCCGATCGCCACACCCTCGCGATTCAGCAGGGGCACACCCAGCCACGAGACGGCGTGTTTGCCCGCCCCGATCAGGTTCTGGCCGAGCTCTGGGTAGGCGTGGATCTGCTTATCGAGTTCATCGAAATGCAGCGGCTGGCAGTGCCGCAACACCCAAGCAGTCAGCGAATCGGCGGGTGGCGGCTGATTGCGCCAATAGTCGTACTCTTTGCCCTCATCGAGCGAGATGCCATCGGTGATGATCTGGCGTTCGGGGTCGTATACGGTGATGGCGAACGCATCGGGGCGCATCAGGGGCACCAGCGCATCGTGCACTTGGCGCAGCAGGGTCGGCAGATCGTAGGTGGTGCCAGCAGCACGGCCAATATCACCGAGTGCGCGAAGTTCACCGATCTGGCGCTCTTGCTCCCCAAACAGGCGCGCGTTTTCGATCGCGATCGCCAATTGGTTGCCGACCGCCTGGGCGAGATCAAGCTGCGCCTGTTCGAACTCCATCACCACATTGCCCGACAAGCCAAGCGTGCCCAGCACGCGCCCGCCCGTCTGCAACGGCAGTACCAGGAGCGCAGCCGATGAGTGCTCACCATCGGAACCATCAGAGGATATTGGCGGCACAAAATACGGTTGCTTCTCGTAGATCACGTGCTCCAGCACCTCACCTTCGATCGGCAGGCGCTTGAGAGCGTGGAGGTAATGGTCGTTGACGCCGCGATGCGCCTCCAGCACCAGTTCGTTTCGGCGGGGGTCGACTCGGCGCACCGAAGCGGCTTCGAGGTTGAATAGAGGCACGATCCAATCGAGCGCGCGGGTCAGCAGCACAGGCAGCGGGTGTTGCAGCACCAACTCGCCCGCGATCGCATTGATCGTGGCAAGCTCCACGGTGCGCGCCGCCACTTGTTCGGAGAGGGCCAGGCTGAGCGTCTGCTGGTTCTGATCGAGGTAGGCGTTCTCAATCGCCACGGCCACGACATTGCCGATCCGCATCAGCTGTTCGCAATCGTGCTCGGTATAACGACCAACCTCGTAGCTCTGGATCGAAATCACGCCGACGGCAGCTTGGCCGATCAGCAGAGGGACACCCAACCACGAGCGCGAGCGTTTGTGAGCAGCACCAAACGGCTCCGGCTGACGAGCGAGGGTTTTACGCTCCTCCAGCAGGTCGTAAAAGAGCAGAGGCCGGCGATCCCGAAGGATAAGGCTGGTCAGTTCGCCGATACCCATATTCTCCTGATACTCCATCTCGTCCCCATCGATCATCAACGAGGCGAGGAAGCGATCAGGTTGCTGATTGTCGAACAGTGAAATATAGCAAGAATCGAAATGAAAAATGTTTCGCAGCTCTCGGCAGATCACCTCAAAGATCGCCTTAAATGAGGTAATTCCATGGCAGGCGACGGTGATGTTATGCAACACATCAAGGACTTGCCGATTGCGTTCGAGCTCGCTCTGAAGCGCTTGTGAGTCCAACGAAGACTGCGACGGTATCTTCGTGTGGCTCTGGTCCCTCAATGACATACGACCCTCTGATGGCAACAACTCGTTCGTGCGCGATAGTCTCACTGATTGTTGCCACGAGATGATTATAGCACCGGAACGCCGAATGCGCGATAAGCAAATATGCTATACTTGCGTAAATCCACTCACGACGCCGCATCTCCTCATCAATGCATGCATAGGAAGCCGTATGACAGCGATTGCACCTTCTCAGGCCACGGCGCCCTTGGTGCTAACGATCGATGTTGGCACATCATCGGTACGGGCGCTCCTATTCGACGCTCTGGCACGCACAGTCGAAGGCGTGGCTGCGCAAGAGGGCTACAGCGTGCGCAGCACCGAGGATGGTATCTCGGAGATCGATCCCACCGCAATGCTCGAACGGGTGGTGCGCTGCATTGATGCTGCGCTCGCTCAAGCGGGGCCGCTCGTCGATGCGATCGGGGCGGTCGCGCTCGATACGCTCGTCACGAGTTTTCTGGCTATCGATGCCGAACATCAGCCGATCACGCCGATCATCACCTACGCCGACACGCGGGCGAGCGCGCAATCCGAACAACTGCGCCGCGAGCTCGATGAGCGTGTCGCGCAGGAGCGCACTGGCTGTATGTTGCGGGCCAGTTATTGGGCGCCTCGCTTGGCCTGGTTCCGCCAGCACGAGCCGACGATCTGGCGCTCGGCGGCCCGTTGGATCACGCTTGGTGAATATCTCGAGTTGCAGTTGTTCGGCCAAGGGCGGGTCAGTTACTCTGCGGCGGCTTGGACGGGCCTGTTGGATCGGCGCACGCTCACCTGGGACGCGCCACTGCTGGAATACCTGGGCGAGACGCCGGAGCGGCTCGGCGAACTTGTCGATCTCGATGCGCCGATTCAGGGGTTGCGTTCGCCCTACCGCGAGCGCTGGCCCAAGCTATCGAGCGTGCCCTGGTTCCCGGCGATCGGCGATGGCGCGGCGGCCAACATCGGCAGCGGCTGCATCGGGCACGAGCGTATGGCGCTGACGGTGGGCACCACGGGCGCGATACGCGTGGCGCAACCCACCGTCGAGAGCGTGCCGTTCGGGTTGTGGTGCTACCGCGTCGATCGGCATTTGGCGTTGCTGGGTGGCGCCACCACCGAGGGCGGCAACGTTTACGCCTGGCTGCGCGACACCTTCCGCCTGGGCGATGCCGCGACGATCGAGCGGGAGTTGGCCAGTCTGCCGCCAGCCGCGCACGGCCTGACGATTCTGCCGTTGCTGGCGGGCGAGCGCAGTCCGGGCTGGGCGGGCAACGCCAAAGCGACGATCAGTGGCCTGACCTTGGCCACCACGCCCATCCAGGTGATGCAGGCGAGTTTGGAGGCGGTGACGTATCGGTTCGCGCAGATCGAGGAGTTGATGTGTGGCGATCCCAACTGCGGCCATCGGCTGATCGCGAGCGGCGGCGCGCTGCTCAGTTCGCCCACGTGGATGCAGATGATCGCCGACGCGCTGGGGCGGCCCGTGGTCGCCTCCGCCGAGACCGAAGCGACCAGTCGCGGGGTGGCGTTGTTGGCGCTGCGTTCGGTGGGTGCGCTGCGTTCGCTGGCCGATGCGCCCGCCGCCGATGGCGCGCAGTACGAGCCGCGTCCCGCGCTACGCGAGCGCTACCGCGAGGCGATCGAACAGCAGAAACACCTCTACAACCTGCTGATCGCCCGCCAGGCGGGGTAACGCCTGGCTATTTCGTTTGAAATGCGGCAGGATAAAACGGATTGGATACAGCAAAAAGAGGCATCGATCTTCTACAGCTACCAGATGATCGATGCCTCTTTTCTTGGAAAACGTGTTATCGTGGTGAAACGACGATCGGGCGATAACCGACCAAACCTCACATACAAACAGCCACTACCCAACCAAATGCGTGATCTGGTCGCTCTCTTGCAGCATCAGCGTTTGCTGAAGCGCCTCGATCGAGAGGGCGCGCTTCCGCACAAGCAGCAGACCAAGCGGCACTTGTCGCCCCTTGAGGCGGAGGCGAGCCTGCGTTTCAAGCGCAGCCCGAAGCTGTTGCGTAGTGATCAACCCGTTGAGCACCAGATATTCGCCGAGCAGACGCGGAGGGCGGTGATAGGGGGTCGTGAGCTGCTCTTGTTGTTGGGCAACCAGCGCTTGGGCTAGTGTTCGCGGCTTGATCCAGCCACGCTGCAGCAGGATGGTGCCGATTTGAACAACTTCGCCGCGCCGCCGCCGCTGGTGCTGTTCCCAGAGGGCTTCCTCAAGTTGATCGGCGGTGATTGCGCCTTGCGCAACAAGATGCGCACCCAACTTGCGGGGAGGAACAGAGCGCTCGCTTGACGCTGCGATCGGAGGGGTGACCAACATACACTGCATGCTTCGCAATTGCTCAAGAGTTTCGCGCGTGCGCTGGTTGGAGGGATCAAGCGTTAAAGCACGCTCCAAACAATCGATCTTCCGAGCAAGATCATCAACAAGTTCACTCATCTCTAGCCATGCTGAGACGTTGGTTGGGTCTTCGAGGAGAGTGCGACGAAACAGGCGGTAGGCTGCTGCGCGATCACCACGGCGCGCAGCCTGTTGGGCTTCACAAAAGAGTGGCTGATCCATCATTTGGTCATTCCCTCACAGCCTGACACAAAAGATTACTACGCACTATAATAGATACTGTAGATGAACGGCGTTACCAGGCTATTACCACAACACACACATCTCCTTCTTCATTGCAAAGCGGAATGAGGATTTATCCACGTTTCGCTGCTCGCAAGCGCCGCAACTCTTCGAGCGACGCCAACACGATCAGTTCATCACCAGCCGCGAGCACAGTGTTCAGCGACGGCAGGATGGTGAAGCCAGATGCCGATACGTCCTCAGAACGTTGATCTTCGAGCGTCGCCACTTGGACATCTTCAGACGTGCCAAGGGCTGGGTGACTCTCGTGAGGTGCGGTTTTGAGCCCTCCTGGGTCGGGCAACACGTGCACTGCCTGCTCTGGCTCGTAGTTCTCCCAATCGATATGGGCCACGCCAGTCAACGAGCGGCGCAGACCGACGACCAGCAAGCCATGCTGGCGGCGCACCTCATCGATAGTATGGCCCTTCAGGCGGCTCTCGGGATGCAGCAAGATCTGCTCGGTGGCATACATATGCCGATTGACAGTGAACGCGATCGGCACATCGCCGAGCACAGCGGCGGCGGCCAAGGTTGGGCTAGCCAAGCTCGATGTGCTGTAGGTGGTGCGGATTCCAAACAGATCCTCGAAGCGCTCGGCCAACACATCGCTAAACACCCGCACGACCATATTGATGTCGGGGCGCAGGCGTTGCGCCACCAAACCGATCTGCAGGTTGAGCGCATCGTTGGAGGTGACCGCCGCCACAGAGTACGCGGTCTCGAGGCCAGCCTTCAGCAGCACTTCGGGGTCGCGCGCATCGCCGATCACCATCTTCACGCCTTCGAGTTCGCTGATATGTCGGTAGAAATCGTTCGTCTCATCGTTGAGGCGCACCACCACAATACGAGGCTGCGGGCGCAAATAATAGAGTTGGCGCACCACGCGATAGCCAATTTTACCAAGACCACAAACGATCACCGTATCGAACTGCGCCGTGGGATGCTGCGGCGCTGAGGCATGATCCGTATCTGAAATGGTCGTGGGCAAATTAAGCACGCGCATCCGCTCAAGCGCTTCGAGCGTGCCGATCACGGTCAGTTGATCGCCGTAGTTCAGCGTCCCTCGTGGAGGGCGCGCCAGCCACTGATTCGAGGCGACTTGGTGATGCAACACCCGCACCTGGCAACGCTCCTCGATCTGCGCGATGGAGGTGCCGAGTTGTCCATTCGCCTCGATCACAAACCGATCAATGCCGAGCAGCGTGTCATCCAGCGGGATCACGTAGTCGATGGTTTGGGCGACTGCTGCGGCGGCGAAGGTGGGCGCGGCCAGAGCCGAGGCGCTGAACACCGTGTTGACGCCGAAGTTACGTTCGAGATTGCGATCGAGCTCATCGTCGAACACGCGCACGATCACGCGGATGTTCGGGCGGGTGGCCCGTGCGGCTAGCGCGATCTCGATGTTGATCATGTCGCCATTCACACCCGCCACCACCGCAGTAGCACGCTGGATTCCGGCTTGGCGCAGCACAGCGGGGTCGCGCGCGTCGCCGAGCACCACCGGCACCTTCAGCGCCAACGCCCGCTTGACGAATTCGCTATCCCAATCACGCTCCACCACCACCACTTCGTAGCCATCGTCGAGCAACTGCGTCAGAACACCCATATTCACGTGGCCCAAGCCACAGAGGATCACATGATCACGGTAGGTGGTCGCAAGCGCGAGTTGCCACGCCTCCAACCGACCGCCCTTATCGAGCAGCAAGCGGCCAAAGTTGAGCACACCTTGAAAGATGAGCGCGAGGCCCATCAAAGGCAATAGAAAGAACAGCAGGATGCCAACGGGGTCGGAGGGCAACGGCAGATCGCTCTCCAGAGCCAACAACTTCAGCGTTTCGTAGAGCGCCTCGCTCGTGCTCAAATGCTCGGGAGAGTATTCGTGTAGGTACAGAAAGCCGCAGAACACCAAAACAATAAAGCCAGTGAGTTCGACCGACGATTCGCCGAGCAAGCGGAACAGGTCATAAACGCTCGCACGAAACAATCGCCAAGGCGAGAAGTGACGTATTCGTATACGATTTTGGCTATACCGTCTGGGCATAAGGCTCCTGCAAACAACTATCTCTACTAGTATACCGCGATTATGATGTCACTTTCTCAAGAATATAGCGTTTTCCGATAAATGCGCAGAAACTCAGCACGAGCACGACGGAGGTGAGAATCAAGGCGTGTCCCAAATTGAACGAGCGCCACATGCCCACAAACCAACTGCGCTCGATCACAAACAGCAGCGCATCGAGCGAGAACGGATCGGGCGTGAGCAAGATCGGTCGCAGTCCTAGGCTCCGCAACTCGAAGGGCGCGTGCGGCAGCAGATAGACCAAGTAGCGCATGGTGATACCGACCGACCACAGCGCCAGCGCGCCGACGAGCAGGGCACGATAGCGCGACATACGGTCGAGCAGCAACGCCAAACCCGCCGACAACAGTGGCGCGACACTGGTCAAGCGTCGCAGGCCGAAGCCACCGCTGCCGTGCCAGTCGAGGAGGCTGACGTTGTAGAGCAAGTACACCAATGCGGCGAGCAGCAGCGCCACTCCAGGCCAGGGCCGCCACCGTGCGAACCAGACCAAGCCGACCAGACCCAAGAACAGCGCAGGCGTCCACCAGGCCAAGCCGTAGAGCGAGCCGAACAGCGCCGCTATCACGTTGCTCCGTTGCGGCATGGCGAACGGCGAACCTTGTGGCACGGTGAGCCAACTGTCCATGGTCAGCTTCCACACCAACATCTGCGGGAAGAACAGCACCATGGCCACCAGCACGGCCAACACACCGCCACCCAGCAGGCGGATTTGCGCGGCCCGATCGTGGCGCTGTAGCCACAGGTGGCGCACACCCACGCACAGCGGCACGATCAGCATCAACGCGGTCATCCAGTACGTCAGCAGCACCATGCCCGCGGTCACGCCGAGCAGCAGCCAGCGCTTCAGCGTTGGTTGGTCATCGAGCGCGAAGGAGGCGAGCAGCATCAAGGTGATCGCCGTCGAGGACATGATGTGGCCGAATGCGCCGCCGAACAGGGTGTAGTAGAACAGATTCGAGCCGATGTAGAGCGTGAATGCGGCCAATGCGGCGATCGCAGGCGAAAACCAGCGTTGCAACAGGCGTTGGCAGCCGAGCATCGTGATCAGGCCCGCCAGAGCGCTCGCCACCATCACCAGGATAATGTAGGGCGGCGCGTAGCCGTCGGGTTGCCAGTCCAGGCCCAGCGCGCCACCTAAGTAGGTCAGCGCGTGCCCCAGCAGCCAGAACGGCGTCCAGTAGATCGCGGGGCCGACGCTCCACCAGTTGATCACATAGCCGGGTCGGGCGGTGGGCACCACCAGCGGCATATGCGTGAACGGCGATTGGGAGCCGTCGAACTCGTTGGTAAAATTCAGGTCGCCGTCGATGAAGACCGAGCGGACATAGGCATAGTAGCCGACGCCATCCGACGAGACGCCGGGCGTCAAGAACAGCAGCAGGCTGAGCAGCCACACACCCACCAGCACCGCCGTCCAGCGCGTCGGCCTCCAGCGACGCAGCATCTGCCAGACGGCCCAGCCGAGCAATGCGCCAACCAAGAGGCACTGAAGCGTGGTCTGCCCCGCACGCACATCCGCAGGCCAGCGCAGGGCCAGCAACGCTAGCAGGCCCAGCAGAGCCAGCGGCACACCTACCACCCAGCGCGGCGAGCGCCACACCAGCCAGGCGAGCAGCATCGCCAGCGCGATGGTGAGCGGCATGCTCAACAGTTGGCGCGCGCTGCCGAGGCCAGCGCCCCAACCGAGGCCAACCCAGTGCACATCACCGACAATCAAGCCGAGTGTGCGCCCATCAATCGATTGAGGCGAGGTCTGTTGCAGATGCACGGTGAGCGCATCGGCGGGGGGCAGAAGGATGTGCGCACGCCGCAACAGCCGCGCTTCCGTCAGCAGGATCGGCTGCTCTTGGTTGATCTGCAGGGTGGTTTGGCCAAACGGGTCGAGGTATTCGAGCTTCAGAACGCTTGTCGCTGGAGAAGGAGGCCACAGGCTGATCTGAGCGCTCGGCTCCGACCAGTGATACTTGCGTGGCTGGCCAGGCGGAGAGCCGGGCAGTGTCGTCGATTCCTCAGAGCCATAGAAGCCATCGAACGCGAGGGGGGATAATTGCCAGAGACTAGCTTGGGAACTGTGGCTAGCGGATCGATCAACAAGCCATGCAGCACACAGCACCATGGCCAACACGATCAGGAGCAGCCATCGACGCACATCCTTCATCGTGGCTCAAACCAACAGTGGAACAGTTTCATCATAGGTTGATCAATAACGACTATCAGCGCTTCGTGTGGAGTCGGCGGCTCCACAGAACGGTGATGCGGAGCCGCCACACAACAGGTTGAACTATTCGGTGGGAGTGGGAGCGCCCCACAGCCACAGATTCACTTGATCAAACAGCCACACAGCAGTTGTATTGATCCACTGAATAGCTGCCGTGATCGCATCGGGGTCCCACAGCCAGATTCCGCCGATGCCCACAATCAGCGCGAGCACCACCGCGAGGAGCCGCACAAGCCAACGCGGGATCGTGCGCGGCAATGGCGTGCCACCCAGAGCGGTCAGCGGCTCAATCGGCGCATTAAAGTGCAGGCGGCGATATTCATCAAGCGCCGCATTCACATCCACACCAATGTACGAGGCGTACGACCGCAACAACTCCTCGGTAATCGGCCCACGCGGCAACAGCGCGAACTTCTCCTCCTCCATCGCCTGAATGTACTGCATCCGCACTCGGCTTTCGAGCTCGGCTTGGACGAGCGTAATGCGCCGCCGCTGCCGTGAAGCGCGCAAGCGTGCGCCAAGCGACAGATGTGCCAGATCTGCGGGGTTCATATCATCAACGCTTTCCCGCTCAATCCCGGTCATCAGACGCTGTTCCTCGCCCAATGGCATAAACACAGGCGCATCCTCATCTTCGCCCAGTTGTCGGCGCAGATTGGCCTTTTGAGGCACAGGCGCCGTCTGCCATGTGGCAGGGGTGGCAGCCTTGATCGCCTCGGCATCATCAACGGCGATATGTGGCATCGGCACAGGAGTCGCAGCACGCAAACGAGCCCGCATTCGCGCGAGTAATTCACCTGTTCGGAATGGCTTGGTGAGATAATCAGCGGCACCAGCATCGAACGCCTGAATGATATCTTCTTCCAAACCACGGCCACTGATCACAATGACGGGTATCCGGGAAGCCATACGCCCAAGCAACTCCCAGCCCTCGCCCCGGCTTGTCTCGATCTCCAGCAGCAAGATGTCAACCCCAATCTCATCGAGCACGAGATCGGCATTGCGTACTTCACTGGCCCGCAGAACGTCATAACCAGCTTCCTGAAGATCGGTACTGAGGCGCGCCAGCAGTGCCACATCGTCATCCACGATCAGAACTTTTACCATGAATACTCCATTAACGGTAAATAGCGTAGAAATGAGCTAAACGGGCTACTCGTAGCTTCGCTCCCAATCATCTATCGTGTAGGGCAATCACCGATCGCCACTGTTTTTCCACAATCGATAACTCCAATGAGCATTGACGAGCGTTGATATGCCAGGTACGGCGCGCTATTATAGCATGGCCAGAGGCATGTACAAAAAAAACGTGCTGTTGGTGAGACCAACAACACGCCAACTTCTGTTCAGTTGAGCAAACCCGACAAACGTTAGCCTCCCACCTCGCGGACTTTGTCGGTCGTTTGGATCAACGTCTCCTCCAACAAGCGCAGCATCTCGGCGGCGTTCACCTCCAACAACACTTGCGCGTTATCTAAGCGGCGCTGCAACACGCTCCCGATCGCAGCCTGGAGATCGAAGCCTGGCTTCACAAACTGCTGTGCCAGTTCCGACATCTCATCGGCAGTCAAAATCAGCGACATACGTGTTGAAAGGGTATCGGCCACAATGGTTTGGCCGCGAACGTACCCCTCAACGGTCATCACCTGCACCAGCGCCGAGCGCGGCGAGCCAAGATCTGGCCGCAATGCGTAGATCGCCGCAACTGCATCGGGAATAGCCACGCCACCACCGCCGAACGCCGACATCTGCGCGTACGGCACCAGCATTCGCGAGAGCAACTGGCCAACCGAGTTGCCAGAGGCCCCCAAGCGCTCGATAAACGCAGGCGCGTCGATCGTCAACTGCTCGAATGCGTCGCGCATCACCAACTCGATGCGCATGTTGCTCGAAAGCAGGATATCGAGGGCGTGGGGATCAGCGTAGGCGTTGAACTCGGCCACGGGCGTTGTGTTGCCGCCGTTGCGCGAGCCAGCAACCGCGATCACGCGCACATTCGCCAAATCATCGGGGTACGCCTGAATAGCCTGCGCGAGATTCGTCATCGGCCCCAATGCCAGGATCACCAAATTCGGGTTCGCACGGGCCGCAGCCGCGATGGCCGCAGGCGCATCACGTGGCAAGTCGCTCAGATCGTGCGGCGCCTGAAAGCCCCAAAAACCATCGGGGCCATGTAGCAGTGGACCTACCAAATACGGTTTACAAACCAGGGGATTTGCTGCACCAATAGTAACGGGAATATCTCGATTCGCAGCATCCAATAATGTCAATACATTCGAGGTGACTGCTTCAACCGAAGTATTGCCATAAACCGTACTAATGCCGACGATATCCAGCGTGGGTTGTGCGAGTAACCACGCCACCGCTACGGCATCGTCGACGCCCATGTCGGTGTCAATAAAGAGCTGCATTGCTGGCTGGATTGGAGTAGTAGACGCGCCCATTCCCATGGAGATTCTCCTCTAACACGCTGTTCGTTCCCTTACCGAACAAGCAAGTGCCTCAACACAATGCAGGATCATCTTTGCTATTGCGGGTAGTAACATCATAAGCTATCCGTTCGCGGATGTCTATACCTCACAAGCTAAAAATAAAGTCATCTGAACGGCCAGAAACTGCAGGCAAAGTCCGCACAATGTGGTACCATGGGGGCTGAGCGTCGGGCATCGCTTACATTGATTATTCGGGCATCTCGGTGCCCTACGCATGGAGAAGCACAAACCTAAGGAGACCTCTATGGGTACTGTCGCAATCCACGGTTTTGGCCGCATTGGTCGCTCGACCCTTAAGGCGGCTCTCGCTAAAAACTTGTTCAGCCCCGTCTCGATCTCGGATATTCGAGATGCGAGCACCTTTGCAGCCCTGTTCGCCTATGATACGAACTACGGTATCTGGCCCGAGCAGGTCACTGCAACGGACACCAGCATCACCATCGGCGGGCGCGAAATCGCTTACATCAACTCCCTCAAAGAATTGCCCGATTGGAAGGCGCTCGGCGTCGATCTGGTGATCGACTGCACGGGCCGCGCTACCCGACGCGAAGGTGCCCAGGCGCACCTCGATCGAGGCGCGAAGAAGGTGCTAATCAGCGCACCGAGCAAGACCAAAGAAGACGCCGATGCGGTGCTCCTCGCTGGCATCAACACGGATACGTACGACCCCGATAAGCACCACATCATCAGCATGGCGAGCTGCACCACCAATGCGCTCGGCCCGGTTGTCAAGGTGCTCCGCGACAACTTCGGTATCCAGAACGGCTTCTTCTCCACCGTACACGCGTACACCAACACCCAGTCGCTGACCGACCAGCCGATGGCCGATCGCCGCGATTCCTGGGCCGCCACCGAGAACATCATTCCATCGTCGTCGGGTGCCGCCAAGGCGTTGCAGTACATCTGGCCCGACCTGAAGATCACCGGCAAGGCGTACCGCGTGCCTGTGCGCACGGGCAGCATCGTGGAGTTGAACGTCGTGCTGAGCCGCAGCACCACCCGCGATGAAGTTGTGGAAGCCTTCCGCACCGCCGCCAATGGCCCGCTCAAGGGCATCATGGGTGTGCTTGAGGAAGAGTACGCTTCGGCCCGCATCCTCGGCGAGTCGCACTCGTCGATCGTCGACCTGCCGCTCGTGCAGGTGCTCGATGGCACGCTTCTCTCGATTGCCGCCTGGTACGACAACGAGATGGGCTACGCCACCCGCTTAGCCGAGATGGCCAAGCGCATCATTGGTTAAACACCTCCAACAAGCCGCACAACGATGTGCGGCCTCTCTTCTCTCACACTCATAACTAACTGAAACACCAAACGCTACCTTGACCCGTTCGCAAAGGAACCGGGCGCGGTAGCGTCTGATAGATCAGGGCGTTCTGCGCTTTTGTCCTATTCGTCCGACTGCGCGCTCAATGGCTCGGCGATCGGCGCGACCAGGAACGTGAACACATCCCACAGCGAGTGGCTGATGATGAGAGCGCTCAGTGGCACGCCCATAGCGTACATGCCGCCCCAGAACAGGCCGGCCACCGCCGCCGCACCGATCAGCGTCAGATTGCCCGCCACCAAGTGCGCGCTACTGTAGGCCGCCGTGCCCAACAGCATGCCCTTCAGCGGACCGTACTGCTCCATCAAGCGCTTCTGCACCAAACTGCGCCAAAAGAGCTCCTCGGCGGGGCCGATGATGAACGCCAGACGTGCGCCAAGGTCGATCTTCTGGCCCAGCGTGCTCAGATTGTAGATCGAACCGATCTCCTGAGCGCCAGCGGGCAGGATCACCCGCGCCAGCTTATTGCCCACCAGGAACACGCCGTACAACACGCCCGCCGACGAGATGCCGATCACGAAGTCGCGCGGCGTCACCTTGAACTTGCGCAGATCGTCCTCGGAGGCCAGCGCGATGCTGCCCAGCGTGAGGCCCACCGCAGTCATACGATTCCAGAACTGCTGCTTCGGGCCGCGAAATGTGAGGCCCAACACCACATAGGCCCAGGCAAGCCCCCACCAATGAGCATCCTTCTTGTAAGCCATAACGTTTTCTCTTTACAATGCGCTGCGTAAACGATTCAGGCAACGAGCTTACCTGGACACTATCAGAGATTCAACCAGCAACGCGAGCTATGCACAGATCTCAGTGAAGGAATGCACAGACTACGCCACGGCAGATGTCGCCCATCGTTTGCGGAACTTCGCAGCAGCGTCCTGCGTGAGCGCAGCGCCATGCCCGAAGCACGCGATCGAGAAATCGAGCGTGGAGATGAGCGCCAAACTCTTCATTCCCTCCTCAAAATCCTCGTACGCGACACTCAAGCCCAAACCGAACATATTCGCGCAGGCATCGCCCACAAACAGCACGTTGTGGCGCGGCCATAACATCGCCACCTGGCCGACGCTATGCCCAGGAGTGTGATACACCCGTATGCCGCCAGCGATCGGCAGTTCTTCGCCATCGACCAGTTCGTGATCGACCTCCACGGGTTCGAGCACTGGCGGATTGCGGATGAATAGACGGAACATGATCTGCGACAGCAGGCCCGGCGAAGGGTAGATTTTGCGGAAGCCAGTGCCCGCCCGCACTATTGGCGCGTCGAGCCCGTGCACCAGCACACGCGCGCCCGTGGCACGCTTCAGCGGCGCCAAACTCCCGATATGGTCGGGATGCGCGTGTGTTATCACAATCTGCTTAATATCTTGCGGCTGATGTCCAACTTCGGCCACCAATCCCAGGATTTTATCGGCACTATTGGGGTATCCAGTGTCGATCAGCACCAAACCATCGTCGTCCTCCAAGAGAAACACGTTCACAACGCCAAGCGAGCATTCAAACAGACCTGGCACAATCTGTCGAACGGGCATGTTGGAGCCTTTCTTTACTTCAAAAAGCGCGAAAAGAAAAGGAAACGATCGGTAGTAGAGCCATTGTACCACGCACAAAGCGCCAAACGATATCTTCTCTCCCGATTGCGAACATATGCTGCTTGACAAACCATCGAGCACTGTTATAATCATGTTACCGCTCACGGGAACGCTCACGATACCGCTAACGGTAGCGATCACATAGGTGTGAACTATGGAATTGCGCAACGGTGGCGCCAAAATCACCATTGCCGATGTTGCACGCGAAGCAGGCGTATCACCCCAAACAGTTTCGCGCGTCATCAATAACAAAGGCGAGATCCGCCCGGAGACGCGCCGCACTGTGCTCGAAGTGATCGAGCGACTGGGCTACCGCCCCAGCAGCATCGCGCGCAGCCTCGCCACCAAGCGCACCTTCACGATCGGCCTTGTTATCCCCGATATTGCCAATCCATTCTGGCCCGAGATCGCCCGTGGTGTTGAGAATGCCGCATGGGAACGTGGCTATCACGTGTTTCTCTGCAACACCACCGAGGCGGGTGAGCGTGAACAGGCAGTGCTCCAACTGCTTGAGGATAAGCGTGTCGATGGCGTGATCGTGGCTGGTTCACGCCTCCCCGATGAACAACTTCTCCCTCTGCTCCAACGACACGCAACAGCGGTGCTGGTCAATCGCACGTCGGCGCCCGATAACGTGGGGCTTGTGCGTGTTGATGCGAGCCACGGCGCCCAACAAGCCATTAACCATCTCCTAAGCCGAGGACGTAAGCGGATCGGCCTGCTCGCTGGGCCACCCGCCTCGCATACGAGCCGTGGGCATCTTCACGGCTACCGCACCACTCTCGAAGCCGCAGGTCTCCCTGTCGATCCGGCGGCTATCCAACCCTGTCAACCCTTTCTTACCGAGGGCTACCAGGCCGCAATCACACTCCTTCAAAACAATCCATATCTCGATGCACTCTATTGCTATAACGATCTGGTTGCTCTTGGCGCGATGCAAGCTTGCAATCTGCTCGGTCGGCGCGTGCCCGACGATATCGCAATTGTTGGTTTCGACGATATTCTCCTGGCTAGTATGGTGACACCTGCGCTCACCAGCCTCCACGTCGCCAAATACGAGGTGGGCACCGCCGCCGCTAGCCTGTTGTTTGAATATATCGATGGCAATCACGCTCAACACGAAATCGTTATTAAGCCAAACTTAGTGATCCGTTCGAGCGCACCCTAATGCCTCAGACGGGCGCACAACTCATACCTTTTGAGCGAACAACATAAGATTTACGCAACATGTGGTGTAAGCAATACACACCAACTGCGTCTCTTTGTATTCGCCGTTTCATCTAGAAAGGAGTAGTGCCTATCGAGCTTTCGGTTGGTTCACACGCCTAGGGACTCCGTTTGTCATTTGGCAGAACCAAGGAGGACACAGATGTCTCGGAAGCTTACTCGACGCGAATTTTTACGGTTGGCCGCTCTGGGTAGCGGAAGCGCGATTTTGGCCGCTTGTGGTGGCGCTCCGTCGGCATTGCCCTCAACAAGCGCACCCGCACCAACCGATGCCCCAGCTGCGCCAACTGCTGCTCCAGCAGCCCCGACAGCTGCGCCCGCTGCAGCACCGACCGCTGCTCCGGCTGTTACAAGCGCAAGCAAGTACAAAGAAGCTCCTATGTTGGCCGAGCTCGTGGCGCAGGGCAAACTCCCGCCCGTCGAAGAGCGGTTGCCGAAGGAGCCGCTGGTTGTTCAACCATACGAGAAGATCGGCAAGTACGGCGGCACGTGGCGGCACGCTTGGCGCGGCATCAACGACTACCACTCGTTTGGCCGTATGGTCTACGAGCCGATGCTGCGCTGGCCCCGCGATCCCAAGGACCCGATCCAACCCGGCTTGGCCAAGGAGTGGAGTTGGTCGGCCGATGGCAAAGAATTGACGCTCGTGCTCCGCGAAGGTTTGAAATGGTCGGATGGCGCGCCATTCACGGTCGACGACATCATCTTCTGGTGGGAAGCGATCGAAACCGATCCGAACGTCACCAGCGCGCCGCACGCTGAGTGGGTGGTGAACGGCGAGCCAATGACGCTCGAAAAGATCAGCGATACCACGATCAAGCTGAAATTCGTCGCCCCCAACGGCTTGGCCGAAACGGTGGGCTTGGCCTTCCACGGCAATCAGTGGCCGCTGGGTTTCGAGCGCTTCGGCTTCTTCGCGCCCAAGCACTATCTCGCGCAGTTCCACCCGAAATACAGCGACGCAACCGATTACAAGCTGTTCGAGGAGAAGGCCAACGACTACAATGTCGAGCGGCCCGTGATGACCTCGTGGAAGATCACCAAGTACGCGCCGGGCGATACCGAAATGATCGCCGAGCGCAACCCGTACTACTACCGCGTCGATCCGGAAGGCAACCAGTTGCCGTACATCGACCGCATGCAGTTCCCGCTGATCGAGGACGTCGAAGCGATCAACGCCCGTGCGATCGCTGGCGAGATCGACATGGAGCTGCGGCACATCAGCTTGGCGAAGTACGCGCTCTACCAGGAGAACGCCGAGAAGGGCAACTATCGCTTGTTGCTGTGGCCCAAGGCTGCGGCTGCGGATACGGCGATCTTCTTCAACCAAAGCGCCAAAGACCCCAAGTATCGCGAGTTGTTCCAGAACTTCAAGTTCCGCCAGGCGATGTCGGTGGCGATCGACCGCGAGGAGATCAACCAAATCGCCTACTTGGGCCAAGGCGTTGCCCGCACCGCCACGGTGGTGCCCGATTCGCCGCTGTACGATCCGCGCCTCGAAACGCTCAACGCGGAGTACGACCCCGACAAGGCCAACGCTCTACTCGACGAGATCGGCCTGACGCGGGGCAGCGACGGCTTCCGCACCTTCCCAGATGGCTCGCCGCTGATGTTGGAGCTCGAGACCAACGAGCAGAACGGCCCGCGCTTCGACACGCTCGAACTGATCGCCGAAAAGTGGCGCGCCGTCGGCATCAACAGCCAGGTCAAGAGCATGACCCGCGAGATCTACTGGCCCAAGGCTGGCTCGAACGACGTGCTGGTGGCGACTTGGGGCCTCGACCGTGGCCTCACCCCCATGGTCGACCCGATCTACCAGTTCCCCTTCGACGAGCGCTCGTGGATGGCCCCGGCCTTTGGCACGTGGTACAAGACCAACGGCGCCGAGGGCGAAGAACCGACCGGCGATCTGAAGAAGGCTCAGGAACTCTACGACGCCTACCGCGCGACGGTCGATCCTGCCAAGCAGCTTGAGATCGGGCGCGAACTGGTGCGGATGTCGAGCGAGGGTCTATGGACGATCGGAACGGTGGGCATGGTGCCCGAGCTTGTGGTGGTCAAGAACAACTTCCGCAACGTGCCGGAATCCACCATCTCGGACTGGCTGATTATGACGCCTGGCACCACCGACCCGGCGCAGTACTTCTTCGATGACGAATCCTAACAACCACCCCGGACGTTCATAGCTCGGCCACATGGCATACGGTGATAAGGCGCATCGCAGTGCGGTCGCCTTGTCACCGTCGGCCTCATCACACCACAACACTGTTGGTGGCTGTTGGAAAGGGGCAGAACCTTGATAGCCTACATTCTGCGTCGAATCGCGTTGATGATCCCAATGCTGATCGCCATCTCGATGATCTCGTTTGTGATCATCCAACTCCCGCCGGGCGATTTTCTCACCACGCTGCAGGCCTCGGTGGCATCATCGGGCGGCGGCATGAGCAACGACACGGTGGCCCTATTGCGCCAACAGTACGGCCTCGATCAGCCCATTTACATTCAGTATTGGCGCTGGATCTCGGGGTTTGTGCGCGGCGATTTCGGCTACTCGTTCGAGTGGAACACGCCGGTTTGGCCGCTCGTCAGCAGCCGTTTAGGGTACACCATCAACCTGGGTATCCTCTCGCTGATCTTTATGTTCGGCATCGCCATCCCGGTCGGCCTGTATTCCGCGACCCATCAATATTCGCTCACCGATAACCTCATGACGGGCCTCACCTTCGTTGGCTTGGCGATCCCAGGCTTTCTGATGGCGCTGCTGTATCTGTTCGTTGGCGGCGTGATCCTGCGCTTGCCGGTTGGCGGCGTGCAATCGCCCCAGTTCGCCGATGCACCGTGGGATATGGCCCGCACCATCGATTACATCCTGCACCTCATCGCACCAGCGCTGATCCTGGGGCTAGAGGGCACCGCTCAACTTGTGCGGATTATGCGCAGCAACACGCTGGATGTGTTGGGCAAGCAGTACATTACAACAGCCCGCGCCAAAGGGTTGAGCGAGCGCAAAGTGATCAGCAAATATGCCATTCGGCCAGCGCTCAATCCGCTGATCAGTGTGCTGGGGCTTGAGATTCCCAAGATCATCAATGCTTCGATCCTTGTGGGCGTGGTGCTCTCGTTGCCCACGACAGGCCCGCTCTTTCTACGGGCGCTCCAAAGCCAGGATATCTATCTCGCAGGCACCTTCCTTCTGCTGATGGCGGTCATTCTGATGGTATCGAACCTCATCGCCGATATCGTATTGGCTTGGGTCGATCCAAGGATTACCTACTCATGATCGACATACGAAAACAATCGCAAGAACTGCTCGAAGCGTATCAGAGCCTCGATCAAGCTCAAGCGGACGAGCAGGAACTCGAAAGCGAAAGTGGCCGTTCGCCGACCGCCGAGGAGGCCAAATACGGTGCCTCGCAGTGGCAACTGATCTGGCTGCGCTTTCGGCGCAACAAGGCCGCGATGGCGGGCGGTATCGTGGTGCTGCTGTTCTACCTGACGGCGCTGTTCGGCAACTTCCTGGTGCCCTACACGCTCGATACTCGCTTCGCACGCTACATATACCTGCCGCCGCAGCCGATCCACTTCTTCGACGAGGGCCGGTTCCGCCCGTTCGTGTATGGTATCAAGGCCGAGTTTACCAAAGACCTGCGCCGCGTGTTCACCATCGACTACGAGCAGAAGATCCCTGTGCGCTTCTTCGCCAAGGGCGAGCCGTACAAGCTTTTTGGGTTCATCCCCGCCGAGCGCCACCTGTTTGTGGCGGATGAAGGCGGGATCGTGAGCCTGCTCGGCACCGACCGCCAGGGACGCGATATGCTGACCCGCGTGGTGCTCGGCAGCCAGATCTCACTCACCATCGGCCTGGTTGGCGTGTTTTTAAGCCTGTTCTTCGGGACGGTGATGGGCGTTATCTCGGGCTACTACGGCGGCTGGATCGATACGAGCATCCAACGCTTGATCGAGTTGGTGCGCTGCTTCCCCTCCATCCCGCTCTGGATGGCGCTGGCCGCCGCGCTCCCATCCACGTGGCCGCCGCTGCGCACCTATTTCGCCGTCACGATCATTCTCTCGCTGATCGGCTGGACCTGGCTCGCGCGGCAGTTGCGGGGTATTGTGCTCTCGCTGCGCCAAGAGGACTACATTATGGCCGCCAAGCTCGCCGGAGCCAGCGATGCGCGGATCATCTTCCGCCACCTGATCCCGGCCTCGTTCGGCCAAATCATCGTCGTCTCGACGCTGGCCATGCCCTCGATGATCCTCGCCGAGACCTCGCTCAGCTTCCTGGGCTTGGGGCTGCGGCCACCGCTGACTAGTTGGGGCGTGCTGCTGCAAGAGGCGCAGAACCTGGAATCGCTCGCGCTCTACCCGTGGGTGTTCGCACCAGCGCTGTTTATCGTCGTGATCGTGCTGGCGTTCAACTTCCTGGGCGATGGCCTGCGCGACGCAGCCGACCCGTACACCGTCTAACACGCGCATCGTTTGCGCGGGGCCTCGCGGCATAGCGGAATCGCGTGCGGTTCCGTGGCTCTGAACAGGGAAAGCTATGCAAACGAACAACATTCTCGAGATCGATAATCTACGGGTCAGCTTCCGCACGCTCGAAGGCTCGGTGCGGGCCGTCGATGGCGTCTCGCTCACGATCAAACGCGGCGAAACGCTCGGCCTGGTGGGCGAATCGGGCTGCGGCAAAAGCGTCACTGCGCACTCGATCCTGCGGCTGCTGCCGAAGCGCACCAGCAAGATCGACGGTGGGCGCATCACCTTCCAGCGCCGCAACAACGAGCAAGTCGATCTCACCTCACTCGATCCGCAGGGCGATGTCATCCGCTCGATCCGAGGCAACGAGATCGCCATGATCTTCCAAGAGCCGATGACCTCGCTCTCGCCACTGCACACGATCGGCGATCAGATCATCGAGGCGATTCAACTGCACCAGAATGTCAACCGCAAAGAGGGCGAGGAGCGCGCCATACAGATGCTGCGCGCCGTTGGCATCGGCAATGCCCAGCAGTTCATCAAATCGTACCCACATCAATTCTCCGGCGGCATGCGCCAGCGTGCGATGATCGCGATGGCGCTCTCGTGCAACCCGGCCCTGCTGATCGCCGACGAGCCAACCACCGCGCTCGATGTGACGATCCAGGCCCAGATCCTCGACCTGATGCGCAAATTGCAGGAGGAGTTCGGCTCGGCGATTCTGATGATCACCCACAATTTGGGCGTGATCAACGAAACCGCCGACCGCGTGGCCGTGATGTACATGGGCAAAGTGGTCGAGATCGCCGAGCGCCGCACGCTGCTCAGCAGTCCCGCGCATCCGTACACCGTCGGGCTGATGCAATCGGTGCCCAAGATCGGCCATGCCGTCAAACAACGGCTGGTGCCCGTGCCCGGCAGCGTGCCCGATCCGAACGCCATCCCGCAGGGCTGCGCATTCTTCCCGCGCTGCCCGGCCAAGAAACGCGAAGCTTGCACCGACCCAGCCGGTGTTCCGCTGATCGAGATCGAGCCTGGTCATCACGTGCGCTGTACGCTCTATTCCTAGCGCACCCTTAGCAATACGGAGCGGCCATGGAATCTCAGCAACAAGTTCTCCTCGATGTGCGCGATCTGAAAATGCACTTTCCCATTCAGCGCGGCTTCTTCCGGCGCACGGTTGGCCATGTGCGTGCTGTCGATGGCCTAAACTTCACGCTCTACGAAGGCGAGACGCTCGGGCTAGTGGGCGAATCGGGCTGCGGCAAAACCACCACAGGGCGCACCATCCTGCGGGCCTACGACCCAACCGACGGCCAAGTGCTGTTTCGCACCATCGATGGCAATGTGATCGATATCGCCAAGCTCAACAAAAACGAGTTGAAGCCGCTGCGCCGCGATATGCAGATCATCTTTCAGGACCCTTTCAGTTCGCTCAACCCTCGGATGACCGTGCTCGACATCATCAGCGAGCCGCTCCAGATCCACAAAAACTTGGGGCGCAACGATGTCAAAACCGAGGTGAGCGACCTGTTGCAGCGCGTCGGGCTGCGGCCACAGCACATGAACCGCTATCCGAACGCCTTTAGCGGCGGCCAGCGCCAGCGCATCGGCATCGCCCGCGCGCTCGCCCTCCGTCCGCGCCTGATCGTCTGCGACGAGCCAGTTTCCGCACTCGATGTCTCCATTCAAGCGCAAGTTTTGAATCTGCTCAAAGATTTGCAACAAGAGTTTGGTCTGACCTATCTGTTTATTTCGCACGATTTGAGCGTGGTCGAGCACATCAGCGATCGCGTTGCGGTGATGTATCTAGGGCGTATGGCCGAACTCGCGCCAGCCAACAAGCTCTACGCGATGCCCAAACACCCCTACACCGAGGCGCTGCTTTCGGCGGTGCCCTCGACCGACCCGAACCGCACCAGCCGCCGCATCCTGCTCACTGGCGATGTGCCCAGTCCCAGCAACCCACCCAGCGGCTGCGTGTTCCACCCGCGCTGCCAGTACGCCCAACCGATCTGCCAGACCGAGGTTCCAGCGTGGCGCGATCTCGGCGAGGGGCACTGGGTTGCCTGTCACCGCGCCGAAGAATTGCAACTCGTTGGCGTAGCCTAAGGGGGTCAGCCACGCGAAATCAACCATGATTGCAACTGCACAACAGCTCAAAACCTGGCTCAGCCAGCCCGCTCCGCCCGATACGTTGGCGGAGCAGATCCGCAGTTCGGGCGCTACGCCGCTCATAGGCGCCATGCTGCGCCAAGCCGCGCCCGATCTCTCAACCATTCAGCCAACCACCTACACGCTGTACCGCGAGTTCGAGCGGAACGGCAGCCGTCCAGCCTTCCAGCGCGTCTACTTCGCACGCCGCTCGCAATTGAGCCGCGCCGTGTTCGAGACGCTGAACGGCGAGCAGAACCACATCGACACCATCCACGACCTACTGTGGGCGATCTGCGAGGAGACCACCTGGGTGATGCCAGCGCACGAGGAGCAAGGCCCGGACTACTGGGACATCGATCCGCCGATCGTGCGCACGCAGCCGCTCGGCTCGCACACCATGCTCACCCGCGAGCCGGACTCGATCGACCTGTTCGCCGCCGAGACGGGCGCCAGCCTGGCCGAGACGGTTGCGCTGCTCGGCGACCAACTCGCACCCGAGGTGCGCCAACGAGTGCGCCAAGAGGTGCGCCGCCACATCTTCCTGCCCTACCTGGCCTACGGGCGCAATCACTGGTGGTACAAGGGCGCGCTGAACTGGAACGGCGTCTGCAACGGCGCGATCGGCCTGGCGTTCCTGCGGCTCGAAACCGACCTCGACACGCTCAGCGAGGCGCTGGCGCAAGTGCTCGAAGGGCTGGCGGCCTACATCGAAACGGGTTTCGAGGCCGACGGCGGCTCGCTTGAGGGCGTGGGCTACTGGAACTACGGCCTGATGTATTATGTCGCGTTTGCCGAGTTGTTGCGCGAACGCACACACGGCGCGCTCGATATGCTCGGCCAGCCGAAACTGCGCGCCATCGCCGCCTACCCGCCCGGCCTGAGCCTATCGCCCAACAAATACTTCAACCCGGGCGATGCCAGCGAAGCAGTGATTATTGCGCCGGGGATCGTGCATCGCCTGGCCGAGCGCACCAACACGCCGGAACTCGCCGCGCTCGTCACCACGGTCGAGTGGCTGAACAGCGTGGGCATGGCCAGCGCCAAACTCGCGATCGTGATGCGCCACGCGGCCTGGTGGGATGGGCGTTTCGGCACGTTTCCCGAGCCACAAGCCTTCTACCTGCCCGAGAGCGGCGTCGCCAAATTGGTCGGGCGCACAACCGACGGTCGGCGCGTGGTGCTCGCAGCCGCAGCGGGCCATAACGACGGCCACCACAGCCACGCCGATGTCGCCAACTTCGTGTTGCATATCGGCGAGACGAGCATCTTCTGCGATGCGGGGCCAGGGCTGTACAACAAGGGCTATTTCCGGCAGGATCGCTACAACAACGTCTTTGCCAACGCGTTCGGCCACAGCGTGCCCCGTATCGGCGGGAAACTCCAATCGCCCGGCCCCGAGTTTGGCGGTAGCAAACAGTTCCACGGCACCATCACCGATTTCCAAGCGCAAGGCGAACACACTCGCGTTCAGATCGAGTTTGCGCGGGCCTACGATCTCCCGACGCTCACCAGTGCGCTGCGCACACTCGCGCTCGACACGAGCAACGGCACCGTGCAGATCACCGACACCTTCGCGTTCAACGGCCCGCCCCTGCCGATCGAGGAAGCCTTCGTCACGTGGGGCAGCGTCACCGCCGATGGTAGCCGCGCCGTGCTCGTCGATGGTGATACCAGCGTGATTATGGAGATTCTTGAGCCTGCAGGCGCCGTTTTTCGGGTTGAAGAACTGGTAGAGGCCAGCCAAGCCAACGCCAAATCGCGCATCCTCACACGCCTCAGTGCAGCGCTACCTGCGACGAGCCAACAGTTTCGTGCCCGCATATTCGTATTGCCAATCGGCTGAATGACATATCACAGCTTGCCTGCCGATTGGCTTTCGCGTTCTGCAAACAGGAGAAGGAACAGGTCATGAAAATTCTCGCCCAAGCAGCCGATGAACCGAGCGTTATCACGCCCGAAGGTGCCGAGCGCCGTATCCTGAGCTACGGCGGCGGCATGATGCTCGTTCAGTTCACGTTCGGGGCGGGTGTGCAATCGCTCATGCACAGCCACCCGCACGAGCAGATCGGCTACGTGGTTTCGGGCGCGATCGATGTCGTGATGGAAGGGCATGAAACGACACGCTTACATGCTGGCGGGAGCTATTACGTCGCACCAAACGTGCGTCACTGCATCATCACCCACGAGCCGACCGTGTTGATCGACTGCTTCACGCCAATTCGCGAAGATTTCCTCGCAGCCAATAGCGATTAGCCGAAACGACAAAGGAGTCCCCATGATCGGCACAACGTGGCCATCCGAGCGTCGCACCTTCCGCGACCCCATCACCAACCGTGAGATCGAACAACTCACCAGCATCGGCAACAACGTCCACCTCTACTTCACCGAAAACGCTTTCGACAGCCAAGGCGGCTCGATCATCTTCCGCTCGGATCGTGCGAGTTCGGAGCAGCGCGCGCCGCACGAGAACCCGCATTTCAACTTGTTCCGCCTCGATCTCGACACGGGCGTCATCACCCAATTGACCGACGAGGCCGAATCGATCGGCGGCGTCACCAAGACGCCCGACAGCCAATTGATCGCCTACATCGCCGGGAATCAGGTCAAGTTGCTCGATACATGCACGGGCAACATCCGCACGCTCTACGAGGAGACGCGCGGCTACACGCTCGGCTCGCCCTCGATCTCCGCAGATCGCCGTTATGTGGGGTTCGCCCGCAACGAGCCGGTCGCCGTGCGCGATCACGGCCCGAACTACAGCGGCTTCAAGGAGCGCTTCTACGCCGTGAAGGACGGGCGCATCACGATCACGCCGCTCGACGGCTCCGGCGCCTTCGACGCCGTGGTCGATACGCATCAGGTCGGGCACTTCCAGTTCAGCCCCACCATCAGCAGTCTGGCGATGTACTGCCACGAAGGGCCGTGGAACTTGGTCACGCAGCGCATATGGGGCGTCGATCTGGTCAGCCGCACCATTTGGCCGTACTTCCGCCAGGATGAGGAGGACTCGATCGGCCACGAGTTCTGGACGCAGGATGGCCTGATCTTCTTCGATAACCGTGGGCCTGGCCACGATGGCACCATCACATCCGACCGCACGCAGGCAGTCGCGAGCCATGTGCAGGTGAACGAAAACGCCTGGCAGCCGTTTGTTGGCCTGCTCAGTCCCAGCGGCGAGTTGCTCAAGCGCATCGATATGCCATTTTACTGCAACCACTATCACGCCAACCCCAACAACACCGTGCTGGTGGGAGACGATGTGGATACGCTGGTGCTGATCGACATCGCCAACGAGCCAGCCACGCTCGAAGTGCTCGCACAGCACGGCACCTCGTGGTACACCCAGGCCAGCCACTGCCACCCGACCTGGAGTTGGGACGGCCAGCGCATCCTGTACGCCTCCGATGCGGGCGGGCGGGTCAATCTCTACCTGATCAATCTATAGCACGCAGCGCTCTGGCGCACTGCGTTCAGGAGTAAGCAGATGAGCACCTATTTTACGAGCATCGGTAATGCGCAGGGCCTCAACACCCCCAGCGAGAACCCCTGCCGCCTGATCGACTTCGCGCGGTTGGTGCTGCCCAGCGGCGCGAGCCACACAGGCCAGACGGGCGAACGCGAAGTGCTGATGGTGCTGCTGGGCGGGCGCTGCAACGTGCAGGTCGGCGACCACAGCTTCGAGAACATCGGCAAGCGCGCCAACCCGTTCGGCGGCAAGCCCTACGCGGTCTACTTGCCCGCGGGCGTCACGTTCACCGTCACCGCGCTCACCAATCTCGATGCGGGCCTCTGCTCGGCACCATCCGACCTTCAAACCGAGCCATATGTCATCCGGCCAGAGCAGGTCACCGCGAATCAGATGGGCGCGGCGAGTTTCGGGCGCGAACTGCGGAACATCCTCACCAGCAGCGACCAACCCGAACTGCCAGCGCGTCGCCTGATCGTCGGCGAGACGCTTGTGCCGAGCGGCAACTGGAGCACCTACCCGCCCCACAAGCACGAGGTCGATGATCTGCCCCGCGAGGCGTTCCACGAGGAGTTGTACTACTTCCGCATGGATCAGCCGGGCGGCTTCGGGCACACGCGCCACTACAGTCCCGAGCGCGGCTACGACACCACTTACACCATCCGCGATTCCACCCTTCTCATGATGCCGCACGGCTTCCACACCACCTGCAGCGCGCCGGGCTACACCAACTACTTCCTGTGGATGCTGGCGGGTGAGCATCGTACGCAGGCCGTCGTATTCGACCCGGATCACGCCTGGGTGCAGCAATCGATCGCGCTGTTGAAGGGGCGATAGGATTCAAAGCGTGGCCGAATCCACGTCTAACTCTCGATGAGGAAGCCAATGATCAGCGATCTCTTTCGCCTCGATGGGCAGGTCGCCCTGGTGACGGGTGGCAACAAAGGGCTTGGGCAAGCCATCGCGATCGCGCTTGCGCAGGCGGGTGCCGATGTCGCGATCTCCTCACACAACGGCTCGTGCGAGGCCACGCTAGAGGCGATCCACACAGCCGGACGGCGTGGCATCGCGATGCAGGCCAACCAAGGCGACCCGCACCACGCGCAGCCGCTCGTCGCGCACGTGCTGGAGAAGTTGGGGCGGCTCGACATTCTGGTCAACAACGCTGGTACCATCCGCCGCGCCAATGCCGCCGAGACCAGCATCAGCGATTTCCAGGCCGTGATGGACGTGAATATTATCGGACTCTGGGCGCTGGCCCAGGCGGCAGGCCAGGTGATGCTCGCGCAGGGGCGCGGCAAGATCATCAATATCGCCTCACTACTCGCCTTCCAAGGCGGCATTCGCGTACCGGCCTACACGGCCTCGAAACACGCAGTGGCAGGGCTCACCAAGGCGCTCGCCAACGAGTGGGCTGCGCACGGCATCAACGTGAACGCCATCGCGCCCGGTTATATGGTCACCGATAATACGCAGCCGCTTCGTAACGATCCCGAGCGCAGCCGCCAAATCCTCGAACGCATCCCCGCCCAACGGTGGGGGCAACCCAGCGATTTGGTTGGCGCGAGCATCTTCCTCGCATCAGCGGCAAGCGACTATGTCCATGGGCATATCTTGGTTGTTGATGGTGGCTGGTTAGCGCGCTAAAACACCACTTCTAACTCATTGTAATCACGAAAACGACCAGTAGCGCCATGAGATGGCTACTGGTCGTTTGGCATATGTCAAGATCATGGTTTTGTACCTATTCCGCCATCAAACCGCAATCGAGCAGGAATAGCAACAGACAACAAGCAATGCTATAGTCAGGTATTAGAAGTCCCAGATCGACTGATATTTATAGAGTGTGCTAAAATGGTGCGTGATTATTTAACGACCAGTAGCACCCGAGAACATCAGCACGTTCTGATAGCTCTCTTGATCAACGACTTCAAAATCAATCATTCTGAACTCCAAACACCATTATGCTAGCTTCATGGCCTATCTAGCAACGGTTCTGAAGCGGCAGCATGCTACCTGTCTCACTGCGTAGAGCCAAGCAGGACGCGGGAAAGTGAAACGCAATGGGATATGATGATGCGACTCCGGCAGATCTCCAGCAGGAATCGCAGCCGCCAACCAACGAGCAGAATCTCACTGAAACACCACCAGCAAGTGGTCGCATTTCACGTTTTCGGTTACAGACCCTGCGAACCAAAACGCTGTTGATCATTGTTACAACACTGCTCGGCCTCATGGTTGTGCTCTATCTTCCCTTTCGCTTCGTCCTCCTCGACAGCTTCCTCACGCTTGAACAGCAGCAGATGGAGCAGCAACTCGAGCGCGCCCACAACGCCTTCCAGAACGTCATCACCTCGGTTGATCGCATCTCCGCCGATTATGCAGGTTGGGACGCCACATACGAATTCATGGAGAAGCGAAACGAGTCGTATCTCACCGCGACCTATGTCGATGAGATGATGCTCACGAATCGCCTCAACATGATTGTGCTCATCGATCCAGCGGGGCAGTTGGTGTACAGCAAGGGATTCGATTTGGATAACGTGGTCGAGACCACGATTCCCACCCGCTTCAGCCAGTTCGATCCCACCGATCAACTTCGCATACCACCTCAATCGAGGGAGCCGATCAGAGGGATGGTGATCCTGCCCGAAGGGGTCATGATCGTCTCGTCGCGGCCTATCCTCACTAGTAGCTACACCGGTGAGCCGCGCGGCACGCTGATCATGGGGCGCTACCTGAACGAGACGGAGATCCAACGCCTCGCGGAGACGACGCGCCTCCAACTGAACTTTTATCGGCTAGACGATCCAAACATGCCCGAAGATGTCCGCGCCATCCTGGGGAAACATTCGGCGAACGATGGGCCGATCAACCAGATCCTCAACGAGCAGACGATCGCGGGGTATCTCCCACTGGCCGATCTGCAAGGGAATACGGCGCTGTTGCTGCGGGTCGAAGAAGCGCGCTTTATCTACACGCAAGGCAGAACCAGCATCCTGTACTTTGCGCTCTTGCTGCTTGCGAGTGGCTTGGCGTTCGGCATGGTGATTATGGTGCTGCTGGAGCGCACAGTGCTCTCGCGCCTCTCGCGACTCAGCGCGGATATCCAGCATATCAGCGCGAGCCGCGATATCTCGGCCAAGGTGGCCGTGCTGGGCAATGACGAGATCGCGTTGGTGGCTAGCACCATCAACCGTATGCTCAGCATCCTCGAACAGAGCCAGAACGAGCATCGCCAATCCGAGGAGGAACGGGCGCGGCTCCAAGAGGAGATGATACGCACGCAAGAGCAGTTTATGCAAATGGTGGTACACGATCTCAAAACACCGCTCACCGCCGTCTCGGGCTTCCTCGATATTCTGGCGATGGAGAAACTGACGCCCGACCAAAGCCTGATGGTCGATAGCGCACGCCGCAGCGCGGGTGGGATGCGCCACCTTGTAGCGACCATTCTCGATACTGGCCAAATGGCAGAGGGACGCCTGACGCTACGGCCCGAACCAACCTCGATCGTGACGATGCTGAACGACTGCGCAAACGATCTGCAGCAGTGGGCAACTCAGGAGATGCACCGTATCATTGTCGATCTGCCGGTTGACCTACCACTGCTCATGGTCGATTCGCGCCTGATGGAGCGCGTGGTGATCAACCTGCTCTCGAACGCGATCAAACATACGCCACTTGGCACAACCATCACCCTTGGGGCGAGCGTCGATGCGTTGGGGGCGCGGATCTGGGTGCACGATAACGGGCCGGGTATCGCCCCTGAGGTGCGGGAATCGTTATTCGAGCGTTTCAGCGCCACCCCCAATCGTTCACGTCGACAATACAACACGGGCCTCGGCTTGGCCTTCTGCAAGTTGGCCGTCGAGGCACACAACGGCACGATCCAACTGCAGAGCGGCCCAAGCGAGGGCACCACGTTCACGATCATTCTGCCCGCCACGGTCATCACAAATAACCTTGCGATGAACGAGGTCTCGTACAGCGGCGACAAAGAGACCTTGCAAACTTCAGAGCACAATCACTAATCCCCGTATCCAAGCACAGCACCTCTTCTACTGCCCCGCCAAACCGGTATAACTCGCACCTTCGATATAGTATTTGCTGAACAGAAAGAAAATAATCAGCATTGGGATGGCGTTAAACATCGCGCCCACGAGGATCGCGCTCAAGTCATTCACGTACTGAAAGCGGAAGAACGCCATACCGACCGTGAGCGTCATTAAATCTGGGCGCTGCAAAAAGAGCAACGGCTTGGTGTAATCGTTCCAGGAGCCTTGAAATTGCAGAATCGCTAGTGTGATCAACGCAGGGCGCGACAATGGCAGCGCAATATTCCAATACGTGCGGAAGCGGCTCGCACCGTCGATGTAGGCGGCTTCCTCCAATTCGCGGGGAATTGACTTGAAAAACTGGGTCAGCATAAATATGCCAAATGGCACAACAAGATCAGGAATGATCAACGGCCAATAGGTATTGATCCAGTTGATGCGAGCGTAAAAGACGTAGCCAGGGATCAGCGTCACCTCGGCGGGCAGCGCCATACTCGCGACGACAATGCCGAGCAGCAGGTTGCGCCCGGGGAAGCGCATCCGTGCAAAGGCATAGGCCGCCAACGAACAAAAGAACAGTCGCAACAGCACGTTGAGCACCGCTAACCATGTGCTTGTGAACAACCAGCGGGGCAGAACCGGGCCTTGGATCGTTGGCAGCGTGAAGTTCCAGACTCGCGTCCAATTATCGAGCCGCCACTGTTGCGGCAACAACATCGGAGGGAAAGCCGTCAGTTCGGCGTTGGTCTTGAAGGTGCCCAACAGCGACAGGATAAACGGCATAAACGCGAACAGCGAGAACACGAGCAGCGCTATGTAGCGCAGGGCGATCCCAAATGTCAACGGGGTGCGCTGCGGTTGCGCGCTCGCCTGCGCAGTCGATTGGCGTTTCATCGAAATTGCCATAGGAGGCTCCTTAGCTTATACATCACTAGGCTGCTCGATATAACGACGCTGCACAATGTTGATGAGGATAATGATGCCCGCCAAAATAAAGGCCATCGCGGCCCCAAAGCCAGCCTCCGCCTGCGTGCCCGTGCCGAGCGTCTTTTGATAGATCAAATACAGCGGCGCAAGCGTGGTGCGCAACGGTCCACCCTGCGTCATGATCGAGATCTGCGCGAATACGAGAAACGTGCCGATGGTGCCCAACACCACCACCAGTGAGATGACGGGGCGCAGCAGCGGCAGCGTAATCGTCCAGAACGCCTTCCAGCCCGTCGCGCCGTCGATCGCACCAGCCTCGTACAGTTGCACCGGAATATCCTGCAACGCCGCCAAGAACATCACCATAAACGTCGGGATGGTCGAGAACACATTCATAATCATGATCGCCACCCAGGTGATGCTGGGGCCGCGAAACAGATACGGCACACTGCTCACGTCCACGCCGAACAAGCCGTACAGCGGCGCGAATATCGGGCGCGGGTCTTGCAGCCACGAGATATTGGTACCGAGCACATAGTTGATGAAACCAGTGCGCAAATAGAGCCATAAAAAGATCAGCGACATCACCACCGACGAGGCGACGCTCGGGGCGTACAGCATCGTGCGGAAGAAGCGCATGCCCCGCAACTTCGCGTTGAGCAGACTCGCGAGCAGGATAGCACCGATCGTCTGGAGCGTGGTGACAATGATGAAGTACCAGAACACATTCGCCAGCGCGATGCGAAATTCCGAATCGCGGAAGGCGCGGATATAGTTATCGAGGCCAACAAAGCGAGCACTCGCAGCGGCATACGAGGCACTGAGGTTGGTGAAACTGGTGTAGAACACGTACAACAGCACGCCGAAGGTGAAGATACCCGCCGTGAGCAGATACGGAGCGATGAACAGGTACGCGGTAATGGCCTCGCGACGGGCAAGCTGCGATTGACGCCTTCGATGGCTTGTCATAGCCTCCGCCATATCGATACCTCCTTTGGCTCGATGAAAGGAAATCTACGTAGGTAGAAGTTTGGCGAGCCATCGGCCCGCCAAACTCCACGTTTCCTTGGTTAGCGCATTAGGATCTCATCGACCTTCTGCGCCGCAGCATCGAGCGCTTGCTGCGGAGGCATCGCGCCTAAGAAGATCTGCTCCATCGCGTCCACGTTCAGCGCATTGATCACATCGCCCTTCTTGAGCGGCCCACCGAGCACCACATCGGCCAAGTGACCTACTGCACCCTGTTGCACCAACACAGCCTGTGCGGGGTTCTCGCCGAAGTACGGATCATCGGCTAGCGACAACAGGCTCGGTAGCGCCAAACCCGAGGGAATCAGCGCCTTCTGATTGACTGCGCTGGTCAGGAATAACACCAGTGCGGCGGCGGCGTTCGGATACTTGGTCTGGGCATTGGCGGCAAACGCGTTGGTGAATAGCCATGTGGCAGGCTTGCCACCATCCGGCACAGGAATGGGGATCGCGGTGTATTCCAGATCGGTTGCACCGTTGGCGGGATCAGCCAGGAACGGGATCAGCCAACCGCCTTCGAGCACCATAGCCGCGTTCCGGCCCGAGAAGGCTTCGCCACACCATCCCTTGCCCATTTCCTTGAACAGTTCGCCGGTGCCGTTCTGCTTGAAGCTGTACCAGAACTCTACCGCCGCGAGGCCACTGGGTTGGTTAAATACCGCTTTGTTATCGGCAATAATCGCATTGCCGTTCTGAAGCATCGAGGCACCGTAGCGCTGAATATCGGGGTTCAGGCACATACCGTACACTTTACCCGGGCCTTCGCCACTGGTCATCTTCTCGGCAGCCGCACTCAGGTCGCTCCACGTCTTGATGCTGGCTGGATCGACGCCTGCCTGCTGAGCCATAGCGTTGTTAATGAAGATCACAAGCGCGCCGAAGTCCTTGGGCAAGCCATAGGTTTTGCCCTCGTGCTGGTAGAGCGTCAACAGCGACTCGTAGTAGTCGTCGGGGTTCACACCTGCGGTCGCCATGGCGTCGTCGAGGGGCAAGAGCAGATTGTTCGGGGCGAACGCGCCCATCAACTCGCCATTCAGCACGAACACGTCTTGAGCCGTGCCAGCGGAGAAGCCCGCCTTGAGCGCGGTCTCATATTGATCGGGGATCGGCTCCATGGTCACGTTCACGTTGGGGAAGATGGCCTTGAAGCGATCGATGCCTTCTTGATACAGTCTCTGTTCAGTTGCGTTGCCCGAGACCGCCACGCGCAGGCTCGCGCCATCCTCGACGCTCAACTTGGTCACATCGCCTTTTGCACCCGCAGTACCCTCGGTACTTGTGGTCCCTGTGGAGCTAGTGGTCATTGCATCGGGTTGACTGGCCGTGGGTTCTCCACTTGTTGAGGAGTTTGTCGTGGGAGCCGTTGTGGGAGTAGTTGTGCTACCACTAGCACCGCATGCTACGAGGATAGGAAGCAGTAGAACATATAGCATAAGCTTTACAGCTGAGCTTCGTAAACGCATCATAGCAAACCTCCTTGTTTATCGGGCTATTTCCCTAAATTTGCTCCTTTACTATGCACTTACTGATCCGCTATGCGTTGATATATGCCATTAGGCCAGTGGTTCGATCACAGCGATTTGGATAGACACCTGCTGCTCACCGAACTCGAGACGAGCTTGCTGGCCGGGCGGCACAGAGATGTGAACCCAGCAGCCCGTAGCCTCGGCATGTGTTTCCGGCGAAGCCATAGGTTCCACGGTACTCATTGCGATAGACACATCGTTCTGCGGAAGCCAATAGCGCAAATGAAGCGGCGTGGTGCCCTGCAGGTGCGTGAATACAAAGCGAGAGGACGAGAAGAGCATCGCCAATGTATGTTCGCCTATCACCAATCCGTTTAAATGGACCTCTGGCCAATGCTTGGGTATAGAGGGTTTTATCGCGAGTTGATGCAAGTGCGCCAACGGCTGCAAACCCAGCAATCCTTCGATCAGGCCCTGCAGATACAGCCCCACCGACCAGAGTTGAACAAAGCATAGACCGATCGGTATGAGCTCTTTGAAGGCACCAAGCGTGCCATAGCTTGCCGTTGCCGCGATATTTTCGAGCAGTTTTAACCCCAACTCAGACTCACCGTAGCGGAACGCAGTGAGAGCCAATAGGCCGGTTGGCAGAGTCCAGACTTGCTCGTCACGCTCACGGGTGTGCATCAAACCCCACTGGTTCACCCACTCGTTCATGATGCGCGTGAGCGAGCGACGCGCATGCTCCTCGGGCGCGAGGCCGACCTGCAGCGGCAGCACCACAGTCCAATGGCCATCGAGTTGCAGCGTGCCATCGGAATGGCGCGAATCGGCATACATGCCCTCGTCCTCGATCCACCAATCGGCATCGAAGCGCCGCTGAAGCTCCTTGGCATGCGTGCCGTAGCGCCGTATCTCATCGGGTATATCGAGCGTGGTAGCCATCTCGCGCAGCGCACAGAGCGCTTGGTACAGGTAGCAGGTGCTATCTAACTTGCGCGAGCCCATGCCCATCCGCTCGACCACACCATCGCCCACTGGATAGAGTGTGCCACTCCCCCACATGGCAGGCATGTACTCGTCGATGCCCTCTTTGCAGACGCTGTACACTTGCCGCAGGAAGGCCAGATCGCCCGTCCAGCGGAAATAGTCCCAGCAGGCGGCGACGAATTGAGGCGTCTCTTGAGTGTTGCCCGGGTGGAATACGCGGCCATTGGTCGTTACTTCGTGGGGGATGCGCCCGCACGCACGACTACCGTACGACGCAAGGCCGAGCAGTGAACTGCGCACCACATCGCCGAATCCTGCGGCGGTTGCACCCGGCACGGTGTACTCGATATCGCAGCCGAACAACTGCGGGTATTCGGGCACGCCAGCCAAGAAGTATTGCGGCATGTAGGGCGTATACTCGGCAGTGAGCAGTTGCAGATTAGCCTTGGCGAGCACAAACGAACGGTTCACGCTGTGCTCGGGCGTCTCCAGCATAACACCTGTCGCGATGGTGGAGTAGTAGTGGTTGAGCTTCGCTTGTAGAAGCTTTTCGCCGTTGCCTGCCACTTGGCTAAAGACGCGATGCGCCCCTTGGTGGCCGGTCTCGTGATCGGCAGCCAACACAAACTCCCAGCTCGCCGTTTCGCCCGGCCCCAGCGTAAAAGGATAGACCAGGGTTGCCAACTGACCGATGGCGCGTTTTTCGAATGTGCAGCTCTCGGGCGAGATGGTAGTGCCACATGCAACACCCCAACGACCCTCCCAGAGGTTGTCGTACCCTAGCACCACGTGATTTTCGAGCCAGTAGCGGCTTTCTCCATGAGTTAGGCCACTGAACCAACTGCCCAAAAACTTCAGCCAAACGTTGAGGTGCAGTTTGCCCTCGCGTGGACGGATGCCCGCGTTGCGCATGGTGAGCAGCGCGACAAAGGCGGCTTGATCCTCGACGATGAAATCGCGCCGACGGATCTCCATGCCACCGATGCGATAGCGCCATTCGATGTGCGAGAGCAGCTCGATCACTTCGACGCTATGCGTCATAGGGTGCTGACCGTTCTGGTCACTGAGGAGGATAGTGAGGCCATCAGCCACTTTTAGCGGATGCGCCCAGAGGCCACCCATTTCGCCCACTAGGTGTTCGGCTCCGATCGGTTGGATGTCTCCGCTGGTCATACCAACTGAATACATCTTCCGACCAGCGAGGAAGTACGGTACGACATCGCGCTGCGTATCGGCGGCGAGTAGTGTGTACTTGCCAAAACGTAGTGTTCGTTGTGAAATCAACATGTTGCGTTTTCTAGTTGTGTTGATGAATATTGCCGTGGTGCTACCAAGTTTCGTGCCTTGGCGAGGTGGTATGCTGGGGGCATGGACTATAGTGGCGTTGCTGAGCATAGCGTTGTGGTGCTGCGGCTACAGCACGCGCCTCGTGGCGCTCCCACCCTGCCCGAGCGAATATATTATACACACGAAAATGTTTGATGCAATGGGTGAAAGGCGCCACTTAGTCCTCTTCGCCATGAACCACATGGCGCATTACGAGGGAGGCGTATTGGTGGTTGATGGCTGAGGATTAGGGACAGGATGGATCGGCTCGCTTGGAGGCTGCGGGACCACTTCCAAGCATTCGGGGGCAGCGGCGGGCGGCGTAGCAGCCGAGCGGTTGCGACGCAGCGAGGGCAGCACGGCGATGGCGAGGGCGCGCCCGAACACAGTGGTGAGCGTATAGGACAAGACACCCGCCATGACGGCCAGCAGAACCAACGATCCATCGGAGGACCACCAAGGCTGAATCGGGCGTAGGTGGCCGAACAGCATTGCGATGCTAAAACAACTCGCGACGACAATGCCGCCTAGCAGGGCAAGGCCAAGCGCTTGATGCAGAAGCGGTGTGCGGTGCGATGCGAGGCGCGGCTGGATAAGCTCGTAGTAGCAGACACCGACCATCGCGCAAATGAGCAGAATGCCCGCGTACACAAGGATGAGGGCGCTCACATGAGAAGCGCGGAAACCGGTAGAGAGCAGAATACGAGCGAGCATATGGCTCATATCGATCGAGCGCGGGTCACCCAACACCTCGGTGAGGGCGGCAGCCCCGGCCCAGGTGGCGGCGAGCGAAGTGGAACCGAGAAAGCTCGCCAGCAGCAGAGCACTGAATTGCCGCCAACGCGATGGCTCAGCAACGTAGCGTGCATGGCCACGAACGCACAACCAACCCAGCAGCAAGGGCAGGCCCAACGAGAGCGCACCCAGCCACAGCAGGCGCAGCACGATTTCGGGAGCGTGGAGACGCTCGGCGATCATCGGCCCAAAGTAGGAGCCGAGCGTAAGAAAAACAACGATATAAACCGATGATCCCGCGATGTGAGCGGTGATATAGCGACCGTATGGCACGCGCAGCAGACCACAGGCGATCACGGTCACATAGCGCACGCCGGGGAGCGCCCGCCCACACGCAATGCCGAACCATCCGGTGCGATTCAAGGTCTGCTCGGCACGCATCAATTGCTCGGGGCCGAGGTGCACATAGCGGCCAAAACGCTCCACTAAAGGGCGACCACCGCGCCGCACGATCAGGTAAAGCCCGCTTGAACCGAGCGCTGAGACGATCGAAATAAGTACAAACCAAAGCGTGAGTTTAGCGAAGGATTGGCCGCTGGCTGCCCCAGCAAAGATAATGAGGATATCAGTAGGAATAGGCATAGGGACGCCCAATTCCTCGAGGAATATAGCCAGGCAAATCGCGATAAAGCTATGACGCGTTACCAGATCGAGCATGTGTTGTTTTACCAGTGGCTGCAGAACCGATATGGACGACTACCACTGGTCCTTACTAATATACAAGCTATTATAGCAAAATCCCTTTTACATTCGCAAGATTCGCTCTTGCAGTTGGTATACGTCGAACGAGTGCGTTACGTTACAAGCCGATTCTTGTAAGATGTTTCGGGAACTTTCCTTAATGGTGCCAAACCTCATTGAACAACCATAATATCATACTGGATGAACCATCATTGCATCAATCTAGTGGTAACCTTTGGCAACACGCTCCTTTCTTTGATATCGTACCGATGCGCTGCAGGCTAGCGCCCCAACTCTCTTCCCGCCTGTTACGGGTATCGGTCGGAATGCGGAAAGGCGCGCTTTTGGGAGGTATGGGGATCAGGCTGGCTGAAGGCGAAAGCGCACAGCAAAAGTCGGGCGCTGCATAAGCGCCCGACCTCCGCATTAGCGTTATAACGCGCTATTGAGGGAGACAGTCGAAGAGAGATCAATCACTTGCAGGTCCTCGGCCACGCGTTGAGCATTGCGCTCAAGAAGAGCGTACACTTCGCCATGGATCGCATTGGTATCCTGAGCAAGCATATCGGCAGCTAACACCACGACCGTCAAGCCTTGAATGATTTCGATGCCGATCGGCATCTTCGAGATGGACAGTTCGGAGAAGCGTTGAATGATTTCTTCGATCTGTCGGGCCGTGGGGGCGAGCCAACGCCTCAGAACGAGTTCAGCCGACGATGAGCCGTCATGCTCGACAGCGTATTCGAGTGCGTTACGCATCGTCTGCAATGCTAACATCAGTTGTGAGACGATGTATTGCATATATTTCGGGTCACTCGTCGTTCGCAAGGACTGCGTGGTCTGCAGCCATACTGAGTTCTGAAGCCGAGGGAGAGGAATATATCGCGGACGAGCAGTGCGTTGTGCTTGTGGTAGTTGAATGGACATTTCTAGAGATTCCTTAACTCAGCACCGCAAGTGTTAGGCAATGACGTGAGTATTAAATAACCTTGTAGCAAAAGTATACAATTAGTAAATTGCAATCTCAATTCCTCAATAGTACCGATCTGCTACTAGGCATATACACACTTTTTTAGCATCACCTATCAAATGCCTTTTTTGTGATATGTATGCTAAATACAAACAGTGATAGCCTATATGCATGCGGTATTTCGTTATGCTGCAAGTACTATTGGAACAGCGTTAACGATGAGCGCGAATGAGCAGTGACAAGGCCATCTCCCAATTGGCATATGATACGTTTTCGATCAGCGCGCCATAACAATCGCACGCTTCCCTACCACAGAGCAGCGTTTACGGAGTTTGATACATCTCTCCGTCCATTGCATAAACGCTTTTTCAACGGTGTCAACAATATGCAGTATAATAGCCATATCATGGCCCACACGACTCATTTTGCTGCACGGCTACGCCAAATACGCATAGCCAACGATCTCACGCAAGAGGCCCTAGCAGCGCTCGTCAACTGCTCGGTTCAGACAGTGCGTGCCTTTGAGCATGGGCGGCGTCGGCCCTCGCGAGAGATGGCCGTGCGCCTCGCCGATGTGCTCAAGATCGAGCATACCGAGCGCGAAACCTTCCTCCAAGAAGCCCGCACCCCCATCACACTCGCAAAGGCCAACACGCCAACCACCACCTCCATAACCACGCCACCAAGCCTAGCCCCACACGTACCGATCGCGCAGCAACCGCTTGATACGCTGTTCGGGCGAGCCAGCGACCTGCAACGCCTGCACCACCTGCAGATCAAGGAGCGCCGCCGCTTGGTGAGCGTGCTCGGTCCGGGAGGTACGGGCAAATCGAGCCTAGCCCTGCACGCAAGCACCCAACTAACGCCCGAGTTCGAGGATCGAAGCGTGTTCGTGCCCCTGGCCACTATCACCGATGCGAGCAATATCCCGTTCGCGATCGCCGAAACGCTCAACCACACCTTGCCCGCCAACCAAGATGCCGAAACAGCGCTCTGCGCCTACCTCAGCAACTACCACATGCTGCTGGTGCTCGACAACCTCGAACAACTGCTCAGCATCACACAGGGCGACCGCACCTGCGCGTTCCTCTCACGGCTGCTGCAGGAAGCCCCGCGCCTGCAACTCCTGGTGACCTCTCGTGAACGCCTGCGGCTGCGGCTGGAATGGGTGCACGAACTGGCGGGCCTAGAAGTGCCGAACAGCCCCCACATGGCGATCATCGCACGAACCGCCTCGGTGCAACTCTTTCTCGAACGAGCGCGCCAAGCCCTGCCACACTTCGCACTCACCGCCGACAACTACAAACAGGTCACCCAGATCTGCCAGCGCCTCGAAGGCTTGCCGCTCGCGATCGAACTGGCCGCCGCCCAACTGGCCTTCCTGCCCCTCGACACCATCGCCACCCGCCTCGACCAAGCGCTCACCCTGCTCGAAGGCCACCTGCGCGACCAACCCGAACGCCAGCGCACCATGCGGGCCGCGATCGGCTGGAGCTACGACCTGCTCAATCCCGACGAGCGCATCTTCTTCCGGCGACTCGCCGTATTCAACGGCACCTTCACACTCGAAGCCTGCGAGCACATCTGCAGCGACGACACCATCACCGCGTCACAAGTGCTCAACCTGCTGCGACGCCTGATCGACCAATCGCTGCTGCTCTTCGTCGATGGACGCTACCGCCTGCTCGAAACCGTACGCCAATTCGCGCTCGACCGATTGATCCAGCACAACGAACTCACCATCATACGCAATCGGCACAGCGCCTACTACATCGAGATCGCCGAGCAAGCCTACGACTTGATGCGCAGCGCCGAACAAGTCGCCTGGATCACCCGCTTCACGCTCGACTACCCGAACTTCCGCGACGCTATGCGCTGGCAGATCGAAGTGCGCAACTATCGAGCGGTTGCGCAACTCAACTGGTCGCTCTGGCTCTTCCTATGGATGCGGGGACATTTCAACGAGGGACGCGGTTGGCTCAACTGGCTGCTGGCGCAGGGCGACGACGTGCCACCCGAAAGCCGCGCGCTGGCCCAACTCACCGCCGGAGTGCTAGCCTACGGACAGGGTGCCTACGACGAAGCGCTCGCCTACCTCGACGAATGCTTCGCCTGGTATCAAACGCACAACGACGCGATCGGCCTCGCACGCAGCACCGCCATGCGTGGCCTGACCCTAGCCGGACAACACCAACACGAGCAGGCGATCAAACTCCTCGCCGAAGGCGTCGAGCGATACATCGCCGTGGGCGACATTTGGGGCGCCGCGCTCACCCTGATCTACTGGGCCGTCATCCCGCTCAATCAAGGAGATTTCGCCAGCGCCCTCGCGCTCACCGAGCGAGCACTGCCGCTCACACGCCAAACCGGCGACCGCGTGGGCATCTACACCGCGCTCTACAACTTGGCGAGCGTCGCACAATCGCGGGGGAGCTATACCGAAGCCGCCCGCCTCTTCTGCCAAGCCACGGAACTCTCGTTCGAGATGGGCGATGCCAGCAACATCTCGTATTGCCTCACCTGCCTGGCCAACGTCGCCGCCAAACGGGGACGCATCTCGCTGGCCGCACGGCTATGGGGAGCCGCAGAATCCTATCTCGAACAAAGCGAAGCAGCGAACTACGCCTATCGACCGAAACAAGCCGACATCCTCGGCCAGATCCAAGCCGCCCGACGGCGGATCGACAGCCAGCACTGGGAGGCCGCCTGGCTCGCCGGGCGCAACGCCACACCCACCGAAGTTATCGCTCTAGCACAGCAGAGCGCCCAAGATACACCAAACAGAGCAATCCGCTAACAGCAAGCGAGAACGGCAGACACTCTCCGCAGACACAAGGAGCAAAAGATGGCAACTCACCATTTTACGCCAACCCGCTACTACCGAGCGATGGGCACCTACGAACCCGTCCTGCGCGTCCAACCCGGCGACACCATCATCACAACAACCATCGACGCCAGCGGACGCGACCAACACAACAACATCGTCTGGGAGCGTGGCAACCCCATGACCGGGCCGTTCTATATCGAAGGGGCCGAACCAGGCGACACGCTCGTCGTCAAACTCGACAGTATCGTGCCGAACCGCTCCACCGGCTGGTCGAGCGCCATTCTGGCCTCCAATGTCATCGATCCCGACGATGTGCGCAACCAACCGATCGGAGAAGATGGCCGCTCCATCGACGCCGATTGGCAGATCGATCTGGACACCAACACAGCCAAACTCCTCACCCCCATCACCATGCTCGGCGCCCTAACCCTCCCGCTCGAACCTATGCTCGGCTGCTTCGGCGTCGCACCCGCGCGCGACCAAGCCATCTCGACCGCCACCTCCGGCCCGCACGGCGGCAACATGGACTACCGAGGCTTCATGAGCGGCGTCACCGTATACTTCCCCGTAGAAGTCGCGGGCGCACTGCTGTTCATCGGCGATGGGCACGCCCTCCAAAGCGACGGCGAAATCTCTGGCACGGGCATCGAAATCTCAATGGACGTACAGATCACCGTCGACCTGCAGAAAGGCAAACGGATCAACTGGCCACGGGGCGAAAACAACGACTACATCTTCACCGTGGGCAACGCTCGCCCGCTCGACCAGTGTGTGCAGCACGCCACCAGCGAAATGCTGCGCTGGCTCCAGACCGATTACCAACTCGATCGCATCAGCGCCAACCTGCTGCTCTCGCAGTGCGGGCGCTACGATCTCGGCAACATCTTCGACCCAGCCTACACTATGGTCTGCAAACTACCAAAACGGCTGCTGCCGAAATAACACGCCACCGCACAAAGCCTTTCTGGTAGGGGAAAAAGAAAAGCCGCCAGCGCCGCACCGCCCGTCGCTACGGGGAAACAACGTCGTGCACAACGTGTGCGCGCTCGGACAGTGATGGCGCTACGCGCCACAACGCGCGCACGTTACCCGCTGCTCCGCAGCGCATGGCTGCGCCGCTCTCACGCCGTGGCGATGACAAGGTGACCTGATGACTCGGTGAGGGGCCAGACAAGGTGACAAGGCGACCTGGTGACTTGGTGAACATGTCAAAGCGTGTACCCCACCCGCACCAGCGCGACGTACGACAAGGCATAACCACGGGCGTATCACACAAGGCTGCCTTCCACTTTGGGGTCCAGGGGCGATAAGCCCCTGGTTGGGGTTTCCAAAGGGCCGCAACCGACCCTTTGGGCCTGCGCAGCAGCCTACGTCCTCGCTAGTACACGCACACCCGCCGAATGGCGCATCCAACGCCCTCGCGAGTGCGGCGACTTGGTGACGTACCTGACTCGGTGATTAGGCGACCTGATGACTTGGTGAACATGTCAAATCACACAAATCACACTGCCAATCGCCACCGAGCGTGTACCCCACCCGCACCAACGCGACGTACGACAAGGCATAACCACGGGCGTATCACACAAGGCTGCCTCCCACTTTGGGGTCCAGGGGCGATAAAGCCCCTGGTTGGGGTTTCCAAAGGGCCGGTTGCGGCCCTTTGGGCCTGCGCAGCAGCCTACGTCCTCGCTAGTACACGCATCCCCGCCGAATGGCGCATCCAACGCCCTCGTGCGAACCAACCTGCGTCTAGCGCACGTTCTCGCTAGTACACGCACACCCGCCGAATGGCGCAATCCTGCGCCTAGCGCAACCTTACTCACCCAACAACTTGCGGTATACCGCAATCAACCCATTCGCCAACTGATCATAGCCGAACGAACGCACCACCTTCTCGCGGCCATGCTCGCCAAAACGCCGACGCATCGCCGCATCCTCACCCAAACGGCGCACCGCCTCCGCATACGCATCCACATCGTCGCGGGGGCACAACCAGCCATTCTCGCCGTGATCCACCACCTCGGGCAGCGCCGAAGCGTTCGTCGTCACCACGGGCCGACCGCAGGCCAACGCCTCCGCCGGCGCGATACCAAAGCCCTCCAAGCGCGAAGGGAACAGCAACATATCGCACGACTGATACGCCGCCACCAACCCGGCCCGATCCGGCGAACCGATCGGAATCATACGGGGATGCGGCGGGCCTTTATCGGTGCCCTGGAAGCCGCCCGTGTAGTACAACACATAATCTTCCGGCAAACGATCCATAATGCGCGGCAACAGATCGAAACCCTTACGGCGCGTGCGGTTGCCCACGAACAACAAACGAATACGGCCCGACGAAGGCGGCAACCCGTGATCCGCGCGCACCAAACCGGGCGTCGGCGTAAACACCGACGTATCGATACCGTCGAACACCAGCACACTATCGTGGAAACCGTAGATCTGCTCGACCTGGCGCTGCGTATAGCGCGACACGCACACCACCGCATCGGCCTCGCGGATCGACCAGCCATCGTAGCGGCTCTCGACCAACCGATAAAACAGGCGCTGCGCCAACGAACTGTACGGCTGCAGATCAGGGTCCGTCGTCAGGTGATGCACCGTCGTCACCAACGGGCGGCCCGGAGCACGCAACGCAAACGCGATCCGCGAACGCCCCTGAATCACATCGAAATTCTCCCACCAACGGGCGGGCAAACCACGCGGGATCAGAAACGGCGCAAAATTATAGATCTCGGGCAAGCGCAGCAACTCAGCGCGCTCCAAACCCGCTAAACGCACCGAACGAAGAATATTCTGAATACCGAAATCCACCCCACCGCGCCCGATCGGCGACAAATACAAAGGTCGCATAACACCACGCCTTACTTATACAAACCATCCGCTTTTCCCATTGCAAAGCGATCCATCCTTCGTTCAAACGACCGATCACACGTTTACAGCAACAGGGACAAGCCGCACAAGTATAATACATCGCTGAGAGGCCGCAACTCGCCACCTGGCATAGGCCATAAACGAGGTTCGACATAGGTTAAGTCGCCGATACCATTTCGCAATCATTTCGTAGACGAAGAAAGCTTGTGTTTCGTAGTACTGTCGGGTACAGTACATCTTGTCCTAAACCAAAATCAACACCTTTCCTAACCAGGTTTTCAGGACCACATTTCACCCCAACGATCTTCGGCCCCGAGGCACGGATCCAATCCCAGGACGGACAAACCCAACGCCCCGCATCGCTCCTCTTTGCCATGCAGCAGTGATGCCCAGCGTTTCTATCCGTATCGGCCAGTTCATAGGGCCAGGCATGCGGATCGCAACTGAATCATCAGCATTAAGCTCTTGCGTTTCAAACTCGCCTGCACACAGCCTGAAACGCTTCACGATACAAAAGTAGAACGCTCATGGATTCACAGACGTTCAATCTATTGCCTGAAGAGCGCGCCATCTTTTTTGCCGACGTCAACACACACCTTCATGCGATGGAAGCAGGCATCCTCCAACTCGAGCATCAAGCCGACCTCGCTGCCATCGAGACCATTTTTCGGGCGGCTCACACGCTCAAGGCGCTCGCAGGCACCATCGGGCACCAGCGCATGGTGCAACTCACCCACATTTTCGAAGCGCTGTTCGAGATCCTGCGCAAAGACCCACAAGTCATCTCAAATGCCATCGCCACCGATCTGCTGGCAGTGGTCGATGCCCTGCGTGGCATGCGCGACGAGGTGCTGCACAACCAGAGCAACCACACGGATATCGAACCGCTACTCGCTCGGCTAGAGCAGATCTTCGAACAACTCCAGCGTATCAGCACCACTGCGCCCACCGCAGCGCCGAAGCTCACACCCGAACAATGCCACATGGCATATCAAGCACAACGTGCGGGCCAGAACCTCTTTCTGATCCAACTGGTCGCAAATCCACAGGGATTCGCGCCAGCCACACAACTCTACCAAAGCACGCTCGCGCTCCTCGACACCGGCCTGCTGATCGTCGCCTCACCTGAGATCGAGCAACTCACCCACGAGACCACCAGTTTCTGGGGGTTGATCGCTACGCCGCTCTCCTACGAGGCCATCGTCGATATGGCGCATCAAGAAGATAACCAGGTCACTGTTCGCATCGAGCGGTACGATTACACCCAAGCCCTATCGCCCGAGCCAGATGCGCTCGTGCGCGTCAGCACCGAGCGCCTCGATCGGCTGATGAACCTCGTCACCAAATTATCCAACGAGCATATGCGCCTCAGCGAACTCACCAAATCGCTGCAGAACCAACTCAGTCAGCCCAATCTGTTGGGCGAACTCAACAACCTCAACCAACACTTCGAGCAGTCGCTCAACGAACTACAGGCCGAAGTGCTACGCACCCGCCTGCTGCCGATCAGCAGCCTCCTCGAACGCCTACCACGGCTGGTGCGCGATACCGCCCAACTCGTCAACAAACAGGTCGATCTGCACACCAGCGGCACCGATATCGAAGTGGATCGGACCCTCGTCGATAGCCTGAACGAGCCGTTGCTGCACCTGATCCGCAATGCACTTGATCACGGCATCGAGCCGCCGCACAAACGCATCGTGCTGGGCAAGCCGAAAGCCGGGCGGCTATCGCTCGATGTGCAGGCCACCCAAACAGAGTTGCAGATCAGCCTCAGCGACGACGGGCGCGGCATTGATCCTCAGCAGATCCGTCAGGTGGCATACGAACAAGGACTGATCACCGAACAGGAGGCGCAACACCTCGACGCGCAGGAGAGCCTGGATCTGATCTTTAAGGCGCATCTCTCCACTGCCGAGCGCGTCACCGAGCTATCCGGGCGCGGCATCGGCCTCGACGCGGTGCGCAGCCAAATCGCCCAACTCAACGGCAGCATCGCCGTGGAAAGCACGCTCGGCAAGGGCACCACCTTCCGCGTGCGCTTGCCGCTCAGCCTGAGCCGCCAGGCCGTGCTGTTGTTCGCCGTGGCGGGTGTGACGTTGGCTGTGCCGCTGGAATACGTGCTCTCAATCCACACCTCGGTCCAGGGTCAAACACCACAGGCCAGCATCGATCTGAGCAGCACCATCCTACCCTTGCAAGAGTTGTCGGATGCCTACACGCCACCGCGCCCATCGATACCCGCCGAACAGCCCTCAGCGCTCGTGCAACTTGGGCACGCAGCCACCCAAGCGCAACTCGAAGTCGATTGGATCATCGGCGAGCAAGAGGTGCTGATCAACGTAGCCGAAGGCCAACACTCGCACGTGCAGGGCGCATTGGGCGATGCGGTGCTTCAGAACGGCAGCAAAGCGGTCGTGCTCGATGTGCCGATCCTCCTGCAATCGTCGCTCATCCACCAAAGCAATCAGAGATCGATATGAGCAGCACGCCCTTCACTACCAACGAGCGCTGGAACTCCTTGATCGTCCATGGGAGACCGCAAGCAATCCTGCTTAAAGCGATCTGGTTTGTGGCCTACACGCTCTCGAATATGACCAAACAGTCGGTCACAACGGCCCATCAGCGCATTGTTGAGGTGCCGCTGGATCAGTTCGTGGCCCATACCAAACGCATCGTCCCCGATACGGTTGGCGTCCACCTGATGCTCAGTGACGATCTACCCGGGCAGGCGCTCCTTATGATGTCGCGGCGCACAGCCCTCACCGTGGTCGATCTACTGCTCGGCCAGCGCATCGGCACCACAAAACAACTCGGCTCAATCGAGCAGTCGGCGCTCGGCGAACTCGGCAACGTGGCGCTCTCGTCGTTCCTCAACATCTTGGCACAGCCTTCTTGGGGCGCGCTCAAGCCATCGCCACCCGCCGTCGTAGCCGATCCGACCGCGTGGATGCTCGATTTCGCCAAACGCGCAATGCAAGACCAACAAAACACCATCCACATCATCGACGCACATTACCACGCTCCAGCCACATCCAGCACGATTCAACTTTGGATTCTGCCATCTGGCATATCAGCACACGATGAGGGCCACCTAACCGCTCATACCATCGAATCATCTTAACTTCTCAAGGATATCTTCCAGTACACGAGGTCACTTATGCCAACTGTTATGGTTGCTGATGACGCTGAATTTATTCGGCTACGCATCGGAAGAATGCTCTCCGATGAGGGATACGTTGTGGTGGAGGCCGCCGATGGGCAAGAGGCGGTGAGCGTGTATCATCGGGCGCGGCCCGACGTGGTGCTGATGGACTTGACGATGCCGAACAAAAACGGCTTGGCGGCCCTCGCCGAGATCTGTCGGTTCGACCCGCACGCCAGGGTGATTATGCTGACCGCGCTCGGCCAGCAATCGATCATGACCGAGGCGATCCGAGCGGGAGCACGCGATTTCCTCGTCAAGCCCTGCGAGCCAGAACGGGTCGTCCACGCCGTCAAGCGCCTGCTGGAGATGCGGGTATAGGTGGCTTTTGGCAGCAGAGAGCCTTCACCTTCACAACAAAAAAAGATGTGGCCAACATGACCACATCAGACACACATAAAACGCCAAACGCTAATCGGCAAAGAGTTGATGCAACAGGTCCTTTGCCTTGCGCACTTGATATCCGTAGAGCAGCGCGCACAGCGCCAGCAACAGCACAGCCACACCGAGCGGCGCCAACTGAGCGATCTGGAAGGTTCCAGCCTGCCAGGCGCCGCGCAACAGCAGCCACTCGACGAAACTGAGCGCCACAAACAGCACCACTATCACCAACAGCACCAACCACCTCATACGGATGGTCAGATCGATCGCGGTGCCCGTCGGGTCGGCATGGAGCGTCCCGGTTATCTCGGGCACGAACGGGTTTCCTGCGCTCACCGCCCGCCGGATGGCGAACCGCTCGCCCGAGAGCACGCCCACGAACGGCGCGTCCGTAGGCAGCTCGGGGGCAACGACCTGGGCTAAGGATGCGTGCGCTTCGGCGGGATTCAGGCTTGTCTCGATGATCAAGCGCTCGTAGGGCAACCAAGCCATGCGCCAGCACTCCTAGATTTTTTCAACAACAATGAAGTAGGAACCCGAGCGCAACTTGCCAAATAGCCACAGATCCAGCTCCATCAACAGGGTCACAGCGGTGAGGCCGTAGAACGCCAAGCCACGTCGCTGCAGACGCTCGCGCATGCGCTGACGCGCCCGAATCTCGCGGTGGGTGCCCTCTGGCACAGCAGGCTTCTGCTCGGTAGACGCGGCCTTGGAGGATTTCTTCTTCGTGCGCCCCAACACCACCTCGCCCAACTTCATCAGCACGTGCTCCACGAAGCTGGTGAACACGCTGTTCCAGAACACGATCTTCACTGGCCGCAAGCCAGCCTGATTCATCGCATCGAGCACATCCTCCCAGGTGCGCAGCGCCTTGATGTGGTCGGATTTGCGGCGCGCCTCACGCTGGAAGTCGTACAATCCGGCGCGCACAAACAGCTTGCCGATCTTGCGGCTGAGATCAGTCAACGGCTGCAGCGACGAGGGATCGCTGGTGTTCGAGAAGACCAGGAAGCGCCCGCCGGGCCGCAACACCCGCGCCGTCTCGGTCAGATACTCATCGATCACATCGCGGGGGAAGTGCTCCAGCACGTCGATCGAGAAGGCCTTATCGAAACTGTTATCGGCGAACGGCAGACGCCGCGAGTCGGCCTTGGTGAGCGCCACCTGCTCCACCGCCGCATCGGCGAACATCGTGGCCGGATCAGCGCCAACCATCAGGCGCACCTTGTCGGCATTCCAGGCGGCGAACTTGGCAGTGCCACAACCGCTGTCGAGCACAGTATCCTCGGGGCGCAGGTCGAGCAGGCGCACCAACGCCCGATTACGCACGCCCGCCGCCAGCAACGGCGGCGCGAGTTCGCGGTAATCGAGCTCCTCGGACAGTTCCTCCTCCTCGGAGACGTACTTCGAGACGTAATCGAACTCGATCGCACGGGGCATCAGATCGATGTACCCGCCGTGATTGGGATACACATTTTTACAAGCGCTGCACGTCACCCCTTCGTCGAGCACGATCAAATCGCGCGAGCCGCACGTGGGGCACTGAAGCAGGCGGTACAAATCATATGGAACCACAGCAGAAGCCTTTCCTTTTCCACAAATTACGCAGGTGTGACAGGCAAGCCAGGCAACGGAGGAAGCGAATCGCCAGTCACAAGGCAGGCCAACGGGCCGAACAGCGGCTGAGGCAACGCATCCCAGGGAAACCAGCCCATCTCGCTCATTTCGCGTGGCGAAGCGATCTGCGGCTCACCGCTAAACGCCAACACCCGAAACCATATCGTTATGTAATGTTTATCAATATCGGCGAAGATATCGTTGGTCAGCGCCACAAACTCAAGATCGCTAACCTGGATGCCAACTTCTTCGTAGGCTTCACGAATACCGCATTGCGCAGGCGTCTCGCCCACATCCATATGACCACCAGGCGTAGCCCACGTTCCTGCGCCATGCGAGCCAGATCGGCGGATCAGCAGCAAACGCCCATCGCGCTCGATCAGCACAACTACGCCAACACGCACTACCGATTGTGTCATGATGCTACCACTGATTGTGATACTGGCTTCTCGCGCCGAAGCGTCATGTACCAACTTAATGCTAAACCGAAGGCCACCGCAATCAACAGAAACACGGTTGTATAGGCGCTGACGGGGTAGTGACCATCGGCGCTCGGCTCGAACAGGCCGATAATCACGCCCATAGCCCATTGGAGCAGCGCTGTGCCCACGAACGCCAGCATATTCACAGCCGTCAAAGCCCGCCCGGTCATCTCCGGCGGGAACATGGTCCGCACTTGCGAGAGCAACACCATGTTAAACGAACCACAGAAACCAAAGATCGCCAACACCAGCATGATGAGCGACACCGGCATCCACAAGCCCAGCAGCGCCAGCGACAGCAAACAGAACAGGAAGAAAACGCCGACGATTATTACGACGGGCAACACGCCGTAGCGGTCACTGAGCCAGCCGGAGTTGAAGTAGCCGATCACCAGGCCGATATTCAAAGCCAGCAGCACATTGCCGACTTCGATGCTGCCGAGCCGCAACACATCGAACAGATACGGCCCTGCCCAGAGGCTCTGCACGGCTTGCATCGTGCCAAACAGAAAGAAACAAGTCATGCCGATGCGCCAAAACCGCGAATCGCGAAAGATTTGGCTGAAACCGACTTGTGTGCGGGCGGCCACAGGCTGTGTCGGCGGCGTCTCGGGCTTGCGCTCGCGCACGATCACCACCAGCGCCACCGCGCTGAGCAGCACCAGCGGAGCCATGCTCAAGAAGATCACCCGCCAGCCCAGCGTCTCGTTCATCCAGGAGAGCGGCGTCGAGGCCAGCATACCGCCCAGCGAACTGAGGCCAGTCATAAAGCCCGAGACCGTCGCGACGCGGTTGCTGGGGAACCACTGGCTAAAGATCTGCATTGCGCCCATCAACACGGTCGCCATGCCCACGCCGATCAGCGCTCGGCCCAGCGCCGCGCTCGCCAGTGAGGAGGCCGAGGCGAACAGCAAGCAGCCGCCGACCGTGATCAGCATCATCGAGGATGTAACGCGACGGGCGCCGAAGCGATCGAGCGCCACGCCCAGCGGCAACTGCACCAGCGCAAAGCAGACGTAGTACAGGCTGGTCATTAGGCCAAGTTCGGCTGCAGTGAGGCTCAAATCGCGCGAAAGATCGGGAGCAATCGCCGCATTGGTCGAACGTAGGAACACCGAAAGAAAATGAGCGACGGCGAATGAGACAAAGATCGCCAGGACGCGGGGGCGTTGTAGGAGTTGAATCACACGAAAAGCTCCAGTAAGAGCGATAAACGACGCTTGCGCGATTGCACATTCCGATGCACACTGCCGCGCATTGTACCATAACGCGCCCAAGGCAGATACAGAGCGTTTTGGGT
>CALKHR010000017.1 GCA_937988885.1 uncultured Roseiflexaceae bacterium | reverse complement strand
AGCATCACAGCCGCAACATCTGCGTGTTCGCCGCCGCCGAGGTTGATCGCTCCCCCACGGGCACGGGTGTCTCGGCACGGTTGGCCCTGCATCACGCCAAAGGCGAACTCAACGACGGACAAACCATCGTCATCGAAAGTATCCTCGGGCGAGATAGCGCTTTCGGTGGCCGCGTGATCGCACAAACGACCGTCGGGCCACACGCGGCGATCGTCCCCGAGGTGAGCGGCAGCGCCTTCGTCGTGGGCCAACAACAATTCATCCTCGACCCACGCGATACGCTAGGCCGAGGATTCTTGCTCGAACAGGAGTAGATGTTTCACACCGTCGGCATAATCTCGTGGCGCAACTGCTCAAGAAACTGCTCAAGGAAACGTGTTCGCTGTCGGGCCTCTACACGACCGGATTCCGTCGTCATCGTATCAGCCAGGCGCAGCAACTTCACATAGAAATGATCAACCGTATTCACCACATCATCAAGAACACGTTGCTCCGCGAATGGGTCATCGGGGTCGTACAGACGCCGACCCAGCGCGCCACCCAGCATCAGGCAGCGCGCCAAGCCGATCGCTCCGAGCGCGTCGAGCCGATCCGCATCCTGCACCACCTGCGCCTCGCGCGTCTGCGGCACGATCTGCGCCGAGAAACTGTGCGCTTCGATAGCGTGCGCAATCGCCGCCAAGCGCTCTGTGGGGTAATCGACCGAGCGCAGAAATGTGGTAGCCGCCTCCGCTGCCAATCGCGAAGCCTGCGAGCGCAACGGCGAATCCTTGGGCACCACCACACAATCGTGCAGCCACGCCGCCGGGAGCACCACAGCCAACTCTGCGCCCTCGGCCAAGGCCAACCTGCGCGCCGTCGTCACCACACGCCGAATATGCTCAAGATCGTGAGCAGCGTCGTGTTGCGCATCGTCGCGCCGCAAAAACTGCACGAAACGCGCCTCCCAAGTTGCCCAAGCATCACCTGTCGTATTCACACACCCGCTCCTTCCAACAATCGATACGGCAACACAAAAACGAATTGTAACACCTTGAATATGGCACCCATTTTTTGTGCAACCAACCGCGAGGAAACAATGATTGTTTTAGTTATGATTGACGGCTTGCGACCCGACGCTATCGAAATTGCAAATTGCCCGCATATCAAAGGCTTCCGAAGTCGCAGCGCCGCCACTATGCAAGCCCGCAGCGTGATGCCATCGATCACACTGCCGTGCCATACCTCCATCTTCCACAGCGTGCTGCCCTCACGGCACGGCATCACTACCAACACTTGGAAGCCGTTCAGCGAGCCGCTGCCCGGCCTCTTCGAAGTTGCCAATGCAGCCAACAAACGCTGCGCCTTCTTCTATAACTGGGAGGAACTACGCGACATCGGTAGGCCCGGCAGTCTCACCTACTCGTTTTACACACGCACCGCCTACCAACCCGATGGCGACCAGATCATCGCCGTCGAAGCAGCCCGCCAACTCGTCACCAACCAGTTCGACTTCGCCTTCGTCTACTTCGGCACCGTCGATAGTGCCGGGCACCACTACGGTTGGATGTCGGAAGGCTACATCAACCAAGTCGCCGCCGTCGATTCGGCGCTCGGCACCCTCCTCACCAGCCTGCCTGCCAACAGCACCGTGCTGATCCAAAGCGACCACGGCGGCCACGACCACGGCCACGGCACCGAATCCGACGAGGATATGACCATCTTCTGGATGGTGAGCGGGCCAAACATTCGCGCTGGCCACACCATCACCACGCCAGTCTCGTTGCTCGATACCGCGCCAACCCTCGCACGATTGCTGAACATCAACGCCCCCAGTGAGTGGGAAGGCCAGTGTATCGAGGAAATCTTTGCCTAAGCACACAGTACGTACATCGAACAGTGTCAAGGATACCAGTATGTCGAAAAAGTCGCACTTCACACTGCTTGGAGTACCTGTGAGACTCCACCCGCGCCTGCTTCTGTGGATCATCATCTACGGACCGATCGGCTATGCGATCGCTCGTTGGCGTGGGATTGAGCACCGCAAAGCGCTGATCATCGGCCTCAGTACCGTGATCAGTTGGTACCATACCGACCTAATGCACGTCATCGGGCACATCATCTCGGCGCGGCTCGCAAAAGCGTCGATGGATTATGTCAAATGGGATGTGATGCCGATCACTGGTTATTACGACCACAATGTCTCGCCGCAGCAACACATCGGGCGCTCGCTCGGTGGCCCAATCGCCTCCGCGCTCACCGCCCTGTTCTACTACCAACTGCGGCGCTGGAGCAAACCAAAACTGCTTAAAGCCATCTTCACGCCCGGTTATATCCAAAACCTTTTGATCTCTATTCTCTGCTTCCTGCCCGATAAACGCATCGACGGCGGCGTGATCTACTACAACATCCGCGAACTGCTCAGCCCCCGTCGCGACTGATCCGCAACGCGTATACCAACACGCCTCACATGTGATGCCGAAGCGCTGCTCACGTAGCGCCTCGGCATCACAGCACAACAGATCAACATCATGCAGCCAGTAACCCATGGACTCGCACTCGGCAAATACGCCCCACTGCATCGCGGACACCAATATGTGATCGAGACAGCCCTCGCAGAGATGCAGCGCGTCACAGTCGTCATCTACAACTGCCCCGAAACCACACCCATTCCACTCGATGTACGAGCGGGATGGCTGCGACAACTCTACCCGCACATCACCATCATCGAAGCTTGGGACGGCCCCACCGAGGTCGGCGATACCGATGAGATCAAACGCAAACACGAACATTATCTCATCCACACCCTCGGCATCAGCGGCATCACCCACTTCTACTCCAGCGAATGGTACGGCGAACACATCAGCCAAGCCTTCGGTGCCATCAACCGCCAAGTCGATCCGCAACGGCAACGCTACCCCATCTCGGGCACGCGCATCCGCCAGGACCCCATCGCGCATCAACACTACCTCGACCCGCTCGTCTACCGCGATGTGATCGCCTGGCACACCCGCACATCCTAAAGCGAATCTGTTATACTACTCAAAAGGAGCACAACAACAGAAGGAACAACCTATGCTTGCCGAAGACTTCATAGCCAACAAAAAGCAAGCCTGGGAGCGCCTCACCGCCCTCATCAGCAAATCGCGGACGCGAGGACTAACGGGGCTAACCGCCGAAGAACTCAGCGAACTCGGCAACCTCTACCGCAGCACCACCTCGGATCTCGCCATCGCGCGACGCGACTACCCAACCCACCGCGTCACCGAATACCTCAACGGCCTTGTGGCGCAAGCCCACGGCACCGTCTATCAGAGTCGCGCACACCGCCGAGCCAGCCTGCTCACCTTCTTCACCCACACCTTCCCGCGAACCTTCCGAGAAACGTGGGCCTACACCTTGGCGGCCTTCCTCATGTTCCTGCTGCCCGCCATCTTCGGCTACATCGTCAGCTATCGCGACCCCGACGCAGGCGCGTCCATCCTAGGGCTCGAAGGCGTTATCCGCAACATCCGCGACCAACACGAATGGTGGCAAAGCATCAACGAAGATGGCCGCTCAGCCTCAGCCTCCTTCATCATGACCAACAACATCGGCGTCGCCTTCCGCGCATTCGCCGGAGGCATCCTCTTCGGCATCTTCACGCTCTACATCATGATCCAAAACGGCCTTATGCTCGGCATCATCGCAGGCGCCTCGCACGCGCTCGGCTTCGCAGGCAACCTGTGGGGCTTCGTCGCAGCGCACGGCACCATCGAGCTCAGTATGATCTTCCTCAGCGGCGGAGCAGGCATGCAACTCGGCTGGGCGCTGCTTCGGCCCGGACTCTACACCCGTCGCGCCGCCCTCGTCCTGGCCACCCGGCGAGCGCTGAACCTGCTGCTCGGCTGTGTCCCGCTGCTTATCATCGCCGGCATCATCGAAGGCTTCATCTCGCCCTCGCCGCTCCCATTCGCCGTCAAACTCATCGTCTCGATCGGCTCGGGCATCCTCCTCTACAGCTACCTCATCCTGGCGGGCCGCAACGAACCACCCCAAAAAACCCAGTAGCAACACAAAAGGCGGCCTAAGCCGCCTCTCACCAAGGATATATGGGGAAAAGAGAGCGCGTCGTCAACCCCAACGCCCGTCGCTACGGGCAAACAACGTCGTGCACAACGTGTGCGCGCTCGGACAGATGTGGCGCTGCGCGCCAAAACGCGCGCCGCTGTAGTCGCGGAATCACCTCGCCATCGCAGCAACACACTGCTACTTGAGTGGCGGCGTCACCTCCAACACATCGCCGATCGCCGTCCCTGTCGCAGCAATCACCCCGGCGGGCAACTCCACCACATAACGGCCACGCCACGGAGCCACCCCCGCGAACGGACGATTCGGCGGCATCTCCTTGCGCAACCCCACCACCGTCCCATCGGCAGCCACAAACAGCACATCAATCGGAATGCGCATAAAAAACGTATGCACACTCGACTCAGGGTAGATAATCAGCGCATAGCCTGTCGGCAACGAGCGACGCAACATCAAACCGCGCCCACGCGCCAAGAAACTCCGCGCCAACTCCGCCCGATCCGCCAAAATCTGGCCGCGTGTCCGATTCACAATCTCAAACGTTGGCTTCGATGTCATCGTACACCACCCATACAAAAGCACCAAGACATTGCGACATGCCTTGGTGCACCACTGATACAACCATCATACATCGTCATAGCGAAGCCTACAGCCCGCCCAAACTCTCCATAATACGGGGAACCGCCGGGCCAAGGATCACCACGAACAGCGCTGGGAAGATCAAGAACACCATCGGGAACAACATCTTCACAGGCGCCTTCTGAGCAGCCTCCTCAGCGCGCTGGCGGCGACGCACACGCATCTGATCGGACTGGATGCGCAAGATCTTACCGATCGACACACCCAACTGCTCAGCCTGGATAATCGCAGCCGTAAACGTCTGCACATCCTCCACGCCAGTACGAGTAGCCATATCGCGGAGCGCATCGCGGCGAGGGCGACCCAAGCGCGTATCGGTCAAGACACGCTTAAACTCCTTCGAAAGCTCACCCTCCCACTTCTCAGTCACGCGCTGCATCGCCGAATCGAACGCCAGACCAGCCTCAACGCTAATCGTCAACAGGTCGAGCGCATCGGGCAACGCCTTCACGATCTCCTTTTTACGCTTCTTGATCTGCTGGCCGAGCCACATGCCTGGCAACAAATAGCCCAATACCGCACCCAATGCCGTATACATCAACGCCTGGCCAAACGCCATTGTACGGAACGTGATGAAGGCAAAGATCAGCAACAGCACGACCGCCAACACAATTCGGATACCCGAAAACATGATTGGCGTGATATTGCCGGGATTACCGGCCTGCTGCAGGCTCAAGCGCAGACGGTCGGCGCTCTGCTTCGGGCCGTACTTACCAAGCGTGTTCAAGATCGCGCGAGCCATCGGGATCAGCACGCGTTGGCTAAACGGCTGTTGAAGCTCAAGCTCGGAAAGCGTCATCGTGCGCTCAGTGAACTGGCTTAAGCGCTCACCGATCACATCAGGCTGAGCCGAGCGTGAGATGCCATAGATGACCAATATGACGCCTATGAGAAATGCTGCAACAGCAACGATTCCGATCATCATAAGCTACCTCATACCTCGATATTGACGATCTTCATAATCACCACAAAACCAATGCCGATCATAATCAGCGACACAACTGGTAAACAGCACCATGCATCGGGGGGGAAACCAAACTCGAAGATAGGTGACATATAATCGGGATTGATCAGGGTGATCATGATCGCCAAAGCAATCGGCATAGCAGTGATCACATAGGCCGAAATGCGGCCCTGAGCGGTCAGCACGCGGATTTCACCCTTAATACGAACGCGTTCACGAATAGTGTGACCAATCGTCTCAAGGATCTGCGCCAAGTTACCACCGACCTCCATCTGAATATTCACAGCCGTGATCAACAGGTCGAGGTCATCGGAAGGGACCCGACGCAGCAAGTTATCGAGTGCATCGGCAGTAGAGAGGCCCAAGCCTACTTCCTGCACAACACGCCGAAACTCATTCGCCATGGGCGGCGGCGCCTCACGCGAGACGAGTTCCATCGACTGTAAGAAGCTATAACCGCTACGCAGTGAGTTTGCCAGCAAATTAATCGCATCGCCAAGCTGATTATTAAAAGCGGTCACGCGGCGGCGTGCGGCGATCACCACATACAGATTCGGGGCAAACGACAACAACACGCCGCCCACTAAACCCGAAAGCAACATAGCCGACGAGTTAGCGCGCCCGATCAGCATACCAAGGCCGACACCAGCAAGAGCCGAAAGGATCTTCAGGCCAATAAACTCAGTGACCGTCAACTTCAAGTCGGCCCGTGCCAAATCGCGAGCGATCTGGCTACCTTGCTTCCCTTTAGAGACCGCCGCGTCAAGTTTCGCTAGCGGCTTCTCTTCTTCGGCCTTCGTACGATCTTGGCGACCTGCAAACTGCGACAAACGATCGCTGACATCGGGGCCACGATCCATTCTGCGTGCAATGAGTACGAAGATGAACACGATCACTAAGAAAAGGCCACCAGCACCGATATAAGGTAGCATGTTTGGCGAGATTTCCGGTATCATGGAGCTTCCTCTCCTCTAGAAGGATCGTTGGTCACACAACGCAGCAATCGTCCGCACGCATACCCACCAGCACAACGCTCCTAGAAGAACGAGCGTTCACTTGAATACCCAAAGATATTGGGCGGCAGGTAAATATTTTGCTGCTCAAAGAGTTCGACAAACTTAGGTCGAACACCGGTTGGGCGCAATGTACCAACAATTTTACCGCGCTCATCAAGGCCAGTCTGCTCGAACACGAAGATATCCTGCAAGACGACCACATCACCTTCCATACCCTGCACTTCGGTGATATTGATTAACTTGCGGCTACCATCTTTCAAGCGAGCCTGTTGGATAATCAAGTTCACTGCCGAAGCGATCTGCTCGCGGATAGCGCGGACTGGCAGGTCCATACCAGCCATCAACACCATCGTCTCGATACGCGAGATCGCGTCGCGGGGCGTATTAGCGTGCAACGTCGTCATAGAGCCGTCGTGGCCGGTATTCATCGCCTGGAGCATCTCAAGCGCCTCACCGCCGCGACACTCGCCTACCACGATTCGCTCAGGACGCATACGCAAACAGTTAATCACCAAGTCGCGAATGGTAATCTCGCCCTTACCCTCCACGTTCGGCGGGCGCGACTCGAGCGTTACCACGTGCTCCTGGCGCAACTGCAACTCAGCCGCATTCTCGACGGTAATAATGCGCTCGTCCTCGGGAATAAACGACGAGAGCGCATTGAGTGTCGTCGTCTTACCCGAACCCGTACCGCCCGACACCACAATGTTCAGCCGAGCGCGCACACAAGCCGAGATAAACTCCGCCATCTCGCGGGTGAGCGAGCCGAAGCGGATCATATCCTCGACAGTGATACCCTCTTTCTTGAACTTGCGGATACTCAAGCAGGGGCCGATCAGCGAAATAGGACGAATGACCGCATTCACGCGGCTACCGTCGGGCAAACGGGCATCGACCATCGGCGAAGACTCATCACAACGGCGACCAAGCGGCGAAATGATCCGGTCGATCACCCGCATCACGTGCTCATCGTTGTTAAAGACCACATCGGTCTTTGTGAGCTTACCGCGGCGCTCAACAAAGATCTGACGTGGGCCGTTCACCATAATTTCACTGACTTCCGGATCGTTGAGCAACTCTTGAAGCGGACCAAAGCCGAGGATATCAGCAGCGATACTCTCGAACATTTTCGCCCGTTCGCCACGGCTGAGCACGATACTTTCGCTATCGAGGATCGAATTGAAAATGTCCTCAACCTGCTGACGAACCTTGACAGGATTCGTTAAATCGAGTTTCGGATCGAGCTCACTGATCAGCCGATTCTGGACACGTGCGCGAATATCAGTAAAGGTACTCTCATCTTCACGTGGTGGTGCACCCAGTTTCGTCATTTCGGGGCGCGGCACGCTTGGACGAGCCGCAGCGGAAGCACCATCAGCAACGGTTGGTGTTGTACCACCAATGCGCTTCAACAGTGACATCGATCTATCCTCCTATCGCCGAGCCATCAAGCGCGAGAACAAGCCACCGCGCTCTTGGGCCGGTTTTGCAGCTTTATCGCCAGCTTTCGCAGCATCGCCACTAGCATTACTCAACAGATTCGCCAAGGCGACAATATCCTTGGCGGTCTGATGACCGCGTTTCTCAACCACCAGCGGCACGCCTTGATTGAGCGCCAAGGTCATCTCATGAGCGGCGTTGGCAATCTGCAAGGCGACCTTATGCTGAATATGCTCCTCAACGTGCTCAGCACGAAGATTCAGGCGGTTATCGGCCTTATTCAACACCAACAACACCTTCTCGGCGGGATATTCGAGCAGTTCGGCCACTTCCAAGAACAGCTTGATATTCTTGATACAGGTCATCTCAAGCGTCATCAACGTCACAATTCGATCTGCCACGTCGAGCACCGCCAACGCCCGATCTTGGAACGAAGACTGTGTATCGACCACAACATAATCGAAATCCTTGCGAAGTTGCTCAATAATCGCTCGCAAATGATCCGCTGTCACCAACTCGCCACTCTGTGGGTTTGGTGGGGCGAGCAGCACACGCACCTGGGTGGTATGGGTGACAAGAATATCGTTCAACAGATCGCGATCCAATTCGGCGATTCGGTTTGCAAGATCCGCAATCGTCTTGCTCGAAACCAAGTTCATAATCACGCCGAGATCGCCAAAGATCAAGTTACCATCGACAAGCGCCACCTTTTTATTGGTGAGTTGTCGGAGAGCCACCGCCAAGTTCGCAGCGATCGAAGATGTGCCGACGCCACCTTTGGGGCTGAACACCGCCACAACCTGGCCTTGAGCACCAGCGCTCTCGCCACCACCCATCTCGGCAGGGCTAACGGGCGCATAGCGGCGCTGCGTTGTCTGAAGCCGATGCACATGGCGGATCGCATTGTAGAGATCCTCGGCGCTAATCGGCTTAATGAGGAACTCGCGAGCACCAGCGAGCATCGAGCGACGCAAGTAATCTTGCTCGCCCTGCACGCTCATCATGATCACTTGTGTAGTCGGTACTTGGCTCAACAACGCCTCGGTTGCGGCGATACCATCCATATCCGGCATGTTAATGTCCATCAGGACAACATCCGGCTGGTGTTGTTTCGCCATCGCCACAGCTTCACGGCCCGTACCCGCTTTGGCAACAACCTCAATATCTTTCTCGAAAAACAGGAGCTTCTCGAGATTATCGCGCGTCTCAGCAATATCATCCACGATTAAGACGCGTATCTTCCCCTGCTCAGCCATGCGGATCTCCTTCATAGAGCGATTAGGTAGAGATGCAGCACCGGAGCGCTGCCATTGTAGCAGGCCGCGCTCCGTTTGCCTAAATGGAAGCAGATTCCTCGCCTCTATGTTACGGCGTTGGTGTTGGCGTGGCCTCTGGTTCTGGCGTCGTTGCTACGGTTGGTAGCGGTGTCAGATCTTCTGGGCCAGAAATAACCGGCTCTGCTGGCTGAGGCAATGGCAAGCCAAATTGCGATACCAGCAAGTCGATAGTGGCACCAAGCGTTGTTTCAACCGCTGTATCACCACGGCCTCGCAATACCAAAGTAATAATATTGCCGTGCCGTCGTGCAAAATCGATAATTTCAGCTTCTTGATCGGTCACCGCCAGAACCAAGAACCAAGAACCAGGCGTCAATGCATCATTCGGTTGACCCGCAGCCCCGCTCCCATCGATCGGTTGCCCGCTAGCATCCGTCTCAGGTGGATTGGAAGGATCCTGTCCTGGTTCTGGAGTACCCTCCACCACAGGGGGCTTGACAATCTTCAACACCTCAACGTTCTGCAGAAGCGTCTTCGTCGAGAGCATATCGGCGACGACTTCTTCCTTGATGATCAACTCACCTTCTTCGTTGAAGCTCGGCCGCAGGAACACACGGGTAAACGAGAATGTCGCTAAGACATCTACCTGGTCGCCTTGGCGGATCTGATCGGCAACACCAGTTTGATTATTGACCTGTAAAGGATAGGCTTTCGGATTTGGTTCATCAGGCCCACCAGCAGGAATACGAAGCGACAGGCCACCTTCAATCACATCGCTCTGGAATACCGGCGAAGCAGCCACGATCTCACGGACCGTCAACTTACCTTGAACATCACTAATCAGCGTGACATATTCCGAAGCCTGAGCATTAAATTCAGACTCCGGGATCTCCACTTCTTGGAGATAAGTTTCGGTATCCGTCAGAACCGTACCATTGGGAATGTCGATCCGTGCGACGATAATCCGTCGCATGGGCTCTTGGGTCGGGGGGAGATTTACTTCATTTTGTGGTTGCTGAGGTTGTCCCATCACGAAGACGAGGAACAGCGCTGCGGCAGCGGCGATCAGGACACCCAGCATTAGAACGAGCCGACCTCCACGCCTCATGAGCTTTTAACCTTCCTTTTGTGTAGTGCTAGGATGCGGAACTGCATCGCGCCAATGCGATTCATTATAGCACAGGCTGGCAAGTATTGTTAGTATTTTCCTGCAATGGGAAGCCAATTGTGTTGCAATTTTTAAGCTGCAACTTTCTATAATGATTGTAGTATTACCGCATGCCCAACTACAAGCCCTACACACACTCTGGGGTGAACGCTGCAGGCAGTTAAAACACACCTACAGCCCTCACCCCAACGAATCCTAATTCAACGTACTACCGATCCGTTACTTCCTTTACGGTTTACCCAACACAATTGGGAGCATCGTATCCGGAAGACCAACCGCCTCATCCTGCGCGATGACGATCTTCAGAGGAGCGCTCACGTTGTTATCCTCAGCTCCTGGAGAGCTTTCATCGACACAGCCTTTAATGGCATCGCTTGAGGAGCAATCGTAGGAGTCTACAACCACATACACAGTGTATTCACCTGGGCCGGGGAACAGCTGCGCAGTAGTCTTCACCGTCGAAGCACACGGTACAGCTCCATCTGTTGCATACCATTGGAAGATCGGCATGCGTGCTCCAGCTGGCAAATTACTAGTATTCACGATCACACAAGCCTTAACGCCTGGGGGATTCGTTGTCCAAGGTGGAGTAGGCGCGACAGGTGTCTCCCCTGGACCGAATACCAGCAAGTCGACGTAGAACTGTTTCGTCCCATCGATGCCAGCGTCCTGTGTTGGATAATTGCCCGAGGTATCGTTATACTCGTTAATCAGCTCAACATTCAGGCCCGTCAACTGACCGTTCAGATTTCGGTTTTCTTTCAATGTATGAACCTTGATATCCGGGCCACCGGGCACGAATACCTTGATCATCACATTCAACAACATTGGAGTTGTTGTTGGAAGCTGGTCTGCAGGGGCTGAACTTACTAAACGGACACGATATTGGAAGCAGTGAGCTTGCGGTGAGGGGTTGAACACAAATTTATTCTCGCCATTCACCGAAGATTTCCCGGAAGGCGCATTGACAGCCTTGATCTCCGTCCAAGAAGCAGCGTTAAGCAATGCAGGAGCATTGCAGTCGTTATCCAAACTAGAACGGTAGGAGATCTCGATATCGTGATTAGCAGGCTCTGAGAAGGACGTATTCCAGATAATCTCCTTCACTTCCTCGCCAGAGAATGTCTCATTGGTCTTGAAGATACTAGAATAGTACCAACCATTAGGCGCAAAACCAACGGTTTGTACATCCTCATCACCGCCAACCTTGGCATAGATTAAGGTATTAGAGCCATTGATTGACTCATTATCAGGAGCAGCGCCACGGCCACCGATCACATACACATACGCAAGGGCATCAGAACCACCATTCTCTTTTGGCACTGTTACCTTTACCATTGCATGTCGCGATCGGGGAGAGATTGGTGTTTGTAGTGCGGTTGGCTGATAAATAAAGTTACTACCATTCGAGCCAAGCTCGAACAACTTAAAGTCTGAAGTAACTAAACTCGTCAGAACAGCAGCCTCGGGAGGAGGCGGATCGTTCTCACGGCCAACCGAGCCACCAGTTAGATATAGTTTACCATTAACCTCAACACCACCCATCCCAATACGTGCGGATGGCAATGTTCCAAGCCAATCGGTTGGCCAGGTGACCGAACCATTGGAGGCAATCATTCCACGATACGTGGTAGGGCTATAAAGCTGAGGAGCCGAGCCGTTACCAACACTCGACTGATACTGACCACCCGACACAAAAATGATATCGCGTACAGTCGTATTCTCAGTAAATCGCCCCACTACAGCCGCCGCATCCCACAGTCCGGTGATACTATCATCGAAATCGCTATTTTGGCTACTCGTTGGGATCGGCAATGGGTTCGTAGTTGCCCATCCCACAGCACCAGTGGTAGGGTGAACAAGCATACCATCAGATGGGCGTACTTTGGCATAAAAGACCTGATTTGAGCCCATCTCGGTGACGCTATTAGAACCGCTCAGATAACGAATGAGACCACCAATGAGATACACATAGGTATCATTGCCGATCTTATGGCTAACTGCCGATGCTGATTGGAGGCCAAATTGCATTCCAGATAGTCGTGGATCACCAGGGATGCGGAGGTTCGTCAAAGAGGCCTCATCCGAGGTTCTCCAACTGGTAATATGGCCGTTTTCTACCTTGGCGATAGTCACAGCAAAGCTTGACAGCTCTTGTGCGGCAGCCCCTGCTGAAAACGACCCACCAATAGCATAGATATAGCCGCTATTCGGCCCCGTCTCAACCGACGTCACTGCCATTGCAGAGCGAGCAGCGTATGGTTGTGTATAAATGGGCAGAAGCCCTGACCTATCAGTATGCGTAACCGCTGGCAGATCCTGCGTTTCATTAAACCATTGGTTAATCGCAGGGACACCGGTATTCGTATCGATTTGTACCGACCAGACTTCGTTTGTTGGGCCTTCCAACGATGGATCATCAACTACCTTCCCGCCGAGCACAAAGATAGTGTTACCAATCGTGGCAGCGCTGAGATCGGTAAGCTTACGCTCCAAACGGAACGATGCACGTGACCAGTTCTTGATCACACTGACTGGCACAAGCTGCACAGCTCCTTTTTGGTCTTTCGTTCCTACCTGGGTAGAGGTCAGACCTGTGCGTTGAAAAGAGCCGCGCGTAAATTCAGCTAGTGAATCATCCAGCGGACGATCAATAATTGCCGCTTCTGCCGAGGCTGCTGGCCACATACTTACTATCATCAAACAGACAAGTAAGAGCCAATAGTGACGGGAGGAACGGTATAAACGTAGTGAAGCAGACATACGACCCTCCTAAAAGTAGAAGCTGGACAACCGGAGCGGCATAGCCAACTCCTATTGCCCAGCTCCCTACTTAACTCACCAGATCAGGATAATTATCCTTAGGCATCACAGACACTACCCATCAGATCAAGGTGAATGGTGTCAAGGGTGATGGTGTTATTGAGTGCCTTCAACGGATCGACGTTGACCGAGATATGCGTCTCGTTTGTATAGGTGAGTGGGTTAAAGATCACCTTATAGGTACGGATCTTCTTATCAGGCCCTTTCGCATTCACCCATCCAGAGAGCAGATAATCTCCAGCACCCACGTTGTCGAACGAGTAGACCATCAAGCCCGTCGACGAATTGACTTGAATTGGCGAGCTAGCGATCAGCGCACCATTGGCCGACTTCAGCTGCATATAGCCAACGATCGGATAGGCAGGATCTGGAGCAGCCTCTTCCTCAGAAATCGTTTGGACGAAGCCTGTACCACCGGCTGGCACACAGTTACCTAACTCCACGTCCTCAGCGATACTCTCGAAGATCTGCTGCAAGTCCGAAGGCTTCGACGAGGCCGAGAAGAACGGAGCATCCGGCGCCGATGCAATATCGGGCAGACCAGTCTTCGCCACACCAGCCATAGCGATCACATAGATCGTCGAGTAGCTCTTCAGATTATTCGCCTCAGCAACGGCCTGATCGATCGGCATGTCGGGGCCACCCATATTACACGAAGGCGTCTCGCTATTGCAGCCATTCTTGTAGGACTGCAGCTCACCATTACGCTTAATATTGGCAACACCGTCAGTCAAGAAGATGGTCACTCGCTTGTACGCCTTACCAGACGGTGCCGTTGTGGGGGCCTGCTGGAACAACTGAACAGCGCGAGCCAAACCAACCACACTCGGCGTACCACCACTGGTGCGATAGGCGCCACCGTTATCACCAGCGGTCTGGAACAGGGTCTTCAGTGCCTGCTTCTCTGCAGCCGTCCTTGCCGTACCCCACTTGTCCGAAGGGTACACTTTGGTCAACTCATTGATCGCACGCGATTCCGAGTATGGCTTCGACAACTGGCCCGAATAGGTCACCAAGCGAATGACGTCTTCTTCCTTCATCTGATCAATGAAGGCATTGATCGCCTGCCGTGCAATGTAGATACGGCGCTCGCTCGTTGTCTTCCAGTAATCGCTGGCGCTACAATTGCTTGTGCCTGCACACTGGATCACCGAACCCGTACCATTCTTATGAGCCTTACCCTCGTAGTTCCAGCTCATCGAACCCGAAACGTCGAGAACGATCTCATACTGAACCGGCACACCATTGAGGGCTCGATCGGTGTAGCGTGGCTGATACTGCACCTGGCCGACGATCGTCTGGTGCTGCGGAGGATTAGCAGGCTCACGCAACGTGCTGCACTCAGGGGCATCGCCCAAGTACGCCAAGCGCATCGTCTGTGCCGAGAGATCGTAGTTCAACAGTGCAAAAGCACCCAAGCGCGCCACTCGGTAAGTAGCATTCGCATCGCTACCAGCCGATGCCTCCCAGATTGGCAGTGTCAGAACCTGGACATCTTTACCCGCAACAAACTTCTTGGCATCCAAAGCGTTGCGCACTGCTGTGGTGTTGCTCACAGAGTTGCCCAACACCCAGTCACCAGTCGAGATCTGCCCAGGCAAAATGGGGTAACCAGTCGGAGCCTTCTCCTTGTAATCGGCAGGCCAATTGGCTTCGCGATACCCCTCAGTGATATTACCAAAACCCGACAACATCGCAGCAGCATCGCTGCTGGAAGTCCAGCGCAACCAAGCGAAGTTACCATTCGGCAACGAGGTTGGCTTGTACAACGTCAGGGTCTTAGCAGTCTTGTTAACATAGTTACCAGCGGTGAACTTGCCATTGCTGCCGCTATCTGGGTTCTTGAAGCCCGTTGCGGTCAGCTCGCTAGCGCGCACACCAATTGGATAGATGGTCGTGCAAACGCCACGAGCGGCCCAAGCATCGGCACCCACAGGGAACTCGTTCTGGCCAACGACCCGGGCGAAATAGGTGGGTTGTTCACCTTTAATATCAACCCGAATATAGCGGACTTTTGCTAACTCGCTGGCAGGGCAGTTACTACCCACATTTGGACAACTGCGTAACGTATTACCAGTCTCATCGTAATAGTTAGCAGTCATGATGCGTTGCCCAGGCTGGGCATCGAGAATACTCGCAGCATCAATCTTATTCGACTTCAACGAGCCAATGATCGCCATTTTGACATTGTAGTCCGAGCCACCGGCGATCAAAGTATTCATACCGGCCAATGCCGCTGCACTCGCAGCACGCTCGGTATTGCGCTGCTCGGCGTAGGTATTACCCACGTCGACAGCCAGGCCAACCATTGCCACCAAAATCACGATCATCAGACCGATCAGTGGAAGTGATTGACCTTTGACCTTAGTCCGATACAGTCGGGATTTCATGTGCTTCCTCCCTACGATGTTGTTTGAGTGTTCTGGAACAACGTACGTTAAATAAACTAAACCAAGGCTACGGGAGTACGTATCTCTATTAGGAACCCGTACGCATCTCTATCGAGAACCTCGATACCAATTGATACTTATCGGCAAACGATGGTACTAAAGGAAACAAGAGCCGATAATCCGCGCGAACTTCCACTACCAAAAAACAAGTGTACATTTGACCAGTGAGAGCTGGGCAGGGTGTGTAATTCGGTGGTGAGCCATCATTCAACGGGTTCTTATCAAGATTAGAATCGAGCAATGCGCGAATAATGATGTAATCGTTGATCACCGGATTACCCGTTGCTGGATTAATCTGCTTCGCCCCAGTGACCGGGTCCACATCGGGAATACCATCGGCATTCAGATCGAGCAGATTGGCGAACCCTAATCCGTTCTCACCAGACTCCATCCGTACCCGATAACGGATACCATCAACATCCAACCTCGCTGGATTCGACCCACTCGGTGGGAGTATCCAGCGGCTCCCATACATGCCACCCTCTTGCGCTGCGTTGTGCAGACCCTGCAGTGTAAAGAACATCAGACCCAAATCAATGGTCGCCGCCAACAGCAGGAAGATGAGCGTCGCAGCAAGTGCAAACTCCACTAAAGCTTGGCCACCTGCGCGAACATTGCGGTGTAGAATATGCTTTAGGTTCTTCATTATTCTTCACACCTTATTGCATTTGGATTGGCCGTTGTGGGTGGCGCGTCTCCTAGTGCTTCGATTGAACGTCGCGCTTGAATGGTGACAGGCATCTCACCCTCAGGACCACCTAAGCGAAGCATTTGGAACAATGGGGTCAATGGCCGCACTGAGTACGATACTTCTACTTGGATGGGTTCGCCCAAACGACGAATGTTGGTAGGGTATGAAATAGCTATTGTCCCACGCTCATTGAAATCGGTTAAGATGCCCATGCTCTGCCTTACCTCGTCCCGAATGCGCGCAGTACAGGCATCTGAACCGTCATTCAAGCGGGCAGGGTACGGAGGCAGCTTATGGGCGACCTCGGTGCCGTTGCGGGCTGCAAAATAGATGGTGGAATAACCGTAAATATAATAGCCAAGATCTATGATGCCGAACATCACCATCAACAATATGGGCAGAATAAATGCCATTTCAACAAGGGATTGACCTTTAGTACGTGTTCGCATAATCGATCCTCTTGCGCTATGGTGCACCGGTAGCTATCCCGATTATAGGTCCTGAGAGAAACAGTAACAATAGGACGAAGGTACTGAGTCCTCATTCAGGTTACAAATATGCCTTACTAATGCGCAAAAAAACGAACACAATGTTTAACATTCCGGTTAGAGTTCGTCCACAAAGTCAGCTCTACGTCGAGGATATCGTCTTCGTTGCGTCACGTGTTTGCTGCGCTCTCTGTTCCTCGGGTCGCGTTCTTCAAGCATAATGAGTGCTTGACAAGCACTTCTTTCACCGATATAGTGAGCCTCGCGGCTCTATTCATCGAGAGACGTTTGTTGTGTAATTTGATTTAGATTGGTGTAGAGCAAGGATTATTGGAACATATGGCAGATAAATTGGTTATTGTTGAGTCGCCGGCGAAAGCTAAGACGATCCAGAAATACCTCGGGCGAGGCTTCCGTGTTGAAGCTTCGATGGGTCATGTCCGCGACCTTCCAAAAAGTGATTTAGGTGTTGATGTTGAGCATAATTTTGCACCTGTATACGAGATTGCTAAAGGTAAAGAAAAAGTTGTTGCAACGCTAAAAAAGTCTATTCGCCAAGCCGATGCTGTTTATCTTGCAACTGACCCGGATCGCGAGGGTGAGGCGATCGCTTGGCATATTACTGAAGCAGCTGGTATTCCTCGTAGCAAACCTATTTATCGTGTTGAGTTTAGCGAAATTACTCGTAATGCTGTCCAGCAGGCGATCGCGAAGCCGCGTCAAATCGACCGCAACCTTGTGGATGCCCAACAAGCTCGGCGTGTACTCGATCGATTAGTGGGGTACAAAATCTCGCCGTTGCTCTGGGAGAAGGTGCGCCGTGGGCTCTCGGCAGGGCGCGTGCAATCGGTTGCTGTGCGCCTCGTTGTCGAGCGCGAGCGTGAGATCGAGGCGTTTGTCGCCCAAGAGTATTGGACGATCGAGGCGGATTTAGCCAAGAATATCGATGATCCACGTACAAGCTTCCGTGCAGTGCTGATCGAGCAGGCTGGCAAGAAGCTCGATAAGTTCGCGATCGGGAACGCCGAGGCTGCGCAGACGATCGTTGATGACCTTGATGGTGCAAAGTATATCGTCCGCAAGGTTACGCGCAAAGATAAGCGCCGCAGCCCTGCGCCACCGTTTACCACGAGTACTTTGCAGCAAGAGGCTGGGCGTAAGCTCGGTTTCTCGGCCAAACGCACGATGATTGTCGCTCAGCAGCTGTACGAGGGCATCGACATCGGCGGCGAGGACGGCACGGTTGGTCTGATCACCTATATGCGTACCGACAGCTTTAACGTGGCCCGTGAGGCGCAGGCCGAGGCCCGTACGCTGATCGAGGAGCGCTATGGCCAGGAGTACCTTCCCGAGAAGCCGCCGATCTACCGCACGAAGGCGAAGGGCGCACAAGAGGCTCACGAAGCCATCCGCCCAACATCGTCTCTGCGCACACCCGAGGCGATGCGCGCGCATCTCACGAGTGAGCAGTATCGGTTGTACGATTTGATCTGGAAGCGGTTTATCGCTAGCCAGATGGCTTCTGCTATTTTCGATAGTACAACAGTTGATATCGCCGCAGGCACACGCGATGAGCAAACGCTTCTGGCGGCTCCTCCGTACGTGTTCCGCGCGACCGGCAGTGTGCTCAAGTTCCCCGGCTTCTTGGCGGTCTACAATGTCAGCCTCGACGAGGGCGAAGAGGACGAAGATAGTGAGCGCCGTCTGCCGCCGCTCAACGAGCTTGATCCGCTGATATTGCAGCAGTTACTGCCGATTCAGCACTTCACGGAACCACCGCCGCGCTTCACCGAAGCGAGCTTGGTGAAGGAGCTTGAACGGCTCGGCATTGGGCGTCCTTCAACGTATGCGCCAACCCTCGCCACGGTGATTGAGCGAGAGTATGTCGAAGTTGTAGACAAGAAGTTGGTTCCCACAACCTTGGGTCGTGTCGTTACCGACCTGCTGGTGGAACACTTTGGTACGATCGTCGATTATGGCTTCACTTCGGAGATGGAGCAGCAACTCGATGATATCGCCGAAGGCACTAAGCTGTGGGGGCCAGTGCTACAAGCCTTCTACACACCGTTTGAGCGCACACTGGAGACGGCTCGCGAGACGATGCGCAACATCAAGCGCGAAGAGGTGCTCACTGAGTTGACCTGCCCGAAGTGTCAGCAGGGTCAATTGGCGATCAAGTTTGGCCGCAATGGCGAGTTTTTGGCTTGCAATCGCTATCCTGAGTGCGACTTCACCAGCGATTTCCATCGCACGAGCGAAGGACAGATCGTGTTGGATGCAGCCAGTTCGCCCGAAATGAGCGACATCGAGTGCAATGTCTGTGGGCGGCCAATGGTGATCAAAAAGAGCCGTTTCGGACCGTTCTTGGGATGCAGCGGCTACCCAGACTGCAAAAATACGCGTCGGCTTGGCAAGGATGGTAAGCCAGTACCACTGCCGATTCCGACTGGCGTTGGCTGCCCCAAGTGCCACGAAGGTCAGTTGATGCAGCGTCGCGGCAAGTTTGGCCGTCCGTTCTACGGCTGCGATCGGTATCCAAAGTGCGATTATATCGTGAACGATTTGGCGTTAGTGGATAGCTACACGCCTGAATCTGACGCGCCAACCAGTGCCAATGCGCAGGAAGCAGAGCCTGCAAGCAAGCCTTCTCGTACAAGCCGTAGTAGCTCTAGCGCCAAGGCGAACGGCACCACGACGCGCAAGGCATCCGGCAGCGCCAGCACGAAGGCAACCGC
>CALKHR010000016.1 GCA_937988885.1 uncultured Roseiflexaceae bacterium | reverse complement strand
CTGTCCTTTACAGCCTTGAGCGCCTTACAATCCTGTTCGTTCGAGATGACAGTGCTTTTCACCGCTTCCTTCTTGTCATTCTGAACGAAGTGCGTAGCACGAAGTGAAGAATCTCTCTGTCCTTTACAGCCTTGAGCGCCTTACAATCCTGTTCGTTCGAGATGACAGTGCGTTTCCTCGCTGCGTTTCTTCGCGTCGCTTGGCGGCTCGCTTGGGATGATGGTGATTACACTAAACCCTACCCCACACAACCATAATCTGCGTAATCTGTGGAATCTGTGGATGTTCAAACAATCCGTAGACAGAAACACAACATCGGGGATAGCCACGCTACCCCCGATGTGTCGTTGAGTTATATACCGCGCTAGCGGACTAGCGGGTGAGCCACAGATACGGTCGCTCGATCAGTTGACGCACGCGGTTGAGGAAGCGCGCCGCTGGCGCACCATCCACCACGCGGTGATCGAACGTCAGGCTGAGCGCCATCATACGGCGCACCTCAACCGTGTCGTTCTCCTCGTCCACCACGACCGGGCGAGCCTGGATACGGCCAACACCCAAGATCGCGCTCTCGGGCAGGTTGATGATCGGCGTGAAGGCATCGATGTTGAACATGCCTAAGTTGCTGATCGTGAACGTGCCGCCGCTCATCTCGTCGCTCTTGAGCTTGCCAGCCCGCGCCTGTTCGATCAGGCGGCTGGTGTCGGCGGCGATCTGTTGCAGCGATTTGTTGCCTGCATCGGCCACGACTGGCACCAACAGGCCACGCTCGGAATCCACAGCCACGCCAATATTGGCCGCAGCGTGCAGGATAATGCCCTCGTCGGTGAACGAGGCGTTCAGCGCGGGATGCTCGCTCAGCGCCACCGCCACGATCTTCACCAGCATGTCGTTGTACGACGGCACCGGCAGACCAGCAGGCTTGAGATCGGCGGCGATCTGCTTGCGCAGCCGCACCATCTCGGTGGCATCGGCATCGGTGGTGAGCGTTACCGGCACCACCGTGCGTGCGCTCTCGGTGAGGCGAGCCGCGCTGATCTTGCGGATGCCCGAGAGCGGAATGAGCGTATCGCCTTCGCCTGCGCTCGGTGCGGGCTTGGCGCTGCGTGCTGCCTGCTCCACATCGGCGCGACCGATCCGGCGGCCAGGCGCATCGCTGGCGAGTTGGGCGACATCGACGCCGAGTTCTTCGGCGACGCGACGCGCCAACGGGCTGACGCGCACTGGGGCGGCCTGCGTACGAGCGGCTGCCCGTACATCACGCTCGATAATGCGACCAGTGCGACCGCTGCCTGTGAGCGTCGTCCAATCGACGCCAAGCTCCTTGGCAACGCGACGCGCCCGTGGGCTGATCGCAGGGCCGCCATCGCGGCGACTGCTTGTGGCACTTGGAGCCACGCTACTTGCTGGGGCTGCGCTGCTCGTCGCAGGGTTTGGCGCAGGCTCCGCACTCGCAGCCGCCGGAGCCGTATCGAAGTTCAACTCCTCACCGGGCGCTGCAATGTAGGCCAGCAATGTACCAACTGGCACAGTTTTGCCTATGGGTGGGGAATCTGGCGGGATGCGCAGGATGCCGCTGTCGAACGATTCAACATCGCTCGCAGCTTTGTCGCCCTCAACGGTGCAGATCAGGTCGCCCTCCTGCACCATGTCTCCATCCTGCTTAAGCCACTGGACGAGGGTTCCTTCCTCCATCGTCCATCCCAGCCGTGGCATCTTAACCTCAGCTGCCATTCTGGCACTCCGTATTCTGTAAAGGTCTCTGCGTATCCATCAACCAACGAGCATCGCATCGAGCGGCCCATCGGCCACGATCGCACGAGATCCTAATAGGTATGATGTCCTGGCTATTCCGCAATCAAATCGCGGATGGCTTGAGCGATCGAATCGACGTTCGGCACAACCGCAGCCTCCAGCGGTGGGCTGTAGGGCGTTGGTGTGTGCGCGCCATTGAGACGGCGGATGGGAGCATCCAAATCATCGAAGCCCAGATCGGCCACTTGCGCCGCGATCTCGGCACCGATACCATAGGGCGCGAATGTCTCATCGACGATCAACAGGCGGCCCGTCTTCTTCACCGAAGACAGAATGGTATCGACATCCAACGGGGCAACCGTGCGTGGGTCGATCAGTTCGACCGAGATGCCCTCGGCGGCCAACTTCTCGGCAGCCTCAAGCGATTTGCGCACCATAAACGCCAACGCCACCACGGTGACATCGGTGCCTTCGCGCACAACGTTCGCCTGACCGAACGGCAGGTAGTATTCTTCCTCGGGCACTGGACCTTTGATATTGAAGATCGACTTGTGCTCCAAGAACACCACTGGGTCGTCGCTGCGGATGGCGGTCTTGAACAAGCCCTTGCCATCGTAGGGGTTCGAGGGGATCACCACGCGCAGACCAGGGATATTGGCGAAGTGCGAGTAGTAGCTACCCGAGTGGTGGGTGGCCGACGCACCGCCGATACCGATCGCGCCGCGCAGCACCATCGGCATCTTAAGCCGACCACTGCTCATATACTGGATCTTGGCGGTCTGGTTGTACAGTTCACCCAGCGCATCCAAGATAAAGTCGACAAACATAAAGTCCACGATCGGGCGCGTGCCAGTCATCGCTGCGCCGGTGCACATACCGACGAAACCGCGCTCGCTGATCGGCGTATCGCAAAGCCGCATCGGGCCATATTTATCGAACAAGCCTGTGGTTGTATTGAAGTTACCACCACGGGGACCGATGCCCTCACCCACGACGAAGATATTCGGGTCGCGGCTCATCTCTTCATCGAGACCCTCGCGGGTGGCTGTGATGTAGGTTATCTCGCGCATCTGCTTTCTTTCCTAAGCATTGCTGTTAACACCATTGTGTGAACACAACGGCATTAAGCGGCATAGATAAAGTCCGACGCCGTGGCGGGGTCGGGATATGGGCTATTCTTGGCGAACTCGTGGGCCTCGGCAACCATGGTCTGCACTTCTGCCTCGATAGCAGCCAGTTCTTCCAGCGAAGCCTGGTTGGTGGAGGTCAGGTAGTTGCGCAGGTTGATGATCGGGTCGCGGGCCTTCCACTCGTTGATCTCGTCGAAGGAGCGGTAGCTACCGTCGTCGCGAGCGCCCTCGGAGTGGGCGCGGGTACGGTAGGTCTTGCACTCGATCAGGGTGGGGCCGCCGCCCGAACGTGCCCGCTCGATAGCCGCGCCAGCCACCTCGTAGACGGCCAACACATCGTTGCCATCGACGGTGATGCCCGGGATGCCGTAGCCCGCAGCGCGCTGCGAGATGTCGCGGACGCGCGCCGAGTACGAGATCGGCACTTCGGTGGCGTACATGTTGTTCTCGCACACAAAAATCACCGGCAGATCCCAGATCGCCGCCATATTCAGACCTTCGTGGAAGGCGCCGTTGTTCGAAGCGCCATCGCCGAAGAAGGCCACGCCCACGTTGTCGGTGCCGCGCAGCTTGAAGCTGTAACCCGCGCCGGTGGCCTGCAGGATACACGGGCCAACGATACCGCTAGTGCCCATCATGCCGACTTCGGGCGCGAAGATGTGCATACTGCCGCCACGGCCCTGCGAAACGCCAGTGGCGCGACCGTACAACTCGGCGATCATCTCTGCCGGGGAGACACCCTTGGCGAGCGCGTGACCGTGACCACGGTGAGTGCTGAAGACGGCATCCTCTTTCGTCAGGTGGGCGCACACACCCGTGGCGATCGCTTCTTCACCAACGTAGGTGTGGCAAGCACCGTGGATCAGGCCAGCCTGATGGCTCTTGGCGAGCTGCTCCTCGGTACGGCGGATTATTTGCATCACCCGATAAAGCCCTAACAGCGTGGCCTTATCGAGCTGCGTATCGGTACTTTGGGTCATGGTTCTGTCCTACTCCATTACTACAAGGAAAGCGTGTTGCTGGGCAATGGCGCCAGAGAGACGCCATTGCCGGGCATCCGCAGGTGTAATCGTTTTATATCAGATTCGATTCGTTGCCCGGCATGCCAGGGTACGAACCGCCAGAGTTCTTCGCCAAGTTACCGCCATCCATCGGCACGATCGCGCCTGTGATCCAGCTCGAAGCATCCGAGGCGAGGAAGATCGCCAAGCCCTTGATATCGTCGGGCTGACCGAGCCGACCCGCTGGGATACCGCGCAGGAAGACATCCTTCAACTCAGGGTTCTCCTCGATGCGGCGGGCCAAACCAGCGTTCATCACCTGCGCGGGCAGAATGGCGTTCACGCGCACGCCGCGGCTACTCCAGTGCGTGGCAAGCTCGCGAGTGAGCTGCACGACAGCCGCCATACCCATACCGTAGGGGACCTGGCCGCGACCGAGCGACGTCACGCCGCCGATCGAGCCGATATTGATGATGCTGCCCTTACCAGCCTTCAGCATGCGCTGCCCGGCCAACTGGCAGGCGCGGAACCGCGCGATCACCAGGCCGTGAATCACATGCTGCAACTCCTCGATCGTTGTATCTTCCGGCTGCGACTGGCTGCCTGGGCCATAGACATTGCCCAGCACGTCGATCTTGCCAAACTCACTATCCACTAACGCGAACAGCTCTTCCAAGGCTTTGAGATCGGTGACATCATAGGTTGTGGGGATCACACGGCGGCCCAGGGCAGCAATGTCATCGGCAGTCTTCTGCACGCCTTCGGCGTTGACATCGGTGATAACCAGATCGGCGCCCACCTCAGCAAACGCGAGTGCCATAGCGCGGCCCATACCAGCGGCAGCACCAGTGACTACCGCAACCCGACCGCTCATATCAAATAATGGATGTGTCATGGAACCTAGCCCCCTTTACGACTGAGATTGGCGATGGTATTAGCAGAAACTACCGGATCATGGGCAACCCATTGATATCCGATACGATCAAATCCCCCACGAGAAGGTTGAGAGAATTTCTGGCCCCTGTTCGGTGACGAGCACCATTTTCTCGGAGCGTGCGCCGAAGGTGCCACCCGGGCCTGCATACGCGCCTGGCTCGACCGAGAACACCATACCCGCTTCGATCGGTGTGTCGTCGTAGGCCACCAAGCGCGGCGCCTCGTTCACCACCACGCCGATCTGGTGCCCGGCGTAATGGGACGATGTCAGGCCGTAGCTCTTGAAGGCGGCATCGGCGGCGTGCCAAGCGTCGCTGGCGCGATTGCCCACACGCAAGGCATCCATAGCAGCTTCGCATGCGGCCTGCGAAGCTCGCGCGATCTGAAGCTGTTGCGCGGTCGGTTCGGGGTTGCCGATCAGATGCGTGTTGGTGCAGTCCGACCAGTACCCATCGACGCGCTGGCTGATATCCATCAGCGCGGCGTCGCCGTACTCGGTGACGCGGTCGCGCGGACCATCGGGATAGTTGACAGTGGTAGTGCGCGGGCCTGTCACTAGTTCGCCCACGACCGGGATCTCGTGGCCCACCGCACGGAACATGCGCTGGGTGATCTCGGCCCACATCTCGAACTCGTTCTTGCCTGGCTCACGGGACAGTTCGGCCAGCGTGTTGTGGCCGATATCGGCGATCGCCGAGGCGCGGCGCAGCAGCGCGATCTCGCGGGCTGTCTTGATGCTGCGCGCCTTGTTGAGTGCCGGAGCCGCATCAACCAGCTTCAGCTTCGGGAACTCGTTGGCTAGCAGTTCGGCGATGATATAGGGCATGGAGCGAAATTCCACCGCCAACGTCGCGCTGCTATTGGCCAAACCGGCTTGGGTCAGCACCTCGCGAATGCGCGCAAGAAAGCTGGCCTGCGAATCGAAGGCGGTGAGATGGCTGAAGCTATCGAAGCTGAGCAACGATCCAAGCCGCGATTGCTTCTTGGCCGCCCCAGCGTTGCCATCGGATACGATCAAGGCGCCATCCGGAGCGGCACGCCCCACAAGCGCCAGCGGGATGCCATAGGCAAACTCGGCGCCAGCGCCCAAGGGCAAAGGCACCTCGTAGCCGCTGACATAGGTCACATTGGCGAGAGACGAGAGCAACGCTGCATCGCAGCCTTGAGCCTGTAACGCATCATTGGCACGCGCCAATTCCTCATTGATAGTCTGTTCGCTCATAATCGCTCCAATTAGCGAGTCTTGATATAGACGCGGTATTAGCCCCGCGAACCATCGTAACGATGATTCAGGTCGGATACTTCGATATGCACATCGGGCCGTTTGAGCACTTCCTCACGCAGGGCGGTGCCCAGACCAGGACGCTCGGGCAGCCAAAGCATGCCCTCGGAGATCGGGATACGCTCGGTCATCACGTCGTTGTACCAGCCCTCGGTGTAGGCGCGCACCGTCTCCATAATCATCGCGTTGGGGATGTGCAGCATCAGATGCGCGGCGGACCAGAGCGCCACCGGGCCGATGGTGTCGTGGCTGGTGATCGGCAGATAGTACGTGTCGGCCATCGAGCAGATTTTGCGCGTCTCGGAGATACCGCCCGTCCACGCCATATCGGGCATCACAATATCGGCGGCGCGCTGCTCGACCACCTGGCGGAAGCCGAAGCGGGTGAACAAGCGCTCGCTCACGCACAGCGGCACAGTCGTCTCGACCTTCAGCCGTGCGTACGATTCGATATTGTCGGGCGGCATAATCTCTTCGAGCCAGAGAATGTCGTACGGCTCCAAGGCCCGCGCGATCTGGATGGCGACCGGCAGATTCCAGCGGGCGTGGCCCTCGATCGCGATCTCCATCTTGTCGCCGACCGCCTTGCGGATGTCTTCGACCACCGACAAGCCCTTCAGCAGGTTCTCTTTGCTGAGGTAGTGACCGACGGGGCCGCTCGCGCTCTTGCCCGCGCGGCTGCCGATCGGCCCGCCCAGCGAGACGCCGAACTGATCGAAAGGCCACACCTTCATCGCGGTGATGCCGCTCTTCAACAGTTCGATGGCCAACTCGCCAGCACGACCCTGCTCAGCCCAAGCGTGGTAATCCTGATGCGGACCGTGGCTCACACAGGTGTTGTAGATGCGGATGCGGTCGCGGCTGCGGCCACCGAGCAGCTGATAGATCGGTTGGCCGGTGTACTGGCCGAGGATATCCCACAGCGCCACATCGATCGCGCTGATCGCACGGGTTTCGCTGCCCGCGTAGCCGAAGAAGTTGACCAACGAGAACAGGTTATGCCAGATCTGCTCGATATCGAACGGGCTGCGATCGATCAGCAAGTTTGCAAACACATCGTGAATGATGGCGCTGACAGCACGCGGCGCGTAGAACGTCTCGCCCAAGCCGATCAGACCCTCGTCGGTGTGAATGCGCACCCACATCGTGTTGGGTTGCTCATCGATCCAAATCGTTTCTAAGCGGGTAATCTTCACCGTAGCCTCACTTCACTAGCCACATTGCCTCAAGATGGTGTCATTCACCAACCGACCGAAATGTAATGCCTTCGCCGACCTCAAGCAGCGCCACCTGCCCGGTGCCGCCGAGCCGTTGGTATGTGTCGGCGAACAACTGCGGGTCGAGCGTCGATTGAGGGTCGTTGCCGGGATTCTTCCAGAGAATGTGATGCATTGGGATAGCGATGCGAGGCCGCAGTTGCCATGTGAGCAATGCAGCTTCGTACGCGTTCATATTGCCGCCCGTGCCGTTGATCACCGCCATCACCACATCGATGGGACGCTCGGTGTCATAGGCCAGCGCGCGCAACCGCAAATCGTACTCGGTGTCGCCCGTGTGATAGATCCGCAACCCTTCGGTCTCGATCATCAGGCCGATCGCGTCGGGCACCTCCCAGCCAGGGATGCCAGCCAAGTGACGGGCGGGCACGGCGGTGATGCGGATATCGCGGAAGGTGAAGGTCTCGCCAGCAGTGATCGCGTTCACCCGCTCGCCGGGCACCATCCAGCCCAACAGGCGCGAGCGGCACGTGGGAGGGCCGAGGAACGTGGTGGTGGGGCTGTGCTTGGCGAGCAACGGCAGCCCTTCGGGATCGAGATGATCCTCGTGCCAGTGCGTCGAGACAACCAGATCGGGACGCGCCTCGGAGACTGGAACGGGTGGCGGCCCAGCCCGCTCGATCCCGAAGATTTGCGCGACACAATCGCTAAAATACGGGTCGATATACAGCTGGGTGCCTGCCGATGTTTTCAGCACAAACCCAGTGCCACTGAGCCACCAAGCCATCACAGAGCCGGGCTGCACTTGGGTTTCGGCGATGGTTGTTGCAAGCGATGTCATTGCACACCTCGTACGTAAGCTGCTTACCCAAGGGCAACGTTAGGAACGACCAGCGAGCTTGAACGCCTGCCTGACACCCTCTTGCAATAGACCACCATCGTAGGAGGCGGTGATGAACTGAAGCCCCTGCTCTAGCCAGAAACTCACGTCGAGGTCGCCCGCGATACCAGCGATCTTGCCGGTCTTCTTGCAGGCCTCCACCACGCGCAGGATCATCTCGCGCTGAGCCTTGGCACCTTCGGGGGTGCGGCGATCCACACCCATCGTGATCGAGAGGTCGGTTGGGCCGATCCAGCAGCCATCGACGCCCTCCACGCTCAAGATTTCCTCGGCCCGTTCGGCGGCTTGCAAGGTTTCGATCTGCACCGCCAGAAAGACCTCATCGTTGGCCCAGTGTTCGTATTCGGAGCCATAGTAGGCGGGAGCACCACCAAACGAGCGCTTGCCACGGGGCGGGTAGCGCGTGGCCAGCGCGGCCTCGCGGGCTTCTTCGGGGGTATTCACCATCGGCACAATAATGCCGAGCGCACCACGATCGAGCAGGCGCCCGATCGCGCCGTAATCGTTCTTGCCAACCCGCGCCATCGGCGTGGCCGAGCCAAGGCTGATCGCCCGAAAGCCATCCGCAGCCGTTTCATCGGTCCACAAGCCGTGCTGCAAGTCGAGCATCACGAAATCCAACCCGCTGTGCGAGAGCAGTTCGACCATCATTGGCGAGCCTGAATTGGAGGAAGTGCCGATCACAGCCTCACCAGCCAACATTTTGCGCTTGGCAGTATTCACGCGATGGGTAGAAAGCGCCATAACACTACTCCGTGTACGAAGCTACCGGCGACCATTGCACGGTGCATCGAGATTGCAGAATGCCAGAATTAGCCCTTCACAGCGCCGGCGGTAAGGCCCGAGATGATGTAGCGCTGCATCATGAGATAGAACACGACCGGTAGAATCGAGAAGACCAGACCCGCCGCCATATACTGCTCGACCGGGGTGAAGCCAGTCGCTTTCAGCGTTGTGAGGCCGACCGAGGCGGGCTGCAACTCCGCGCTCGACAGCATAATCACCGCGAACAAGAACTCGTTCCACGCCGAGAAGAACGACACCACCGCCACCGCTACCAGACCGGGCGCGGCCAGCGGCAACACAATTCGCCAGAGCGCCGTCCACTCGGTGCAGCCATCCACCACCGCCGCATCGAGCACCTCGCCGGGCACCGTATCAAACACGCCCTTGAGAATCCAGATGCAGATCGGCAGCGAGAAGGCCACGTTGATCAGCGAGAGCGTCGAGAGCCGATCGGTCAGGTTCAAGCGCTGATAGATGATGTAGAGCGGGATCACGATCAGGATCTCGGGCAGCATCTGGGTGACCAGCAGGAACATGCCGAACAGCGAGCGACCCTTCCAGCGCAGGTTCGAGAGCGCGTAGGCGCCCAGCACCGTGAGCGACAAGCACAACAACATCGACATCGTGGCGATCAGCAGCGAGTTGGTCAGCCAGCGCGCGATCGGGTAGTTGCCGAACAGGTCGGAGAACTGGTTGAAAATGATCTCTTGGGGGATCAGGGGCGGCGGATAGTGCAACGTGTATTTGCTGGGCTGGAACGTACTCACCAACATCCAGTAGATCGGGAAGATCGTGATGATCGAGACCAGCGCGATGGTTGCGTAGAGCAGCACCCTGCTCACCACATGGCGCACCAGTGCCACAGGAGACTTTTGGTGAGCGCGTTGTGAGAGTGCATTATTCATATCAGGCCACCTCCTGGGCGCGGCGCGACTGCAGGCCGATGAAGAACGCAGTAATGATCAGCGACACGATAAACCCAGCCACACCGAGCGCGGTAGCGTACGAGTAATCGTAGAAGCGGAAGGCCGTGTTGTAGATGCGCATCACAATCGTCTCGGTTGCGCCCGAAGGACCGCCACCAGTCAAGAGATAGATGATCGTGAACTGCTTAAACGAGAAGATCGAGGCCAAGACGACCAGCAACTCCAGCGTGGTACGAATGCTGGGGATGGTGATATGCCAGAAGAGTTGAAAGCGGTTCGCGCCATCGACTTCGGCGGCCTCGTACAACTCTTGTGGCACCGATTGCAGCGCGGCCAGAATGACCAGACTATAGAACGGGAACGCCTTCCACGAGGCGATCAGCACCACCCAAGCCATTGCCAGCCAGGGTACAAGAAGCCACTGCGGGTTCTCGTTCACACCCGGGAGCATACGGGCAAAGATGTTGACGACACCAAACTGCGGGCTGAGGATCCAGAGGAAGATCATCACCACAGGCACTTCGGGGAAGGACCACGGCAACATCATCGCTGCGCGTGCGATACCACGGAATTTAAATGGACGGTTGAATAACACTGCTGTTAATAGCCCTGCGCCCACCGCTACAAAGATGACCAAGAGAGTGAATGTAAGCGTGACGCGCATTACCTTCCAAAATTCCGGGTCGCTCAGCATGCGCTGATAGTTGGAGAACCCAACCCACACAGGTGGCTGTCTGCTCGCAAGCTCAATGCGCTGAAAACTGCCGATGAACCCCTGAACAATGGGGTACACCAGGAACAGTACTTCATACAGCACAATTGGTAGTGCAAGCATGTAAGGCAACAGATGAAGCCGTCGACGTACTTTCACTTTCTTTGCCTCATCGTCTGCGCTCCTTGTATCGAGTGCGTAACTCATGGTGTGTCTTGCCTCCTGATTATCCTCAGGTTGGAAAAGGCGAGCTAAATCGATTCTTCTTTTGATAAACCCAATCTCTTCGAGGCACATGCAAACGATCCATTCCCCTTTGGCTCGTACAAGCCAAGGGGAATGGATCGCACTCCACAATGATTAGGTAATGCGCTCTGCCAGAGCTTCGGCCTGCTTCTGGGCCTCGGCCATCGCCTCTTCAAGCGGCTTGTTGCTGGTCAAAACGTTGGCGAAGTTGGTGATGACGATCTGGCCGAACTCCTGGAAGTTGTAGACGAAATCGCCCACCATATCGAACGGAGTGACGTAGCTGACGCCATCGTAGCCGGGCTTCAACCAGTGCAGTTGATCCAGATACTCCTTGCGAGCTGCCGACGGCTGCGCGAAGATCACGTCCTCGCAGCCCTCGACCATGCGGCGGTAGGTATCGGGCTTATACACGTAGGAGACGAACTCCATCGCGGCATCCTTCACCGGCGAGGAAGCGTTGACCATGATCGGGTGGATGCGAGCGATCGACTTGTTGCTCGCCCACGGGATCGGCGCGCTGCGCAGGTTCGGGTACAGGTCGGGGTACGAGGGCTTGAGACCACCGACCGCCGCCGACACGTACAGACCCTGAGCCACAGCACCGGTGCCGAACAAGCGCTGGCCGGTAGCACCATCGGCGCCCTGCGGCATCGCGACATCGTACATCTGCTTGAAGAGGTTGAGGCCCTTCAAGATCGGCTCCGAGGTCAGCATCGGCGTCTTACCCTGCGCCCACACGCCGTCGTAGGGCATCGCCCACTCTTGCAGCGTGAACCAGAAGTCGGTCGCCTCGTTGACCAAGTGGTTCGACCAGAAGCCGTACTTCTGCGCGCTGCGGTCGGTCAACGCAGCACTGATCTCGATCCACTCCTCCGGGGTCCTAGCAGGAGTGGTGATGCCGGCCTCTTCGTAGTTCTTCTGGTTGTAGAGGATACCGAAGGCCACCGTCACCGTATCGAGACCGTAGAGCTTGCCATCCTTGCGCAGTGCGTCGTGGGCCGAGCTCAAGTCGGTGATGTTGTGTCGGGTGAGGATATCGTCCAACGGAGCCAACAAGTCGGCCTTGATCAGGCGGGGAGCCAACTCAGGGGTTGCCTGAATGACATCGCCGTCGAGCTTGCCCGACTGCACACCAACGATGGTCTTGGTGGTGTAGGTATCGAAGGGGATGTTCTCGGTCTTAACTTCGATGTCCGACTGCGACTCGTTGAACTCCTTGACCAAGGCGAGCCAGGTCTCACCACGCTTGCCCTCTTCGAACCACCACGACAGATAACGGACAGTCTGCTTTGCGCCAGTGTTCGCTGCCGGAGCAGTGGTACCACCACCTGAGGGTGCAGTTGCGCCACCACAGGCGGCCAAAACACCCACACCAGCAGCACCAGCGACGGCTTTGAGGAAACTACGCCGACTCAAGTGTTTGCGTTCCATTGTCTTTGCGACTCCTTTGAAGCATTCTTTTCTAGAGACACGACCAATGTGCCCTAGGGAACCCACAAATTAAGCAACCCTGCTCCGGATAGCATAATGAAAGGACGACGTCATCCGTACAGCTAGTTGAGACAAAGCGTGTATTGAGTGCCTCGTTGTGCTTGCATTGTAGGGTGATGCACTTCCCGATCCAGCAAGCTGTATCAAGATGCACACCGCTATAAACTCACCTTAAAAAACCGGCTTATTCGCCGGGCACCGAGGAGACTCACCCTTGAAGATACGCACAACTTCCTCGGCTGCCCGAACACGTACATCCACACCGCCTTCTTCGGAGTACCAGCCCGTGTGCGGCGTGACGATCGCGCGTGGGTTGTTGATCAAGAAGTGATCGGCGGGCGCAGGCTCGACGGTCAACACATCCAGGCCAGCGCCACGGATGGTGCCGTTGTTCAGCGCCTCGTTCAACGCCTCCTCGTCGATCAGGCCGCCGCGAGCGGTGTTGATCAACACTGCGTTCGGCTTCATCTTCGACAACGCCTCGGCATTGATGATCTTCTGAGTCTCAGGCGTCAGCGGTGAGTGCAGCGTGAGGTAATCCGAAGTCCGCAGCAGCGTCTCCCAATCGACTGGTGTAGCACCAGCCGCGCGGATCTGATCGTCGGTCATGTAGCGGTCGTAGGCCAGCACTTCCATGCCCAGGCCAGCAGCCTTGACCGCCGATGCCTGACCGATGCGGCCAAAGCCGAAGATACCGAACTTCTGGCCGCGCAGACGATACAGTGGAATGGCTGCGCGGTTCGACCAATCGCCCTGCTTGGCAGCAGCCACCACCTGTGGGATACCGCGAGCGAAGGTCAGCATCAAGGCGATCGCATGCGTCGATACCTCATCAACCGAGTAGTCGGGTACATAAGCGACCCAAATGCCGCGTTTTGCAGCGGTTTCAAGGTCGATCGCATCCAAGCCAGTACCCGAGCGGCTGATGATCTTGCAGTTCTGCATGCCGTTGATCATATCGGTCGGCACGAGGTGCGTGGTTACCATCAACGCATCGGCGGTCTTGATGACTTCCTTGGCCTCGGGCGAGGTGGTATTGCCGATATGAACCAGTTTGGCATTGATCTCCTTGAGGATGTTGTGCTCGATTTCGGCATCGTCCGGGCTGCCATACGCAATAGCGACGATAGGTTGCATAGGTCTTTTTTCCTTAAATATGGGAATGAGAAACGCCTAATTCGATGGATGTGGAGCAAGAGGAACCCGTGGCACCACCGTTGGATTCACGATATTCTCCTCAAGTGGCCAGTATCCGCTGAGCACATCCACGATATTATCGATAGCTGTAGTGCGAATCTCCTCACCAGACTGCACTGAAGCTGCAGCTACATGCGGCGTTAGAATGACGTTATCCATTCCAACAAGCGGGTGAATATTCGGCGGCAGTGTATCGGTGAACACATCGATATACTCGTAGGTATCGATGCCTGCACCACCGAGCCGACCTTCTTTGAGTGCTGCGACCAACGCCGGCTCGTCCACCAGCGCACCACGCGAGGTGTTGATCAGCAATGCGTGAGGCTTCATCTTGCGCAGCGCCGCATCGTCGATCATGTGGTACGTTGCGTTGTTGAGCGGCAAGTGCAGCGATACAAAATCTGATTCGCGTAGCACCGTATCAAGGTCGGTCATAATCACGCCGAGCTTCTCGGCCTCGGTGTTTGGCGCATTCTTGCGGTTGCGGGTCGCCAGCACGCGCATGCCGAAGCCACGGGCGCGGCGAGCCATGTGCACCGCGCTACGACCGAAGCCTACCAAGCCGAGCGTCGTCTGGCTCAAGCGTTGGTTCACGCCAAGCGCCGTGCGCACCCCGGCGATATCGCCAGCCGCCATGCCCCGCTCCGCCACCTTCAGCCGACGAGCCAAACTGAGGAGCATCGCCATCGCGTGATCGGCCTGTTCCTCGACACAGAAGTACGGCGTATTTGCTACCACAATGCCTAGTTCGGTTGCGCGATCCACCGCGATCTTGTCGGTGCCAGCGCCCATCCGAGCGATCAGGCGGCACTTGGGCATCGCCTCAATTACCTTCGCGGGCAGCTTGGTACCGATCAGCGTGACCACATCGGCATCCGCCACCAATGGGATCATCTCATCGGGGTCTTCGACATCAACCTCAACGAACGGCAGCCGCTTAGCGGCGAACGCTTGCCTCTCGAACTCGGTGACAGAAAAGACAGGAGCGGTCAACCGCACAACCTTGAATGAATCGAATGGAGAAGAAGTGTCCATAGTCGGCAGCCGATTATCCTTTCGTAGAGCCAGCGGTGATACCGCTCACAAAGCGATCGGTAAACATCAGGTACAACAGCGCCACGGGCAACGATGAAAGCGTGACAGCAGCCATCAGCGGCCCCCAGGCAAACGAGTCACCACCCGTAAAGGCACTCATCACGCCGTTGGTCAGCATCTTGTTCGCTTCGCCGTTCACAAAGGCCACCGCATAGATCAGCTCGTTCCACGAAGCGGTGAACGAGAAGATACCGGCGGTGATAATGCCAGGCATAGCCATCGGCAGAGTGATACGGGTGATCGCGCCGACTCGGCTACAACCATCGACCATCGCGCACTCCTCGGGTTCGCGAGGCACATGGGCAAAATAGCCGCTCAGCAACCAGGTGCAGAAGGGGATGAGGTTCGTGGGATAGGTGATCATCAAGGCCGGCAAACCGCCCAATAGGCCCCAATCGCGCAGGATCTGGGCAAGCGGCACGAACAAGAAGTTCTTCGGGGCCAAGTAGGTGATGAATACAACCACGCCCGCTATTGCAGCGCCACGGAACTTCAAACGCGAGATCGCAAACCCCGCCATCACCGAGACCACCAACGACAATAGCGTTGTGACAACAGAAACAACGATCGTATTCGCATACCAGCGCCAGTAATTCGGCTGGGAGAATACAACCGCATAGTTCGCCAGGCTCGGGTTACGAGGGATCAGAAAGTTGCCACTAAAATCGTAGATCTCGATCTCGAATTTAAACGACGAGACCAAACCCCAATAAAAGGGGAATAAGAAGAAGCCCGTGACTGCTGCCAGCATCGCATACAGTGACAGTGATTTACGTGCATTACGGGCTAATCGACCGAAGTTCGTGGTCATAGCATTAGTCCTGTTGTTGTCGGCGCACGCTCATCAGCGAGGCAATCACGAGAATGAACAAGAATGGGAACATCGTCATTGTCACTGCTGCACCAAGACCGATCTGGCCCGATGAGAGCGAGAGGGTGTAGGTGGTCAGTGCAAACATTGTCGTCGCGTTATTCGGCCCGCCCTTGGTGAGCAAGAATGGCAGGTCAAACTCGCCAATCGTGCCGATCGTCGAAATCAGCATGACGACAATCACCACGGGGAGGATCATTGGGAAGGTGATCCGCCAGAACGAGGTCCATCGTGAGGCACCATCGATTTTACTCGCCTCAATGATCTCAACCGATACCGACTGGATCGCAGCTAAAAAAGTGATGCCAAAGAATGGAATACCGCGCCACACATTCACAAAGATCAGCGAGGCCATAGCCCAGTTCTCACTGAGCAGGAACGGGATGGGTTCGGACAAAATGCCAAGCTTTTCCACCAGCACAATGTTGAAGACACTGAACGAGGGATGGAAGATCCACGACCAGATCATGGTGCTGAACACTGTTGGCATGATCCACGGGATCAACAACAGCGCTTTAAGGACGCGTTGGCCATAAAAGTCACGGTTGAGCATGACAGCTAATGCGAGACCACCCAAACACTTGAGGATCAATGCAATCACTGTATAAACAACCGAGTTTATGACTGTTCTTGAATACAGCGTGGTGCCAAACAGCTTTGTGTAATTGGCGAATCCAACAAAATTTGCCGTTCCACCGACTTGTTTATCGGTGAAGCTCAAGTACATGGCATACGTAAATGGGTAGGCCATCAGCAACGCCAACAAAACAAATGCTGGCGTGATCATGATCAAACCGAGTGAACTTTCGCGATGGAACAACCGCGCGATGGTTGCACTAAAGGTTTTTTGTTGAGGGCGCGCTATCGAGCTCATTCACTTCTCCGGCACCATAAATGAAATCTGTCCACGGGTAGCACACGCGTCAGCCATTCGGCGAAGCAAAGCAGCATGAACGCTATGTGCATACCCGTGGAGACGATCACATTCGATGATGGGATCTTAGGCCAACAGCTTGAGATCTTCGATATCCTTCAAGACACCGTCGAGAGCTGCACGGGCATTACCAGTGGTTGCTGCCTGCGAGAACAGCTTGCCGATCAAGATCTTGTCGTAAATCAGCGACGAGAGCTTGGTCTGGTACGGGAGTGCGTATCCGGGTGGCAATGCCAACTGGAACATCTCCTTGGCGATCGCCAGCTTGGGATCTTCCGGCCAGATCGGCTCGTTCTCGTAATTCGGCAACAGCGGCAGGATGTAGCCCTGACCGGCCTTGTAGAACTTGCCGAAGTTCTTCATCGAGAGGAAGTCGCGCATTAGAGCCTTGCTTGCGTCGAGATCGGCGCCCTGAACGTGGTTGAGGATACCCCACCACGGCAGCTGGCCATAACCGAAGCGACCGGCAGGGCCCTTGGGCGGCAGCGCGTGGTTCATCGCCTCGGCGAGCGCTGGGTCGTTCTTGGTGGCCGGCAGGTACACCGTGTTGACGTTCGGCACCATCGAGAACTTGCCAGCCAAGAAGCCCGCGTTGTTACCGCTATCGTCGAAGCCGGTCTCACCGGGATCGCCCGCCTCGTTGTGCAGCCTGATGGCGAACTCAAGCGCGGCCATGGTCTCGTCGCTATCGAGCGCCAACGAGCCATCCTCGTTGAACTCCTTACCGCCGAATGCCCACAAGATCAAGCGCGGCACACCGTTGCCATCACCAGGTGCCTGATCCGAGAAGGTCATACCGTACGGTCGGCCCTTGGCCTTGAGCTTGGCACCAACCTTGAGCACCTCTTCCCAGGTATCGGGGAATGTCTCGTAGCCCTCTTCGCGGAACCAATCTTGGCGGTAGTTGATGAACCAGTTGTGCTGGCCGATCGGTACGCCCAACCACTTGCCATCAAACACCATCTGGAATGGCGCAGCTGGCAGGTACCCGCCGCCCTCGCTATCGAGCTCGGCAACGATGTCGGTCACATCGACCAACGCGTTTGCCAAGAAGGTAGGCGGCGAAGCGTACTGGATGATGCTCGCACCACTGCGTGTCTCAATAGCCGTCTGGATCTTCGGCAGGATCTGCGCATCGCGCTCGAAGGTGACGGTGACATTATTCTGCTTACCCCAATCGAGGAAGAACTCGTCGATAACGGTGTCCAGTTCGGGGAGGAACGACCATGGGCCGCCCAAGAACTGAACTTTTGCGCCCTGCAACACTGGCGCAGCTGAGGTTGTTGGCCCTGTCTCTGCTGGTGCTGGTGCTGGTGCGGTAGTGGCAGCACCACAAGCAGCTAACACACTACCCAGTACACTCATTCCACCGAGCCGAAGGAAGTTACGGCGCGACATGCGCCCCTGACCATCATTCTGGCGTGCCGAATCTGTCGGAGACATCTGTGCCCTCCTTTGGGGGTTTCCGAGTACGAACCACCAACATTGGTAGTTCCAAGAGTCAACGGTACATCACTATGTTGATAGTCGCTCTGGTTTTAGCTTGGTGTGGTATTGTTCACGTCCGCGTGGAGCCTGAGCGGGTCCTCAATGATCTTGAGAAAACAACACTCCAGGACTACTCATCCTGAATCCAACCTAACCTGCGATGATGTTTAGCCCGACAAAGATGCTCATGCTCCAATGAGGAAAAAAAGCCTAAACCCCATCGGATTGCCAAACTCAAGGTAGCGCCGTGTTATTGTGTGAGTTCTCGATGATCTCGCGATCGAACGCACACGAGATGGTGGACGAAGATGCCAAATGGCTCTGACATCACATAAACTAGGTGTTGGTAATTGTTGATTGCTAACTGATAATTGTTAACAATTTAGGTGTGGCTGGATAATACTTGAAAATCGATTACTTGTCAAGCCATGATTTTGGGCGATTCCTAGTGCTTGACAAGCGAGTTCTTTTGACGTATAGTCCTAGCAGATACCAATATTGTTAACAGTTACCAATCAACAATATATGGAAACTGATTCGCCACTCCGAATGTCACAACCGCTCACACCAACCGCAAGGCGCAGTCTCGCGGATGATGTGGCCGACCGTTTACGTGATGCTATCCTTTCTGGAAGCTTCCAGCCGGGCGAGCCATTGCGTGAGGAGCAACTCGCAGCCTCACTCGATGTGAGCCGTGGGCCGGTGCGAGAAGCGCTGGTTCAGTTGGAGCGAGAAGGGCTTGTGATCGTTCGGCGGCATCGCGGCGCAACGGTCGCACGCCTCTCGCAGGCCGATGCCGAGGAGGTCTACAGCCTCCGGTTGGCGCTTGAGCGATTGGCCGTACAACGGGCGGTTGTCTCGGCAACCGAAGCCGACTTCGCCGCTATGGAAGACATTCTCGATGCATTTCGTGCAGCGTCGATCGGCGAACCAAGCGCAAAAGAGATCGCGGATCTCGATGTGCGTTTCCACGATCTGATCTACCGCGCCGCCCATCACCAACGTTTGTACGATTGCTGGGCCAATCTACGCTCGCAAACCTTCCTTTTCTTGCTCTCTCGTAACGTTGCGAACGCCGACTTCCGTGAAGTCACCGTTCAAAGTCACAAGGATCTGCTCGACGTCCTACGCTCGCGCGATCCGGTTCGTGCTGGCATCGAGATCGAGAACCACCTGCTCGGCGCGTATGAGCGCGTGGTGCAAGGTCTTCGCCAACAGAAGAAGGATGACCAGTAGTATCCTCGATTCTTCCAACGTTTGTATCTCTGCACGAACGCGCGTCCATATCGTCCATATGAAAGCTGCGGCATAACCGACAGCGGCTAGGGAGCCTCCACATGGGAACAGAGCGGTTTCTGGTGACTGGTGCACTCGGTTGTATTGGTGCATGGACGGTTCGACGCCTTCTCGAAGCAGACGTACCAGTATGGACTTACGATCTCCCCGGGAGCGATCACCGATTACGGCTCGTGCTGAACGACGAGCAGTTGGCGCGGGTCAACCAAATCGCGGGCGACATCACCGATTTCGATGCGTTTGAACGGGCGGTGGCCGAGAACGGCATCACCCATATTGTGCATCTGGCTGGCCTGCAAGTGCCGTTCGTTCGGGCGAACCCCGTGCAAGGCGCCCGTGTCAACGTGGTGGGCACCACCATCGTCTTCGAGGTGGTCAAGCGCCACGCCGATCAGGTGCTCGGCCTCTCCTATGCAAGTTCGTTGGGCGTGTATGGCCCACCCGACCGCTACCCACCCGGGCCGCTCGCGCACGATGCGCCGCTACTCCCACCCACACTCTACGGCGTTTTCAAGCAAGCTAACGAAGGGACCGCGCAGATCTACTGGCAGGAGAATCAGATCCCCAGTATCGGCCTGCGCCCCTACGTCGTCTACGGACCCGGTCGCGACCAAGGCATGACATCGACACCCACCAAGGCGATGTTGGCCGCAGCGATCGGGCGGCCCTACCACATCTCGTACGGCGGTCGGGCCGTCTTTCAGCACGCCAACGATGCCGCCGAGACCTTCATTCGGGCAGCGCGCAACGCCACTACGGGCGCTCCTGTCTACAACATGGGCGGCAACTCCGCCTCGATGGAGCAGGTCGTCGAAGCGATCGTCGAAGCGGTGCCCGAGATGGCTGGTAAAATAACCTTCGAGCCAATACAACTACCAAATCCAGAGGATGTCGATAGCAGCGCACTCGATGCCGCCTTCGAGCCGATCAATTGGGTGCCGCTGAAAGAAGGCGTGCGCGACGTGATCGAGCACTTCCGCACTGCAGTCGCGCAGGGCCGTATCGATATCGAACGTTCAATCGGATAAGTACACGTTCAGAGGAGAAGGTCGCGTCTATTACGAACAGCGTGATCGAGACTTGCCACTTCAGTTGCTTTCTTGCGAGGATGAGTAAGTAAACCATGCCAACAATTACGTATGCAGACCTGCTCCGGGTCACACAGGAGATTATCGAAGCCGCAGGTACCGCCCGCGAGAACGCATTGGGAATTGGTGAGGCTTTGGTCGAGGCGAATCTGCGAGGGCACGATTCGCATGGTGTTCTCCGCTTACCCTGGTATATCCAAGCTATCGAGCGGGGGGAGATCAGCGCCACGGCTCTCCCCGAGGTGATCGCCCGGCGAGGCGCTACCGCTCAAGTCGATGGTAAATTTGGCTGGGGCCAATTGGCCGCTCGCCTAGCCACCAAAACCGCTATCGAACTGGCTGGCGAGTACAACATTGGTTTGGTCGGCATTGTGCGAGGCCAGCACATTGGCCGTGTCGGCGAGTACGTCGAGACGATCGCCAATGCGGGCATGATCGGTATCGCATTCTGCAACGCTGGCGCCGCCGTAGCACCGTATGGTGGCTACGAGCGTCTGCTCGGCACGAACCCGCTGGCCTGGGCAGTGCCCCGTGGCAACGGCCAACCGCCGATGGTGCTCGACTTCGCTACCTCGATCGTGGCCGAAGGCAAACTCCGTGTCACTCGCTCGAAGGGCGAGATGCTGGCCCACGACGGCCTGATCTACGACAAAACGGGCAAACCATCGATCGATCCAGCCGATTTCTACGAAGGCGGCGCACTACGCACCTTCGGTCTGCACAAAGGCTCGGGCCTGAGTGTGATGATCGAGTTACTGGCCCGCGGCCTGTGTGGCGTTGACCCGACCTTGGAAGGCCCGAACGGCCACAACGGTACGCTGATCATCGCCTTCCAGATCCCCGCGTTTGCGCCCACCGAACAATTCGAGAGCGCTGTTTCGCGCTTCCAAGCGCAGGTCGATGGCATGAAGCCACTCGAAGGTGTCGAGCGTGTCCTGATGCCCGGCGACCCCGAGTTGATCAGCCGCGAGAACCGCTTGCGCGACGGAATTCCGCTTCCACAATCGCTCTGGGATGAACTCTCGGAGCTTGCCGCCCGCTATAACGTTTCGTTCGTCTAACCCACAGTTTGTTTCGATGAGGAGAACCCATGAAGCTCGTAACCTTTATCCAAAACGGGAACCAGCGCCTCGGCGCATTGGTCGGTGATAAGATTATCGACCTGAACGCTGCCAACGCGCAGATCCCTGCCGATACGATTGGCTTCCTGGCTGGTGGCGCTGAGGCGCACGCGCTCGCCACCGCTGTGATCGCCAACCCGCCAGCCAACGCCGTGATCGATGCTGCCAGCGTCAAGCTGACCGCGCCGATCCCGCGCCCGGGCAAGATCATCTGCATCGGCCTGAACTACCGCGACCACGCGGAAGAGTCGAACCAGCCGATCCCCGAGCACCCCGTGGTGTTCGCCAAGTACGCCAATACTGTGATCGGCTCGGGCGACAACATCGTGCTGCCGAAGGTGACCGATCAGGTCGACTACGAGGCCGAGTTCGGCGTGGTGATCGGCACCACCGCCAAGAACGTCTCGGAGGCCGATGCCCTCAAGTACGTCGGTGGCTACCTGCCCGTCAACGACGTGAGCGCCCGCGACTACCAGATGCGCACCAGCCAGTGGACGATCGGCAAGACCTTCGACACCTTCGCCCCGATGGGCCCGGCGCTGACCACCGCCGATGAGGTTGGCGATCCCCACACGCTCGACATCAAGCTGACGATCGGCGACGAAGTGTTGCAGAACTCGAACACCAAGAACCTGATCTTCCGCGTTGATTACCTGGTTTCGTTCCTCAGCACGATCATGACGCTGGAGCCAGGCGACATCATCTCGACCGGCACGCCCGGCGGCGTCGGCTCGGCCCGCAACCCGAAGCGCTGGCTGCGCGCTGGCGAGACGGTCAGCGTCGAGATCGAGAAGCTCGGCACGCTATCGAACCCGATCGTCGCCGAGGAATAATCCTGGCGCTTATCGGCAGAACAAACACGCAAACGGCACTGGTTCGTATGACCGGTGCCGTTTGCTTTTGCTCGTTTAGAGAGCCTCATTTCATTCCCTCAATATTATTCCCCACATTTCGCTCCAATTTTGCTGATCATTCTAAACAAACGGCGCTACAGTTCTTGCTAATGTGTGGATTGGCACATCACTATCTGCCTTCGTTTTCAGGTGTTTCACCGTCCAAAAGATGATGTGCTTTTGTATTCCCTACATAGCTGCCCAACGGCATCACAATAAGAAGAAAACGGTGTTCAATCGCAACTTCATCAACCAGATTCGGTATGTGAGCAACACAGATGCTCGACACATTTAAGCAGCTCAGCTATCTGAAAAAGTCTACGATCACTCGATGTACCATCAATCATGAAGTGCCATCTAGAAGTAGCAAACAACCCGCAAGATGCCATCTCTCGTTTCACAAGTATTTTTCACTATCTGAAATATTTTATTTCCTGGTATCAAGCGTGATGTATCATTAATCGGCACCAAACGGCTTATAAGGTGCAATCTTTCGTTGTATACAGAAATGTTTCGACATGGACAAACGCCGATCCGAACTAACACGTCTGCGGGGCAACTTCCTAGCTGATTTCTCCATTCGAGAACCAGTGTTTATCACCATGCTGATGGTCAGCATCCTACTGGTGGGGGTGTATAGCTTCGTAAAGCTGCCGATCGCACTGCTCCCCAGTTCGAGCTTGCCAACCATCGCTATGGTGGTCGCCTATCCAGGCGCCAGCCCCGAGATGATCGCCGATACCGTCGTCAAGCCGATCGAAGACCAGATCTCGACCCTCGACGACCTCGATTCGATCACCTCGACCAGCTACGACGACTTCGCTCTCATCATCATTCAATTCGATACTGGTATCGATCTAAACGCAACCCAACAGCGCCTTCAAGATCGTGTCGGTATGATACGCGCCACCTTACCAGTCGGCGTTCTCGACCCGATCTTTACCCAATACGGCCAAACCGATCTACCGATTCTGCTGGTTGCTGTCAATAGCACGGGCGACAGGTCGCCCGAGGCGCTCTATCAGCTTTTGAAAGATACGATCGCCCCCGAAGTCCAGTCGGCCCAAGGTGTTGGCTCGGTCACGGTCTTTGGCGGGAAAGAGCGCCAGATCAATGTCGATCTCGATCTAGCCCGCTTGCAAGCCTTGCGTATTCCGCCAGCCGAAGTGAGCGCGGCGATCGCAGCCGCTAACAGCGATATTGGGCTTGGCAGCATCGTCGCCGATGGCCAGGAGTACAAACTGCGCGCCAGCAGCGTCTTCACCAATGTGCAGGACATCGCCCAGGTCGCGTTGAGCGTCACGGGCTACAGCGTCGGCGATGTCGCCACGATCCGCGAAGGGCGCGCCGAAGACACCAGCTATTCGCGCCTGAACGGCGTCGATACCGTAGTTCTGGCGATCACGCGCCAAGGCTCGGCCAACACCAACAGCACAGCACAAGCGGCGCTTGCCAAACTCGATTCGGTCTTCGGACAACACCCCGATCTCGTCTACAACGTGATTATGAACCAAGCCGAAGAAGTCGAGATGAATGTCAACGGCGCGCTCGAAGACATTATGATCGCGATCTTCTTCGCCGTCTTGGTGGTCTGGTTCTTCTTCCGCAATCTACGCAACACCATGGTGACGGTGATCGGTCTGCCGATCATTGTGGCAGGCACCTTTATTTCGATGTACCTGCTCGGCCTGTCGCTCAATATCGTCACCCTCTTGGCGCTCTCGGTCTCGGTCGGTCTGGTGATCGACGATGCGATTGTGGTGCGCGAAAACGTCTTCCGCAACCTTGAAATGGGCTACAATCCGATCATCGCCTCGAGTCGCGGAGCGCACCAAGTCGCCTCATCGGTGATCTCGATGACCCTAACCATCATCGCGGTCTTCCTAACCGTGCTCGACTCACCCGGCCTGCCCGGCGTGATCTACCACGCCTTCGCCGTCACCGTGATCGCGGCTATGTTGGTGTCGCTGCTCGAAGCCTTCACCAACGGCCCCATGCTGAGCGCCTACTGGCTGAAACGCCCCAAAGACGCGCCGCCCCCACCGCCCGACGATCTCGAAGACGATGTGACTCAAGAGAAGGTCGAAGAGACGCGCCTGATGAAGTTGTACGAGCGCACGCTCGAACTAGCGCTGCGTTTCAGAGGCACCGTCTTGGTAGCGACCGTTCTACTACTAGCTTGGACGGTTGTGGTGGCCTTGAGCATTCCGATCTCATTCCTGCCGATCGATGAAAACGGACAGTTCGGCGTCTCCTTCGAGATGCCGCCCGGCACCCCGCTGGCCGAAAGCGATGCCAAGGCCCGCGAGGTCGAAGCGATCTTGGCCCAAGACCCCGATGTCACCAATGTGTTGACGATCGTTGGAGCCATCAACGGGTCGGAATATGTCTACTTCTTTGTGACTCATACGGGCAAAGACCTCAACACGGTGCAAGCCCGCCTGCGACCGCTCCTGGCCGACTATCCACGCATCACCTTCGGCCAAACCAGTTATGAGTTCAGCACCGTCACGTTGGTGGCGACCCGCCCGATTCAGGTGCAGATACGCAGTTCGCTACCCCACGAGCAGATCGCGCCGTACGCCGAACAGCTGCAGGCCGCCTTCGCCTCGGTCGAAGGTTTGGAGGATCTCGACACCTCCTACACGCCCGGCGTGCCGCATCTGACCTACCGCATCAACCAAACGATCGCCCAGCAGCTTCACCAACCTGAGTCTGGTGAGCACGCTGCGCATTCTGGTCAGCGGTTTAGATGTGGGTGAATATCGCGAGAACGGCAGCGCCTACCCGATCAACGTGCGCCTGCGCTCCGAAGATCGCCAGACCATCGCCGGTATCAACAGCCTCGGCATTCCCTTCGGGCCGGATCTGGTGCCGCTCGATAGCATCGCCCGCAGCGAGGTCGAATACAGCCAGAAGTCGGTGCTGCGCAGCGATCGCTTGAACGAAATTATTCTGGGTGGCAACAATGTGAATCGCAACCTCAACTATGTGGTCAGCGATATGCAGAAGATCATCGACCAGAACCCGCCGCCCGAAGGCATCCGCGTGCAGTTCGGCGGCTCGTTCTACAACCAGCAGCAACAGGGCTACGGCAGCCTGTTTGTGGCGATTGTGATCGCGATCGTGCTGATCTACATCGTTTTGGTGGTGGCCTTCCGCTCCTTCAGCGAGCCGATCGTGCTGATGGTGGCGATGCCGCTCAGCTTGGTCGGGGCGGTCTTCGCCGCACGCATCATGCAGCTTGATCTGAACGTGGTGGCTATGGTCGGTGTGCTTATGCTGCTGGGCCTCGTGGTCAAAAACTCGATCATGTTGCTGGAATACACCAAGCGCCTGCTCGAAGCGGGCATGTCGACCCACGATGCGTTGGTGCGCGCCTGTCTGGTGCGTACCCGCCCGATTATGATGACCTCGGCGGCCATCATCTTCGGTAACCTGCCGACCGCGCTCGGCTTGGGCGCAGGTGCCGAGCTACGCCGCGGCCTCGGTATCGTCATCATCGGCGGTATGATCTCCTCCACCATTTTGACGCTCTTTATTGTGCCAACCACCTACAGTTTCTATGCGTCGCTGATGAGCCGTTTCGGCTCCAAGCACACAGACGACGCGAAGCACGACGAACCACCAAGCGATCCTGCAGCTCCAGCCAACGAGCCAGCGCCACTTGAACCCGATACAGATGATTCTCATTCCGACAGCCCAAACGATGATCAAGAACAAGCAGACGCTCCAGATGAGCATCAGCCCAAAGCGTAGCTGACGATCAATCAGGCAATTAGGCTGCAAGGAGGTTGTATGTCTTCACAAAAATCTTCACTCATCCACTGGCTGAGCTGCTTGTCTTGTTTGATCGTGCTCAGCTCCTGCGCGGTTTCAGTCAACGAGCGCAGTGGTACCGATACCATTACGTTGCCCACCAGCGCCGCTGCCCAGCTTGAGCCAAGCCCAAGCACGGCTAGCAGTTCCGAAGTGAGCCAAGTCGAGCCTAGCCCGACCAGCATCGCTAATCGCAATCGGCTGAGCGGAACGGGCTATCTGCGGGCGGTGCGCAACGTTGACTTGTCGTTCCTCGTGGCGGGACGGGTCAGCGAGGTCTATGTGTCCGAAGGTGATGTCGTCACCAAAGGCCAACTGCTGGCGATCCTCGATCCGCGCCCGTTTGATACCGCCATTCTTCAGGCTCAGGCCGATCTGCGCGCCGCTTATGCCGCCCAAAGCGCGCTCAACGAGGCGCCGAACTCCGCAGATGTTCAAGCGGCCAATGCCAATGTCCAGTTGGCACAGATTGGTGTAGCCCAAGCCCAACATCTGACCGAACAGAACACCCGCCAGGCCGAGGCGCTGCTCCACCAAGCCGAGCAGAATCTCGAAACCGTGCGCAATACGCTCTCCGCCGCCAAGACCGAGGCCGAATTGCAGATGCACCAAGCCTCCGGGCTGCTGATCCAAGCGCAAGCGGCCTACTCCCAAGCCCGCAGCGATTGGGAGTATGTGCAAGAGACAGGAAAGGTGCCGATCAATCCGCCGATCAATGTCGAGGTTAGCGTCGATATCCCGACCGTGGGCGATGTTGATGTGGGAAATCTGCGCAACACCGAACGCAAAGCAACCGATAGCGAGCGCAACGCTTACTACAACGCGTTTGTGGCAGCCGAAGCGGCTATGTTCAACGCCGAGAGGGGAGTGCAACAAGCGGAGGTCGCCTACGAACTCGCGCGCCAGAACGAGATCACCGGCATCGCCCAGGTCGCACTGGCCCAAAGCGAGCTGATCAAAGTGCAGGGGCCGCCCGACCAGGACGCCGTGGCAGCCGCCCAGCGAAATCTCGCCATCGCGCAAGCCGCTCGCCAGCGCCTCAACCCTGCTCCGCGCGAGTCGTCGCAAGAGATCGCCGCCGCCAACATCGCCCGCGCCGAGGCGGCAGTGCAACAAGCCCAACTCAGCCGCGAGTACGCCGAGCTGCGCGCGCCCTTCGATGGCACCGTCGCGCGGCTCAATCTGCAAGAGGGCGCTGTCACCGGGCCGCTCCCGCTCAACACTAGCGGCGGCATTCTGCCCGAACCGGCCATTCAGCTGATCGATATGAGCGAGCTTGAGTTCGAGGTCGATATCAACGAGGCCGATATCGGCAGGATCTCGCTCAACCAGCGCACCGAGATCGTCTTCGACGCGCTGCCGAACCAGACGTTTACGGGCCGCGTGCGCTACATCTCGCCGAGCGCCCAGCAGACGGGGACGATTCGCACCTATACCGTGCGGATCAAGCTCGATTCGCAGGAAGGTCTGCGCGAAGGGATGGGAGGCCATATCTCGCTCTTGAGCGCTCCCTAATCTCAAACCGTCATAACAAAGCACACAAGCCCTGCTTCCTGGTAAAGTGGGGCTTGTGGCGTGAAACAGACGGAAACCAAACGCCCAAAGCTGGATGAGACCGGGAGATTCTTCACTTCGTGCTGCGCACTCTGTTCAGAATGACTCCAAATCCAAATGATTTCTTACACAAACGACACGTACATTTGATGGCATGATGCTGGTTTTCAACTGATACCCACATCTCCCGAACAAAGGTGATGTCGAGGCGCTGCTACGCGCAGCGCCTCGACATCACAAAAAGAAGAACGTACCTTGCTGCCGCAGACTAAAACAGGTTTGTGACTGACACAGTCCAACCGGATGTAAGTATGACTCTATCGAACGGGCCGAGAAGAACAGTTTCTGCCTCTTCATATTGCACTGCGATAGTAAGTTATCGAAATAACCACAAGAATCATCAAAAACGTAAAAACACCGCATTCGTTTTGAGATCCCATGCAAAACGATCAGTTGCAGGGAGATTACGTACTGTAGAGAAGCCTTTCCTCTGCACAACAATCGATCTGCTATCCTCATGACAGTACTTGTACGGAATGGCGTAACAGTTGCACAGCCACCGACAAGAAAGCGAGGATCAGATGCAAACGATCTTAGTCCCACTCGATGGTTCGGCGATGGCCGAGCGCATCCTGCCATATGTTCGCCTGTTGGCTCCACTTCTAAACGCACAAGTTCGTCTCTTTCAAGTCATAGCACCGAGGGAAGTTCGCTACGATAACGGTTTGATCAGCACGTTGCTGATCTCGTATGGCATCCAGCCCAAGGTTGAGGAAGAAGAGCTTCAACGCCAGCGCGCCCACGACGCGATGATCCTGCAAGCAGAAGGCTACTTGGATCTGATGGCGCAACCATTACGTAAAGCTGGCATCAAAGTAGAAGTCGAAGTTGCACTGGGTAGTGTTGGCAAACTGGTGGTTGAGGCAGCTCAGCAACCCGATGTGAGCTTGGTCGCGATGGTCACGCATGGCTACGGCGACTTGGCTCACTGGCCGCTCGGCAGCATCACCGATAAAGTGGTACACGCCACCACCACGCCTGTGCTCGTGCTGCGTGGCGATAACGACGCTCCACAGACCGACGATCCGAGCATTGAGCGCATCCTAGTGCCGCTCGACGGATCAAAGCTCGCCAAACAAGCGTTGCCGCTGGCCACAGAGTTGGCCGAGCGCCTGCACGCCAACATCGAGCTGCTCGAAGTGATCACACCGCTGCTTGAGTTGCCGCACGCCCGCCGTGCCAGCCAATATGTGCAGCCCAGCGATGAAGCGCTCGACGACCTGCACAATCTCGCGATCCAGGAGCTTTCTGTGATCGCCGAAACCCTGGAGAAGCACGACATCCAAGCCACACCGAACGTCGAAATTGGCCACGCAGCCGAGACGATCGTGGACGAGGCGCAGCGCAAGCACATCGACCTGATCGTGATGGCGACGCACGGCTACGGTGGCCTGCGGCGCTGGGCGCTGGGCAGCGTCGCGCACAAGGTGCTGCAGGCCGCGACGGTGCCGCTGCTGCTGGTGCGGGCCAAACCACACGAGGTGGTCACCAACCGAGGCATCATCGCCGTCCAAGAACACGTCAATTAATCGGTCGATTTTTCGCCGTGGCATTGGTCTCCAGTGCCACGGCGTTTCTGTGCAACCATCATTTTCCAAGAAGGTTGGTGTCACACGCCAACAAAACCCCTGGCATCCGGTATCATGCCACCAAGCATCAGACGACTGTTGCACATAGCGGGGTATGTCTCAACACTCCCCAACAACAGGAGCACACAATGATCGCTTTTCAAGATTTCGTCCCTCAACGCCAGGGTAAACGATTGCTCGGCATATTGAGCGACTACGAAAACCTCCACGAGGTCGTTAGTCGCGCCAATATCTGGATCGAACAAAACAACATCGATGTGCTCAATGTCGAAACTGTGCTCGTCACCAACCTTCAAAAGGATTCGGAAGCAAGCCCACGGACGCAAATGGACTCGCAAGCGAACGTAACCTCAACATATCAAATCGTGCGAATATGGTATCGCGAACGCTCCGAGGCGGATAAGGCGTACACCGGGCGTACCATGCGCCTCAGCATGGAGTCAACTACCCACGGCTAAAGCGCGTGGGCTTGTCCCAGGCGCGCCGCAACGTG
>CALKHR010000015.1 GCA_937988885.1 uncultured Roseiflexaceae bacterium | reverse complement strand
GGTGAGATTCTTCACTTCGTGCTGCGCACTCCGTTCAGAATGACTCTGTGGGTGCGGTGCGCTCCGCCCAGAATGACTCTGTGGGTGCGATGCGCTCCGCCCAGAATGACTCTGTGGATGCAGCGCGCTCCGTCCAGAATGTCGCTGGGAAAGCAACGAAAAGCTTTGTCATCTCGAACGAAGTGAGAGATCTCTGCGAGGAAAACAACGAAGCACGATGAGATTCCTCTTGTGAGAAGGTACTACATGTGCAGCACCTTCTCACCTTGCAACTCACACAGCGGGCACCTCATCGTTCGCGCGGAACTGGCTCATATACAGCTCGTAGTACGCGCCTTGCTTGGCGAGCAATTCCTCGTGCGTGCCGCGCTCGACGATCTGCCCATCGCGCAGCATCAGCACTTGGTCGGCGTGACGGATGGTGCTGAGGCGGTGCGCGATCACGAAGCTGGTGCGCCCCTTCAGCAGTTGATCAAACGCTTGCTGGATCATACGCTCGGTGCGCGTATCAACGCTCGATGTCGCTTCATCCAAGATCAGGATGCGGGGGTTCGCGAGCGCCGCCCGCGCAATCGCGATCAACTGGCGCTGGCCCTGGCTGAGGCCGCTGCCCCGCTCGCCCAGCACGGTCTGGTAGCCCTGCGGCAGCCGCTCGATAAAGCTATCGGCCAGGGTGAGTTTGGCCACCGCGATCACTTCCTCATCGGTGGCGTCGAGCCGCCCGTAGCGGATATTGTTCATCACCGTGTCCGAGAACAGAAACGAGTCCTGCAACACGATGCCGATCTGCTGGCGCAGGCTGGCGAGTTGCACATCGCGCACATCGTGGCCGTCGATGGTGACGCTGCCACCGGTCACATCATAGAAACGCGGCAGCAGGTTGATCAGCGTGGTCTTGCCCGCGCCCGTCGGCCCGACGATCGCGATCATCTGGCCCGGCTCGGCCTGCAAGCTGACGCCGCGCAGCACCGGCACGCCCTCCTCGTACTCGGCGTACACATTGTCGAACACCACCCGCCCCTCGATCGGCGGCATCGCAATGGCGTTGGGGCGCTCGACGATATCGGCTTGCTCATCGAGCAGGCTGAAGATGCGCTCGCCACCCGCGATCGCGCTCTGAATGTTCGTCCACATCATCGCGATCTGCTGGATGGGCATATTGAAGCGCTGGACGTACTGCAAGAAGGCGAACACCAAGCCCAGCGTCACCACCTCGCCACCGAACAGCGATTGGTTGCGCAACACCTCTAGGCCGCCGATCACCACGACGATCGCGAGCGCCACGTAGCCGAGCGCCTCTAGCACCGGGTTCAGCGCGCTGGTGAAGCTGGCCGCGCGCACATTCGCATCGCGATTCGCCGCATTGGCGCGCCGAAACTGCTCGATGCTCTCATCCTCGCGGTTGAAGGCCTGCACCTCGCGCACGCCTGCGATGCTCTCCTGCAGGTCGGCGTTGACGCTGCCCATCTGCCGACGGCTGATCCGGAACGCCTTGCGGGCCTGGTTGGAGAAGTAGAAGGTCGCTAGCACCATCAAGGGCAGCATGCTCAGGCTCAGCAGTGCGTAAGGTAGATTGGCCCGCACCATCGCCACCACGATCATAATGATCAGCAAGATGCCGCTGACCACGTTCAGTAGGGCGAAGCTGAGCACCTGCTGGATGGTGTCGGTGTCGCTGGTAATGCGGCTCATCACATTGCCGGCCTCGTTGCGGGCGTAGTAACCCAGCGACAGCCGATGAATCTGGGCGAACAGGTCGTTGCGGATCTTGCGCAAGGCCCGTTGGCCAGCCCAATTCATCGCGTAGAACGCCGCGCCGTTCAGCAGCGAGCCAGCGATAAACAACAGCACCAGCCAACCGATCAGCCCGGTGATGCCGGAGATACGGGCCGCCGTCGACATATCGCTCGAAACTGTTGCGTACCAACAGGCCTGTGGCTGCGGCACCAAATAACAATCAACCACTGCGCCGAACAGCGCCGGACTCAGCACTTGTGTCAGCGAGCTGATAATAATGCAGGCAAACGCCACCAATATGACCAGCCAGTAGGGCCGAAAATAGAGCCAGAAGCGCCGCAGCGTCTCCCTCAAGCGTTTCGGCTTGGAGGCTTCGACCTCTAGCAGGTGGCGGCCACCCATCATCCCACCGATCATCGTCTCTATCCTCCTAAGCGCAACTCGCAGTCCGAGCCGCGCCCCTAACATCAGATCGAATGCGTCTCGCCAGTAAGCTGCGAATGGTAGATCTCGGCATAGATCGGGCTGTTCTCCATCAGCGTGGCGTGCGTGCCCTGCGCCACCAGCCGCCCTTGATCAAGCACCAAGATCAGGTCGGCGTTGAGCACGGTGCTGATGCGTTGCGCGATCACGAAGCTGGTGCGGCCCTCCATCAGCTGATCGAGCGCCTGCTGGATCTGCAATTCGGTCTGCAAGTCCACGCTGCTGGTCGAGTCGTCGAGGATCAGCACGCGCGGGTCGAGCAGCAGGGCGCGCGCGATGGCGATGCGCTGCTTCTGGCCGCCCGACAGTGTGGTGCCGCGCTCGCCGACTGGCGTATCGTAGCCCTGCGGGAAGCGCATAATGAAATCGTGGGCCGAGGCCGCCCGCGCCGCTGCTTCGATCTGCTCCATGGTCGCGTCGGGTCGGCCAAACGCGATATTCTCGCGGATGGTGCCGCCGAACAGGTTTGTCTCCTGCAAGACGATGCCGATCTGCGAGCGCAGGCTGTCGATGGTAACATCGCGCACGTCGTGGCCGTCGATCAGAATCGCGCCGCTACTGGCATCGTAGAAGCGCGGGATGAGGTTGATGATCGAGCTTTTGCCGCTGCCCGTCGCGCCCAATAGCGCGATCGTTTGGCCCGGCTCGGCCACGAAGCTCACGTTTTGTAGCACCGGGTCGCTGCTCTCGAAATAGCGGAAGCTCACATCGCGGAACTCGACCCGACCCGTGATCGGCGGCAGTTCGATCGCATTCGGACGATCGGTAATATCGCTAGTGGCATCCAAAATCTCGAAGATGCGCCCAGCCGAGGCGCCCGCCTGCGACATCAGCGAGACGATGAAGCCGAGCTGGCCCAGCGGGAAAAAGACGTAGACCAGGTACAGGCTGAATTTCTGATATTCGCCGAGGTTGAGCGCGCCGCCCAAGATCTGCTGCCCGCCCACAAAGAGCACGGCGGCTTGGCCGAGCTGCGCGACCAGGAACACGACGGGGAACAGGAACGAGAACACACGGCTGACGCGCAACTGTTGCTCCATCAGGGCGGTGGCCGAGTTGCTGAAGCGCTGTATCTCGTACGGCTCGCGAGCGAAAGCCCGCACCACCTTGAGGCCCGCCAAGTTCTCCTGCAAGATGGTGTTGAGCGCGGAGAGGCGGATCTGCACTTGGATGAAGAGGGGCTGGCTAACGCGCCCGAAGAACATAAACAGCACCATGGCGAGCGGCAGCAGCGGCACCACCACCAGCGTCAATTGCCAGTTGGTGATCGACAACACGATCAGCGCGCCCACCAGCAGCAGAAACGCCTGCGCAGCCATCATCAAGCCTTGGGCGATGAACATACGCACCCGCTCGACATCGTCGGTGGCGCGGATCATCAACTGGCCGGTTTGGTTGCGGTCGTAGTAGCTGAACGAGAGGCGCTGGATCTTGGCGAAGATCGCGTTACGCAGATCGAAGGCCATCCCTTGCGATGTCTTCTCGGCCATGTAGGCCTGGATAAATGAGAACACGCCACGCACCACGGCCAATGCCACGATCACGAGTGCGGCGTTGATCAACAGTCGCTCGGCCAGGGTGCGGTCGGAGAGCGCTGCATTCGGCGCCATAGCCTCGATCATGTTTTGGATGAGTTGCGGAACCGCTAATTGTGCGAGTGTTGCTATCAGCAGCGCCGCGTAGGCCATGATGGCCGAGAGGCGTTGGTTAGCGAGATAGCCGATGGCTCGGCGCAGCACACCAGGAGGGACTGGCGCTGGGGCACGGCCAGGGGCAGAACGTTGAGCCGGTGAAGCTTGCACGGTGCTTCCTCCTTCACTACAGACGAGTGGATAGGTTGTGCTGGAACGGTTGAATGCTATGCTGCACTAATGCGGTTCGGAGAGATGGGGCTTTGATATTCGTCTCCTACCGAAGCGCACACGTAGGTTTTTCAAGCACACGCTGCTGCTTGTGCGATGGTGCATCGAATGCGAAGCGGTGCAGCGTGAAGCTGCGGCTAGCACGCGCGAGCGTAGCGAGTGCGCCATCACGCTGACTGCATGAGGCGGTTGCCGCAGCGACTGGCCTTGAGGCGGCGGTTGCTTCTTTTCACAACACATACATTGCAGAGCATCAACATGCGATGCGATCTGCAATCTGTGGCGGCGACTGAGCCTATGGAATGATACCAGGAAGTGCGCGGGTTTGGTTGGCGCCTATGTGGAGAACACAGGCGCCAGGGAAAGGCTATTGCTGCTCGATCTCGTCGAGTGATGTGCGGAATTGTTGGAGCAGTTCGCGCAGGCGAGCGCGTTTCTCGGGGTTGTTGGCCGAACTGCGCCAGATTTTCAGGAACGTCATGCCGTTGCCGCGCATCTCCTGCAGCAATTCATACAGGCCTTCCCATTCCTCTTCGGGCGCTTGCCAAAAGCCTCGGCGATGCGGGCCGCCGCGCTCGGGTCGCTCTTCGTTGAGGAAGGTGCGCCCTTCTTCGGTGATGGTGTAGACTTTTTTGCCGTCCACCTCACTCACGGTGACGAAGCCGCGATCTTCGAGCATCTGCAGGGTGGGGTAGATCGAGCCTGCGCTGGGCATGTAGCGGCCACCGGTGCGCTCCTGCAGTGCCTTCATCATCTCGTAGCCGTGCATTGGTTGGGTGGTGAGCAGTTCGAGCAGGGCGAACTTGAGGTCGCCCCGGCCAAAGAAGCGCTTGCCGAAGCTGGCTTCCGCCTCATCGGACGGATCTCCGGGACCACCGGGGCCGAACGGGCCACCAGGACCGAACGGTCCGCCAGGGCCAAAGGGACCACCGGGGCCGAACGGGCCTCCGCGACCACCGAAACCACGCCCACCGAAACCGCGCCCGCCGCGCCCACTCGACTTGTCGGCGTCGAAGAACTGCGGGTCGCGCCGATGGTGATGGCGACCGTGACCGCCCTCTTCGCCGTAGTCGAAGGCCATTGCCTCGCGTGCGCCGTGGCGACCGTGCCACACTCGGGCACCGAAAAACTGTGGGCCGTGCCGACGGCGATGGCGAGCGGGGCCACGCTTCGCGCCGAAGCCGAAACCCATCACGTCGCTCTCGGCCTCGCAGGGTTCGCCGAAGAAGCCGCGACGTAGGGCGCGGCGTGCAAACCACATCCACAACGGGGCTCGGCGATGGTGGCGATGTCCGTGGTGCTCAAACGCCCCCTGCTCGGAAGCGTGATACTTTCGTCTGTTACGCATTGTGTTCTCCTCTCGGTCATTCAGCAAACCGATATATCGTTTTCTTTCAATGGCGGCATTATAACGATATATCGGTTTCTTGTCAATACCTTTTCGGGAGTTTTTTGAAAATTGGTGTTTTAGCGCGTTGTAAAGAGGAATAGCGATTGAGATCAGAGGTTGATCGGAAGATAACTACGACAGATAGTAGGTGTATCGTTATCGATAGACGATACATGTTCGCCTACAGCAGCAATACAAAACGCCTGTATCGACCAATCGAGGGGGATGCGATACAGGCGTTCGTTGAGGTGTGTTGATGTTCAACTATCGGCAGAATCGGTATCGCTATCGCTATTGGAGGATTCCTCCGGTTGAACGATGTAAATCTCGCGGGCCAACCGCCGATCGATCGGATGGACGATCTCGTTGATCTGCACGGAGACCGGGCCATCGAACGGGGCACTGGCGACCACGGTGAGTCCGGCGCCGGGCACAAGCCCTAGCCCAGCAAGGTAGCGCAGCCGTTCGGGGTGCTGATCGCACACGCGGGTGATCTCGCCGACCTCACCAACCGCCAGATCTGCGAGCGAACGATCCTCGCCAGCGGGCAACATCCCCTCGATGGTAGGGATGGGATCGCCGTGCGGATCGTACGATGGGTGCCCGAGGCGCGCCGCGATCCGCGCTTCTAGCTTCTCTGAAATGACGTGTTCGAGGGCTTCTGCTTCATCGTGTACCTCGTCCCAACTGTAGCCAAGCGCCTCTACCAAGTAGAGTTCGAGCAAGCGATGATGGCGCACAACTTCAAGCGCAATACGTTTTCCCGCACTCGTGAGCTCCACGCCACGATACGGCGCGTAACTGACGAGGTGCAATTCGGCCAGTGTCTTGAGCATACCTGTGACCGAGGCGGGCTTGAAGCCCAAATGCTCGGCCAAGAGCGATGTCGTCACTTGAGGATGACTTAGCTGCAAGGTATAAATGCTCTTGAGGTAGTCTTCAATTGCCGGGGTGATTCGCGTATTGAGCACTTCATCGGCACCTGGAGGAGCCATAGTTTCCATCTCTTTCGATAGACTAGCGACAAGGCCAGTCGGGTTCCAATAACATCTTCAACTGATACTACTATATCATTGTGCGATGCGAGCGGTCAAACGACTTTTGTAGCAGCATGCGCTCGATGTGCGCCACTGCGGCATAAAGTTATCAAAATGTTCATCAATCAGTTGGCAATACAAAAAACATGATCAAAAACTCTCTACATCACCTGAAACGGGAAGAACAGTAACATTTTTGGGCTGATACCATGAGTCCAACTAACGAAAGTGTCATCTTCTCTTAGAGTAGTCTAGCATATACTAAGTGCTATTGTGCATCATCTAACGTGTAGAGAGCCGTGTATGCGAACATTCCCACGCTTGCCAGTTGTTGGCGTGCTTATCGGCTTGCTGCTCGCACTTTTGCCTACCTTCCCCCACATCTCACCCCCCTCAAGTGCTCAAGCATCCGAGTTGGTCAATGGTCATGGGTATGCTGATTTCAAATACCACAGCGATGGTAAGAATCCTACCGGAGAGAAACCTCAGAGCAAACTTTGGTTCAACGATGGCCGCTGGTGGGCCGATATGCTCGATCCAAGCGGCGAACACTACATCTTCTACCTCGATACTGCCAGCCAAACGTGGGTGAATACAGGCACCAAACTCGATCCGCGCGCGAAAACGAAATCGGATTGTTTATGGGATGGCGAACATCTCTACGTTGTATCGGGCGGCGGCAAAGTGGCCACCGGCGAGAACCTCGAAGCCAAGCTGTATCGCTACAGCTACAACTCCACGACGCGCAGCTACAGTCTCGATAGCGGCTTCCCGGTAACGGTGCGCAGCGGCGGCGCCGAGACGATCGTGATCGACAAGGACAGCACAGGACGCTTATGGATCACATATACGCAAAACAAACAGGTGTGGATCAACCACAGCACGTCATCCGACAGAAATTGGAGCCTTGCGGGGGCCTTTAACCCGCCCGATGCCAATGACGATACCAACAGTGCGAGCGTCTTTAACGACGATATTTCCTCACTCGTCGCGTTCGACGGTAAGATCGGTGTGTTGTGGAGCAAGCACGATACCACGATCCCGACGGGCGATCCTCAAGCCGCGTTTTATTTCTCGTACCGAGAGGATACGGCTCCTTTGAATGTGGCGGCGTGGCAAACGCGAAAAATCTACAGCGGCCTCAATAGCTCCGATGATCATATCAGCCTGAGATCGCTGCAAGTGGCCGGCAAAGAGATCTACGCGGTGGTCAAGACCTCGCTTCCAGGCAATGGCACCAACACGCCGATGATCGTCCTCTTGGGGCGCAGAGCCGATGGCACTTGGATCACTCCCACGATGGTGAGTTCGGCTGCCGATGGGCAGACGCGCCCGGTTCTGTTGGTGGAGCCAGAAGCACGCCGCCTGCATATTTTCACCTCTAGCGAGGGTGGCGGCAGCATTTACTACAAGTCCACGAGTATGGATGCGATCAGTTTCGAGCCGGGCAAAGGCACGCCGGTGCTCAGCGGCGGCAGCAACTCCGGCTTGAACACCATAAACAACGCCACTTCCACCAAACAGACAGTCAGTAGCGCCACCGATATTGTACTGTTGGCCAGCGACCAAGCGGTGCAGTGGTATGTCCACGCGTATATCCCGCTGGGGCCGAATGGGTCGCGCACCTTGTTCGCAGGCTCGCAGCGCATCAATAGCACCTCGGCAGGTACGCTGCTCGACCCGCAGCCGACCATCATTGTGCAGAGCAAGCCCGGCGTGATCGATACCGACTACAATGGCCCGGTGAGCATCGCCATCAAGGCGGGAACGGGTGGCGCGGGAGCGCAACTGCGGGGCACCACCACAGTCAACGCTGTCAACGGCGTGGCGCGCTTCACCAATCTCGCGATCGACACGATCGGCAGCAATTATCGGCTGGTGGCCAGCGCAACGGGCTACAGCAGCAGCGAGAGCAACGCCTTCGATATCACGATGGGCAGCCAGACGATCACCTTCGCCCCGATCGCGAACCAGCGCTACGGCAACCAACCACTCACCCTGAATGCGAGCGCCTCTTCGGGGCTGCCTGTGAGCTTTGCCACCAGCGGACCTTGCAGCCTCAACGGCACGCTCCTCACGCTCACAGGCGTGGGCACATGCAGCGTCACCGCCAGCCAGCCGGGCAACCACAGCTTTGCGCCCGCGCCACCCGTTCAACGCTCGTTCACCATCGCCAAGGGCCTACAAACCATCACGTTTGCGCCGCTGCCGAACCGCCACTACACCGACACGCCCTTCACCATCAGCGCGAGCGCGAGTTCAGGGCTGAGCGTCAGCTTTAGCGCCAGCGGAGTCTGCACCGTGAGCGGCACGTCGGTGCAAGTGCTGCGGGCTGGGCAGTGTAGCATCACCGCCACCCAAGCTGGCAACGACTTGTACGAGGCTGCGCCGCCGATCACGCGCACGTTCACCGCGTACCAGTTCTTTGCAGCGTATATGCCAATGGTACAACAATAGTAGTTGATTGGAAGCTGTTGTGCGTTAACGACCTTCTACGCGATGTAGAAGGTCGTTAACTGCTTGGTTGTGATATCACACCTTGCGCGATGCGCGGCGGCGCTGTCGGTTTTGAGGCGCATCGTCGGCCACGGCCAGTTCGGCGGAACCGTCCAGCAGCGTTGGCTCGTGGTAGTTCGTTGGGTGTTCGTGGCGCGCCTGCAACTGCTCGGTAGCCACCATGCGTACCTCGCAACAGTACGCGCTGTACGGCTCAAGCGTCAGGTGGAGTTCGGCTAATTCGCTGTGGTGCCAAACCTGCTTCCCTTCCTCGTCCCACTGCGTGTTCAGCATCAGGTTGATCAGCTCGTAGTTACCCTCGGGCAGGTCCATCTCGTCGAGCGGCAGGCGTAGCGAGACGGTTTGGCGGTGCGGCCCGACGTTCAACAGGCCCAACAGCCGCGTCGATTCCCAGGAGCGCAGCACGGTGAAGACCTGCTCGTTGCTGCAGGCGATCCTGTTGTACTGGCGCGTTCCGTAGCGCAGGGTGGGATGCGCGGCCCACATACGCAACAACTGCCCGATAAACAGTTCGTCGCCCTTCTCCTGCCCGGCCCACACCATCGGCACAAATCCACACAGCACCATCCCCGTCAGCAGCATCCGACTGATGCGCGAGCCGCGCAGCCCATCGGCCAGCGGATTCATCAAGCGCGTCTGGTGGCTCTCGGTGAAGCAGGCCCGCAACGATCCAGGAGGCAGCGCGCCATCGTGGTCGGCAAGCCATTCGCCAAGCTCGTGGGGCGTCACACGGTTCATGGCCATATGCAAGAACATATGGTGCGCCAGTTCATCCAAGCTCATATCCAGGCTCTCGGCCCAGATCGGCCCGCCAAACTCGCCGATCAGCGCAGCATTGGGCGCAACTTCCATCAAACGCTGGCGCAACCGTCGGATCATCTGCACCACGCCGATGCCGCTAGCACCCGTGTGGTAGGGCAGGCGGCGGGACCAGTTCGGCAGACGAGCGCGCGGCGCGATCACGCGGTAGCCGTCGAGCCGATGGGTCTGCAGCCAATCGATGGCCCAAGCCAGCATGGTATCCTGCAACTCTTTGCAGGCCCAGTCGAAGCGAGCGATCAGCTTCTGATTCGGCGCGTGCACGATTTGCCCGGTTTCGTCGTAGGCGAACCAGGTCGGGTGCTCCAGCAGATAACGCGCATCGACCGAGCAACCCCGCAGCGGCAGGTCGAGCAGCACGCGCATCTCGTTGCGATGGGCCGTCTCGATCAGCATGGCGAGATCATCGGCGGTGCCAAGCGCAGGGTCGAGCGTATCGAAATCGCGCACGGCGTAGGGATCGCCGGAGCGGTCCCAGTTACCATCCCACAGGCAATTCCTGGCGTTGGCGAATGTCCAGATCGGCATGAGGCAGAGCGTGTTGAAGCCGAGGGCGCGCAGATACGGCACGGCTGCGGCCAGGCCCAAGAATCCGCCGAACAACGCGGGATGCACCTCGTAGATCGCAGCGTCGCGTATCCAGGGCACGATCTGGGGGAGGGGTTGTAATCCGCCGAGCGGCAAGGTGCGCTGGAAGGCCGCCAAGGCCTGCGGCCACGGCTCGCGCAGGAGCAGAATAAACTGCGTGCCGGTGCTGAGCGGCGTTTCGGGGGCGAGCCAATCGGCGAGCTCGATCTGATGGACCAGCGAAACGGCGGTATCGTTACCCTCGACTTGAGGCAGCGCAGCCTCGACTGCACCATAATACCAGCACATCAGCGATTCGTGCGTCTCCGGCTCGTAGACGGCCATCAGGCCAGCGCCCTGCACGGGTGCAGGCTCGATAGCGCGGCCCTCGCGTAGGCCGGGCGCGAAGAAGCGGCGGGGCAAAACCTCGCGCCGCTGACTGGCAGCGACCGACAGCGGCACACGGGGACGCACATTGTTGCCAGGGGCTTCGAAGCGGCTGCGCCCACCGCCGTCGAGCCAGACCCAGGGCAACACCAAACGCACGGCGTGCAACTGCACCTCGTCCTCACCGACGTTCACGAGGCGCACGCTACGGGCCACCAGCGTGCCAGTGAGGCGATAGTGATCGTAGACCATCAGCGGGCCGATGCCGATCACAAGCTCAAGCTCGACAGCACCATCGTGCTCGGCGATGGTGTGGCGGAGATAGCGCACAAAGACGCGCTTCGCCAGCCATTCGCCAGCTACACCAAGCTGCACATCGATCGAAGGGATCGGTTCGCCATACCCAAGCAAATTGGGGCCATCGATGCGCTGTAACACTCGCAGCCCGCCATCGTCGAGCGAGAAGGCGAGCACAAGATGGGACGTGCGCACTGTGACGATCCGCCGCTCTTGGGTGATAGTGAAGGTCATGCCATATCTCCCGCCTGAAGCGTCGCTTCGTCGATTTATGAGGTGAACACAAGCGAGGATATTCTACCATATGCGATTGGTTGGGCGCGACGGGTGGGGGGTGATAGCCGATAGAAGTGACAAAGCGAACTGTTCTATCAGAGCTATGCTATAGAACAAAATAGCGTTAAGTAGCACAAGAAGAGCGATCTTGGAATAAGCTAAGTAGAAATCCTTACTTCCATTCCTCCTGCAATTCCCTTTTGTCAGTAAAAATAGGAGAGAAACCTTTATCTACACTCCATTCATTAACACGTAAAACATTATCCCCCAAATAATATTCCCTATATAGCTATATGAATGCATATAATGCGAGAAATCGCGAACATCTTCTCAAGTTAACTCTGATGCGTTCTCCAACTCCAGCCATCTTTGGGTTACTTGTTCCGCGAAAAGCCAGTACTCCTTCTTGGAATATTCATAACATTTACGAAAATAATTTATTGCCCATTCCGCCCATTTACTATGGCGCCAATGACTATCAGGAAAATTCCCCAAAGATATATAAATTACCTTTCACAAAGCTTATACTAATAAGCATTGACCAGGAAAATCGTTCATTAGACTTGTCTATCACATGTTCACAAGTATATTCATTATAGCTTGAGATGTCTGTTTGATATCCGAAAGCACGTTCATATCGCAAGGCAAGATGGTATGTTCAGAAGGAATAATCTCTTGAAGCGGATTTTCATAGACGAAATCTGTGTTAAGTGCGCTATATGTACCACGCATCGTCCTTGTCACAACCCAGATCCATGGCACTTCAGGCCATAATACATTCTCTCTTTCTGCGAAACGTTTCCTGCGAGAAACTTCAGCCCGCTGATGTGATGCATCATCTGAGATATGTATATGAGGGTCTTTTGGTAATAATTCCGATACAATATAAACAACGACATCGATATCATGAAATAATTCTTGATATGCCGTTGTTTCGTCTATATATGGGCCATCTATCGCAAGGAATTGTACAGTGTTATCTTGATAATGAACATCGCAGCTAATAAAGTTGACACTAAAATGTTTTCCTGGCTTAGTATATTTCACTAACTGTGTATTATGAGCCACAGATATACCTTCTACAAAGATACTACTCCACCATAGAACGCCTGTTATAGCAACTTTCTTTTTCATCATAGGATCTCCACTCACATCTTGTAGAGTTCCGAACACGTCGATAGAGGGGCAGACATTTCGCGTGCCACAGACAACCGCATAAAGTCAACACTCATATTGTTGAAGCGCTCTTTCTGCCTGCTCTAGCTGTTCCTTGATTCGAAGATAGTCTTGATCAAAGTTGGGCTCGACATCTTCGTTCTCATTACTCTTACGTGGTCCTCCCCACATCAACAGACAGTTCCCATTCCAACAGTTGAAATGCAGCGACTGAACGATGTTAGAGCAACGTCCGTCGCTGCATTCAGCCTCACCACATTCTACTCACGCACGGTGACAGGCAGGAACACGGGCATACGCACACTGTAGGTGAGCGCCGCCGAGTTGGCCGCCTCGAAGCTGCCGCCACCCTGATATTCGGCCACCAACGTGTATTCGCCTAGTTCCAGCGCGGGCAGCGTAAACGTGCATTTGCCATCGAGCAGTGTGGCGTTGCCAAGCACAGTGCTGCCGTTCTTCAGCACCACCGTGCCTGTCGGCACGCCCTGCGGCGACCACACCAACACAGTCGCGGTTGTGGCGAGACCTGGCCAACTCACTGGCTGTTGCATGTGGAGCACCACTGTCAGGCTGTCGGGAGCCACCTCAAACGCGCCAATGTCGCAGGCGGGGCCAGTATGCCGAGGCACACCCCGCTGGTCGGTCAGCAACAGCGCCCCATAGCTATCGCGACACCCGAGCGGATCGCCCGCATCGATCGCCGGACTGCTGGGCAGCAGTGCATGGGTGGGAGTGGGTCCGCCGTTCGCCGCCAACGGGCCAAGCTGGGCTGGCTGGCCCACACTATCGCTCGACACTGCCGTGCATCCCGTATTGGCAGCCAAGAGGTTATAGCCCTGCGAATGAAGTGGTCCAACACAGTCGTTCGCTTGACTCCCCTGCTGATTCCCCCACAAAATGCTGTTATGAATGTTGATCGTAGAACCAGCAGTGCTCCACAAACCACCACCGCTACCGCTGCTATTCGCATCGCTATCTGCTTGATTATTCGTAATTGTGGTGCTCTTCAACAGCAAGGTAGCTGTATATACTTCGATACCGCCGCCATCGATCCCTGCTCGATTACCGCTGATAGTTGAGTTAATAATGGCATTAGGCGCGTTATTCCAACTCGAAACCGCTATACCACCAGCATTTTGTGCCGCTGTATTGTTAATAATCGCGCTATCACGAATTTCAATCAGCCCTGTCGTCACAATACCGCCACCATGTTGGCTGGTATTCTGGCCTACAACACTTTCAGACAAAGTAACCTTCATCGAAGGATCAAGAGAGATTGGCGCAACCAACATTCCGCCAGCACCCAATCCAGCTGTATTGCTAATGATCTGAGTGCGTGTAATGGCCATTGAGCTATAGGTAGCAATGCCACCGCCGTAGGTATTGGCAGTATTTTCCGAGATGATGCTATCGCTAAGTTCCATCCATCCCTCATTAAAGACACCACCACCACTTTCAAGCGATGTGTTTTCTTGTCGATTTTTTGAGATCACGGAATCACGCACAATCACCTGCTGTTGATCATTATGGATACCGCCACCTTTTCATCTGCACTATTTTCAATAATGCGAGTGCGTTCAATCAATGCAACTGCTGGAGACTGACCAGAGAAAGAGCCGTTATAGATACCTCCACCATATTTAGCAGCATTGAAGGCAATTAATGAATCAGTAACTGTTAAAGTGCCAGAATTGCCAATACCGCCGCCTATATCGCCCTCCAGCCCATTGCGCACAATTACACTGCGCGTTACCGTCATCTGCCCCAGATTTGCGATACCCCCTGGACTACCCGATGGATTATCGCTGATCACTGAATCGCTGATCGTCGCCTTACCTTCACTCACAACACCACCAAAGAAGTTTTCGCGCACGGTAACGCGATTAAGCGTGATTTCAGATGACTCATGAGCGTAGATACCAAAAGGTTCCCCATTCTGGATGGTCAGATCGTTAAAGGTAACATGACCCTCATGCACTCGAAAGACAGAATCAAGCTTACCACCGTCAATGATGGTGGTGGAGGAGAGCGCACCAGTGATCGTGAGTGATTCGAGAATGTTCAGATCGCCAGTAGATTCGTCTTCGCCATCGGATGAGGTCGTGAGCGTGTAGGTGCCCGCAGGCAGCACAATCGTATCCGCGCCGCTACCCGCAGGGCACGCATCCACCGCCGTATTCGTATTCGCTGCCCATATCGCCTCGCGCAACGTGCAGTTACCGTTATCTATGAGATCATCGCTTGTAGTTGTAACGTTGATGGTGGCTGCGTAGACTGGAGCGACGGGAGAGACCGAGAGTGCCAATAACAGAAAAATAGCTACACAAAGACGAAAGCGCATTGATCTACTCCTGTTTCTCATTTACTCTCATAAGATGCACGGGGCAGGTGTGCAAGTGAGGATATAGCTCTGTTCGATAATAGTATACCCCAGTTTTTAGCGTATTTCTGATAGTTCTCTAACTTGCCTTTGACCTTTCGGTGGGCTATGATGGTAATCGCAACTAGTTTGTCACATATCCGTACACAGAGGAGGCTGTGGGATGACCGCAGAGACAGAGCCTATCGCATCTGAACCAACATCTGTACCCTTCCGCGCTGAAGTCAAACATTTGCTTAATATTTTGGCGCATTCTCTGTATACCGACCGCGAGATCTTCCTGCGTGAGTTGTTGTCGAACGCCTCCGACGCGTTGTATCGCGTCCAATTCGAGATGCTCACCAATCAAGAGGTGCTTAATCCAGAAGCGGAATTGGCGATCCGTGTCGAGGCTGATGATAAAGCCAAGACGATCACCATCACCGATACTGGTATCGGTATGACCGCCGAGGAATTGGCCGAGAATTTAGGCACGATCGCGCAATCGGGTGCGCGCGCGCTGATGGAGCGGATCGAAGCATCTCAGCGCAGCGAGATCATTGGGCAGTTTGGCGTGGGCTTCTACTCGGCGTTTGTGGTTGCCGATGAGGTCACTGTCATCTCGCGCTCGTACCGCCCCGATGCACAGGCCGCTCAGTGGACTTCGAGCGGCGGCGAGACGTTCACGGTTGGGCCAGCCGAACGCGAGCAGCGCGGCACCACCATTATCCTCAAGTTGAAGGACGATGCCACTGAGTTCGCCCAGCCCTGGAAGCTACGCCAGATCATCAAGCGCCACTCCGATTTCATCGCTTGGCCGATCTATGTTGGCGAAGAGCGCGCTAACCAGCAGACCGCCCTCTGGCGCACCGCCCCCCGCAGTGTCGAGGCCGAGAAGTACGATGAGTTTTATCGCCAATTGACCTACGACTTCGAAGCGCCCCTGATGCATATCCATGTCTCAACCGAGGCTCCTGTCGATCTGCATTCGATCCTATTCGTGCCCGCCAAACGCGAGCGCGGCATTATCGAGCGGCGCATCGAGGGCAAGATCAAGCTCTATTCGCGTAAGGTGCTGATCCAGGAGGAGGCCAAAGATCTGCTGCCGAGCTACTTCCGCTTTGTGGAGGGCGTAGTCGATAGCGAGGATCTGCCACTGAATGTCTCGCGCGAGATGGTGCAGAGCAATGGCGGTGTGATCGGCAAGCTGAAGAAGACTTTGACGAGTCGGCTCACCAAGGAGTTGACCGAGAAGGCCGAGAAGGACCCCGAGCTGTACGCCAAATTCTGGGAGGAGTTCGGCGTGTTCATCAAGGAGGGCGTGGCGACCGATGCGTCGGCTCGCAACGACTTGGTGCCGCTGTTGCGCTTCCACACGACGCACGGCGAGGGTTTGCAGAGCTTGGCCGACTACAAGAGCCGTATGATCGAGGGCCAAGACGAGATCTATTATGTGATGGCTGGCGATCTCGCGAGCGCACGCAAGAGCCCCCACCTCGATACGCTCACAGAGCGCGGCATTGAGGCGCTGCTGCTGCACGATGTGATGGATGGCTTTATGCTCAGCGGCTTGCAGGAGTACGAGGGCCACAAGTTGCGCAACGTTGATTCGCCCGACCTGAAGCTGCCCGGCGAGAGCAAAGCGCCCGAGGCGGCGATCTCCGATGAGGCGTTTGGCCGCTTGGTGAGCAAGGTCAAAGAGGTGCTCGGCGAGCAGATTAAGTCGGTGCGCGCTTCGGAGTTGCTGCGCAATAGCCCAGCCCGCTTGGTCTCATCGGAGGATACACCGAACCGCGAAATGGAGCGGGTGCAGCGGCTCCTCGACCGCGATTACAAGGTGCCCGCCAAGGTGCTGGAGTTGAACCGCAGCCACCCGCTGCTGATCAACCTGTCGCGCATGATCGACGAGCGCCCCAACGATCCGCTGATCGCGCCGTTGATCGGGCAGATCTACGATAGCGCATTGCTGCTCGATGGCCTGCACCCCAACCCCGCCGATATGGTCAGCCGCATCCAGACGATTATGGAGGCGGCGGCCCGCAATTCCATGAGCGCATAGCGCACCCCTTCGCGTTTCTACGGGCGGCTCGGCAACGGGCCGCCCTTTTGTATACCCAAAGATCGCTCCGTCATAGATTGTGGCATATGCCGCCTGGCATAGATGTTGCATTATCGCAGCGTATCAACTGGTAGCTCATCAGATGAGGAGGCACGGTTATGACTCTGATTGATTTTCTTCTTCTATTGTTGGTCGGTGCGATCTGTGGCGCGGTTGCCGAGATGATTGTGGGGTTTAGTGTGGGCGGTCTGCTGATGTCGATCGTGGTCGGGTTCTTGGGCGCGATGATCGGTACGTGGCTGGCACCGCAACTCGGTCTCCCTTCGATGTTGGCCGTCACGATCGGCGGTTATACGATTGAGATTCTCTGGGCGATCTTGGGGTCGATCCTGTTGCTGTTGGTGATCAGTCTGTTCCGCAGGCGCACCGTATCGCGATCGCGACGATACGTGTAAGGTTGCGCGCTGCGTATCGGGTTGCGACTCTGGTGCGCGCGTTGTGGCGCGCAGCGCCATACCTGTCCGAGCGCGCACACGTTGTACACGACGGCGATACCCCGTAGCGACGGGCGCTGAGGTTGCCGACGCGCTCTCTTTTCCCAAAACATATACAGGTTTGATCTCTGCGGCAGCGCTTGTGCGTTGCCGCAGTTTGGTGTTAGGGATAGATCTGCAGCTGATCGAGCGGCCAGTAGCGCATAACGACGCGCCCGATCAGGCGATCGCTGGGGACTGGGCCGAAGTTGCGCGAGTCGAGGCTGCTGGGGCGGTTGTCGCCCATCATGAAGAACATGCCCGCTTCGAGCTTGAGCGGCTTGCAGTAGTTGTTGCAGTAGGTGGGTTGCCCGTTGATGTAGGGCTCGTCGAGGAGCTGGCCGTTGACATACACAAGGTTGTCGCGCAACTCGATGGTGTCGCCTGGGACGCCGATCACCCGCTTGATGAGTGCGTCACCCGAGCCGTTCGGTGGGTAAAAGACCACCACTTCGCCCCGTCCGGGCGCGAAGGGCGAGCTACCGGGTGCAGCGGCGTGCGCGGTCTGCACGAGCAGCGTATCCCAGATGCGGTTGAGTTTGCTGACGATGACGCGCTGGCCTTCGTGGAAATTGGGCTCCATACTGATCTGATGGATCTCGAAGCGCCCAATCACTGCTGAGATGAGCAGAAAGAGCACGAGCACTTGTACTGCTGTGCGCACCATTTCGATAATAATGTGCCGGGCCCGTGTGACCCCTTCTGCTTGTGTGGACATGTATCTTCCTCCAGCTATCTTTCGAGACTTTGATTGTATACCCAGATGTTTGTATTATGCACGGCTTTGAGTGCAATTCAATGGGTATTTCGTTCTATGTGGATACGCGTGCATCGTACCTCTATCATTGTAGCGTGCAATGCAGCCGAAAGCCAGGCAAACCGCGATGGTTTGCCTAGCTGTTCGTTTTCGTGCACAGTGGTGGTTGATGTTGAAATGTCTGCGGCTGTTGCGATGAGGCTTGGTGGCTTTCACATAAGCCATATCGGTGAAATGAAGGTAATGGGCTTAGAGCCCTTCCAGCCGACGTAGCTCCGCTTCGATCTCGGCGATGTACGCGGCGAGCCAAGGTGGCGCTTGGGCGCCTGCGGCTTGCTGCTGAGCGCGCAATCGCGCGAGTTCCGAACGATATTTGCGTATGTCGGCCTGATGATCGACCGGCACTTCTGGCTGTTTTGGCGGCGGTGGCAGGCTATCGAGGTAGTTTGTGACAATCTGCGTTACTACATCTGCCAGCGTCGTCTCTTGCTCCCGCACAATATGTTCTAGATGTGTGCGATGTTTCGGGCGCAGATAGAGCCAGGTTGGGACTGTGAAGGTGCCTTCTTGTTGTGTCATTTCCACCTCCTCAATCACGCGATCACTTTGGCCTCGCGTAGCGCATGGATTTCGGTATCGTCGTACCCTAGCCGTCGAAGCGTCTCATCGGTGTGCTGTCCGAGTGTTGGCGGCGGCGTGCGCACCGTGGCGGGCGTGGCCGAGAGGCGGTAGGGTGGGCCGACAACTTTGATCGGGCCGACGGTCGGGTGTTCTAGCTCGCGAACTGAGCCGAGCGCCTTCACCTGCGGGTTGTTGAACGCGGCGTGCAGGTTGTGCACTGGCCCGCATGGCACACCGACCGCGTTGAGCCGTTCGTCGATTTCTGCGGCGGTATGTTGCTTAAAATAGTCTTCGAGAATCGCATTCAGTTCGGCGCGATGGGCCATGCGATCTTGGTTGGTGGTGAAGCGTGGGTCGTTGTAGAGCGTTTCGAGCCCTAGCGCGTTGCAGAAGCGCCGCCACAGATCATCGGTGCCAACCGCTAGGTTGAAGTAGGCGTCGCTGGCGCGATACACGCCGTAGGGCGCAATGGTGGCGTGATGGTTGCCGCTGCTCTTGGGGGCCTCGCCAGTTGCGAAGTAGCGCCCCGATTGGTAGGTGAGCATGGCGAGTTGGCCATCGAGCAGCGAGGTGTCGATGTATTGGCCCTCTCCAGTCCGCAGCCGATGGTACAGCGCCGAGACGATGGCGAAGGCTGCGAACATACCGGCAGAGATATCAGCAAGCGCGATACCGACGCGGGTTGGTTCGCCATCCGGCTCGCCCGTCACGCTCATGATGCCGCCGAGCCCTTGAGCGATCTGGTCGTAGGCGGCGCGCTCGCGGTCGGGGCCGATCTGCCCGAAGCCGGAGATCGAGCAGTAGATGATGTCGGATTTGATGGCGCGGCAGGTATCGTAGCTGAAACCGTAGCGGTCGAGCGTGCCGGGCACAAAGTTTTCGAGCAATACGTCGCTCCGGGCGACCAAGCGGCGCAGGATTTCGGTGCCACGAGCATCGCGCAGATTCAGCGCCATGCTCTGTTTGTTGCGGTTCACGCTGAGGAAGTAGCTGCTCTCTCCAGCCTGAAACGGCGGTCCCCAACTACGGGCTGTATCGCCGACGCCGGGTTGTTCGATTTTCAGGACGGTTGCCCCCATATCTGCTAGCATCATCGAGCAGTAGGGTCCGGCCAGGGCGCGGCTGAGGTCTAGAACAAAAATGCCGTCGAGAGGCTGAGACATACATACTCCCACATCATATACATTGATGAGACTACCCTCAATTATAGCATCCCTGCCAAGGTTGGAGGAAGTTGTTGTACGCTGTATTGTCTAGAGCGTTGTAAAGCTGTTTTCGCCTGCGGCAGCAAGGTACTTCCTTCTTTTTGTGATGTCGAGGCGCTGCTACGCGCAGCGCCTCGACATCACCTTTTTTCGGGAGATGTGGGTATCAGTTGAACACCAGCATCACGCCATCACATTCGCGTGCCGTTTGAGTAAAGTAATTATTCAGATTTGGTATGAGCCTGCGGCAGATGCAAACGAGGCCCTGCGCAAACAGAGCCTCGTCATCATAACCATCCGTCTTAGTGACGGGAAGCCGCGTTTAGCCCGTATTCTTCAGGCCAGCCGCGATGCCGCTAATGCTCAGCAGAATGACATCTTCGAGCTCAGCGTGGTCGGGGCCATCTGGAGAGGCCCGCAGCCGCCGCAGCAGCTCGATCTGCACGTAGCTCAGCGGGTCCACGTAGGGGTTGCGACGTGCTATCGAGGTTTGTAGCACGGGACTGTTATCGAGCAGTTGCTCGATCTTGGCGACGCGACAGATCAGCCGCACGGTGCGCTCGTACTCTTGGCGAATGGCACCGAAGATCGTCTCGGCGATCTGCGGTGTGGGCGCAAGCGTGGCGTACTGCTCGGCGATGTGCATATCGGCTTTGCCCAGGATCATTTGGGCATTGTCGATCATCGTGCGGAAGAAGGGCCAGTTGGCGTACATATCCTGCAACAGTCTCAGCCTGGCCTGTTGAGTCGCTTCGTCGGTGGGTGCATCGGCCTCACCGTGCACAAAGGTGTCGAGCGCACAGCCCAAGCCATACCAGCCCGGCAGCGTGTGGCGGCTCTGCATCCAACTGAACACCCACGGAATGGCGCGCAGGTCTTGGATTCGGTCGCTGTTGCGGCGGCTGGCGGGGCGGCTGCCGATCTTGAGGCGGCTGATCTCGGCGATCGGCGTGGCGTTGCGGAAGTATGGGATAAAATCGGGATGCTCGTAGACCAGTGCGCGGTAGTGCTTGCGAGAAATGGTGGCGAGCTCTTCGAGCGCGTGTTCCCATTCCTCCGGCGCGTCCTTCATGGTCGGGAAGCTGGCCAGCAACACGGCGTTGACGACCTGCTCAAGGTGGCGGTGCGCCAGATCTGCCAAGCCGTAGCGGTCCGAGATCACTTCACCCTGCTCGGTGATCTTGATCTGACCGCCGATGCTGCCGGGTGGCTGCGCCAAGATCGCCTGGTTCGCGGGGCCGCCACCGCGCCCGATCGAGCCGCCGCGCCCGTGGAACAGCCGCAACTGGATGCCGGGGTACGCTGCGAAGGTGTCGCGCAGCTCGCGCTGGGCCTTGTAGAGCGACCAGTTGGCGGCGACAAAGCCAACATCCTTGTTACTATCGGAGTAGCCGATCATCACTTCCTGCACGTTGCCGCGCAATTCCAGGTGCTGGCGATACACCGGTAACTCCAAACAGCGCCGCATCACTTGGGCGCAGTTCGCGAGATCGGCGCCCGTCTCGAACAGCGGCACGATATCCAGGCGGCTGATGCCCCGCTGCGGCTGGTACAGGCCCGCTTCCTTGGCGAACAGCAGCGTAGTCAGCATATCGCTCGCGCCAGTCGTCATACTGGTGATGTAGGTTTGGATCGCTTCAGGCGCGACTTGCTCTAGAATCGCGGCGATGATGCGGAAGGTCTGGATCGTCTCGGTCGTTTCGGGGCTGAAGTGCAGCTTCGCAGGAATGAGAGGCCGTGGGCTAGCGACCTCGCGCGAGAGCAGTTCGACGCGCTCCTCTTCGTTCAGCGCGGTGTAATCCTCAACGACTCCGGCGTAGCGCAGCACTTCGGCTAGTGCCGAGGTGTGTCGCTCGCTGTGCTGGCGAATGTCGAGCGTGGCGATGTGCAGGCCGAACACCTCGACTTGCCGGATCATGTCGCGCAAAATGCCATCGGCGATGATGGAGGCGCGGTTGGCCCGCAGACTCCGCGACATCACCAACAGATCTTCGAGCAGTTCGTTGCGGTGCAGGTAGAAGGTGCCGGGCGCAGGTTGACCACCCGCACGGCCCCAATCGGGCGTGTACGAGTTGATGTATTTGCGCGATTGCAACAACTTCTCGCGAATATAGGTGCACTTGCGGCGATACGGCTCGTAGGGGTTGCGGCGCACCAACAGTTCGGCGACTTCGGGGAAGTGAGCGGCATCGGCCTCAAGCGAACGCTTGAGTTCCTCGGTGTATCCGATCTGGCGGCTCGATTGGCCCAACCGACGGCTCAACTCCTCAATCGCTGCGATATGTTGATCGAAGGCGCGTGTCTGCAGCAGACGCACCGTCTCAACCGTGACATCGGGCGTGACATAGGGATTGCCGTCGCGATCGCCGCCCATCCACGAGCCAAAGCGAAGCAACGGCGGCACATGCCATTCGTGCTCGGGATAAAAGCGCTGAAGCGCGTCCTCAAGCTCCCGATACAGTTTCGGCACGAGGTCGATCAGGCTGGCCTCGAAGTAGTACAGACCGTTCTTCACCTCATCGATCACGGTGGGGTGAATCACGCGCACTTCATCGCTCTGCCACAGACCTGTCAATTCCTCGGCGATCTGCTGAGTGACCTCATCCAACTCGTGGGGCAACAAATCGCTGCTCTGGTAACGCTTGGTTGCCTCGGCGATGCGGCGCAACTTTTCGAGCGTGGTGCGGCGCTTGGCCTCGGTGGGGTGCGCCGTGAAAACGGGCAGGATCAGCGCGGTATCGAGCCAACGCTGAATCGCCTCGGCCTGCACGCCCCGCGAGCGCAACTCGGAGATCGCAAGCGGGATGGATTCCGAACGAGGCACGTGCGGCTGGCGCAGGGCACGGGCACGCAGCACCCAAATGCGCTGCAACTGCTCGGAGAGATTAACAAGTGCGAAATACTCACTAAACGATTTGATCAGATCTCGAGCTTGAGCGAGCGATAGCTCGGCGACAAGCGCCCGCATCTCGTTCCCTGAGCCACTATGACCATTGCTGCGAAGGTCTTTGGCAAGGGAACGAACCCGCTCCTCAAGCTCAAACATAGGCTCACCGGCCTGTTCACGAATCACGCTACCGAGGATCATCCCGAGATAGTGGATGGTTCTCGACAGATGGTCGCGGGCATCGTCGCCCGATGAAGACCCATCGTTGGGCTTCGCTGGGCTACTATCACCAAGCGAATGCGATGTCACGGAATATTCCTCCCTGGAAAGCTGTTGGTATCTTGGGGATTATAGGAGCGGTATGAGGGTGCGTCAAATGGGGGTTTACATACAACGATAGGCACTCCGCATCGACGCGAAGTGCCTACAGAGAAACATCAATAGCGCAGATTCCCCCACCAGACAGCGAAATCCAAGGTGAGCAATTACCGTCCTACGTTAGGAGCTTTTCTTCACTTTGTAGTTCAGGTGCGTCACCCACGGCGAGTGGATCGCTTCTTCGATCTCGAACGCGACCTTCGTGCGGTCGATATTGTCGAATAAGCGCACGCCAGCGCCGAGCAGCACGGGCGAGAGCGCGATGCTGAACTCATCGACCAAGCCAGCGTTGAGGTACTGCTGGATCACGTTTGCGCCGCCAGCGATGCGGATATCGCGCCCATTTGCCACGGCGCGGGCCTGCTCCAGCGCGCTCTCGATGCCGTCGTTCACGAAGTAGAAGGTCGTGCCACCCGGGCGCTCCCACGGGCTGCGCACCTGCGAGGTGAGCACGAAGACCGGCGTGTGGAAGGGCGCCTCTTCGGGCCAAAACAGCTCGCCACCCTCGAACATACGCTTACCCATAATGCTGACCCCAGTGCGCTCGAAGGTATCTATCAGAATCTGGTTGTCCCGACCAGTCTCACCCTCGCCCTCCAACTTCAGGTTATTGATGAAGAACTGCTGCTTGCCCACCCAATCCTGCAAGCGCCCCCACTGCTGTCCCCAATCCAGGTAGCTTGGATCGAAGGCGTGCTCCATATCCATGCCAGCCGGAGCCACAAATCCATCGAGCGACATTGAGACACTGAAAAAGACCTTGGTCATCGAACATCTCCCCTACACTTCCACTACCACGTACTGAGCAGTTCCTGGCCGAGCCGCTCAAGCAACCCGCGGCTACCCTGCTCGCGCCGAGCAACAGCGGTTTCGTTATCGAAAAACGCGCCCTGCTCAGTGAAGCGCAGACGCGTGCCCTCAGGCACATTGGCGAACTCCACCGTGATGAGCGATACCGAGAGCGGCTGCTCCGCCAATGTCAGCGAATAGACCAACACAATGCGCTGATTCGGCACAATATCGAGGAAGATGGTGTCGTTGCGCATCGGCGGGCCGTCCTTGTAGCGGAACCGCGAAATCTCCCTCCCGCCAACACGAAAATCGAGCGTGAACTCGTCAACGTGCCAGCCCTCACCCTCGGCGAACCAACGCCGCTTGGTGGCGGGATTCTCGAACGCGGCGTACACACGGGCGACCGGCACGGGGTAGAGCCGCTCGATCGTGAAGGTACTGTGGATCACGGGCTGTGGTTCTGCGATCACATTCATTGTTCGGGCCTCGTATCAGTTGCTTGTTGCTCGTTGGCGAGTTCTTCGGCTAACACATCGCCAAGCCGATCGAGTCTGCGCTCCCAGAGCGCTCGGCGTTCGGCGATCCAATCGGAGACGATGTTTAATCCGGTCGGCTCAAGCCGACAGGTGCGCACCCGCCCAATCTTCTGCATCTGCACAAGGCCGCTGCGCTCCAACACTTGCAGGTGCTGCACCACGGCGGCCAGGCTGATTCCCAACGGCTCGGCGAGCGCGCTCACCGAGGTCGGGCCTTGGCTGAGCAGTTCGACCATGCGGCGGCGGGTCGGGTCGCCAAAGGCGTGAAACACCTGATCAACGGTAATTTGGTTAAGCATAGACTTAAGTATACATCTCTTTTCCTAATGGTCAAGTGATCACTTAAGTATTTTCACTGTTCGCTTGATCAGGTGCGGTGCGTCCGAACGGACGATGCCAGCGTAACCAGCAGCGGCTATGCTAGGAGAAGCAAGTCGTTTCAAGGAGGTGAGCACAATGGCTGAACGAAATTGGAACGCTGAGGTGATCGCGGAGTTTCGGGCTAATTGGGGCGAGGTGAAAGCCCCATACGAGAACCCGCCGCCGATGCTGTTGCTGCACACTATCGGGGCCAAGAGCGGCAAGACGCACATCGTGCCGATGCGCACCTTGATCGAGGGCGATGCGATGTATGTGTTTGCTTCGGCGCACGGCCAAGAGCGCAACCCCGATTGGTATTACAATCTGCTCGCGCATCCCGAGATTATGGTCGAGAAAGGAACGGAGCAGTTCTTGGTGCGGGCCAGCGAGGTGACAGGTGAGGAGCGCGAGCGGATCTTTGCGATCCAGGCGGCGCGCTTCCCGATCTTCGCCGAATATCAATCGCGGCTGCAGCGCACCATCCCTGTGATCCGTTTGGATCGACTCTAGCGCACGCCGCAAGCGCCGCGCTGTAGGAGTGCGGCGCTTGCGGCACAAGGATGCGTTTAGGACTGATTAGCCTGCTTCGCAAAGCTGTACTCGAAGGTGTAGGGCACATTCGGATAATCGTCGTGCCCGGCGCGGTAGCCGCCGTGACCCTGCAAGCCCGTCAGCTCATCGGTGCCGGAATCGGGCACGACTGACCACTGCACATCGACAAACCCATCCTTATAGGTGCCGCTCGATTGCAGCACAAAACTGCCGCTGCGCCCGGCGACCCGCCCTGTGACGTGGTGATAGCCAACGAAATAGGCGCATGTATCGCTAGTGTAAGCTATAAGTTGATGGCAGAGCGCCTGGCCTTCGATCACGCCGCTGAACTCCTGCTCGACGATCGAGTGGGTCTGCTTCGCGCCCGCCACTTGATCCCACAGTTGCCCATCCCAGGTTTTCTCGTTCCAACTAGTAACGTGGTAGGTGCCAGTCGTTTCCATATTCACCTCTATTCAGCAGTATGATGCCGTAAAATGACAGTTGTATTGTCGCACATACGTTTTGATTTGTATTGGAAAAACGCGACAAAAACTGCTATAGTGTTGTTAGCTTTTTGCGGTTGTGTGAGGGAATATGCAAGATTCACCACCAACGCTCACTGGCATCCTCAAGCCGAACGGCCTCGGCAACGCCTTTCAGTTGCAGCGCCACACGCCCTCCCCCGATCTCGCCCCGCTCATTCTGCGCTACTGGAGCATCGTGTGGGACCTGCCCGAGCCGCAGCGCCACCAGCAGGAGACGCTGCCCTACCCATGCGTCAACGTGACGGTGCAGCCGGGGCGCTCGGGGGTGTTCGGCGTGAGCACGCAGCGCTTCCAGGCCGAACTATCCGGGCAGGGTTGGGTCTTCGGCATCAAGTTCCGGCCCGGCGCATTCTACCCCTTCTACCGCACCCCAATCAGCGAATTGACGGATCGCGTGATGAGCCTGGAGCACGTGTTCGGCGCGGCGGGTGTGGCCTACGAACAGCGGTTGATGGAGTGCTCCAGCATCGACGAGATGATCGGCTGCGCCGAGGCGTTTCTGCGCGCCCAAATGCCCGCACCCGACCCGCAAGTGGAATTGATCAACGCGATCGTCGATCGGATCGCCGACGACCGCAGCATCACACGGGTGGCGATGCTCGCCACGCAGTTCGGCGTGAGCCAACGCACCTTGCAGCGCTTGTTCAACCTGTACGTCGGCATCGGCCCCAAGTGGATCATCCGACGCTATCGACTGATCGAAGCGGCGGAACTGCTGGCACAGGGCGCGTCGCTCGACCTAGCGAACCTGGCCCACACCCTCGGTTACTTCGACCAAGCCCACTTCATCAACGACTTCCGCGCCGCAATCGGCGACACTCCAGCGGCCTACGCAGAGCGCTGATCGCATCGTAATGCCCTGGCATACCCTGTGCTACACCAGTTGTGACATTCCTTGTCACACATTCGTGCTACACTCAAACTATCAAAACGCAGACCTTTCCAATGGCCAAGGAATGCCCCCATACCGCTTCCGTATGCGGCATTACGGCCAGAGAGGATCAAGATGAAGGGTTCATCACTTCCGCCAGCGTATGCATTGCATACCGCCCACAACCGCGACATCAAGAAGGTGCCGTTCGTTGAACTGCACAATCAGCGCTTGCAGGGCGTCGTGTCCAGCGGCTCCGATATCGAGCGGGTGTACGTCTCGTTTGTGCAGGCCGGGTCGCTCGACTACAGCTGTATGACCAACAACAACCGTCCCTGCGGCGGCTTGCGCGGCAGCCCGTGCAACCACATCCACATGCTGGTCGATGCGGCCCTGCAGCAGTACGGTGCACAGCAGGTTGCCGCGTTCCTGCGGTTGCCGGGCGATCCGAACCAGTGGCAGTCAGCCCACGCCATTTTGCGGCAGAGCGGCCAGCCGATTCCCAGCATGGCCAGCGATATTTTCAGCCGTTTTCTCGAAGATCTGCATCACCTGATGCTGGAAGTGGATCGGCGGCCTCTGCACAGTATGGCCTGGTTCATCCAGGCGGGTTAGCGAGTTTGAGTTCTAACCAATAGCAACAAGGATTTTGCATGTTGATCGATGCGCTGGCACAATTGCCGCCCGGCAGTGCCGAAACAGCCGACCTCCTTGCAACCATCGACGCGTGTCTCCTCACGGGATTCAGTAGCGCACCCCCATACAGTATGCTCGGTGCGCTCCAGCGAAGCTTTCAGGGCACCCCTCTCGCCGAACGCGTGAAGCGCAGCGCCGAAGCATTAGGACAGAGCATCTTCCAGCCCGAACACTTCGTAGCGTTGGCCGCAGCACGCAGCGCATTAGCGGGCGCAGTGTACGATGCACTTCGCGCCCACGCATTGGGCACCCTCGGGCGAACCGACACCACCGCCGCACCCACCACATTGATGTCGCCCACCACCACGCCACTGCTCGAAAGCGCCCAACACTGGCTGATGGAGTTGGCGATCAGCGGATTCTCGCGCCTCAGCGCCGAATCGCTGCTGGCCATCCAGCCGACCTTGGCCGAACTGCGCGCTCAACCGCAGCAGATCAGCGCGGCGACGCTGCTCAGCGGCTTCGTCAACGAGTTGAAGTTGGCCCTGCCGCAACTGAACACCTCGCCCATACCGTTGCAGCGCTGGTGCGACCTGTGGGCCACGGCGATGCTGCACTGCGTCGGCTGGGCCGATTCCACCGAGACAAGCTTGGTCGATGGCACGCTGTTCCCCTTAGCGATCGAGATCCGCGAGCACGCCACCATGGTGAGTTTGCTGGGCTTCGGGTTGCTGGAGCAGGCGGGCCGACGCGATGTGGTGCGCCTCACCTGGTCGCGCTACAAGAGCAGCAGCATCCTCGGCAGCGAGGCGTGGCTACTGGAGCGCGACGCCGCCCCGTGGATCAGCGCGCTCACCCAAGGCAACGCGTTTATGGTGAAGCAGGCGAAGCTGTTGCCGAGCGGCGATCTGCTGTGGGACACCGACACAATTAGCCCTGGCCCAAGCTACAAGCTGGCCGAACTGGTCATACGCCATTTCGTGCCGAACGCCGCCGAGCCGCTGAGCGCCCCCGCCGTGCCGCCATTGGCACGCCACCCTATTCAGTTGGCCGAACCGTTGGTGTTGAGGGGATGCACCCTGACCGAGACGCACGTGAGCACTGCGGAGGGCGAGACGCTGGCATTGCGCATTCCGAACAGCGCCAGCAACTTCGGCGATTTGCCACTCGCCTGCGATTGGCTGTTTGGCCTGCTATCGTTCGATGCAGGCGCGTGGTGCATCCACCCACTCGTCGCCGCCAAGCCGAAGGGCAAGCCGAACTTCCCGGTGGCGCCGATCGCCAAGCTCATCCAGAAACCGCCAAAGAATAGCAGCATCGTGGTGCTCGAAGAGCGCGCCAGCCGATTGTTGCGCAAGTGACCAAGGGAGCGCGTGTGAACGATATTTCCGCACAACGACAGATCGTCTATTGGCGCATGCTCTCGGCGATGTTCGGCTTGAGCGAGCAGACCCCAAACTTCGAGCAGGTCAGCAGCGAGATCGTCGATTCGCTCGCGTTGCCGCAGGCCATCCTCGACCCGCACATGTCGATCGATATGCTGCTGCAACGCTACCCCGAGCTAGCAAGCGCCTTTGTGCTCGATATGCAGCCCGACGAGCCGGAGCACGCCACCATCCAACGCGCGTTGGTCGTCTCGAAGCTATTGCTGAACACCTTCGGTCCGAACACGCAATCGGCGTCGGTGAGCGCCACACAGTACGCGCAATGGCTCAAGGATGTGGAGCACTTCGAGCGGGCATTCGGCTATGGGCCGGGCGAGTTGCGAGGCAAGGGCAGCTCGCAGACGGGCACGGGCAAGCAGGGCGGCGATCAGCCGGGGAGCGGCTTCGAGATCGGTTCCGCCGAGTTGCAGCAGGCGCTCGCCGCGCTCGATCAAGGCCTGATCAAGCGGATGGCGCTGCGCGAGGTGCTGCAAGACGATAATCTGGCCCGCCAACTCACGCCCTCGATCGGGATTGTGGAGCAGTTGCTGCACGACAAAGCCAACCTCTCCGGCAAGGCGCTCGAACACGCCAAGCGCCTGATCCGCGAGTATGTCGATGAAATGGCCGAAGTGCTGCGCCTCCAAGTAGCCCAGGTTGCCTCGGGCAAGATCGACCGCTCGGTGCCGCCCAAGCGCGTCTTCCGCAACTTAGACCTCGACCGCACGATCTGGAAGAATTTGACCAACTGGAATCCCGATGAGCAACGGCTGTACGTCGATCGGCTCTACTTCAAGCAGACCGCCCGCAAGAAGCTGCCCACGCGCCTGATCGTGTTGGTGGACCAATCCGGCTCGATGGTTGATGCGATGGTGCAATGCACGATCCTCGCTTCGATCTTCGCGGGGCTGCCGCACGTCGATGTGCATCTGTTGGCCTTCGATACGCGCGTGCTTGACCTGACCGATTGGGTCTCCGACCCGTTTGAGGTGCTGATGCGCACGCAGTTGGGTGGCGGCACCCACATCAATTTCGCCCTCCAACAGGCCGCCCAAAAAGTGGAAGATCCCCGCCGCACCGCGATCGTGCTGATCTCGGACTTCTACGAGGGCGGCAGCAACCAAGTGCTGCTCGACTCGATCAAAGCGCTGCGCGAGACCGGCGTGCATTTCATCCCGGTCGGCTCGGTGACAAGCTCGGGCTACGTGAGCATCAACGATTGGTTCCGCACCCGCCTGAAGGACATGGGCACGCCGATCCTGACGGGCAGCCCATCCAAGCTCATTTTCGAATTGAAAAAACTGATTGTCCTGTAGCACCCTACGCTCTACACGCATAGAAAGAGGAGATCGATGAGCGACACGATTCTGCGCCAGCCAGCCGAACTCAAATATGCCGACGAACTCGCCTACCTCAGCTCAATCGATACGGGCGCACGCCCCAGCAACTGGCGCCTATCGCCTCGCATGGTGCGCACCTTCGTACTAGGCAGCCGCCCGGCGGATCAGCTCGACCGCCAGATCGACCAGAAGTGGTACGGCGATCCTTCGATTGTAGAGCGGGCCATCGTCACGCTCGTCTCGGACCGCGGGCTGTTGCTGATCGGCGACCCAGGCACGGGCAAGAGCTGGCTCGCCGAGCTGTTGGCCGCCGCGATCTGTGGCAATTCGACCTTGGTGGTGCAGGGCACGGCGGGCACCACGGAGGATCAGATCAAGTACTCGTGGAACGTGGCGCAGGTGATCGCCAACGGGCAATCGCGCGATTCGCTGATCCCTTCGCCGATTATGACAAGTATGCAGCTTGGCGCGATCGGGCGGTTCGAGGAATTGACGCGCTGCACCAGCGATGTGCAGGATGCGCTGATCTCGATCATGAGCGAGAAGTACGTGGCGATCCCAGAATTGAAGCACGATAACATCGTGTTCGCCACATCGGGCTTCAACATCATCGCGACCGCCAACAGCCGCGACCGTGGCGTGAACGACCTTTCGTCGGCGCTCAAGCGGCGCTTCAACTTTGTGCATATCCCGGTGGTGACGAATAAGAAGCAGGAGCGCGAGATTATCCTGTTCCGCACCGCCGAGTTGCTGCGACGCCAGCAGTTGGAGGTGGATGTGGCGCCCTCGATGCTCGATGTGCTGATCCAGACCTTCGCCGACCTGCGCGAGAGCAGCGCCGCCGCCAATTCCGATGATGCGCGCCTCGAATCGGCGCTTTCGACCGCCGAGCAGATCGGCGTGTTGGAGGACGCCATTCTGCACGCGAACTACTTCGGCACGAGCCTGAGCTCGGAGTTGCTGGCGCGCTCGCTGGTGGGCACGCTGGTGCGGCGCATGCCCGAGGATGTGTCGGTGATCAACAAGTTCTGGAACAGCGTGGTGGCGAAGCACAGCGAGAAGCATGGCGGCGAGTGGAAGGCGTTTTTGGCGGGCGGGCAAGAAGCGTTGCAGACGCTGCAAAAATAGTGCGAGGGATGTAGCATGACTGTTAGCCCCAACGCCGCGCTTGAACAGCAACTGATCGAGGCGGCTGCCGCGTTCGGCGGCGACGATGCGACCTTCGCCCAGCTACTGAAGCGTTTCGCCCACGATGTCGAGCGGGCGATGCGCGAACCGCTGGAGATCTTCCCGGTCTGCCACCATTCGGCGGCTTCAGCGGTGCATATGGTGCGTCGGTTGCAGGAGCGCCCGCCCAAGGTGATCTTCATCGAGTTGTGCGAGGATTTGCAGCCGCTAGTCGAGCATCTGGCCGATTGCGAGTTGCCGGTGGCGCTGCAAGCCTTCACCGCCGAGAGCGAGATTATTTCGCCCGAGCACCTGCCCGCTTCGCTAGTGGCGCCGCTCACCGAGGCGTCGGCGGAGTACCAGGCGATTGTCTACGCGCTCACGCACCCCGAGACGCAGTTGCGCTTCGTGGATTACGCCAGCGATTTCGTGTTCCAGTGGGACCCTCAGCTGCGCGAGCGGCCCGCCGCCACCGCCGCCGATGCCGAGCCACCCACCGAGGACGCGGCGCTGCACGGCGAGGCGATCGGCGTGAGCGTTGGCGCGCTGGAGCCGACCTTCGATGTGTTTATGGAGTTCCTGCTGCGCAACTCCAATACGCGCCACTTCACCGAATGGTGGGATCAGTACGTCGAGCGGGCGGTGATCAACAGCGATTACGCGACGTATCGGCAGGTGCTGTTTTTGGTGGGCAGCCTGCTGCGGCACTTGGGGCGGCGCAAGGAGGACGTGGCGAACGACCGCTTGCGCGAGCGCTACATGTGGACGCGCATGAAGCAGTTTTTGCGTGAGAGCGGCATCGCCGCCAGCGACGCGATCTACATCTGCGGTGCATCGCACGCGGCGAGCGAGGTGCCCGAGTTCGGCATGGCGAGCGCGGAGGAGTGGGAGATCCCGGAGCGCAGTGCGACATACTGGCACTACGGCATTCTGCCGTCGAGCTACGTGGCGATCGAGTATCAGTTCGGGCAGCCTGCGGGCACCGTGTCGCTGGCTAACAGCTCCTGGCAGAAGGCGCTGCGGGCGCACAATCTGCGGGCGTTCGGCTTCGAGCAGAATACGAAGCGCGCCAACAAGCCCAGCGCGGCCAATCAGGGCATCGCGCAGAGCTTGGCCGAGGTGCTGAGCCAGCCGCCGCATGTGGTGGCGGATCACGAGCAGTTGCTGAATTGGAGCGCGCAGATCGTGGCGCTGGCCCGCCGCAACGGCTATTTGGCGAGCACGGCGGATTCGATCGCGATCTATCAGACGGCGCTGTTGCTGGCGAATATGCGTAATCATCAGCAGCCGTCGGCCTACGATTTCCAGGATGCCGCGATCACGTGTCTGGAGAAGGATCGCACGCCGAAGAAGCGCACGATCGCGCAACTCTGTCAGATTCTGCTGGGCGGCGACCGCATCGGCAAGGTCGGCTACAGTTCGCTGCCGCCGCTGGCGCAGAATGTCTACGATCGGCTGGCGGCGCTGGAGGTCGATCTGTTCTCGCAGACGAATCAGCGGGCGCTGTTGGATCTGCGCAGCCGTCCCGATCTGCGGCCCTGCTCGGATCTGCTGTGGAAGTTGCGCTATTTGCTCGGCGATCAGGTGGTGAAGCCGATCGTGGGCGAGCGGCGCTTGGGCGGCACAAGCATTCAGGAGTCATGGGATATTCGGATCGGCAAGTATCAGCGCTTGCTGATCACGCTGGGCTACGAGGGCGTGACGCTGGAGCAGGTGCTGGAGCAGCGCTTGATGCGGGTGGCCTTCGCCGAGGATGCCACCGCCGACCAAGCGCTGACGGCGGCTGAGGATGCGTTGCTGTACACCAACAGCCCACGTTTGGTGCGCGAACTTGGCGGCCAAGCCCGCCGTTTGTTGGAGCAGGAGAATAGCGCCGCTCAGGCGACTGCGATCTTCACGCGCGCTCGGCGTTTGGTGCAGTACTACCGTGGCACCCCCGATGGCTTGCCGGAGTGGTTGCAGGAGTTTGTGGCGACTGGTTACACGCATTACACGGCGCTGTTGCCCACGGCGTTCGGCGATAGCAATACGACGCCCCAGCAGATCGCGAGTATGTTGGGCTTCATCTTCACGCTGGAGAGCTTGGCGCTCGCGATGGGCTGCCAACGCCAGCAGTTGCTGGTGAGCGTGCAGCAGGCCAGCCAGTCCGAGCCGACACCCAATAAGCGCGGCTTGTTGTGGGCGACGGAGTGGTTGCTGCAACAGCGCGATGCGGCGAGTATCCGCGAGTTGTTCCAGGCGGTGCTCGATGATGCGCTGCGCTTGCCGACGCTGCCCGCGCATATGAGCGGTTTGATCCTGGCGCTGACGTTTGCGCCTGGGATCGCGCGGCTGGTGGTGGAGTTGCTCAGTACGGTGTTTGGGCAGGTGAGCGATACGGCGTTGCTGCCGCTATTGCCGATGCTGATTATGCAGTTGAGCAATCAGCGCGAGACGGTGCAGTTGTTGGTGAAGGAGGCGTCGGCGCTGTTCCCGAACAGGTTGACGGAGCTTGGCGATTGGCAGCCCGCTTGGAGCACGCCCGAGGCGGCGGTCGCGGTCTCCGAGGAGACCAGCGCCGAGGATGTGGCGGTGCGGAGCTTTTTGCAAACGTGGCCCGCGAGCAGCGAGGCATTGGCGGCGTGGATCGGCTAGGCGGGCTAGGCGGACACTACGCGCCGCAATGAACTTCCGCGCCAGAAGCGGCGCGCGTTGTGGCGCGCAGCGCCATAGCTGTCCGAGCGCGCACACGTTGTACACGACGTTGTTTGCCCGCAGCGACGGGCGCTCACGCGGCGGTTGCCCTTCTCTCAAACAAATAGCGAGATACAGAACGACGAGGCGCTTCATCGCTGGGATGAAGCGCCTCGTTGTATGGTTGGCGTTAGGGTTTTGCGAGGTCGTTGGCGGCTGGGCGTTCGCGCAGGGCGTTTTGCTCGCTGATGCGCGGGAGCGTGCCGGAGACTTGTAGGCCGCCGAGTTGACGTATGTTGTTGGCGCGGTTGGTATCGGCCATTGTGCCGCTGGGGTTCCAGCTATCGGCTTGGGCGTACAGGGTGGTGGTGCCAGCCGCGAAGTAGCCGGGCCACGACGAGTAGCCAGGTGTCAGCACGGTTGAACTGAGGGTCACGCTTGCGCCCGGTGCCAACCCACCTATGACCGGCCAAGCCATGCCGAAACATGGGTTGAGTTGGCAGGTTTGCTGCCACGGTGTGTTGAAGGTCGGCGTGCGGCTCGGGTTGATGTAGAGATCGACCCAGAACGGCGCTGCGGCGACCTGCCCCTCGTTCTTGACGACCACCGTGACCACGACAGGCTCGCCAGCCCGGAACTGTGTCTTGTTCGGCGAGAGCGTGATGCTGGTGATTGTCAAGTCGGCGGGAGCCAGGCTGTTCATCACCATCGGCAGCAAGATCTTCTTTATGTTGTCGATCAGGGTGACCGTCGGGTTCGCCGTTCCCGCCACGTCGGGATCGTCGCTCAGCACGGTGCTGACGCCTGTGGCCGATACGCGAGCTTGGTTGGAGATCTGCGTGACGCTGGTCGGAAACGGGTCGTTGATCGTCACGTCGAACACCAGAATGACGCGCTTGCCTGCTGGCAGAGTATCGACCGTCGCTTGCACACTGGTTGGTGTGGTGGTAATCGTGGCTGGCGCGATCTGCGCGGGTTGCGCTGCGGGCTGCAGGCTGTGGCGCATACCGCGTGTAAGCGTGCTCGCCATCAACGACTGAGAGTCATCATCGTCATGAGGCATGCCGAGCACGTGGCCGAGTTCGTGTTGCACCACCGTGAGCAGATCGTAGCGCTCGCTGGATTGTGAGCCATCGATATTCCAGCCCCATC
>CALKHR010000014.1 GCA_937988885.1 uncultured Roseiflexaceae bacterium | reverse complement strand
AACGGCAACCAATACCTCAACCGCAACACCGACGAATACACCGACCAATACACCGATACCAACGATAACTCAAACGGCAACCAATACCTCAACCGCAACACCGACGAATACACCGACCAATACACCGCTACCAACGATAACTCAAACGCCAACCGCAACACCGACGGATACGCCAACCGCAACACCGACGGAGACCCCAACGAATACCGCAACTGCAACACCGACCAGCACGCCCACGAGCACGCCGACACGAACGGCAACGCCGACCAATACGCCAGAGCCAGTAGGCGCGCGTATCTTCTTACCAGTGCTACAGTTCTCTGGCCTGCCGGATCTCGTTAGTGCAGTGCGGATCAACCCTGCGAAGCAGTCGTTCGTCGCAGGCGAGTCTGTTGTGATTGAGGTGACGGTCACGAACCGTGGAAGTGGCCCCGCCAGCGCATTCTGGGTCGATCTGTACATCAACCCCTCAAGTCCCCCGACGGGAGCGAACCAGCCCTGGAATGATCGCTGTGGCATGCAGCCGTGTTATGGCATGGCCTGGGAGGTGTCTGGCGGATTGGCGCCGGGGCAGAGCATTGTGCTGTCGTCGTCGAGCCTGCCTGTTGGGTATTCGATTTGGCTGGGCTACTTCGCATCTGGCACGAGCGACATCTATGTCTACGTCGATAGTTATTTCCCTGGCGTGGCTGGTGGCGCAGTCGCCGAAAGCGACGAGACGAACAATCGAGCCGAACTGCGTGGCTTGAGCGTCACAGGGCCGAATCCAACACCGGTGGGCTTAAAGAGCGTCAAGGAACTACCGTCATCCAGATAAGGAACCAGCGCTAGTACGTGCTACCTTAATCACCCAAGGCTAGGAGGCCAGCCGCGCTCTGCTCTAACAATGGTTTGGCCTCGCCGTAGCTGGGGCGCCTGTTGGCGAGCAGATTGCTCAACTCAGCCTGGGCCATGGTCGCACCCCAACGGTCGTTGAGCGCTTCACATAGGGCTTTGCTTTGGGTAAGGGCATGGTGCGCTGCGGTATAGTCTTGGTGTGCAAGACAGTGCCCGAGTTGCAAGAGCACTTTGGCCCTGGCTGCATCTGTCGCAGCGCCGCCCCATCGACCGCGAGCAGCGTTTGGGCTTGGCGAAGTATCTTGAGAGCCTGCGTGCGATCGTTGCATAATAGGGCGAAGCGTGCCTGCGCCGCGAGAACGGTGGCGAGCGTCGCACTCGGTTGAGCTATGCTGCGACGGATGGACTTGGCGGCTAATCTCATTGCCATCAGTCCTTCCTCGTGATACCCCAACCCAGCGTAGGTCAGGCTCAGAGACTCAGACGCCGAGGCGATCAGATCGATCGCGTGCGTCTCAGCCGCCCAACGCCAGGCCGCACGCAGATTCTCGATATCGGCGCTCATGATAGCGAGTGTCTCCTTCTGGTGAGCACTTTTGAGCGCACCCTCACTGGCGGCCAGCATGTTGAGGAAATACGTGGCGTGTCGTTCGCGGGTTGTCCGCTCCCTCTGAACGTCACTCCTCAGCTGCTCTTCGGCATACAACTGCAGCAGTTCGTGCACTGCATAGCGCTCGCTCCGAGCATCGAAGCGGATCAGCGCCTGCTCCACCAGCGTCTGAAGTTGCCAGAGCGTCGCGTTTGTAACGGCTTGGATCGCCTGCCATGTCGCCCCGCCGCGAAATACGGCCACCTGGGCAAATACGGCCTGTTCGGATGGCTGGAGCCGTGCCCAAGTGGTCTCGTACACGGCTCGAATGCTGCGGTGACGCTCGGCTATATCGCGCGACCTAGAGGTCAGCAGATCGTGGTTGTGTGCAAGTTCGTAGTTGATCGCAGCGAGGCTGAGCGTGTTTATCCATCGGGCAGCAAGCTCGATCGCTAGGGGCATGCCGCTCAGCCGCAAACAGATCTGTTCCACCAATGGCCGCGACTGCGTATCCAACTCGAAATTAGGTCGTGCGTGGCGGGCACTGGCGGCGAAGAGTTCGGCCCCGTCATCACTCGCGCTCATGCCATTGAGCTGAAGGACGTGCTCCGCTTGCAGCCCGAGCCGTTCGCGTGATGTGGCCAGTAGCGAAACCTCCGGCGCCTCGTGCAGGATGGAGGTGACCAACCTTGCCACTTCGCCGAGGAGATGCTCGCAGTTGTCCAACATCAGGAGCAACTGCTTCGTCCGAAGGTAGTCGAGCAGTTGATGGCGAGGGGAAACGCCGTGATTGTCGAAGGGCAGGCCGAGCGCTTGGACCAGGGCGCTTTCCAACTCGGCGCTGGTGCCGATAGAGGAGAGGTCTGCGAAGGCTACTCCGTCGCGAAAGAGGTGCTGCTGCGTGAGCTGTTCGGCGGCGGCGAGGGCCAAGCGAGTTTTGCCCATGCCTCCGAGGGCTACGAGAGTGACCAATCGGGCTTCGGGATCGCGCAGACAAGCGATCAGCTCGTTCAACTCGCGTTGGCGGCCAATGAAGTGGGTCGCGGCGCGGGGCAGGTGGCGCCGAGTAAGGGTGCCGATGACGGGTAGGCTCGTTTCGATGGGGTGTTCGGCCTTAGGAGCGTGCAGCGCCACATCGACAGAATCTTGTGCGGTGGCAGGAGATAGCTCGCGCGAATCGTCGTGCTGTTTGAACACACCATCGCTTTGCGATTTTGTCACCTGATCATTTTTGATCTGCTCGTACAGCGCGCGGGTCTCTTCGGTGGGCTCGACGCCAAGTTCGTCTTTCAAGGCGCGACGGCAGGCCTCGTATTGGGCCAGGGCCGCGGCGCGCTTGCCATTACGGGCCAACAGGAGCATCAGGGTGCGGTGTGCATCTTCCTGCCAAGGCTCCAACTCTAGGCAATGCCGTGCGAGGGCGATCGCCTGCGTGTCTTGATGGTACAGCGTGTAGTGCTCCATCAACAACTCGATGGAAGCTATCACTTCGCGCCGCCAGAACTCGCGCTCGCGCATCAACCACGACTCAAACTCCGCGCCACCATCCAGATAAAACTCGGCCATGAACTCGCCGCGATACAGCTTGATCGCTTGGGCCAAGTGCTCTGCATCGATGCCGGGGCGTACAGTTTGGGGGAACGCGGTATCGATCGGTCGCCATCCCTCAATCCGCTCCCGCGCAAAAGGAGAAGCGAAGCTCGTCTCCTGCTCCGCTATGATGAAGGGAGGGTATGAGTCGTTAACTCTCTGTGTTCCACCTTTAATCAGCGTCTCAAACGCGGCGGTGTCCACCCACGTATGCCCCACGTTCAACTGAACGGTGTGGTAAGTGGTTAGGAGCAGCCCAGGGAGTTGTGCGCTAATCTCGCTCAACTCTCGGCTGAGGTTGCGTCGTCCGCGTGTCCCCGACTTATCACTCCACAGCAGATCAGCCAGGTGTTCGCGTGCGATCGGTCGGTTGTGACGGGCCAGGTATCCCAATAGTGCCAGTGCCTTGCGCGAGTCGAGATGACGAATCGTACCATTTCCATCCACTATTTCGGCCCGACCAAATAGACGCAAGCGGTAGCTTTCCTTCATGGTTCATTCCTACAATGCGTCCGGCTCTAATACCTTTCCGAATTCCCCTCTCCTTTGAATATATTCCTTCTTTTAGATGTGAATCGTGAATATAGGTGTGTAGTGAATAACGTTTTATTCATTTGTCTGGATAACGCTAAAATGTTAAAGAAATATTTCTTGTTGGGGGATATAAATATTTTTTAGAGACAAATGATAAGTGATATGTCCTCCTTATTGTTGTTAATTAGGTTTAAATTTGGTTAAAGATGTTGATTTTGTCATACACCCGTTTATTGGCGCAAAAACTATTTTTGCGAACAGCTTGCGAACACTTGATGAGACAACTTGCGAACATCAGGTATGTAGATTGTATCCGCTCCTAGGGAAATGTAAAGATGACATATATAACGTCAATCATCCTTGTGGAGATACGGAACGCTGCCATCTGTGGCTGGGAAATGGAAGAGGAACGCATAGTACCACTGCTACCAATCTCTCCTCAAACCATGTATCGGCCCTCTTAAAGGTTGATATCCAAGCAACGTACCTTACTACTGCGGTCGAAAACCGGTTCAATCATACCTGTTTAATCGGATGAGGTGGAACAAGCATCGACGAGGAGACAGCAATGCACGATGAGCAGGACAACCCATCGACGATTGAGGAACTGTCAAGAGTAGTCTCAGAGCAGCAACGCCAAATCGCGGAGCTAAGCCAAGCTCTGGAGACTCAACAATCGACGCGCTACCGATTTGCTGGGTATAGTAGGCGTCTAGGCTTTAACAGTATGATTGGAATGGTGCTCGCGCTCTTGATTGGTACTGCTGCGTTGGCAGCCATTCCGGGATCGGGCAAGGTGATTACGGGCTGCTACGATAAGAGCACTGGGCAGCTGCGCGTGATCGATGCAGACGCGGGCAAGAAGTGCGAGAAATCAGAGCAGCAACTCACCTGGAATCAGCTTGGCCAGCAAGGGCCGAAGGGTGAGAAGGGCGATAAAGGTCCCAAGGGCGATAAAGGCGAGAAGGGCCCCAAGGGCGATAAAGGCGAGAAAGGCCCCAAGGGCGATAAAG
>CALKHR010000013.1 GCA_937988885.1 uncultured Roseiflexaceae bacterium | reverse complement strand
GCGGGCGGGAGAGTGGCCGTAATCGGCGGCTTGGCTCAGCACTCGTTCGTACGAGATCGCCAGATCTCCCAGGTAGCGCGGCTCGTCGGGCGGGCGCACAAACTTTGGGCCACCAGGCACAGGCGGTTCGTCCTCATCGGCGAACGAGAGCACATCGGTGGGCGCATCCACGCCCCGATAATCGCGGTTTAGTGCGTGCAGCGCTTCGTTTGTGGTGATCAGCACGCTCACCTCGACCGGCTCCTGTACACCCTCGTTTGCCAGCACAGCAGCGATCGCCCGTTCGATCAGCGATGTATCAACCTGATCGACGAACTGATCGTCGATCTGAATATCTACGTCGAGCATATATCCTAACTTTGTGGACGAACCACATCTATGAACGAAACCTACGTTTTGACCAGTTGCGGCGTGTAATCCACGCGGGGATGGTAGATCCCCTGTAATGTCGAAATAAAGGCCTGGCGGATGCGAGCGATATCCTTCACTCTCAGGTCGCAGTCGTCCAATTGGCCACTGTGGAGGCGCTCATCGATGATCGACGTTACCAGTTCCTCCAGCGTCTGCATGCCATTCTGCCGATGCCCGTTGCTATGGGCGTGCTCATCGCGCGACGAGATGATCTTGCCATTCTGCGCCTTCGAGCGCACCGTCGCCTCCACCGAGTCGGCCAGCATCAGGATGCCCTGCTCGCGAGTGCGCGGCTTCGGCCCAGGGTAGCGGTAATTGTCGATGTTGACGCTATCCTGCTGCTGCAACGCCAGTTGATAGAAGTGCTTGATCACGCTGGTGCCGTGATGGGTGGGGATGAACTCCACGATCTGGCGGGGCAGACGGGCGTTCTTCGCCATCTTCTCGCCCTCGGTCACGTGCTCGCAAATGATTTCGGCGCTGGTTTGCGGGTCCAAATCGTTGTGCACATTCTCGCGATCGCTCTGATTATCGGTGTAGAAGTAGGGCCGGATCGTCTTGCCGATATCGTGGTAATAGGCCGCCACACGCAGCAAAAGCGCATCGGCGCCGATCGCCTCGGCGGCGCTCTCCGCCAGATTGCCCACTGCGATGCTGTGGTAGTACGTGCCAGGAGCCTCGCGGATCAATTTGCGCAGCAGGGGCTGGGCGGGGTGCGCCAACTCCATCAACTGCAACGGCGTGACCACATCGGCCAAGTGCCCGACCAGATTGTACAGCCCCAACGCTAGCATCGCCGATAAGATGCCGTTCAGGATGCTGCTCACAATGATCGGCTGGTACAGATCGAGCGATGTGACATCGAGCAGCGGCGCCCGAAACACGATCTGGCAGACACACGTCACAAACGCGATAACCGCGCCCGCCGAGAGGAAATGCAGCGTGCGCTCGCCCCGCCGTACCACAAACACGCCGGAGATACTGCCGAACAGGAGCGCCATCTGCAAGCCGAGTTGATTATCGCCCATAAACGCGATCAACACGCTCAACAGCATGGTGGCCACGAGCGCCAACGGTGTGTTGAACACCGCCGCCAACAGCATTGCGCTCATCCCTAGCGGGAAGGCATACGCCCACTCTGCGCCCAGCGGCAGCACCACCCGCGCGAGCAGCACCGTCAGCGCGAACAGACCCATCACAACCCAGAGCGAGCGGCTGAACATCCAGATCTCGCGCTGCGCGATCCAGAGATAGTAGCCGAACAGCGCCGCAGCCACCGCCGCCATACCGGCCTTGCTGGCGAAGTTCTGCCAACTTCTCACCGGTTCAAGCTCTCCCAAGGCGCGCAGTTTCTCCTCGATCACGGGCGTGACGATCTCACCTTGGCGCACGATACTTTCGCCCTCCTGGATCTGCACGACCACAGGTTGCACCGAATCGCGGGCCACCTGTTTGTTGTGATTCGTTTTTTCCTCGTCGAGCACGCTGTTCGGCTTGAGGAACGAGCTGGTGAACAGGAAGACCAACCGCTGCGCATCCTCACCGGATACTTCTGTAGTCCAGTAGGGGAGCGAGCGCTGGCGTAAGTCGTTGATGGCCTCGGCGTTCAACGTATAGTTATAGCGGCTCTGCGCCATATCGTACAGATTCAGCGATTGCTGGCGCACCTCCTGCCACTGCTCGTCCGTCAATCGCACAATCGTGGTGGCAAGCTCGTCGGAGATCACCATCGTGCTGTTGGGCAGCGAGGCGAGCTTGGCACTCGCGCTCGCCTGATCGAGGTAGGGGTCTGTGCGGATCTGCTCGATCGTTTGCAGGAGATCGAGCAATTGGGCGCGTTGCTGGATGGGGATGTTTGGGTCGCGCGTATAGACGATCACCTCGGGCGCATTCTCGGCCCGGAAGCGCCGCTCCTGCGTTTGCACCGTGCTGGTGAACGAAAGCGTGCGGTTAGCGCGGATATCTCGGGGGCTGGGGCTACCCACCTCAAGCCCGGGGGTTGTGGGCGGTCGAAGCTCCATAGCAGCCCAAACCAACAGCGCAAGCAACCCACTCATCACGATGAGTTGATAGCGCTGAAGCCGTTCTTGTTCTGCTGGCGAGCGTGTGGGGCGTGTATCACGCCCACGGCGCATCGCGCGAATGCTCCATTTTCGTCGCATGCCTCGTTCCGCCTCAATAGTATGAAACCGGGTAGTGGGTAAAGCTTCTACATCAGATACGCCAAGCACCGTGATATGGTTGCCCATACCACGTTGTGACTGTGCTTGGCCTCTCTAAAACACTACTGGCTCAAGATTTCGCGGACAAGTTGGCTGATCAAACGGCCATCGGCTTGGCCCTTAAAGCGTTGGATAAGCCCAGGCATCACCTTACCCATAGCAGCGATAGATGTCGCACCCTGTTCTCGGATCGCTGCTTCGAGCAAAGGCCGCAACTCCTCGGCGGTGAGTTGACGCGGTAGATAGGCTTCGAGCACTTTCGCTTCGGCTTCTTCCTTTGTCGCAAGATCCTCGCGATTCCCTTTGCGATAGAGCTCGGCGGCATCGTAGCGCTTCTTCACTTCTTTCGCGAGAACATCCAAAACCGCAGCATCGCTCAGAGGTGTATCGCGATCGATCGTGATCTCCGGCTCCGCCGTGGGATCGTTCGCCTTCGCAGCCGCCAACGCCTTGTTGTATTCGGCCTCCACAAGCGACATATGCGCATTTTTGATCGCGGCAAGCGCCATTCGAATGACGCCAACCCGTTCGCGCTCGCCGCTGCGCATTGCTGTCTTCAAATCGTTTTGGAGTTGCTCTTGAATGCTCATATACCAATCCTTATCATATTTCTTGCAAGTTATATGCCGTCTATAGATTGATCCGTCGCGGATAGACCCGTTGTTTTTCGGCCACGATGATGGCGCGAATCTGGCCAACGGCATCGTCCAAGCGATCTTCGCGGTTCAACACAACATAATCGAATTGCGAGATCGCCTCCATCTCCCGCCGAGCGACATCCAAGCGTTTCTGCATCTCATCGGGCGATTCCGTGCGACGCCAACGCAGACGGCTCGATAATTCCTCGAAATTCCCAGGCGCAATAAAAATAAACACCGCCGATGGCACCAACTTGCGGATCGTCGCCGCGCCCTGCACATCGATGCGCAAGATCACGTCGCGCCCGCTGTTGATCGCCTCGCGAACCTCGCTTTTTGGAATGCCTTTGTAATGGCCGTACACCTCGGCCCATTCCAACAACTCGTCGTTCGCGATCATGTCGCGGAACTGTTGCTCGGTCACAAAGTGATAGTCATAGCCTTGGCGCTCGCTCGGACGCATCGGGCGACTTGTAGCAGTCACAACAAAGTGAAACGGAAAGCCAACCTCGCGCATTCGCATGAGAATCGAATCTTTGCCGACGCCAGAAGGGCCAGACAGCACAACCAGTAACGGGTGCGGTGGTTTGCCATCGAGGATGGGGTTCAGAGTTGTTTCAGTCATGCTGCTTCCTATTCGCGTGCTATAATTTGCCAGTCGTTTCGCCTGAATCGCTGTCAGGTCAACTGTATGTATTTTGATGCTTTAACGCTCACTGCCGTTGCCGATGAACTTCGTTCAACGATCCTCGGAGGGCGAATCCAACGCGTGCGCCTGCCAAGCCAACAGAGTGTGGCTTTAGAGATCTATGCCCAAGGGCGACGATATCATCTACTGCTATCGGCTCACCAACAGTGGACGCGCGTTCATCTTACCGCCGCAAAGCCATCGCGGGGTGTCGAACGTGATACGCCGTTGCTCCTTCTGCTACGTAAATACGTCGTTGGAGGGCGAATCAGAGCGATTGAGCAACCAGCAACCGAGCGAGTGTTGCTCTTTAGTATAGCGAAAGGTGCGATGGCGCGCAACACGGCACTTTCCGCCGATAATGATGCGCTTGATGAGGAACCGTTCGATGACGACGCGCTTGACGACAATAACACCCTCCTTTGCGAACTGATCATCGAAGCGATGGAGCGTCGTGCCAATATTGTCCTCGTTGGCGACGATAATATTATCCTTGAGAGTGTGCGCCATATCCCCCCGTCGATGAGTCGACGGCCCATTCTGCCGCACGATGCCTACGAACTGCCGCCCGCGCAGGATAAACGCGATCCGCACTACGCCACCGCCGAAGGCATTCGTTCGATGCTTGAGGAACACGAAGGCCAGCCGCTCTGGCGTGCCATAGTCAACACCTATCGGGGTTTTTCGCCCTTGGCCGCCCGCGAGATCGCCTTCCGCGCCACGGGCGAAGCGAACATTGCGCTCTCCAAGGGCCTGCCGTGGGACGACATCGCCAGTGCAGTGAGGGCGATGTGGGAGGCGCCTTGGCAACCCAGCGTCGTCGAGGTCGATGGCGAGATCACGACCTTCGCGCCCTACCTCCTCACGCATCTGGGTGCGAGCGCGGCGGGCACCTCGATCAGCGCCGTGCTCGACCGATTCTACACCGCTCGCGAGCAACTTTCCGGTCACGAGCAGCGTCGAAGCACCATACGTGCACAACTGCTCGACACTCGCGAACGGCTGGATCGGCAGCGTCGCCTGTTGAGCGAAGAGCTTGAGCGCGCGCAGAACCTTGAGCAACTCCGTTGGGAAGGCGAAATGATCTACGGCTTCCTACACAGCATCAAGCGTGGGCAGACCAGCCTAGAGGTAGAGGGTCGCACCATCACCCTCAATCCGGCGCGCACCCCCATCGAGAACGCTCAAGATCGCTTTCACGCCTACGACAAAGCCAAAGGCGCGTTGGCGGGCGTGCCCGAACGGCTCGCCGCGACGCAGGCTAGTTTAGCAGGCCTCGATGAAACGCTCGCTCTGCTGGAACTTGCCGAGGGCTTTGAGGCGATCGAGGCGATCGCGCGCGAAGCGACCGATCAGGGCTACCTGAAAGCCCCAACTGATGCGCGCAAACTCCGCAAAGGGCGACGGTTGGCGCCGCTACGGCTCACCTCGCGCGAGGGATACGCGATCTACGTGGGGCGTAGCGCGGGCCAAAACGAGCAAGTCACCTTCAAAATTGCCGCACCAAACGACATTTGGCTGCATGCTCGTGGCATTCCAGGTGCTCATGTGGTGATCAAAAATGGGGGTCGCGAGGTCTCCGAACAGACCATACGCGAGGCGGCTGAGCTAGCGGCCTATTACAGCAGTGGCCGCACCGAGGCTGCGGTCGATGTGGAGCTTACACGGCGCTCGCAGGTGCGGCGCGTCGCCGACGGTCCGCCCGGCCTTGCCACCTATCGCGCCGAACGAAGCATCCGTGTAACGCCACGGCTCCCTTCCCTTGCAAATAATAATGCGGCGTCTAAAGACGCCGCATTAGGGGAACAATAACAGACAATTACCAAGGGACGCCGTTGATCAGTTTCGTATACCATACTTCACTGACCGTCTCACCGACCATAGAGAGGATACCAACACACACCACCATAATCAGCACTAAGATCAAGCCGTATTCAACAAGACCTTGTGCAGGACTTTGTGAGGTTAATGTTGCACGAGCTTTTGCTACGAGTAGTTGAAGCCATGCGAAAAGCTGTGTGTGGAATGACCTCTGTCGTCGCATATAGTCTCACCCCCTTTCTTCGGAAGTTACGACTACGACGAACCACACTCGGTTTTGGATGGAGTAGTGAGTTGGTGATCACTCACATATCTATCGACCCGGAGATCGTCGTAATCGGTAAGTTCGGGTCGAACTTTTCCTATTAGTAATAATTATATCAGGCGGCGCAATAGCTCTCAGGTCATAGGCTTCTATAGGAATCGTAGCATATGCTTGCATTCCAAAGCTAAGAATGAGGTTGGCCCGTTTTTTTTCGGGTACGAACCCCTGGTATAATTGCTTGGATTTTGCGTAAAATATAGTAGAAAGCGAGAGAATAACCAACGTATGCAAAAAACCACAACTTCATCGGAAACTACCTCTGCTGCAAAGGTGCGCATGACACTAGGTGTTTTTGGTGTTATTACTCTGATTGGATGTCTTATATTGGTGGCGGTAGGCTATGTTCGTCCGGTGGTGATGGGCGTGGTGCAGGGTTTGGGTGAGTTCCTACCGATCTCCTCCTCTGGACATTTAATCTTGGTACCTTGGTTGTTCGGCTGGCAAAACGACCCAGTGATCGACTCGCTAACATTTGCAGTTGGTTTGCACGTTGGTACCCTATTTGCCTTGCTCATCTATTTTTGGAAGGATTGGTTAGATCTGTTGATGGCGGTGCCTGGCTTCATGCGTTGGCTATTGGCGCGGGTGCAGGGTAAACAGCAGGCGGAGTTGCGCGGAAAAGAATATCTGCTGAGCTCGATCATCATTGCGACTATTCCTGGTGCCATCTTCGGCCTCTTGCTCGATAAGTATGCCGAAGAAGCCTTCCGCTCCCCCTTGCTGATCGCTGTGACGCTTTCGGTATTGGGCGTATTGCTATACGTCGCCGATACGAAACTCCCTCAAGCGAAGGATCTCGCCTCTATCTCGTGGCGCGACGCCTTGTTGATCGGTATTGCGCAATCGTGCGCGCTGATCCCGGGCGTATCGCGATCGGGTGCCACCATCACGATGGGCCGCTTCCTCTCGTTCGATCGGATGGCCGCCGCGCGCTTCTCCTTCCTTCTGAGCGCACCAATCACGATCGCCGCAGTGATCTTCAAGATCCCCGATATCTTGGCCATCCCCAGCGATCAGTTCAATGTGTTCCTGATCGGTGTGTTGATCTCGGCTGCGGTCGGCGCGCTGGCGATCGGCGGCTTGCTCAGTTACATTCGTAAGGCTGGCTTTGGCGTGTTTGCCGTCTATCGCATCTTGGTCACGATCCTCATTTTTGTGGTCTATTTTGTGCGAGGTTAAACGCTCGCCGTATCTTGACGCACGTTTCTAAGAATGCCATTACGAACGGCCTCGCTAGGAAGCGCTAGCGAGGTTTTTCGTTGCATCAGCCCTAGACCCCATGCTATAATCCTCCACATTACCTACTTGTTGCGCAGTATAGTGCAGCAAAAGTACACTTGTAATAGTCGATACCGACAGTCAATGTTAGAACCTCGGGATCTCTAGTTGCGCCAATAGTGGCAGCGGGTGCTGAAGCAAGCAACCACCCGAGAAGCCTGGTAGCCCTGAAGAATGTCTTGTGTGGGCGCTAGACAGGTTTGAGGAGATCGTGAACATGCAGCCCACAAATGTGGCAAGGGCACGCCGTGAAGAGTTGCGACAGCGTTTACATAACCTGATTGCGACGAAAAATACTGCCGACCTAGATTCGATTGCTCGCCAGATCGACGACCTATTGGAAACAGCGTTTGAGGATGAAGATTTTGCTCCTCAACCCGATCCAGTTTGGGTGAACAATCAGCCAGAGGATCAACGAGTTGTGATCACTGGTCTTGGTGTGGTTTCGCCGCTGGGCATTGGCATCGATGCGTTCTGGAACGGTTTGGTCGAAGGTCGCAGTGGTATTCGTCAGATCACGCTGTGCGATCCCGGCGATTCGCCCAGCCGTATTGCCGCCGAAGTGGTCGACTTCAACCCTCTCGATTACGTTGATGCGAAGGAAGCCCGTCGCATGTCGCGGGCGAGCCAGTTCGCCGTGGCTGCCGCTCGCATGGCATTGGCCGATTCTGGCGTGGTCGTCGATGATGGGAATCGCTACGATATCGGCGCGCTGATCGCGAACGGCAGTTCATCGCCACCCGATACCGAATTGGCGATGCGCACCCTGATCGGGCGTGGCCTCACCAAAGTCAATCCCTTTTATATCACCGGTTCGCTGCCGAACATGCCCTCCTGCCAAGTGGCGATCCAGTTGGGCTTGTTGGGCTACAACACAGCGATTGCGACAGCCTGCGCCGCCAGTTCACAGGCGATCGGCGAGGCTGCCGAGGTGATCCGCCGTGGCGATGCGACAATCATGCTCGCCGGCGGCACCGAAGCGCCGATCTGCCAGTTGACGTTGGCCAGCTTCACGGCGATTCGCGCACTCTCGACCCGCAATGATGATCCAGAACGCGCCTCGCGCCCGTTCGATCGCACCCGCGATGGCTTCGTGCTGGCCGAAGGCGCTGGCGTGCTTGTGCTGGAACAACTCTCGCATGCGCGTCGCCGCGGTGCCCACATCTACGCGGAGTTGGTTGGCTACGCCTCGACCAGCGACGGCTACCACGTGACTGCGCCGCACCCCGATGGCGATGGCGCTGCCCGTGCGATGATCCGAGCACTCGCGCGCGCCCGCACAAGCCCGCAGCAGGTCGATTACATCAACGCTCACGCTACCAGCACATCGGTGGGCGATGTGGCCGAGACGAAGGCGATCAAGCATGTGTTTGGCGAATATGCGAGCAGTGTGCCGATCAGCGCCACTAAGTCGATGATCGGTCATATGACGAGTGCTGCTGGTGCTGTGGAGGCTGCCGCCACGATCTTGGCGATGAAGCACAATATCATTCCGCCCACCATCAACTACGAGTATCCTGATCCTGAGTGCGACCTAGATTACGTGCCCAACAAAGCACGGCCCGCCGATCTACGGATCACGATGTCGAACTCGTTTGGTTTTGGTGGTATCAACGGCGTGTTGGTCTTCAGCAAACCCAAGGCCGATTAAGCCGCGAGTGCTGGCCCTGGATCACGAGAGAGCAGCTGATCGATCCGAGCGAGTAGTTGATCGATATCAAAGGGCTTATCGACATAATCGACACACCCAATTGCGCGGACTCGCCGTGGGGTGAGCAGCGTGTTATACACGGTGGTGCCGAGGATCGGTGTTCTGCTCAGGGTGGGTTGGTTATGCAACTGCCGTGCAGTCTCCCAACTTGCCTGACCCGGCAGTGACAGGGCCAGTACAATCAGGTCGGGTTGTTCAGCGCAGGCCTGGCGAACGACATCTGCTCCAGGATCCACAGCCAGGACACGATAACCTTGAGCGCTCAGGAGGCGATGGAGGATCAAACGATGATCCGCGACATCGTCCACAACCATGATTGTTCGGCGTTGCATAGCTCTCCCGTCATCCTATAATGTCTTTGTAACACCGATGTAGGCTCTTTTGACGACAATAGTGGAACGTTGAAGCGTTTGTGTGTAGTTGGTAAACCATACGAGGGAACCTGTCGTTTGGTTGCGCTGGTTGTAGGGAGAACCGAAAGTAGTCCCGCTCGTACTACACACAAGCTATTATACATCAGGTTTTTCCTTTGTTTTTGGCGATGAATGCGCTTATGACATCATCAGACACCGAAAATTGGGGCATCATCGGCCACTCATGGGCTGTCGATTTCTTGCGGCGCTCGTTGCAGGGGAATCGTGGCTCTCACGCGTATTTGATCAGCGGGCCTGCGAGCGTTGGCAAGGCGCTTTTGGCGCTGCGTCTCGCTCAGGCGCTGAACTGCGAACAGCATCGCGGCGACCCTTGCCGCACATGTCGCAGCTGCAAGCGGATCGAGCATGGCAATCATCCCGATGTGCGGATCGCTGGGATGGCGTCTCAAGCCGCAGGTCTCAAGCCAGACGAAGCCGCACGTCAGCGCGATCTCAAGATCGATACGGTGCGTGCGTGGCAGGGCGATATCAGCCTGCGCCCTTACGAGGGCCAACAACGGGTCTTTATCCTGCACGATGCCGAGCGCCTGACGGAGGCGGCTGCCAACGCCATGCTCAAGACGCTGGAGGAGCCGCCGCCCTACGCGACGATCGTGCTAGTGGCGAACACCAGCGGTGATCTGATGCCCACGATCGTATCGCGCTGCCAGCCGATCAAGTTGCGCCCTGTGCCTCGCGCCGACCTCGATGAAGCGTTGCGTACACGCTACAACCTCGCTCCCGAGGACGCCAAACTGCTTGTGGCATGGAGCGGAGGCCGACCAGGCTGGGCGATCCGTATGATCGGCGCTCCCGAGGAATTGGAGACGCGACAGGCTCAACTGGAGGCGTTAGTGGCGCTGCATACGCAACCACGGAGCGCTGGGTTCCGTTGGGCCGAGGAGCGCGCCAAAGAGTATCGTGGTGGTGAACAGGCTCAGGTTATAGCTCTGTTGGAACTGTGGCAAAGTTGGTGGCGTGATGTGCTGATGGTGGCGGCGGGCTGTTCCGAGGCGATTATGCACATCGATCGACAATCGGCGCTGCAACGCGATGCCAATACCTTCCCGATCAGCGATATCTACCGATTTGTGCGTCGCTTGGATGATGCTGTGCGTCAACTGCGCGAAAACGTGAACCCTCAACTTGCGCTGGAAAATCTGTTTTTGCACCTCCCTGGGCGGGCGGCGTAACCCGAATCGCATCATAAAACGTTAGGCTCATTGTGCTTGATATACCTCGAATCGTAGTGGGCTTGCTGTTCAGCACGCTGATCGGTGGCTTCGCTTATCGTCGGCGCTCGCTGACACGTGGCGGCTGGCTCGGTGCTATTCTGACAGGCACCTCGACCTTCGGCTTCGGCGGGTGGTCGTGGGGCCTCACGTTGATCGCGTTTTTCGTCACCTCCAGCGCTCTCTCTCATTTTCGCCAAGCCCATAAGCAACGCATCGCTGGTGAGAAATTTGAGAAGGGCGGCCAACGCGATCTGTGGCAGGCGCTCGCGAACGGCGGCGCTGGTGGCGTGTTGGCGCTGGCCTACGGCCTGATGGGCGAATCCTGGTGGCTGCTCGCTGCATTCGCTGGCGTGATGGCGACCGTCACCGCCGACACCTGGGCGACTGAGCTCGGCGTGCTCAGCCCCAACCCGCCCCGCTTAGTGACCACCTGGCAGCGTGTTGCGCCGGGCACATCGGGCGGTATCTCGCGCTATGGCTTCGCTGCTAGCGTGGCGGGCGCGTTGTTCATCGGCGTTGTGATGCTTGTGATCGAGGGTGTGGTGCGTGGCGCTTGGCAGGGCTGGTTGGTCCCCGCAGCCCTCCTTGGCGGATTGATGGGCAGTTTGGCCGATAGTTGGCTGGGCGCAGTCGCTCAAGCAATGTACCGCACTCCAACAGGAGAGGAGACCGAGCGCCGTTACAGCGCTGGCGCGCCAAATGAGCTTATTCGGGGCTTCGCGTGGATGAACAACGATCTCGTGAATTGTCTCAGCTCGTTGTTTGGCGGCCTGATCGCATTCGCTGTAGCGTGGCTTTTGATCGCTTAACGCTACGTCGTTCAGCAAACCTGCTGATTCTGTAAGCAATCTCTGGATAAGCTCGAAGTTGGATCATCGCTGACACAGACGGTGCGAAGCATCGAGCAAACAAAAAAGGGAGCGGCGAATGCCACTCCCTTTTTGCGTGTCTGTTCGACTTAGCCGTTGACCTCGGGCTGCTCGGGCTGCGGCTGCTCGGGCTGCTCAGGCTGAGGCTGCTCGAACTGCGGCTGCTCAGGCTGCTCGGTCTGCTCAGGCTGAGGCTGCTCGGGCTGCGGCTGCTCCGGTGGCGTTATCGGCTTACCGTCGGGGCCAAGGTCGGCAGGGTTGACGGTGAAGATATTCGGCCACGCCTTGAAGCGTGTGCGGAACAGCTCAGGCTCTTGGCGTACACCGTTTTCGATGATGATGCGGTGCACATCGATCGTCATACCGCCGCGTGCGGTGTCGGTCTGCTTGCGGGTGCCCACGGGCTGCGAAGCATCGGCGACATAGACCGGCTCGGTGGGAGCTGGCACATGATCATAGATGCGGCGGACCAATTCAACTGTGCGATTCGGCTTGGTGCCGTACAACTCGACCTGCGCCACACCTGTCTGTGGGTTTGCCCAAGCCTGGATCAGCAGCCAATGACCGGTATCGTTGACGAACTTGAAGTCTGGACCGCCCGTGAAGATCGTGGCGTCCATGCCCATACCATCGCCATACTCGCCCAGGCCGTACTTATCGTACCAGTTGATGTAGAACGAGTGGCCCCAGCGCTCGGTGATCGGCAGGCCAGCCCAGAACGCCGCGCGATAGATCGTGGTCGAATCTTGGCAGATACCGCCGCCGAACTCCAACTGCGTACGGTTCTGAACGATCGCATAGCCCTCGACAAAGCCATTGGCAGCATCGATCTCACCGATGTTCTCGTTGAACGAGAACTCCGCACCTGGAGCCAGGAGAATACCGTTGAGGATCTCCATACCGCGTACCACGTTATGGACGCGGTAGGCGGCCGAACCGCTGAAATCGCTCTTGCCGATCGACACCAATTCTTTGATGCCGATCAAGTGCAGGTTCTCCTCAGTCACCTGGGGCGCGACCTCGCGGGTTGGCAGGTCGAGTGTGCGCTGTGACGAGTTGAGCGCCGCCACGATCAAATCGTGCGCTTTGGCCTCATCGAGACGAACACCGGGCACGCCGGGCTTAATGATGCGGAGATCGCCATTATTCCAGGCTACGCGAGGGAGCACGCTCTCACGCCCTGTCTCATCGGCGATCGCAACGATACGCTTATTGATCTGGTAGGAGTTCAGTTCAACAGCGATGCGGTCGCTGCTATCGTCCTTCGGCACCCGCGCGATTTGCAGCATCAGTGCAATCTCTTCAGGTGTCCAAGTATAGCTTTTCCCTTCGACGTTCAGTTGCAAATCACCCTGCAGGATCGTGTTGATCTGCTGTTTGGCGGCCTCAACCTCGGCATCGCTGAGGCGAGGAGCGAGCTCGCGGGTGCGCAGCGCGATTGTACTGGGTTGGAAGGTCTTGAGGGCAGAGGTTAGATCTTGGACAGTTTCATCGATCAGCAGTTGGCGACCTGTGCGTGCAGGTTTCGTCTTCACGACAAGCCCATCGAGTTCGAGTTGCGCATCGATGGGTGTGATATCGAGCTCGTTGCGGAGGCCCGAGATGTACTCCTGCATAACCGTCTGATCGAAGGTCACACGCAGTGGGAGATCGAGGCCATCCTGCCAGATAGCAGCAATGTTTTGGAGATTCTCGAACATGCGGTTGCCACGACCTGCTTGGTACGCTTGATCGATAGCGCCCTTAAAATCGAACGAGATCCCCAATTGCTCTGGCGATGGCTGCCACGTTTTATCGTTAAAGGTGAGCGTGGCTGGGTTCTGCAGAAACTTTGTGTATTGGGCTTTTAAGGCTGCCTCCGCCTCGGCGGGTGTCATCTCGCCAATGGGAAGACCTTGTACAGTGACATTTGGGTAGATTTTACCCTCGTAGCTACGATCGAGATAGTATAGGCCACCCAAGGCGCTAGCACCGACGATAACGAGTAGACTCAGGAACGCTGTGAGAAACAGATTTCCACGGCGTCGGGGTGGGCGTCGGCGCGCGACCGATGGTGATGGCTCTGTATTTGGTAATGGCTGGTCAAACGATTGATCGATGACCGCATGTGCAGCGAGGGGCCGGGTCGCATAAGGATCTGTTATCCGACGATGCGCCCGATCCATATTCGTGAAATCTTCTGCAGACACTCAAACCTCCACGAACGTCAGGCAACGAAGCTTCTTTCAATAAGGAATTGAAACAACTTCATCTTGTATAACGAAACAACTACTTTGAGACTTGAAACACAGCGATAACTATACTTCACTGCTGTGAGCCATGTCAATGAAGAAAGCCTGAAAATTCCTTACAACAACGTAACGAAGTTGTGTTGGAATTTTGCGTTTGTTATTAGGAATTGCACTTGTACCCGATGCCAAAATCTAGGAGCAGAAAGCCTGATTCTATGAAGCGAGATGCTTCTTTGTAGAGTATAATAGCACAGAGTTTGCCAAGAGTATATATGTCTTTCCTAAGAGAAAACCAAGTATCATCTGAGCGACCCCAACGATGCTCTGGAAGCCGATTTGACAGAGTGGGGCAACATGCGTATAATGGCGCTTGCTGCGGTTGAGAAATGCAGTTAACAACAAGTGGGTCGGTACCGAAGTGGCCAACCGGGGCAGACTGTAAATCTGCTGTCTTAACGACTTCGCTGGTTCGAATCCAGCCCGGCCCACCACTAACAAATAATAGAATAAAGCCCACGAAAGCATGAACGGGCTCTTGGCGGGTACGCTCGTGTTTTCGTGGATTTTCGTGCTCATAGAGCACAGTGCCCATGTAGCTCAGTTGGCAGAGCACCTCTTTGGTAAAGAGGAGGTCTCGGGTTCAAGTCCCGACATGGGCTCCACTTCTTTCTTTGCAACTTAGCGATAAGTTGCTATTTCTCTGTATGGAGGTGCGAGGAATCTCATGGCCAAGCAGAAATTCGAGCGAACTAAGCCGCACGTCAATGTTGGTACGATTG
>CALKHR010000012.1 GCA_937988885.1 uncultured Roseiflexaceae bacterium | reverse complement strand
TGAGCACCACTCAACGGGAGGGGAGAGTCATGAAGATGGTACAGTCGATACATCGTGGTGTTTTGATGGTGATTGTCGCCCTGTCCTTAAACGCCTCTGACACACTCATAACTCCTTTGAGCGATGCTCTATTTGCGGCTGGTGAGAGTACAAGTCGTTCGGAAGCGAGCGGTGTAACGCCATTGTTCATCCCGGTTACCTTAGAGGGTGTCCAGCGGCACATTCGGCAAGTGATCAAAGCAGTTATCGATAAACCTACGGTTGAATATCGGTCTATCAATGCTCGCTGATCGGAACTTCGGGCATCCTTCCCACTGATGAATTCCCCTTACTGCTCGTATCCACAGCAGTGTTTCTCGAAACTCGTCTCGTTTTCCCCAAATCCCTCTGTGGTGTTGGGCGTGTGCTTGATACCTCTATACGCCTATATCCGCTATTTACAATGATAATCCTCGCTTGAGATCGCTGTATGTGTCGTTGTATGGCTGGAACATGAAAAAGCAGCCTTAATGATTGACAAATGCTCCACTACATGATATGTTATCCGTAACATCCCATCCTTTCTCACCATACATCTCTTTTTGCTGGTGCTAAGCCATTGTTGCGTGGCATCTTGCGCGTTGACATGGTTGGAGGTGCCCATGAGCGATATCCTCGTTTCCATGCACGGCATCCAAAAGAGTTTTCCCGGTGTTCAGGCGCTGAGCAACGGCCATTTCGAGCTGCGTGCCGGCGAGATCCTGGCATTGTGTGGAGAAAACGGTGCTGGCAAATCGACATTGATGAAAATCTTGGCGGGCATTTACCGCCCCGATATGGGCACCATCATCTATAAAGGCAACGAGGTGGTTATCCCTTCGCCTGGGGCCGCCCAACAGCTTGGCATCAGCATGATCCATCAGGAACTCAACCTGATGCCGCACCTCACCTTGGCGCAGAACATCTTCATCGGGCGCGAGCCGCGCCGTGGCTTTGGCCTGTTGCTCGATGAAGCGCAGCTCAATCGGCAGACGCAAGAGCTGTTCGACAGCATGCACTTGCGGCTCGATCCACGCACCAAGGTGGCCGATCTCAGTATCGCGCAGCAGCAGATGGTGGAGATCGCCAAGGCGCTTTCGTTCAACGCCAATGTGCTGATTATGGACGAGCCGACCGCAGCGCTGACCGTCGCGGAGATCGAGGATTTGTTTCGGATCATCAGGCGGTTGCGCGAGCAGGGCACGGGAATCGTGTATATCTCGCATCGCATCGACGAGATCAAGGAGTTGAGCGACCGCGTGACGGTGATGCGCGACGGCCACACGATCGCCACGCTCGAAACCGCCGAAACCACCACCGATCAGATTATCAACCTGATGGTGGGCCGCACTATCTACGAGAGCTCGCCGGAACTGCCGGAGCAGCCGAGCAGCGACGTGGTGCTGGAGGTGCGCGGCCTGAGTCGCGGCCAAGAGTTGCGCGATGTGAGCTTTGTGCTGCGGCGGGGCGAGATCCTTGGCTTTGCGGGCCTGATGGGGGCCGGGCGCACCGAGGTGGCGCGCGCGATCTTCGGCGCCGACCCGATCGATCGGGGCGAGATCTACATTCACGGGCAGCGCTGCACGATCCGCAGCCCCAGCGACGCGGTGCGTCATGGCATCGGCTATCTCTCGGAGGACCGCAAGCGGTACGGGCTGGTGTTGGGCTTGGATGTCGAGGCGAATACTGTGTTGGCGTCGTTGCGGCGTTTTCTGCGTCTGAGCAGTTTGGTCGATACACAGCGCGCCCGCGATGTGACGATGCGCCAAGTGCAGAATCTCGCGATCAAGACGCCGAGTACGCAGCAGCAGGTCCGTAATCTTTCGGGTGGGAATCAGCAGAAGGTGATCATCGGCAAGTGGCTGACCGCCGATAGCGATATTCTGATCTTCGATGAGCCGACGCGCGGCATCGATGTTGGCGCAAAGAGTGAGATCTATCGCTTGCTGAATGACTTGGCGCGCCAGGGCAAATCGATCATTATGATCTCTTCGGAGTTGCCCGAGATCCTGCGGATGAGCCATCGGGTGATCGTGATGTGCGAGGGCCGCATCACGGGCGAACTGCAAGCTGGTGAGGCGAGCCAGGAGAAGATTATGAGCTATGCCACCCAGCGTGCGACCACATTGACGACGTAATGCTTGGCATTCGCCGTTCTTCGGGCTGGGGTGGCCCACGATCGCCAAGCCGAGAACCGTGCTTGTCCTCAATCGAGCTGTAGCGAGGAACGAATCATGAAACTGCAAACAACGGCGTTAGCACAACCTCGGTGGTTTCAATCGGGCGCTATGCAGCGTGTGCTGGCCTTCGCCGCCTTGATCATCATGGTTGTCTATTTTTCGCTCGCCTCTCCAAACTTCCTCACCGTCACCAATATCGTCGGCATCCTGCTGGCGACCGCCGTCAATGGTATTCTGGCCTTGGGGGTTACGTTTGTGATCATCTCGGGCGGCATCGATCTGTCGATCGGTACGGTGATGACGTTTGCCGCCGTGATCACGGGTGTGTTGATCACCAATATGCAGTTGCCGATTGTGGTGGGTGTGATCGGCGGATTGCTGGCGGGCGGGCTGTGCGGTTTTGTGAACGGCGTGCTGATCGCCAAGCTGAAACTGCCGCCGTTTATCGCAACGCTTGGCATGCTCAACATCGCCAAAGGTCTCGCGCTGATTATGTCGCAGCTCAAGCCGATCTACTTCAACGATGCGCCCGCGTTTCGGGAGATCGCGATGGGCTCGATAGTGCGACCTTTTCTGCCAGCCTTCGAGATGCCGAATGCGGTGCTGATTATGTTTGGGGCCGCGATCATTGCGAGCGCGATCCTTGGGCAGACGGTGCTGGGGCGCTATACATTCGCGCTGGGCAGCAACGAGGAGGCGACGCGCCTCTCGGGCGTGCCGGTGGGCCGCTGGAAGATCGCGATCTACACCTTGTGCGGCGTGTTTAGCGGCCTGGCGGGCGTGGTGATCGCCTCGCGCCTGAACTCGGCGCAGCCCTCGCTCGGCCAGGGCTACGAGCTCGATGCGATCGCGGCGGCGGTGATCGGCGGCACGTCGTTAAGCGGCGGCGAAGGCTCCATCCTCGGGACGATCATCGGTGCGTTCATCATCAGCACCTTGGCGAACGGGCTGCGCATCCTCTCGGTTCCGCAGGAATGGCAGATTGTGATCACCGGTACGATTGTGATTGTCGCGGTGTATGTGGATATTGTGCGCCGACGCAGGCTGCGTTAGGGCGAGAGATAGGTCGATAGCGGTTCGTGAAGGAGGTAAACGCTAGAGGTTGGGGTGGTGTGACCAGCGTGCGTCCATTGGATGGTTGTTCGCTCTACGGAGAGTGTAACAGAAAAACTCCTCTACAATCAAAGGAGATCGCGATGAGAATGCTACGGTCAACACTCAGTAGTACCCTGGTGCTTATCGTTGCCATGCTGTTGGCGGCTTGTGGCACAGCGGCACCGACGGGTAATGCACCGGCTACAACATCGTCGGGAGGCGATTCGGGCAGCACAACGCCAGCGTACATCCCAATTATCTCGAAAGGTTTTCAGCATCAATTTTGGCAGGCGGTCAGAACAGGTGCCGAGAAGGCGGCAAGCGAGTTTAATGTGTCGATCACGTTCGAGGGGCCGGAGAACGAGTCGCAGGTCGATAAGCAGATCGAGATGTTGCAGGCTGCGCTCGACAAAAACCCCCAGGCGATCTGCCTAGCGGCGCTCGATAGCCAAGCGGTGATCCCGCTGTTGGAGCGCGCCAAGGCGGCGAACATTCCGGTGATCGGCTTCGACTCGGGCGTCGATAGCGATATCCCTGTGACGACCGCCGCAACCGACAATATCGCTGCTGCCGCATTGGCCGCCGATAAGATGGCGGAGTTGATCAATGGTGAGGGCGAGATCGCGCTGATCGTGCACGATCAGACCAGCCGCACTGGCATCGACCGCCGCGACGGGTTCGTGAATCGCATCAACGAGAAGTACCCGAACATCAAGATTGTGGCGGTTGATTACGGCGGCGGCGACCAGTTGAAGTCGACCGACCTTGCCAAGGCGATCATGCAAGCGAACCCGAACTTGAAGGGCTTCTTCGGCGCGAACGAAGGTTCGATCATCGGTGTGTTGAACGCGGTGAAGGAGCTTGGCAAAGAGAATCAGATCGTGGTGATCGGCTACGACTCCGGCGCGCAGCAGATCGAGGCGGTGCGCAGCGGGGTCGAGGCTGGTGCGATCACCCAGGACCCGATTGGTATCGGCTACAAGTGTGTGGAGTCGGCGGTGAAGGCGATCAAGGGTGAGTCGCTGCCAAAGACGATCGACACGGGCTTCCACTGGTACGATAAGACGAATATCGATTCGGATGTGATTAAGCCGCTGCTCTACGAGTAGTTGCGCGTTGAGCGTGAACGCTCGGTAGCGGGTATGAGTGCGGGCCGATGATGAACAAGGCGTGCTGGCAGGCTGCGTTGTGCATCATCGGCCTTGTCTATAATGGCCACGATTCGCGCTAGGTTTGTAGAAGGACGCTATGGCAACCATCAACGATGTCGCTAAATTGGCTGGCGTCTCGACGATGACGGTGTCGCGGGTGCTCAACAACTCCAAACACATCAGCGCCGAGACGCGCGCCCGGGTGGAGCAGGCGATCGCGACGTTGGGATATGTGCCGAACGCGCTTGCACGCTCGTTGCGCTTCAAGCAGAGCAACATGATCGCGCTGATCCTGAGCGATATCACGAATCCGTTCTTTACAGCGGTTGCGCGGGGTGTGGAGGATGTGGCGCGCGCTCACGATCTCAGCGTGATCTTCTGCAACACCGATGAATCGGAAGTTGAGGAATTGAAGTACCTTCAACTTCTGCTGCAGCGGCAGATCGACGGATGCTTGCTCGTGCCGTCGAGCAACGCGCAGGAATCGCTGATGCTGTTGCGCTCGAAGATGGTGCCATGCGTCGTACTGGATCGGCGGGTGGCCGATGGGCAGGTGGATTGTGTGCGCTGCGATTCGGAGGATGGCGCGTTCCAATTGGTGCAGCATCTGATCGCGCTTGGGCATCGGCGTATCGCAATGTTGAGCGGGCCGCCGCATGTCTCGACGGCGAGCGAGCGGGTGTTGGGGTATCGTCGGGCGTTGGAGGATGCAGGTCTACCGATCGATGAGAATCTGATCGTTTTTGGGCAGTATAGCGAAGAATCTGGCTATCAGATGGCGCAGCAGGTATTGGCATACGATTCGCGCATCACTGGCTGTTTTGCTGCGAACAATTTTATTGCTTTTGGCGCATTACAGGCGTTTCGCGAGGCGAAGTTGCGCATTCCCGATCACATTTCGCTGGTCTCGTTCGATGATATCGCTTATGCGAACACGCTTGAGCCGTTTTTTACCGCGATGACGCAACCCGCCTATCAGATCGGCCTGCGTGCAGCCGAAATGCTGCTGGAGCGTTTGAATGGCGAGGGACCAGAACAGGCTCGCGAGGTGTTATTGCCGATTGAGCTGGTGATCGGTCAATCGAGCGGGCCTGCGCCTCTGTCCCGCGTATAGCTCTTCTCTTGTACAATATCTGCTGATAGGATGTGCTTCCTATCTGCTGCATACATTGCAGTCTGCTCTACAACTGTGTATATCTCTTGCAGAGTGATGTTTATGAGGTGTACAGTGTAGCATGAGACGTTTAGCGATCTGATGGAACGGTAGATCTGCTATGTTTTTCACTCAATTACTGATTGTGGTGATCTGCGCAATCGCAGTGACGATTGTGGCGGAACACCGAGGCTTTCAAGCGCCGCTGTTGGTGGTGTTGGTTGGCTTAGTCGCGTCGTTCATCCCTGGAATGACGCGATTTGAGTTGGAACCGGAGATCATCCTGACGATTGTGCTGCCGCCATTGCTCTATTCGACATCGATCCAGTTGCCGTTTAGCAGCTTTATGCAGCGCTTTTTTTCGATAGCGAATCTTGGCGTGGTGCTGGTGGTTGTCAGCACCATTGTTGTGGGTGCTGTGGCGGCTGTGGTGGTGCCCGGCCTGACCTTCGCGAGCGCGTTGGTGCTGGCTGCGGTGGTATCACCACCCGATGCAGTGACAGCGGTGGCGATCGGGCGCAAATTGGGCTTGCCCAAGCGCATGATGACAACACTCACAGGTGAGAGCCTGATCAACGACGCGGCGGCGCTGACATTGTTTAGCGCGACGGTCGCGGCGGTGGCTGGCTCAAAACTGTTTATCGATAACCTGTTTCTCTACTTCCTGTACAGCGCGACGGTCGGTGCTTTGATTGGCCCCGTCCTGGGATGGGTTATTCATCGCATCCGCCGTAACCTTGAGAATCCCTCGTTGATGACGGCGTTGGGCTTGCTGGCGCCTTTTAGTGCCTACTTGTTGGCGGAAGAAGTGCACGCATCTGGCGTGATCGCGGTGGTGTCGGTGGGCTTTACGCTGAGCCATTTCGCCTCGGAGTTGAACTTCGCTTCGCGCCTGCAGGAGCGCCAATTGTGGCCAGTGATCGATGCGCTGCTCGAAGCGTTTGTCTTTGCGTATATCGGCTTGCAACTGCGCTTTGTGATCCAGGATGTGCTTGAGGCGGGCTATTCGCTTAACACTCTGTTGGGCGCGGCGCTTGCGGTACTCTCGGCTGCGATTATCGTGCGCATTGTGTGGGTGTTCCTGAGCCAATGGCTCTTGCGTTGGCGCTACCGCAGCATTCAGAAGCGTATCGCGAAGCGCGAGGCACAGGCCGAGACGCAAGAATTGGACACGTTGTGGCTCGCGAATCGCAACTCCAAACCCGCGAGTCGTCGATCGCCGCCGCTCACTTGGCGCGAGACGCTGGTGGTCTCGTGGACTGGTATGCGCGGCGTGGTGACGTTGGCTGCGGCGGCTGGTGTGCCTCAAGTCACGACGTTGGGCCTGCCCTTCCCTGGACGGCTGGAGATTCAGGTGGTGGCGTTTGTGGTGGCGGTTGGCACGCTGCTGATCCAAGGGCTGTCGCTGCCCTGGCTGATCAACAAGTTGCAGATCGCCGATCCGCACGAGGCCGAGCTTGAACTGCAACAGTTGCGTCACGCGCAACGGGTGGTACAACAGGTTGGCTTCGCGACTGCTGAACATTTTGCGGCGGAGCACCTCGACGCGACGGCGCAACAGGCGACGACGGCCTGGATTCAGCGTGCGCAACGTCTGGCGGCCTGGCGCAAGCAGGCGCAGGAGGCCACCAGCGATAACGGGCCGGATCGGCAGCGGTTGATTTTTCTGTATCAACTGAGTCAAGAAGTGTTATCGGCCCAACGCCAAGCGCTGATCGCCGAGCGCGACGCGGATCGGATCAGCGACGAGGTGATGCGTTCAGTGTTGGAGCAACTCGATCTTCAGGAGGCGTTGAACACGCAGCGGCAATCGCCCACCATCTAGCTTGAGCGATGCAGTTGCCCAATTTGTGTGAAACAGGTATGATACGCCACCTTTTGCATATCTGTAGGAGATGACCATGCTTCGTTATCGTTTGTTGCACCCCGAGATTCTCGCTGCGCTCGGTACTGCTGGGCACGGCTCACGCATTTTGATCGCTGATGGCAATTTTCCCTTCGACTCGCACACCTACGCCCGCGCGCGACGGGTGTACCTGAACTTCGCGCCGGATATGCTCAAAGTGACCGATGTGTTGAATGTGCTGGTTGACGCCATTCCGATCGAGGCGGCGCATGTGATGATGCCGGATACGGGCGTGGAGCCTGCGATCTTCAGTGAGTTCCGTGCCGCGCTGACGGGCCTGGCGATCGAGCCGCTGGAGCGGTTCGCGTTTTACGATGCGGCACGCCAGCCCGATGTGGCGCTGGTGATCGCGACGGGCGAGCGACGGGTGTTCGCCAACCTGCTTTTGACGATCGGCGTGGTCGCGCCGGAGTAGCGCGTGGTGGTGCTGCGTAACGCGATGATTTGGTAGATAGATGAAAGGGGCGAATTCCGCTCCTTTCATCTATTGAGGGATACGAACAATGAATGAGTCTTCGTACCCAATCACGGACAATACGCCTCCCAAACAATGGTATGGCTGCTGGACGGTGGG
>CALKHR010000011.1 GCA_937988885.1 uncultured Roseiflexaceae bacterium | reverse complement strand
TTGCGAAGGGCGTGCGCTTGGTGCTGCGCGATGCGAAGGACGGATTAGCATTCAAGCCGTGTGCGGTGGCCAACTACACCAGTTCCGCCGCCGAGTGCCTCAACCAATCGAGCCGCTACGCGCTGGTGCTGATGCTGGCGTACCACATGACCAACGACAACACCTACGCCCAGCACGCAGCCACGCTGATCCGCTCGTGGTCCACCAAGCTTACGAGCATCGACAATGACGATCGGCAGACCCGCCTCGATGTCAGCCGCTGGGTGCCCGCGATGATCTGGGCTGCCGACCTGCTTGAGGGCACGCCGAACTGGACCGCCGCCGACCGCCAAGCCTTCCAGAGCATGTTGGTGAAGCATATGCTGCCGAAAGGGCAGCAAGCCGCCGAACGGCCTAATAACTGGGGCGATGCTGGCAATGTGCTGCGCCTCAGCATCGCGCTCTACGCCAACCTGCCGAACGAGCGAGCCGCCGCCATTGCCGATTGGAAGGCCAAGCTCGAAGCGATGCTGCCTGATGGCACGCTGCCCGAGGAGAACAGCCGTGGCAGCAGCGCGCTCGGCTACAACCAGGTTGCGCTCAGCAGCAAAACGGTCTTCGCGGAGTTGCTGCGGCGGCGCGGCGACGATTCGCTCTACCGCTACCGCACATCGCGCGGCGTGGGCTTGCAGGATGGCTGGAACTTCCTTGCGGTTCAGGTGGTAGCCGCAAAAAACGGGCAATGCATCTGGCCGCACACGCCCAACAAATGCGTCGATTATTCCAACAAATCGGGCTGGGAGCTAGCCTACGCCTACTGGGGCGATCCGAAGCTGTTCGGGCCGATCAGCCTGACACGCCCGTACGGCTGGTCGAACTGGGCCGACCCAGGCTATAGCACCGTGCTGTTCGGCAGACCGTGATAGCAAAACGACACCGACGCTCCAATCACACAGGAGCGTCGGTGTCGTGCAAACAACTCAAATGAACGACTAGCTGGCAATCGGCCTCAACACCCGTTCCTCAATCGCACCGACGAGATCGCCATGTTCGGCGTTTGTCACGCGTTTGATCTCCTTCCACTCCTCGTCGGCCATGAAAGCTTGCCAACTGCTGCGCATCGTCTCCTCGTCGGGCCAAGCCAACAAGTATACAAACTCCAAACGTTCCGGCGTCGATGTCTCCCACATCCACAAGATCTGGAAGCCGTACTTAGCCATAATGCGTGCAGCATGATCACGGAAACGTGCAAGAAAAGCATCTTTGTTGTGCTCGAAGATCTCGTACACGCGCAATTGATGAATCATCGCAACCTCCTCAGTGACTCCACCCAGATTTCAAAAGCAGATCGTGTTCAACAAGCGCACTAACGAACCATGCCATGCCCAAACGAACGTTAACACAACCTGTTAACGCCCACAATAGCACACATGCTAGCACGAACACAACGGATCAGAGGGATTCACATGCCAGAGTCAACGCGGTAGAACCAAGCATCGAGCACAGAAAGCCTTTAACCCTGCAACTGTTCCTCAAACAACCACAATGCTCGATTAGCATCACGCAGCATATCGGTCAGTAGATCGGCGGTCACTTGATCATCGCAACGGATCGCGAGATCGATACCCTCATCAAGCTTGAACGCATGGGTCGTGAATCGCTCGTTGAGCGCTTCGACATGCTCAAGTAGACAAGCAGCAGTGGGGTATGCTTTCATCCGCGAGGTGCGGTGCGAGACGACTGGGTTGGCACCTAACTCAGTAATACGCGATGAGAGTTGACAAATGGAAGTGTATAGCTGATCTGCCAATTCTCCAAAGAGATCTAATTCGCGGCAAGTAATGACATTCTGAAGCGTGCTCTGAGCCTTGGTAAGATGGCGATAGAGGAAAAAGCTATCTGCAAGCCGAGCGTTCAGCATTTGTATCAAATCTTGTTGCGATTGGTCTTGATAATAATAACGAAATACAAAGATTGCTCTCGCTTGTTCTAGAATCTTCTCCATCGCACCACTCCTTGGGTTACCCTTGATGAATCACATGATTTCATCATCTGAAAAGTACATCACATCCTCCCATCTTCACACCACCAACCAAGTATGCACCAATTTATACCAATGGAGATCCGCCAAGTGGCATAATCACCATTCCTTAAAAATCAAATCTTACCGTCGTTCATTTAATAATAGATGAAATAAAAAGTTGTAAACATTAAAGTCAACAGCAATATTTGTGCCAACATAAATGTATTTTTAACCAAAAAAGCTAGGGTTTTTATATAAAATCTCAAATTATAGGTGCGACAATAGCCCCTCAACCTCCGTACGCCAGAACGTATGTGCATACGCAGCGAACGGTAAATGATGAGCAAGCACGGGGATGATGACGATCCGCTTTGGCCCGCCAAACGCGCCCCAATCGTTTCGGTCTGGCTCGGTAACACCCACGGATCGTGCCATACCCGCGATCACAACTTCACACTGCTACCTCAATATGGCTAACACTCTCTTTAAACGCTAACAATGGGATTTTTATATCAAATTATTGATACAATAAAATATGTGTTTTATCACACGCAATCGAGCACAGCATGTCGTGCAGTTTGCTTGAAACCGAAAGATACCATACCTCGTCTATTAGAAAAGTGCTCATCGTTAGCGAATATGTTTTGCATGAACAAACTATCATTTGCCAAGCAAAGTCCTCTGTGATACCTTCTTTTTGTAGGTCGTTTTGCCCGCCCACCTGATAGAAGGGAACGTTATGTCTAGCTTTCCGTCTGCTGATGAGTTGCATTCGCTGCTTAACCAGCAGCACTCGTTGCAAGTGTTACGTCTTCTTTCAGCCGAAGATACACCAGCAGCACTGATGCCCTTTAAGGCCGAGGCGCTCATTGATCTTCATCAACCAGACACAGCCAAAGCGTGTCTTGAGGCAGTGATCGGAGAGCTAGATGGAGATATGCGGGTTTATGCCGAGGTGATGCAGGCGTATCTCTGGATGGGCGATGGCGAGATCGACCGTGGCATTGTGCAGGCGAAGGCGTGCGCCCAGCGCGCCACCAGCACGCGCTACAAGACCATGGCGCTCGGCTGCGTCGCTCGTGGCTATGCGCGCAAAGGCTGCCCCGAACTTGCGAAACGAACGATCCAACAGGCCATCGAGCTCGACCCCAACGATTTCGATACTCTCAATATGCAGGGTCGGGTCGCGTTGATCTGCGATCAGCGCATCGAGGCGCGTGCGATCTACGAGCGGATGCTGCCGCAGTTCCCGGCGTTCGCTTCCTACGAGCTGGCGGCGATCGCGTTCTTGCTAGGCGAGTTCGATGAGGCGGAGCGACGCCTGAACGAAGCGATCTCGCATGCGAGCGAGTATCTGCGACCGTGGATGTTGCGGATCGCTAATGCGTTTCGCACGCGCAATATCGAGCAGTTTGAGGCCTGCATCACTGCGATCGAGCAGTTTTATCCCGATTTCCCCGATCTTGCGGATATGCGCAAGGACCTTGAGCGTCTGCAGCATTGGGAATCGGCGGAGCAGAACCAGCGCGTCCAACTGCGCGAGTTCCCAAGCACCATGCAGCGCCGCGATTACTGCGGCCCCTGCACGATCGAACTGGTGATGCGCTTCTGGAAGGGCGGTTTGGATCTCACCAATGATCAAATCGCCGACGCTGTGAAGTTTCCCGATAGCGGTACGCCGATCTATCGGCTGCGCGAGTTCTTCCATCTGCTCGGCTTCGAAACGCTGCGCTGCCGGCTCAATATCGAGCAGATCAAACGGCTGATCGATGCGGGATTCCCCATCATCATCGAGCAGGAGTTCCCCAACTCGCGGCACGTCACGGTGGTGATCGGCTACGATCAAGAGGCGAACACGCTGATCTTGCAGGACCCCAGCAGCCATATCGTTACTGAGCTTGAACACGAGGCGTTCGAGAAGCTTCGCGTCTCCTCGCGCAACGGTTCGATCGTTGCATATCCCGCCGGACAGGGGCACGATCACACCCTGGCGCTGCTCGATATCTACGAGGATCAAGCACTGCTCTGGTTCGATCAGGCGTGCATCGCGCTCGATGAGCAGCAGACCGATGAGGCGATCGCGCTGCTTGAACAGATCCTCGAGCGCTACCCGCAGTACCAATTGGCGTGGCAGGTCTATTTGAACGCCGAAGCCCGACGCTGGAGCATCCTCTACGATGTAGGAAATGGGGCGGAGGGCAGTTTAGCGGCGCGGCTCAGCCCATCTGCCGAGGAGCGCGAGCAGGCCACAGCGCGCTTCCGAGCGTTGTTAGCCACAGCACAGGAGCGCTTGCCGAATGTGGCGCTGATTCGGGCGCGGATCGGCCATTTCGCGCAGATCATCGGCGAACTCGATTGGTCGCTCGCTGAGTTGCAGCAGGCCGCCGAGCAGGACCCAGATAGCGCGTTCATCCAGGCATTGCTGGCAGGCACCCAGTTTCAGCGCTGCGAGTTTGAGCAGGCGTATGCAAGCGCCGAGCGGGCAGTGCGCAACGACCCAAGCGATTACTTCGCCGATGCGTGGATGGCGCGTTGTGCGGCTGCGCTGCAAAAGTACGAGGCGATGCACCACGCCGAGTGTGCGGTTGAGCGTGCGCCGCATTGGTGGCTGGCGCAACTGAGTTTGGGCGAGGCCGCACTGCTGCACAACGATACTCGCAAAGCTCAGGCGGCGCTCGCACTGGCCTACTCGATCTACCCGACCAGTTGGCATACGCGCATCGCCCATGCCGACCAGTACCTCTATCACGGGGAGTTCAGTGTGGCCGCTCAGGTGCTGGAGCAGGCCCAAGCGCACGAGCAAGCGCTCACCCCGTACCTGCGCTACCTGATGTATCACGACTTGGCGGTGCTGCACGTGCGGGCCGACGAGCTTGAGACGGCGTGCACACTGCTGGATCAGGCGATCGCGGCGAACCCCAACTACAGCCCATTGCTGCGCGATCGGGCGAATTGGCGCACAAAGCTCTTGGCGGAGCGACATCAGCGCAACGAGACGATCACCCAAGAGGAGCTTGATGCGCAAGTTGAGTATTATGCCGAATATTTGGCGCTGCCTAACACGTCGATCTGGTTGCTCCCAGCGTTTTTAGATCTGCAAAGCACGGTGCAGGATGGCGAGGCGGCGCAGGCAACCATCGAGCGGCTTCAAGAGCGGTGCCCCGAGCGCGGGCTGCACTGGCTACGGGCGATCCAACTCTCCAAACTGGAGCGCCACGAAGAGGCGAGCCAAGCCATTTTGGCTGCGCTTCAGCATGCCGAGCCGCTGGGCGAGCCGTTCAACATCTATCAAATGGTGCGCGTTGCGCTGTTGCCCGAAACCATCGACACAGTCATCGAGATCGTGCAGACGACGCCGTACCATTTTTACTCGCAGGCCCAGCGAGCGCTCACCCTGGGCGTAGGCTTGTGCGATAAAGAACTGGCACCCGAGCAGGCCCGTAAGTTCCTGCTCGAAGCGCACCCGCACATGCCCGATAACCCGATGATCGCCCAGCGCTTGGCAAAGCTCAGTGAGGAGCCGGAAGAGCACGAACGTTACGCGCGTGAGGCGCTGCGGTTGGCGCCAGGGTGGACCTACGCACGTTCGCAACTGGCCGAACTGCTGCTTGATCAAGGGCGCTACCAAGAGGTGCTCGAACTGACCAGCGGATACGCCAGCACCGACATCAATCTGCTGCGCTGTTATGCCCAAGCGTTGCTCTTCACGGGGCATGCCGACGGTGCATGCAATGCGTACGAGCAACTGTTTCAGCAGACATCGTGGCTGAGCGGCGCAGACTTCTACTACAAGTGGAGCGCCGAGATGCGCTTCGGCCTTACCGAGCGCGCGATCGCCACGGCACAACAAGCCCGCGAAACGTACCCCGATTGGGAGACAGCGTACGATATGCTGAGCCAAGCGCAGAGTAATCACGGCGATTACGAGGCGGCGCAGGCGACCCTCGACGAAGCGCGAGCGAATGGCGTGCCCGAACACCGCTACTTCGAGGCGCAGTACGAACTAGTGTGGAGCCGACAAGACTACGAAGGCGCGCTCGCCGTCTGCGATCACATCCTCAATTATCTTGCGACGATGGAGAAACCCGAAGACTCCACCCTCGACGATGAGGCGTTCGCGGAGGATATCGCATCGAAGATACACTATTGGGAAGTGCGGCGCATTCGGCAGTTGTTGGAGCTACAACGCTTCGATGAGGCGCGTGCGAGCATCGATAAGCAGGAACGCGACGAGACATTCTACGGCGATGTGGCGTGGGAGGCGCAGCATGCCGATGAGGATGCCTTCGGATTGGAGATGGCGGAGCGCGCATTGGCGCTCGATCCCAAGTCGTTCAAGGGGTTGTTTGTGCGGGCGAGTGCGTTGCACAGCCTCGAAGGGAAAGAGACGGGCATCGCCGCCTATCACGAGTTGCGCCAAGCGCACCCCGACGAGCACAACTCCTACGAGAAGCTTGCGCAGTTGTTGATCTACGAAGATAAGTTCGATGAAGCGCTGGAATTGGCCGAGCGGGCCGTGCTGCTTGGACCATTCTGCCACGTAGCGTGGGCCACACGCGGCTACATCCATATGGCCCGTGGCGAGGATGAACAAGCCAAGGCGGATTTCCAGCGGGCTTGGAATCGATCGGATATCGAGCAGCGCTTGGAGGGCATGCACGAGTACTGGTGGATGTGGAAACTGCTCACGGGCGATCTTGAGGCGGCGGAACATCATCGGCAGCAGGCGTATGCCGAGGCGAAGACCGACCGACAGCGCCGCCACATCGCCCATGCCGAGTCGCTCGCTGCCGCACGCGCAGCGGCGTAAGGACGGCTCATCAGCGTATCCAAGCCTATATCGTCGCAGGTTGCTCCTGTTTGCTCGTTTCCTAGTGAAGATGAGCAGGCAGGAGCATTCTCACCTTGTTATCTCGGTCACCTACTCGTCGTCCTCGTCCGCATCGTCATCTTCGCTGTCGGCGTCATCGTCGGTGTCGGTGGCGACGCGCCCGCGCCGATCGTTCCCGGCGATCACGATGATAAACTCGCCGCGCGCCTTGCCCGACTCGCTCTGCGCCAACAACTCCGACAAGCGCCCGCGATCCACACTCTCGTGGAACTTGGTCAGGTCGTGTGCGATGGCCGCCTCGCGGTCGCCGAACACCTCCAACGCATCGCGCAGAAACGCGGTGAGGCGATAGGGACTCTCGTAGAACACCAAGGTATGCGGCGAATCGCGATCCACCTCGAAGAAACGGCGACGCGGCCCCGGCTTCCGAGGCGGGAAGCCGCGAAACGTGAAGCTGTGCAGCGGCAACCCCGAGAGCACCACCGCCATAATCAATCCAGCCGGGCCAGGCGCCATCGTCACCGGGATATCCTCATCGATGGCGCGGCGCACCAGGATGTAGCCGGGATCCGAGATGCCGGGCGTGCCCGCATCGGTGACGAGCGCGACCGATTGGCCCTGTTGCAGCAAGCCGATCAAGCGCCCCGCCGACTTCTGCTCGTTGTGCTCGTGGAACGATATCTGCGGCTTCTTGATATCGAAGTGTTTCAGCAGGATTCCGGTCTTGCGGGTGTCCTCACTCGCGATCACATCCACCGAGCGCAAGATCTCCAGCGCCCGCATGGTGATGTCGCCAAGATTGCCGATCGGAGTTGCCACCAAATAAAGCGTGCCAGTGCTGCTCATGTCAATTTCCTCACCCATGGAGCGAATAGCCACAGCCCCGATGCGACGCACAGCGAGATCACAGCACCAATGATCGCAGCAAGAGGCTCGTTGGTATACTCAGCAAGCGAGCCGACCCACAACGCACCGAGCGGCGCAAGGCCAAAGAAGTTCAGGCTATAGATCGCCATCACGCGGCCCCGCAGCGTATCGGGTGCGAGCGATTGTACCAACGAATTCGAAAGATTCATTATCAGAATGTTGGCCAAACCGCCGATATACAACAGAATCATCGCGATCGGCAGCGATGTCGCAAAGCTAAACAGGAGCATCGTCAGCGGAAACACAAACGATCCGATCGTCAGCAGTTTGCCACGGAAGTCGAAACGCCCCAACGAAGCGATAAATAATACACTACTTAGCGCACCCATGCCACGGGCCGATTGCAGCAAGCCGTTGGTCGTCGAATCGCCGCCCAAAATGTTCACCGCCCAAGCCGGAAACAGGGTGGTGATCGACACACCGAACAACGATGTCACCGACGCCAGCAGCATCATGGTCAGAATCGTCTTATGCCCCGCGATATAGCGAATCCCCTCCGCCAACTGGCTGCGGATGCTGCCGATAGGCTTGGCGATATAGCCTGGCATGTCCATCTTGCGCAACGCAATAATCACGCCGATGAACGAGACGCCATTGATCATAAAACACCAGCCTGGGCCAACCAGGGCATAGGCCAAACCCGCCGCCGCAGGGCCAATCGCGCTGCCCGCATTAAAGAGCGTGCCGTTCAAGGCGACCGCGTTGTTTAAATCTTCGCGGTCCACCATCTCACTCACGATCGACATACGCGCCGGAGTATCGAAGGCGTTCGCAATGCCGAGCAGGAACGCTAACACAATGATATGCCACGCCTGAATCAGGCCAGAGAACACCAAACCAGCCAGGATAAATGCCAACACCATCATCACGGTCTGCGTCACTTGCATCAGTTTGCGCTTCGGGACCTGATCAGCCACCAGCCCGCCGTAAAGCGTGAACATCCACACCGGAAGGCCGGCAGCAAAGCCGACATAGCCTAAGTACGCGGGCGATTTCGTTAACTCGTACACTAAAAAGCCTTGGGCAGTTTGCTGCATCCAAGTGCCCATCATCGAAACGATCTGTCCACGGAACCAGAGATTGAAGTTACGATACCGCAGCGCTGTGAATGTCTTCCGAAGGCTAAATCCGGGGATGGTGGGGAGCAGTTTACGTGATTGCATAGAGATAAACTTCGACGTTACAACAGGGTAAACAGCCATTCAGCGAGCAAGCATAGTACGCGGTTGATCAACATACCTGTCGATCAACCGCGCACCATCAGCAGATAGGTTGTCAAATGCGGGATGCTTCGTCTGCAGCCGCTTGTTCGCCGAACAGACCGTTATGCTTGAAAGCCCCGCACCACTGGGTTCACCAATGTGCCGATCCCGTCAATGGAGATCGCCACACTGTCGCCTTCTTCAAGGGAGACTTCATCGGGCGGAACGATGCCCGTACCAGTGAGAAGGACAACACCATCGGGGAACAGATTGTCGCGACCGAGATACTCGATCAGGTCGCTGTACGAGCGCACGATCTTGCTGGTATTCACCTCGCCGCTGAATAATTCCGCCCCATTGCGCGTGATCACCAAGCGAATGGTCAGATCATTGGCATTGCCGACCTGCCCGCGCAACGCGATCAGCGGGCCCAGCGCGCAACAGCGACCGTACACCTTGGCCTGCGGCAAGTACAACGGGTTCTCGCCCTCGATATCGCGAGAGCTCATATCGTTACCGACGGTGAAGCCGACCAACTCCATCGCGGGGTTGATCACCAAGCCGAGTTCCGGCTCGGGCACCGTCCATGTCGCATCGCGACGAACAACCACCGCCTCGTATGGGCCAACGACACGGCTGGGTGTGGCCTTCAGGAAGATCTCCGGGCGTGGCGCATCGTAGACACGCTCGTAGATACCGCTGCCAGCCGATTCCTCCTCGCGCGCAACACGGCTGCGCTCGTAGGTGACGCCTGCCGCCCAAACCTCTTGCGCATCGGTTGGGCGCAACACGTGAATGTGCGCAGCATCCGGCTCCCGATCGGCAGATGCGAAATCGGAGACGGGTGCGGCACCCGCGATCTGCTCGGCGATTGCGGCATCGAGATCCGCCACTCCGCCCGACCAACGCAGAAAATCCGCCAACGTTGACCAACGTGCAGTCACATCGTAGAGCTTACCTTCGGTAACCACGCCTAACCGTGTTCCCTGCTGGGGATGATGGTATCGACACAGATACATCGTTTGCTGCTCCCTGTTGTTCAGAGGACCGCCTTGTGCTGAACGGCGTTGTCGGCTCTTCCAAGCCACCCATTGCCTTGCTTGTTCGCTAGCCGTTGCGCCGTGATTGATAGTGCGGGATACGCGCAAGTATAGCACACTTATCAGGCAACGCTCGCACCAGGCCAGTGTGGTAACATTGTTGCAGCATTCCAGCGCATTGTACTGCGGAACTTGCCTTTTTTCACACCTGTGGTATGGTACGCTTCTCTGCATACGTTACTGTCGTATCAGGACAAGTAAAACGCCGCACAGAAGGGTCGCCACCATGGTTTCCGAAGCTGCACAACCTTCATGGCTTGCGGTCTTCCGCAATCGCCCACTGCTCATGCTGATGATGGGCCATTTCACCATCGATAGTCATGTAGGGTTGCTCGCCATTCTCTATCCACTGTTGATCAGCCGTTTTCAACTGGATCTCGCGACTGTAGGGTTAGTGTCGTTGGCGTATAGCGGAGCTTCATCGCTTTCGCAGCCACTGTTTGGCTGGTACGCCGACCGTAACGGTACGAATCTGATCGGCATTGCGCTGATATGGACTGGCGCAATGTTTGGACTTTCGGGGTTTGCGCCTACGTTTGCATTGGTACTGCTCAGTATCGGCTTGGCGGGCCTAGGTTCTGGCGCGTATCATCCGCTCGGAGCGCTCAGTGCGAGTGCGGTGATCCCGCCAAACCTCCGCAACGTCGCTATGTCGATCTACGTCACTGGTGGAACACTCGGTGTGGCACTCGGCCCGATGTTGGGCACCATTCTCTTTAGCCTGTTCGGGATGCCAGGCACCGCGTTTATGATGATCCCCGGCACGATCATCGGTGGTTGGCTGCTGTACGATATGCGCAACCGCTCGCTGCGCGCGAAGGCGCTCACCGCTGCCGATGTTGGCGACAAAGTGGTGAAGGCGGTGCGCGGCGCCATCCCGCTGCTGCCGCTAGCCGCGATCACTGGCGTGATGATGTCGCGCAACTGGACGGTGATCAGCCTCGAAACGTACATTCCCACGTGGTATGCGTCGATGGGCTATGCGCCCACCTTCTACGGGCCGTTGGCGACCACTGTGGTGCTGGCGAGCGCGGCTGGCACGATCGGCTGCGGGTCGCTGGCGGATCGCTACGGTCGCCGCTCGGTGATCATCGGAACGCTGTTCCTGACGATCCCGGCGATCTTGCTGTTCACTCGCTTCCCAGGACCGCTCGCATTCGTCAGTGGCGCCCTGATTGGCCTGAGCGCTGCTTCGACCGGGCCGCTGATGCTGGTGATGGCGCAGCAGTTGATGGCGGGAAGCGCTGGCGTGGCCTCGGGCATTGTGCTGGGCCTTGGCTTCATCACTGGCGCGATCGGCGTGCCGATCACGGGGCGCATCGCTGACGCATTCGGCATGCAGGCAGCCTTCGAGGCACAGGTGATCGTGGTGATCGCAACGATTGGTCTGGCGATGCTGCTGCCCAGCGAGGCGAAGATGCGCAAACTCACCGAGCGCGAATCGGCGTCGTAGCCCGACGCATGGCGCAGATACGACAATCACAATTGTCACGAGATACAGAGACGCGGTGCTGGGTGAACAGCACCGCGTTTATCGTTATGTCACATTGTGGCGCTCGGTGGAGTAGTGTTTGTAGCTGCGTTGCACGATTACCTCGCGCATACGGCGCATAGCCTCGTGGATCTCGGCGTAGGAGGTGTAAATCGGGGCGATGCCGAGCCGAATGTTGTCGGGCGCGCGGAAGTCGGGGACAACGTTCATCTGCTCGATCAGCGCGAGGTTGATGCGCCAACCCTCGGGGTGGCCGAGCGAGACATGCGAACCGCGTCGGGAGGCGTCGCGGGGCGAGTTGAGGGTGACGCCGAGCGGCGCAAGCCATTCCTCCCACAGCCCAATGAGATATTCGGTCTGCTGGATGGATTTCTGGCGCAGTGCTTCCATTCCCGCTGCGAGCATCACATCCACACCCGCCTCCACAGCCGTCAGCGCCAGGATGGGGGGCGTTCCAGCCAGGAAGCGTTGGATGCCAGCGCCCGCACGGTAGGTGAGATCGAAGTCGAACTGGTTCTGTTGGCCGAACCAACCCCAGATCGGGCTGAGCAACTGCTCCTGCAGGTCGCGCCGAACATAGAGGAAGGCTGGCGCGCCGGGGCCGCCGTTCAGGTATTTGTACGTGCAGCCGACCGCCAGATCGACATTGGCGTCGTTGAGCGATAGCGGCACGGCACCAACCGAATGGCAGAGGTCCCAGAGCATCAGCGCGCCCGCTTGGTGCGCCCGCTCGGTGACGGCGCGCATATCGTAGAGCCAACCGCTCTTGAAACTGGTGTGCGTGAGCGCTACAAGCGCGGTGTCGTCGGTGATCGCGGCGTCGATCTGCGCATCGTCGATGGAGAGGCCGTCGGGCGAGCGCATAATGTGGAGGTGATGGCCCGCGTTGGCCTGTTGCAGCGCGCCCTGGAGGATATACAGGTCCGATGGGAAGTTGAGATCGTCGCTCACAACCTTGGTGCGGCCCGCACGGGCTTGCAGCGCAGCGCTCACAAGCTTGAACAGGTTGACGGAGGTCGAATCGCAGACGATCACCTCATCGGGCTGCGCGCCGATCAACTGTGCGATCTTCGCGCCGATGCGTTGCGGCGCTTCGAACCACCCCTCGCGCCAGCCGCGAATGAGGCGCTGGCCCCACTGCTGCTCCACCGCTTCGCGCATGCGGGTTGCGGCAAGCTTGGGCAGGCGTCCGAGCGAGTTGCCATCGAGGTAGATGATGTCTGGATCGGTGATCACAAATGCATCACGAAAAGCCGCCAACGGATCGTGGCGGTCTTGTTCGTGTGCATAGGCCACATCGGTTGGGATGGGCATGCAGTAGCTCCTCTGGGTTGATTAGGGAGATGGTGCAGCGATCATACGTCGGTCTCGTCGGCGGCCACGCGCACCATTTCGCCAACTTTCCGTACGATGGTGGCGAGCGCTTCGGGCAATGCACCTTGGAGCGCCTCGACATTGTAGGTTTTGCGATTGTACCGCACGGTGAGCGCGTAGTTGAGGCGATCGCCGCCTGCGGGGCGGGCTTCGTGTTGTGCCAGTTCGGCGAGATCGATCTGCTCAACAGTTGCGCGACAATCGCTCAGTTGCTCGTCGGTGAGTCTGCGCACAAGCAGCAACTCGCCATTGCCTGGCCAAGCGCTTTGTCGGTAGGTGAGGCGACCATCGTTGAACAGTGTTGCGATGGTGGAGCGAAACACCAGGCCGCCACTCACTTCGAGGCGCAACCACGCGCCACGCGGCAGCGGCGCAACAGGCACGGGTGGTGGTGGAGGGAGGCTGCGGCGCAGTCCCACGCTCCCACTCGCCGACGAAGAATCGAGTTTGCCCAACGTCTCGTCGCCGGACTGTGGCGTAGGTTGCGGTTGTTCTGACTCACTCATCGTTTCACCTTTTGGCTGTGAGTTGCATTATGCGTTAACTCGACCGCAAACGCACCGAGTTAATGATCCGATCAAACGTTGCGCTCACTTCGTCGAATTCATCGGCAGGAGCGGAGAGCGTGATGTAGTAACTGATGTCGCCAGCGACGATCACATATTCGCGGGCCTGCACCACCACAGGGAGCGAGGCACGGCGCGGCTCATCGATCGGCTGGATGATGTACGCGTATTCGATGGCGTTGGCCTCGGCTTGATCGACTTGGGTTGGGTTTGCGGAGAGCAGGTGGTACCCAACCAGTTCGCTGCGCTGCTCGATACGTCGGTCAACCAGTTCTTGCAACGATGGCAAAGCAGCCGGATCAAGGTCGCGGCTCTCGATCGTCATAGTCGTCTTATAGGTCGAATCGGTGTACGGATTCTCGACCTTGAGCAGCACATCCTGCAACGAGGACGCGGGGCTCCAAGTCGCAGGGTACGAGAGGCGGATCGGCGCGAGATCGGTCTGGAACTCGGTGCTACGCCCATCGACACGAGCGCGGATCAGCAGTGCGAGCGCCAAGGCGAGCAACAATACCAGAACGACGCCGAGATCTTTGCGCAGCATCCGCAGGGGCAAGGTTGTTTGGGGCATATTCTTTTGCATACTTACCTCTGTTCACCTCTCGAACTGCGCAGTGTGATCGCCGTCACGCGGCCCATCAGCATCACCAAGAGGCCAAACACTGCCAAGGCGACAACCAAGCCGAGGCCGAGCGAGCGCCAGGGATTGACAACCAGGCCCGCCGCGCTCACTTCGTTGATCAGCCAACTAAAGAGGCCGTGCAGAATCGCGGCCACCGCCATGCCGAACGGAATCCACCACACGGGCTTATGCTCGAACTTGGCTTGGGCCATAAAATAGCCGAATAAGCCGCTGAACGAGGCAAGCGCGAGTGTGGTGGTGGTGATGCGAATGATGCCGGGTGCTAGTGCGACGCCACCATTATCGAGAATGTAGCGCAGGTTGAGCAGCGTGGCGATGCCGAGGCCCGCAACCGTGCCGTAGACGATGCCGTCCATCCGCTCATCGAACTCGGGCGTGGTGTAGACGGTGGTGCGCACCGCAAAGTAGGTGATCGCCTGGTAGGTGAAGCCGATCACCAACACCGATGCGAGCAACGAGGTTGTCCAATCGAATGTGGACCATTCGGAGAGGCGCATCCAATCGTTGACCATGCGCACGCCGAATACATCGGTGAGGAGCAGGGCGATCAGAAAGACTTGCGCGATCTGCGCCTTCGGCTCGGGTTCGAGGCGATCTTGACGATAGAAGAAGATCAGCCAAACCACAGTGGGCAACAGTGCGAGCACCAAACCCACAACGATGAGAGATGCGCCGCTGAGCGGCGGCAGGAAGCGCGCCAAAAACGCAATCAACGCACTGACGACACCCACCCCAATGATCTGGATCAGCCCTGCCAACCAAAAGCCACTGTGCGATTTATTTAACGCAGCGAAGTGCGCATCGCAATAGACTCGGTGGCCGACCTGGTTGTATGGCGGCTCGACTGGTTGGCCGCAAATACAGCACACTTCTTGATGTTCTGGCATACGCATTGTATCCTGCAATCTTGTTCCGCAGTTCCCAAGACAAACGAGCGATCAGGGCTGTGCAACACGGATTAGCGCCGCATTTGTGCATCGACCACCAGCGGGTTGGGGGCGTCCGCCGCCACAGTAATGCCATCGTCGGCGATGATCGGGCGGTAGCCGTTGGCGATAATGATCACGCTGTAGGTCTGGTTGCGCGGCACCGATTCGTTGATGCGGTAGTAGCCCTTCCCATCGGTGACGCCGTAAGTGATCACCTCATTGCCCGAGACGGTATCGTCGGCGGCGGCGGCGGATGCGCTGAGGCCGGGCCGAATGATGAACACTTGCGCGCCCTCGATGCCGCGGCCCGTGTTCACGTTCGTCACCGTGCCCTCGATAAAGACTTCGTTCGAGCCAGAGGGTTGTGGCTGCGGCGCAGCGACGCCCGCCGTGCAGGCGATCAGCGCGACATCATCGACGAAGAAGCTACTGACGTTGCCCAGCGAGTTCTCGGCGGCGAAGGCGAGGCGCACGGTCTTGCCTGCATAGCGCGAGATATCGAACTCGACTTGATGCCACCGATCATCACCCGAGGTCGATGAGTTCGTCTCGATCGTTGCGATCACATCGCCGTTGGTGTTGGCGAGCACAGTGCTGAAGATCGCATCGGGCGCGAGAATGCCGAGCAGGCTGCTCAACTCCTCGTGAATAAGGCGATAGTAGTTGAGGCGCACCGATGTGGCGTTCGGCGGAATACGAATGTCTTGGTAGATCAACTGGAGCGGTTCTTGATCGGTGCCACCGAGCCAAGCGCTGCGCTTACCGCTGTGGGGCAGTTCGCTATCGATGATCGACACATTGCCCGCCACCACCTCGACCCATTTTTCACTCGACTCAAAGCCACCGTTGACCACCAGATCCGTGCAGCCCTGCGGGATCGGCTCAGGTTGATCCGGCTGCGCAGGGATATTCGGGATCGTGCTCTGGTCGGGGGCGGGTTCGGGCAACGTATCGGGTTCGCCTGCGCTAATGCCAACCTGTGCGAAGGCGTTGCGCACCACATTGGCATCGTTCGCGCCGTACAGATCCTGCGCGGCCTGCACGGTCGCGTCGGCGGCCTGGAAGAAATCGCTGCTCGGCGTGAGGTATTGCGTCAGCGTGCGATAGTAGATCTGCCCCATCTTTTCGCGACCCAGCGCCTGCCCCACCAAAAAGGCGACGTGGTTGGGGATACCGCTGTTGATGTGAACGCCACCGTTGTCGTAGCGGCGGCTGATCGGCAAGTTGGCGTACTCATCGGCGTGGGCGGGCTGCCCAACGCCACCGAGCGGATTGCGCGGGTCGTAGTTACCACCCAGATTGGGGTCCTCCATGCTGCGCAGCACTCGTGTGGGGTAGGGAGGCGACTTCACCACATCCTCGCCGAGCGTCCAGTCCTTGGAATCGATCAACACACCAAACACATCGGCGTACGATTCGTTCAACGCGCCAGATTGACCCTCATAAATCAGTTGCGCGGTATTGTCGATGATACCGTGCGTCAGTTCGTGGGCCACCACATCGAGGCCGAGCGCCAACGGACGGAAGATGCGGCCACCATCGCCGTAGATCATCTGCTGGAGTTCGCTGATCCAGGCAGCGTTCTCGGCATCCTCTTGAGAACTACCGAAGTGAACCGTCGAAACGATCGTGCCACCTTGGCCATCGATGCTATCGCGCTGAAAGTTGTTGAAGAAGTAATCGTAGACCACGCCCGCCGAATCGTGAGCCGCTTGGGCCACCTCGTCGCGCGAACGCTCGCCCTCATCGATCAGGCGGCTGCCGGGCAAACGCGTGGAGTTACGGGCCGTGTAGGTGACACGGCGCTTGGCCTCGTTCAGGCTGTCGAAGGCGTGGATCACCACGGGACGACGCGCATTCACAAAGATACGCCACTCGCCGAGCGGACTCTCCGTCAATGCCTTGAGCGACCAAGCTAAGCGCGCTTTGCCGGAATGATCGATATACACCAGCAACTCGGTGCGGTGTTCCAGCAATTGAGGATTGGCGCGCAACCGCTCACTGAAGGTCAACTGCTCATTGAGGATATGTTTGATTGCGAGTTCGCCGGCCTGCTTCGCATCGACAAGCGCCTCGGTTGGCACATCGATGCCGGGCGCAAACTGCCCGTTGACGGCGACGACTTGACCCTGCGTATCGATATGCACGACCAACTGCCGACCAAAGACCGACAAGCCCTGAAACACCTGATCGAAGCGAATGTGCGCCCAACCAAGCTGCGTATCCGGCTCGATCCGCAGCAACCGCAACTCGTCGGTGGCGCTGCGCATGCCGAAGAGCGCGCGGTTTTGCTCTAGGAAGCCCATCGCAATCGCGACAGGATCACCGACTTGCTCGGGAGTGGGCGTATACGGCAGCCGTTTGTCGCCCGGTGCCGAAAGAAACTCTACAGTACCCTGCGGACTCCAGCGCACATTGAGGGTTGCTGCGGCGCGCTGTTGAAGATCGAGCAGCGCCTGCCGAGCAGCAGTCGGGGGCGGTGTGGGAAGCGCCACAACCCGCGCCGAGGGCAGGCCCGCCACTCCGAGCAACACAGCAACCAATAACAACCACACTGCAATTCGCCGAGTATTCATTCGCCGCTCAGCAGTTTCAAACATATCGCCCACCATGTTTTCAGTGCCGCATCTGGAAGAGGTGCCCGTTTATCAAACCAGCATCGTAGGCAGAGCAAGCGACGATCGGAGGATTACAAGAGTCACTCATCCATAGTGCTTGCATGTGCACAGCACATCCCAATGTGGTTTGTCGGTATGAATATGCGGTTGCGCCGTAACGCTTCGGAAAAACAAAACAAACGCGGTTCTTGTGTCAAGGCATTATAGTGAGTTATTTCCTTCGAAGCAAGAGCAAGACCACAATGCTCGTACGCAACGACAACGACGCGACGTTTAGCGGCGAAAGCGCGATCGTGCGCTTGCACATTGGTGCAAAGGGCCAAGCGCGACCCTTTGCACCGCATGACGCTCGATATCGGGAGTTAAACGCTACGACAAAGTGATCACCACCTGATCCACGTCGTCGGGCAGCGCGATGCGCAGGCCCTGCTCGCCCTGCTGCTGCGTACCCGCGTCGCTCTGCGCCTGCGTCACGCCGACCAGTTCGATATTCCACGGCGCAGCGCCAGCTGTGCGGCTGATGCGCACCAGATCGCCCTCGCGCTCGGCCACAAAGCGCGCCGCCAAGCCTCCCGTGAGCGTGGGCACCTCAGCGACCGCCTGTTGGGCATCGCCAAGTTCGTACAGGCGCAGCGTCACGCCATCGGCGAAGTCGTAGTCGGGGCGGTCGAAGTGCGCGCCAAGCGGCAGCAGCGTGCCAGGGCGTACCAGCAACGGCAGGCTCAACATCGAATGCTGCTCGGTGCGCCAGCCGGGGCCAAGCAACACCTCGCCAGTGAAGAAGTTCGTCCAACGTCCGCTCGGCAGGTAGTAGCGCACGGTGCCATCGAACGAGAGCACCGGAGCGACCAGCAGTGCGCCACCCAGCATATACTGGCGATCCAGAAAATCGCAGGTGGGATCATCGGGGAACTCCAGCAGCATCGCCCGCATCATCGGCACGCCGTGGGTGTGCGCCTCGACCGCGGCGCCGTAGAGGTAGGGCATCAAACGGCACTTCAGCTTGGTGAACAGGCGCAGCACATCGACGGCTTCATCATCGTACTGCCACGGCACACGGTACGAGCTACTGCCGTGCAGCCGACTGTGCGACGAGAGCAGGCCGAACGCGAGCCAACGCTTGTAGATCGCGACAGGCGGTGTGCCCTCAAAGCCGCCGATATCGTGGCTCCAAAAGCCGAAGCCCGATAAACTGAGCGATAGGCCACCGCGCAGGCTCTCGGCCATCGACTCGAAGGTCGATTCGCAATCGCCGCCCCAGTGCACGGGGAATTGCTGACCACCCGCCGTGGCCGAGCGCACAAACACCACCGCCTCGCCCTCGCCGCGCCGCTCGCGCAGCACGTTGAACACGAGTTGGTTGTACAGATGCGTGTAGTAGTTGTGCATCCGCTTGGGATCGGAGCCGTCCCAATAGGCGACATCGGTGGGAATGCGCTCGCCGAAGTCGGTCTTGAAGCAATCGACACCCAGATCGAGCAGTGCGTGCAGCTTGGAGGCGAACCAATCGCAAGCGGCGGGGTTTGTGAAATCGACCAGGGCCATGCCGGGCTGCCACATATCGATCTGCCACACATCGCCGTTCGGTTTGCGCAGCAGATAGCCGTTCTGCATGCCCTCGTCGAACAATGGCGAGCGCTGCGCGATGTATGGGTTGATCCAAACGCAGATCTTGAGGCCACGCGCCTTCAAACGGGCCAACATACCCGCCGGATCGGGGAAGGTGCGCGCATCCCACACAAAGTCGCACCAATTGAACTCGCGCATCCAGAAGCAGTCGAAGTGAAACACGTGCAGCGGCAGGTCGCGATCGGCCATGCCCTGGATGAAATGGGTGACGGTGGCCTCGTCGTAGTTAGTGGTGAACGAGGTCGAGAGCCAGAGGCCAAACGACCAAGCGGGAGGCAGCGCGGGGCGGCCCGTCAGCGCGGTGTATTTGCTCAGCACCGACTTCGGATCGGGGCCGTAGATCACGAAATACTCAAGCGCCTGGCCCGGTACGCTGAACTGCACACGCGCCACCTTCTCAGAGGCGACCTCGAACGAGACGTGGCCCGGATCATTGACGAATACGCCATAACCACGGTTCGAGAGGTAGAACGGCACATTTTTGTAGGCCTGTTCGCTACTGGTGCCACCATCCTCATTCCAGATATCAACGACCTGGCCGTTCTTGACGAAGGCGGTGAAGCGCTCGCCCAAGCCGTAGACGAACTCGCCCACGCCGAGCGCCAGTTGCTCGTGCATAAAGTGACCAACGCCATCCACATCGATGCTGCCCATCGCACGCGAGCCGCTCGCGGTGATCGGCATACCATCGCCCAGAAACTCGACGCGCCAAGCGCCACCCCGCGCAACCCGCACCGCCAAGCGCCCGCTCGTGAACAGAGCCGCTTGCTCCGTCATCTCGATCGTGGGATCGGTTGGCTGCGTCTGGATCGCAAACTGCGGGGGGCGAGGTTGTTCGCCACGCCAATGTTCGAGGCGCACCCGCACGACATCGGGCATGGGCGAACTGAAGGTGACCGTGAGCAACGTGCTATTGAGCGTATCGCCACGATGCACCACACGTTTTGCAGGCGCATAGACCGTGAGCGACTCCGCCGAAGCCTCAACATCATACGCCTCGGCGGGAAAGGCCGCACGCACACCATCGCGAAGCAGCCAATAGCCATTCGTGAACTTCATAGTTCGTTCCTTCTGTTTGGAGCTGCGATTGGGAAGAAGACGTGTGGAAGCTGAATACCCGCTCATTATACAGCGCTACGGCAAATCGCTAACAAAAACCAAAGGGCTGTGGTACGATTAGTATTGTTGGTCGCACTTTTTGCTTCGTACACAAGCTGTTTCCTTCTATAAGCAAAGCGAGGGCACACATGGCATATGCCTTCCGCATCTCTCCTAATCAGACCGTCGATCTCAACGACTATGACCCCTCTTTCAACGCTGGCCTCAGCAAAAGCGAAGGCAAAGAGTTATTCGCCAATCTCAGAAATGAACTCGCGACTCTCCAAGAGGAATTGCACGCGGCTGGAACACACGCGGCACTCCTGATCCTGCAAGGGATGGATACAAGCGGAAAGGACGGCGCGATTCGCCATGTGTTCGGGCGCATCAATCCGCAGGGATGCCGAGTTGAGGCGTTTAAGGTGCCCACCGAAGAAGAACTCTCCCACGATTTCCTCTGGCGTGTCCATAAAGTTGTCCCACGCAAAGGCATGATTGGCGTGTTCAACCGCTCGCACTACGAAGATGTCTTGGTGGTGCGGGTGCACAACCTGGTGCCCGAGTCTATGTGGCAGGCCCGCTACGAGCAGATCAATAACTTCGAGCGCCTCCTGAACGACACCAATACGATCATCATCAAATGCTTCCTGCACATCAGTAAGGACGAGCAGATGGAACGGCTGCTCGCGCGCGAACAGGAGATCGAGAAGGCGTGGAAGCTTTCGCCGAGCGATTGGCAGGAGCGCGAGCATTGGAAGGACTACCAGCAGGCCTATGAGGAAGCGCTGAGCCGCTGTTCCACCGACTATGCTCCCTGGTATATCGTCCCCGCAAACCGCAAATGGTACCGTAACCTGGCGATCTGCGAGACGCTTGTGAATACGCTTCAGCAGTATCGGGAGGACTGGCGTGCGACCCTTGAGACGATGAGTGCGGAGCGTCGTCGCGAACTTGCCGCGTTTGGCACGGTGCCTCAATGAGTTTTCAACAGTGCCGAAACCTTTTCGATCAATCCTTCGTATATCCTTGCAGTGTTGATCAGGAAACGCTTACAGCCGAGAAGCGAGGGACCTCTTAGCAAAATGAGGTGAAATAGGGAGCGATTTTATGAAATGGTTGTTGTTTTTTGGTTTACAATAGAACCAACCCAACCTTTCATCCAACCCGTTCTCACTCATTAGCAGCAAGGAGGTACTCGAAACATAGGCGTATCAGTGCCTTGATCTCACCCGTGCTGTCAGTCCAAGTACCATTGTAGGTATCGCATCGACATCATTGCATTTAGGAGACAAACCATGATCGTTCAGGGCGTTTCAATCACCGACATGTTGAACCAGAGCAAGGTTGTGCTCACCAAGCCGAGCGTGGAGTCCTTTGAGCAGTTCGAGCGACAGGGCGGTACCCGCGAAGCCATCGTATACATTGGCACGGCTGCTGCAATCGCTGGTATCGCTGGTTTGGTATTCGGTCTGCTGGGTGGCATTAGTGGGGCAATTAGTGGCCTTGTGATGGGCGTCGTGGCACCACTACTGAACTTCTTCGTATTCGCCTATGTGCTGACGTTCGTTGGCAAGCAGCAGGGTGGCACGGGCACGCAGGATGAAGTGTTCTACACCTGCTCGTTGTATATGGCTCCAATCGCAGCAGTTACGGGTGTTGTTGGTGCGATACCGCTGCTCGGTTGTGCCTTTGCTCCGATTTCGTTTGTGTTAAGTCTCTACCAAATCTACTTGGGCTATCTGGCCGCGCGCTCGAGCATGAACTTGGAGCAGACCCCAGCGATTATTTCGGTGGTGGCCGCGATCGTTGCTCAGTGGATTGTTTGGTTCGTAGTTATTGGTATGGTCTTTGCAGCCATCTTTGGCACTGCAGCCGCAAGTGGTGCCTTCAACTAAGTCGTTATTCGCCGTTCGGCTTAGGTAAGGGCAATCGCGGCAACGCAATGATTGCCCTTACCAACTTCTTCTCGCCTCTCGTCCTCATCTACCAGCATCCACGTGCTATCTACCATAACACGTACTTCTTCAATAACTGCATCATGTGGTTATACCAGGAGACGGCTGTTTGGCATCGTTGGGCACCTAATATATACGTCAAAGAGCGCATGTTGAGCGTTCTTTCACACAAGCGAGGTTTTACGTATGTTTGATTTCCAAACCATGCTCAATGGGAGCAAAGCTGTACTTACCAGTCCATCGGTGTCGGTGTTTGAGGAGCATGAGAAGAACGATCTTGGCGCTGCAACGATTTATACCGTCATTGCGGCTGTGATCAATGGTATCCTCTCCGCTATTGCTTTGAATATGCAGGGCATGGGAGGAAGCCTTGTCGCTGGCGTTATCGGCGGCGTCATCGGAACATTGATCAGTAGCTACATCTATTGGGGGATCGTCTTCCTCTTAGGTCGAGCGTTTCAAGGCACCGGTGAGTTTGGCGAGTTGGCCTACAACTTCTCGCTGTTTACCGTGCCGCTGTCCATTCTAGGAAGTATCCTCGCTCTAATCCCTGTCGTAGGCGGCATTATCTCGCTAGTCGTAGGCATTTACTCGCTCTACCTGACCTACTTGGCCATTCAAGCGGGTATGAATCTCCCCAGCAATAAGGCCCTCTATGTGATCCTGATCCTCTTTGCGATCGTCGCTGTCATTATCTGTGGCATATTTGCCCTTATCGCGGCG
>CALKHR010000010.1 GCA_937988885.1 uncultured Roseiflexaceae bacterium | reverse complement strand
CGAGATTCCTCATTCCGTGCTTCGCACTTCATTCGGAATGACATTGCAAACTCAAAGAAGAATCATCGCAACATCACAGTGTCACTCCGAACAAGCCGTTAGGCGAAGTGAAGACCCTCGCCACACCTCGCCACCCGCATCACCAACCACGCACAACGCACAATTTGCACCAGGCGTCGTTTCTGCTACAATGCGGCGGTGTGGCGGGCGCTGGTTGTGCTAGCGCTGGCCGTTTTGTTCGTTATTGTGTGGTGTGTGTTATGTCTCCACTTTCGCTTCCGCAACCCGAGCTCGATGAGGAGCGTGAGGCCGAACTGGCTGCACGCATTGACCGTTGGCTGTCGCATATGACGTGGCGCCCCGATTTCGCCAAGTGGCGCGAAGGCCGCATCTGGCAGGAGCGCGTACAGGGCGAGCGGCTGGCGTTGATCGAGCGCTACGGCGGCGCGCTGCCAGGCCGACGTATCCTCGATTTGGGCAGCGGGATGGGCGGTTCGAGTGTGGCGCTGGCGCTGGCGGGCGCGTTCCCGATGGCGTTCGAATATAACCGTTCCTATTGCGATATTGTGCGTCTGCGCGCCGCTCGCTACAACCTGAACCTGCCGGTGATCAACGGCGCTGGCGAACACCTGCCGTTCGCCGATGCCACGTTCGATCTGGCGATCTGCTGGGATGTGGTCGAGCACGTACAAGACCCCGAACTGCTGCTCTCGGAACTGGCCCGTGTGGTGCGCCCGGGCGGGCGGGTGCTGCTGACGATCATCAACCGCTTCGCCTTCCGCGATCCCCATTACCACATGCCGTTCCTGAACTGGATACCGCGCCCCCTGGCCGAGGCGATCATCGAATGGCGCGGGCGCAGCAAGGGCGGCTCGGCCTTCAGCGATCGGCAGAAACTGTCGGAGATGCACTACTACACGATGGCTGGCTTCCGTCGGGTGGCGGCGCGCTACGGCTTCCGAGTTGGCGACATCCGCGAGGATCACGTGCGGCGCGGCGAGGGCAGCGCGACCGGCTGGAAGGGCCGCGCTCGCGATGCGCTGCGCGCAGTGGGCCTGGCGCGGCTGGCCTATATCGGGTATCGGACGCTGTTCCAGGGAACGTACGAGTTGTTGCTGGTGCGCGATGGTGCCGACGCGCGATAGCCGTTGCCCACGGGCTGCGGCTTTCTGTAACGGAGTGTGTTAGCTTCCGTGAGCAAGCGAGCGATGTTCGGCGGGTGGTTCCGCGACGAAGGTGCGCGGCTGCTGGGTTGGTTGCGTGAGCCTGGTCTATGGGCTGCGTTGCTGCTCGGATTGCTGGTGTTCGGTTTCGCGTACCAAGTGCACCCCTCGATAGTGCTGCCGATCGGCGGCGATTCCATCAGCCATAAACGTCATTACGATGCGCCGTTTTTGGTCGGCGAAGGGTTCAACGCCCCCGAGCCGGGCAGCGGCGAATGGTGGCTGGGCCAACCCTACCGCTGGGCCAGCGATGATGCCTTGGTGCGCCTGCCGGGCGTAGGCGGCTCGCGCTGGGAACTCTCGGTGTTGGCGGCCAGCGGCAGGCCCGATGGCAGCGCGGTCGAGAGCGTCTGGCAGGTGGGCGACGGCCCGCCGCAGACACTGCAGATCGGCGCTGCGCCCCGCGTCTACCACATCGTCGGCGATGCACGCAACGGCGACCTAGAACTACGTCTGCGCACGCCGCGCTTCGATGCCCCCGGCGATTCGCGCAACCTGGGCTTGGTCGTGCAGCGCATCAGCGTTCGCGTTGCGGATGCAGGGCCACAACTGCCCGCGCCGTGGCAGTTGGGTTGGCTGCTGGGCTGCCTGGCCCTGGGCTACGGGATGCTGCGCCGCCTGCGGCTGCCGCCTGTGTGGGCGTTCCGCACAGCGGTGCTGGCGTTGGTGCCGCTGGCGTTGATGCTGCTGCGGCATCGCCTAGCCCTGACGATCTGGTCGCCCCGCTTGCTGTTGGTGGTGCTCGGCTGCTACGGGCTAGCGCTGGTGCTTCAGCCGTTGCTGAGCGCCGCGAGCCGTGCGGTCGGGTTGCGCGTGTCGATTGGCGAGTTGTGCGCCGCTGTGGGCGCGAGTGTAGTCGCGTTCGGCGTGCGCGTGGCGGGAGTGCTGCATCCCTACGCCCGATTCAGCGATCTCGGCTTCAACATTAACAATCTCGATGGCGTGATCCAAGGGCGCTTGTTCCTGTACGCCGGGCTGCCCAGCGAGGTCGGCGGCGGCCAAGCGCCGTATCCACCCGGGCAATACCTGGTGTTGGCGCCGTTGCGCTTGCTGTTCGGGGCCACGCGCGAGCAGATCGGCTGGCTGATTCAGATCGGCAATGCGCTGTTGGAGTGCGGGTCAGCGGCGCTGGTTTGGTTGCTGCTGCGCCGCGTCGGGCTGGGCAAACGGGCGGCGTTGCTGGGCGCGGCGCTGTACGTGCCGATCCCACCCCTGCTGCGCTCATACTCGATCGGCGAGTACGCCAATATCTTCGGACAGACGCTGCTGATGCCGCTGCTGGTCTTTCTGGTGATCGGCGCGCCCCGCGCATCGCGCTGGCCTGCGGCTGTGTTCGGCTCGCTCCTGCTGCTGATGATCCTGTTCAGCCACACAGGCGTGATCATCTCGACGATGGCGGTGCTGGTGGCCTGGCTGCCGTTGTGGTGGTGGCAGAATCGCCCAACCGTTCCTTGGAAGTTGATCGTTGGCGGCCTCGCGGCTGGCCTGCTGGCGACGCTGCTGTTCTACTCGAACTACGTGGGCCTGCTGGAGCAGCGCGCCTCTCAATCGGCTGTTCAGCAGTTGAGTGGCACGCCGCTCGGCATCAAAGTCTGGAACGAGTTGCGGGTGGGCTTCAGCGAGGCTCGTGGCATCTCGCCGCTGTTGGGCGTCGGCGGGCTGCTGGGCTGGCTGCTGATCGGGCGGCGGCGCGAGTGGCGGTTGGATATCGCGCTGTCGGCCTGCTGGCTGGGCTTGCTGTTCTCGTTCAGCATCCTGTTAGGCAGCGACCAAGCCGTGCGCTGGCATGCGTTCCTGTTCCCGGCGCTCTGTCTGGGCGCGGGGCCGTGGCTGGCGGCGCTCTGGCGGCGCGGTCGCGCGGGTGCGGTGCTGGCGCTGCTAGTGGCGGCATACCTGAGTTGGTTCGGCTTGGCGCTGTGGATCAATCAGATTGTGCAGTATCTCCATTAAGCACAGCCCATCAACATCACACAAAACGGCGTTTCCATACGCACCGACCAACCAGGTGTGAGGTAACGGTAGAAAGCTACCACAAACGTCGACTATGCTATAATGCTCGGCGCATTTGTCGCCGATGAACCTGAGTTTTGAACGGCAGTGCAACGCCGTTGCTATTTGTGGAGCGTCATTTTGGCCGAGACTGCGCCAGAGCCAGGGGTGCCATTATTCCAGAGCCAGCCTAAGCGGGCATCGCACAGTGCGCTTAGCGCTCTTCATACGATTCGTTGGCTACCCCCATTGACCCTGTTGCTTATCACGCTTGCGTCCCTGTTCGCCGTGTACACCGTTCGCCCGAACGTGACGGTGGATGTTGGGGATTATTACGATACTCCTTTTTTGCCGAATGTAGGCAGCCGCGACTCGAAGATCACCGATTTTCACGCTCGTGAGGTTGGTGTCACCAGCGCCACGCCGCGAACATTCGATTGGGCGCTCGATCAAACCATGCTGACCATCCCGGGCAGGCTGAACGGGATCTGGCAGGCCACCATCGAGGCCGCTCCCGATCAGCCGAATCGGGCGCTGCACAGCGTGGCGCTGATGGTCAACAACGTGCGGGTGAACATTGTGCGACGCACCGACCGCGAGATGATCGCGCTCGTCCCCGCCGAGCTGGCCGCCGCCGAACAGTTGGTCTTTAAGATCGCGCCGCCGCTCAACGGCGACCCCGATCCGCCGCCTGGCATGGCCGGACGGCTGCTGCTCGCCCCTGCGGTGACCTACCGCTGGTCGAGCGAGCGCAGCACGATCAGCCTGCCGATGCTGGGCCACGGCGATTGGATCATTTCGCTGTACGCCAGCGTGCGCCACCCCGACGATGCGCCGCTGAACGCGATGATCTACGCCAACGGCCATCCGCTCGCGCACCTGCCCGAAAACGGCCCCCGCAAGCTCTCATTCCTGGTGCCGAAGGAGATGGTGCCGAACGGCGACCTGGAGCTGACCATCACCGCCGATCCGTACCGCGATCCCCGCCCGCTCGGCGTGCTGATCTACGATTTGCGGGTTTCGCCATCGGGCGACCTGCCGTTGTTGCCGCCGCTCAGCAGCACTGTATACGCCCTCGTGATCGCGATGGGCTTGTACTTCTGCTTGTTGCGAATCACCAACCGCTCGACCTTCTCCTCCGTCCTGGCGATCGGCGTTGTGCTGTTTGGGGCGGCGCTGGTGGCGAACGCCCGCTATCCCGGTGTGTGGATGCTGCCGCGCTTGGCGGGCCTGGCGATCTGGAGCGTGATTCTGCTGCTGGTGCTGGAGCGACTGCTGCGCTGGATCTTCCGCAAGGCGGCGCTCACCCTCACATCGCGCGGCCTCAGCACGATGCTGCTGATCTTCTTTGTGTGCTACTGGATCAAGGCCAGCGGCATGCTCTACCCCTATTTCATCGGCATCGACGTAAGCTGGCACATGGACAAGGTGTTGCAGATTCTGAACGGCCAATTGGGGCTGTTCTACGGCACCAACAGCCCGCTGAACGAATCGACGATGCCGACGGCTGAGTGGGGCCAGAATCGTCCGGTCATCCCCTATTCGCCGTGGTTCCATATGTTCGCGGTGCTGTTCACGTTTGTGCCGCTGCCGCTGGTGCTGACGGCCAATATGTTCCACGCGCTGCTCGATAGCAGCCGCGTCCTACTGATCTGGCTGTTGGGGCGCAAACTGGGCCTGAGCGAGCGCCAATCGGCTATGGCGAGCCTGCTTTACGCCGTGACTCCCGCCACCTACCTGCTGCTGTCGTGGGGCAACGTGCCCACCGCCTTCGGCATGTGGCTCACGCTGGCGTCCACCACGCTGATCGTGCTGACCTACGATAAGCTCGATCGGCCAAAGGTGTTCGCGCTCCTCACGTTTGTGCTACTGGCGACCATGCTGATCTACACGGTGATGGCGGCGTTTATGCTGCTCTTCCTGGGGATGTTGGTGGTCGCGCTCTGGTTCGTGGATAAGCAGCGGCGCCGCTCAGTGATCGCGCTGGGGCTCTCGGCGGCCACGGCGCTGGGCCTATCGACGCTGATCTACTACGGCCAGTACATCCAGCCGATCTTCGAGCAGACCCTGCCCTACCTGATGCGGGTGGGCAGCGCCGACACCAGCGTTGGCCTGCAGAACCGCGAGCCGTTCCTGACCTACGTGCTGAACTACTGGCCGCGCATGGATTATCTGCGCCCTTCCGGCTCGTACGGCTTGCAGTTGGCGATGCCGTTGGGCCTGCTGGGGCTGTTCAGCTTCCGCGATTGGCGCATCCGCGCGCTGTTCGGCAGTTGGCTCTTGGTGGCGCTGGCCTTCCTGGTGGTTGGCAGCCGCATCTCGATGGTCGATAAGCATCTGTTCTACACGATTCCAGCAATCGCGTTGGGGGTTGGCTGGCTGCTTGGGCGGCTGTGGAATCGCGGTTGGGCGGCGCGGCTCATCATCTTCAGCTTCTACGCCTTCACCTTCGCCACGGCGCTCCATCTGTGGATCTATCGGATCATATCGGTGCGGCAATCATGAGCATTTGGAAACTCTACTTCAACCCCTACCGTTTGCTGAGGTTGAGCGTTATCGCGTATTTGGTGCTGTTCACGTTCGCGGCCTGGTACAAATACAACAACTACCGCATGGGCTTCGATCTGGCCGTGCACGAGCAGGTGCTGTGGAACACCTCTCACGGACGGGTCGCGGCGACATCGGCGTTCGCCTCGACCTCCTCGTACTTCGGCATCGATTTTATCCCCACCGAGTTGTTGCTGACCCCGCTGTACGCGATTCGGCCATCGGCGCAGATGATGCTGTTCTTGCAGACGTTGGCCGTGGCCCTGGGCGCAATCCCAGTCTTTCAGATCGTACGCAATCGGTTTCAGCAACAGTTGTTTGGTGAACAGGCTAACAGCGCCGCCTCGTGGGCGGGATTGGTCTTTGCGGTCGGCTACCTGCTGTACCTGCCCGTCGAATACGCCAACCTCTACGAGTTCCAGATTCGCACCTTCGCCACCACGTTTCTGCTGTTCGCGTGGCAAGCGATGGAGCGCCGCCGGTTGCGCGCGTTCCTGATCTGGTCGCTGTTGGCGCTGGGCTGCCGCTCGGAGGTGGGCATCGTGCTGGCGGGCATGGGCCTGTACGTGCTGCTGGAGGGGCGTTCCCCCGTCGTTGCGGCGCTGCAGCCCGATGAGCAACGTCGACAATCGCTGCTGTTCGGCGCGCTGCCGATCGTGCTGGGCCTCGCGTGGTTTGTGCTGAGCCTGAACGTGATCGTGCCCGCCTTCCGCAACGGCGAGCCGTCGCTCTACCTGAGCGTGATCTACGGCCAGATCGACGGTCAAGCGTGGCTCGGCAATCGCCCCGCCGAGATTTTCACCACCCTGTTCACCCGACCATTCTTCGTGCTGCAGGAGGTGTTCGGGCACCCCACGCGCGGCCCAATGCGCCTGCGCTACCTGCTTGAGATGTTCCTGCCGTTCGGCTTTCTGCTGCTGTTGCAGCCCCGCATCCTGCTGATCACCATCCCGATCTTCGGGCTGAACCTGCTCTCGAACACGCCGAACATCCACGCCAGCACGCATTATCACTATCAGACGCTGATCGTGCCGTTTATGGTGATCGGCTCGGCCTACGCGCTCTGCGATCTGCTGAAGCGCTGGGCGAATCGCAACCCCGAGCGACCGCTGACGCAGCGCGCCTTGCCGCTCGCGCTGACGGGCATGTTCCTGCTCGCGCTGCTGAGCAATATGCTGATCTTCGCGCCAGCGCCGTTCAATTCGCGCAACCCGGGCGTGGCGCTGCTTGGCTCGGCCCTCAAAAACCCTGGCACACACGAGCGAGTGGCAGCGATCCAAAAACTGCTTGAGCAGGTGCCCGCCGATGCTGCGCTGGCGACCACCAATAAAATCGGCCCCTTCGCCGCACAACGCGAGCGGATCTTTTTCTTCCCCGGGAACGTCATCTATCCAGCCGATAAGATCACTCAGGCCGAATTCTTGCTGATCGATCAAGTCGAGCTACTTGAAGATGCCAAAACCCGCGATGAACGCCAGCGATTGCTCGATCAACTCGCTAGCGATGCGCGGTTCCAGCGCGTCACCGAGATCGATGGACTGACGCTCTGGAAGCGAGTGGGAGACTAGGTTCCGCAATTGCGCGCCCTGTTGCCCACTCGGCAAAGTAGAGGGAGCGCACTATGAAACAGCTCTGTTTTCTGATATTGCTTGGCGCACTGATCAGTGCTTGTAGCCCTTCCCCAAGCCCGGCTCCAACACCAACGCTGGAGCCGGTGCTGCCGATGTTGCCGACCGCCACAAGCGCGGCGCAAGCCACCCCAGTACCGCCAACGCCCATCCCGTTGGGGCAGGCCACACCAGTGCCGCCAGCCACCGATAGCAATGCGAATGCCTCTTGTCAACCCTTCACCGGATTGGCCGGATTGCGCTACGGCGTGAACAGCGCCTCCAGTTTGCAAGCGCTGGAATTGGCCCAGCAGTTGCAGGCGAGTTGGGTGCGCCTTGAAGTGCGTTGGCGCGATTTAGACCGCCAGAACGGGCAAGCCTACCAGTGGGAGCAACTTGATCCGCTGCTCGATGCGGCACAGCAGCGCAACTTGCGGGTGCTGCTGGCGGTCAGCGAAGCGCCGTCGTGGGCCACCTCGCAGGCCGAGGGCAGCCTCCCCGATCAGCCGGAGACGTTCGCGACCTTTATGGGCGCGCTCGCCAAGCACGCCGCTGGACGCGTGGCTGCCTACGAGATCTGGCCGAACGTGAACGTGGCCGCAGCGACGGGCGGCGTCCTCGCCACGCCCGAGCAGTACGCCAGCCTGCTCAGCGCCGCGTATCCGGCCATCAAGCAGGCCGATCCCTGCGCGCTGGTGCTGTTCGGCGCGTTGCAGCCCACCCCACCCGGCCTCAGCGACCGCACCGATGATCTGGCCTTCTATCGCCGCGTGGTGGCGGCCAACGACGGCAGCACCCGCAATGCCTACGATCTGCTGGCGGTGCAACTGAACACCGGCGGCGTCGATGATAAAGGGCATTGGCCCCGCGAGAATCAGGCGCTCTCGCGACAGTTCTACGGGCATTTGGACCTCATCCGAAACGAGATGACCGCCGCCGACCAGGCCGACAAGCAGGTGTGGATCGTGCGGATCGGCTACAACATCACTGGCGAGCACGCCGTCGATGCAAAAAAACAGGCCGATTACCTGGCGAACTTCGTGCGGATCACGCCGGAGCGCTGGCCTTGGGTCTCGGCGGTGTTCGTGCGCGACCTGCTGCTGCCAACGGGCGACGCCGACTTCGGGCTGACCGACGCCAATGCGACGCCGCGCCCGGTCTTCAATGCGGTGCGCGAACTGTTCGCCAAAGGCGCGCAGACCGAACAGTTGGCGATCGAAGGCACCGATCAGGTGCTGCTGTGGCGTTTCGCGCCGAACCCGTACCCCCGTGGACCGCTCTACGTGGGCCGCGACGGCGCAATCTACACGAGTTCGGGCGGCTACGTGAGCGTGCTCGCGCCCAACGGCGCACTGCGGGCGCAGGTCAAGCCTGGCCGCAAATATGTGGCAGGCGTAGTAGCGGATGCGAACGGGCGGATCTACGCCAGCGGCGATAACAACTCACTCTCCGCGTATGGACGAGGCGGGCGGCTGCTCTGGTCGATCGAGACCGACGGCACAGCGGTGGCGGCCCCGCAGATCAGCCCCGACGGGAGCACGTTGTACGTGAGCAGCAGCACCAAGCGCGTGAACGCCTACGCAACCCGCGACGGCAAGCAACTGTGGAGCAATAAGCTGAACGCCGCACTCGGTGCGCTAACGGTCGGGCCGGATGGCACGATCTACGTCGGCACGGGCGATGGGCAGCTCTACGCGCTCAACCCGACCGATGGCAGCGTGCGCTGGCAGGTCGCCACCAACGGCGGCGTGCAGAACGCGCCGATCCTGCGGGGCGAGCGGCTCTACAGCCACACCGCCACGGGCGAGGTGTTGGCGCTGCAGCGCGATGGCACGCTGCTCTGGCGGAGCCAGCTGGGCAGTGCGGTAAATGGCATCGCGGTCGCCGACGATGGCACCGTGTACGCCAGCGGCGCCGACAACGTGCTCTACGCGCTGGCCGACGGCGGCTCGCAACGCTGGGCCACTCCGATGCCCGGCGCAGGATTGCACGCCCCAGCGCTCGGCCACGATGGGCAGATCTTTGTCGCATCGGGCGATGGGCAGCTCAGCGTGGTGGCGGCCAGCGGCGAGATTCGTGGCAGCCTCGGGCTGCGCGGCCCGATCGCCGCAGCGCCTGCGATCGGCAACGATGGCGCGGTGTATGTGGCGATCGGCGACAAACGCAGCGCGTTGGTAGCCTTCGGCACGCAGATTCTCAAGCAGCGGTATAATACGCTCTGATTAAACCAAGAGCGGTAGTGTAGCAACGTCTCTCTAGCGCGGGGAAGTGGCCTTGCGGCCATTTCCTCGTGCTATCATAGTGCGTGAACTAGCCCTGCGCGAAGTGCATACCGCCAAACGCTGCGCCGGTGGTCACTCTGCGGCCACCTCGCCGAATGGAAACGATCGAAACTGCATGAAACAACCCTCCACGCCTAATCTGACGCAACGTGTGGTCAGCGCGGCTGCTTGGAACACGCTGCTGTTCCCCATCCAATTTGTTGTTGGCTTGATCGCCAGCGTGCTCACACTCAACTATCTGCAACCAGCCGAATACGGTGTGCTTTCGCTTCTCACGGGCTTGGCGGCCACGATCGGCCTCTACTCCGACCTGGGAATCGAACGCAGCCTGCCGCGTTTTATCCCCGAAGTCGAACAGCGCGAGGGGCGCGCAGGCGTGGCGCGCTTCCTGCGGCAAGTGATCGGCCTGAAGTTGGGCTTGGTGATTGTCGCAATCATTGTGCTCCAGTTGCTGAGCAGCATGCTGCTGAACTACGTGATCACCAACGAGCAGGAGAACCTGGAGGCGGCCAACCGCACCATCGCCACCCTTGAAGCCTCCAACACCAATCCCGATCAATTGGCGCGGGCCATCCGCAACCGCGACGGCAAGATCGAGGCGATCAATCAACTGCAACAGCACGGCAATCTCTACCTGTGGGCCGTCGGCGCGCTGGTGCTGTTCGGCGCGATCTACGACGTGTTTATGGCGTTCCTGACCGCCTATTTCAAGCAGAAGGCTTGGAACTTGATCACCGCCGTGGTCGCCCTGCTGCAACCGTTGCTGGTGATCAGCTTCATTGCGCTCAACTGGGAACTGAGCGGCGTGCTGCTGGGTATGGTGATCACACCCGTGATCGCGGTGGCTCTGGCGGCCTGGCAGACCACGCGAGCCAGCCGAGAGCTTGCGCCAACCCACGACAAATCGCCGCCCGATCCCACGCTGCTGCCGCGCTTCCTGAAGTTTGCGGGCATGTCGTTCTTAACCCAGGTCACGACCTGGTTCTACGATGTGGCCTTCCTGGTGTTTATGCTCACAGCGATGGGTGCGAGCTTCGAGACGATCGGTATCCTGTCGTTCGCCTACACCTTCGCCAAGAGCTACCTGAGCTACGCCTACTTGCCGTTCGGCGGACTGCTGACGCCGCTGCTGGCCCGCGTGCGCGCCCGTGCCGAGCCGACCGCGCTGCAGGAGGCCTACGGCGGCATGACCCGCATGTTCGCGCTGATCCTCATCCCGGCGGGCGTCGGGTTGGCGCTGTTCACGCCCCGCCTGCTGGCGCTGCTCTACCCACGTTATGTCGATACAGCGATGCTGGCGTACATCTTCATCGCGTTCACCTTCGCCGAGTCGCTGCTGAGCGTGCCGCACAATGTGTTGATGGTCTACGAACGCTACAAACCCGTGCTGCTGGGGCGGATGATGGCGCTGCTGAGCGTACCGCTGCTGCTGCTCACGCCGCTCGTGCCGGAATCGCAACAACTGTACGCGGCGGCGCTGGCGGTGAGCGTGGCGCGCCTGCTGCCGCGCGTCACTACGATGATCGCGGTGCGCCGCCAGATGGGGCTGCGCTTCCCGATGGCGTTTGTGGTGCGTGTGTCGCTGGCGACGGCGGCCTTTGGCATTCCGCTGCTGTTGTTGATGCCGATCTGGCCGTTGCCCGCCACCGCGAGCGGTTGGGATGGTAAAGTATCAGCTGCCGTGAGCTTGGCGGTGCTGGCGGGATTGGGCGGCTTAGGCTACCTGATCGCGCTGCGCCTGCTGGGTGGCCTCGACGAGCAGGAGCGCAACCGCATCCTGAGCCTCAAACTGCCGTTTAAGCGGGTGCTGGCGCGCTTGATCTAAGCTGAGCCAATCACCTTCAAAAGAAAGAGTATGAGCAATACATCGCTAAATATCGCGTTTTACAACCTGACCACCACCACCAAACACGGTGGCGTGGAGAGTTTTGTGTGGGAGGTTGCGCGACGCTTGGCCGACCGAGGCCACAATGTCACGCTGTTCGGCGGGCGTGGCGACGTGCTACGGCCCTACTCCAAGTTGCGCATTCGCCAGTACCCCTACATCGCCCGCGAGGTGTGGGGCCGCGTGCCACCGCTGCGCAAGTCGCTGAACCTGCTCAAGTTGCTGGAGCGCACCTCGATGGCGGTCACGGCGCTGCCGAGTTTAGTGCGCGGCAACTACGACATCATCCAAGTCTCGAAGCCCTACGACTTCCCGTTCGGCGCGTGGGCACGCAAGCGCAGCAATGCCCGTCTGATCTACAACTCGCAGGGCACCGATTTCTTCCCGGGCGATCTGCTGTTGCGCCGCACCATCGACGGCGCGTTCGCGTGCAGCCACTACAACGCCAATATGGTCGCCGAGCACTTCCGCATTCCGATCGCCGTCTCGTACAACGGCTTCGATGAGGAGATCTTCCGTCCGCAAGTGCCTGAGACGGAACTGCGCGAGAAGTTCGCGCCCAACGGCGCGCCGTTGCTGTTGTACGTCGGGCGTCTGGTCACCTTCAAGGGCATCGATCATCTGCTCGATGCGATGGCGCTGCTCTGTTTGGATGAGCAGAACAGCAACCCGCCCTACTTGCTGTTGGCCGGCGATGGCCCGCACCGCCCCAACCTCGAACGGCGCGCCCAAGAACTCGGCATCGCCAAGTATGTGCACTTCCTCGGGCCGATCGCCAACGCCGAACTGCCCCGCTACCACGCGATCAGCGATCTGTTTGTGGTGCCGAGCACCGATCACGAGACGTTCTGCATCGCAGCCTGCGAGGCGATGGCCTGCACCAAGCCGGTAGTGGCGGCCCGCACTGGCGGCCTGCCCGAAGTGGTGCGCGACGGCGAGACGGGCTACTTGGTGCCGCCCGGAGATGCGCACGCAATGGCCGAGCGGATCAGCGTGCTGCTCAACGATCAAGCGCTGCTCGCGCGGATGGGCGCAGCGGGACGCCGCTGGACACTCGAGATGTTCACGTGGGATCGGGTGGTGGATCGCGTGCTGGAGTGCTACCGTCAAGCGCTCGACACCCCACGAACGCTCACCAAGCGCTAAGTCTAGGGGGTTAAAAGAATGTTCAGCCCTACATCTAGAGCAATTTAATGCGAGTCGCTAGGCAACATACAGCACTATGACACGAACACCACAGCATGTCCTGATCCTGGGCCTTGGCGCGGTCACGCGCGACTTCGCCCGCAACTGGCCTGAGCCTGTGCTGGCGCGGGCGCTCGCACGTCGAGGGCACCGCGTCACCGCCGTGGGCTACTACACGCCTGGGCACCCGGCCATGACTCAACGCCGCGAACTGATCGACGGCATCGTATCGCTGCGACTCGAGCCAAGCATTTGGCCGAGTTCGGAGTTGGCCCGCGCGCTCAACGGCCTGCCCAAGCCCGATATCATTCATATCTTCCACTTTCGCAATGTGTTCATCTACAACGCGATGGCTTGGGCGCGCAAACACCGCATTCCCGTGGTGCATAGCCCGGTGGGGCCGTTCCACGACGCCTACTTGGTCGAGGATCGCGAGCGCCCCTACACCAGCCGCATCCATTACGATCGGCTCGCCTACACCATCCCCGGGCTGATCCGCCAGTTTCTGCGCGATCCGCGCCCGCGCCGCCAGCTCACCAACTACCTGCTGCACGCGCCGCTCCGGCACGTTTCGCGCTTCGTGGCCTCCTCGCGCCACGAGCAGGGCTTGCTCGCCAATATGGGCTTCTACCCGGATCGCTGCGAAGTGATCCCGCTCTGGATCGAGGATCTGCCCGGCTACACGCCCGACGAATCGGTGCTAGAAGGCATCCGAGGGCCGATCATTCTGTTCATCAAGCAGTTGACGCCCCGCACAGGCTACGACACGCTGATCGAAGCGCTGCCGGGCGTGGTGGCCAAACATCCCGATGTCACCTTGGTGGTGGTGAGCCATAACCCCGCTAAGCAGGCCGAGATGCAGGCCCGCGCCGCCGAATTGGGCGTCGCCAACAACTTGCACTTCGCGGGGCGGGTGACCGAGGAGCAGAAACTGGCACTGCTGCGGGCTGCGCGCTGCATCGTGCTGCCGTCGCGCTACGAGGGCTTTGGGCTGCCGCTGCTCGAAGCGATGCAGGCCGAAGTGCCCGTGGTCGCCAGCAACATCCCCGTCATCGACGAGATCGTTACCGACGGACAGGACGGCCTGCTCGTTCAGCCCGAGAATCCCGAAGCGCTCGCCTACGGCATCAATCGCCTGTTGGAGGATGAAGGGTTGCGCCAACGGCTGATCCACGGCGGACGGATCAAACTCGCACGCGATTTCAACGAAGAAGAACTGCTTGGCCGCCTGCTCGACTGTTACGAGCGCGCCAAACAGGCGTAGACCGCACGAAGATCAAGCATTTCATCATCATTCGTTCATTGCTGCCCACAGATGGGTTAGTGGTATAATGCCGCCCGATGATCGCACACAGAACATATCGCACGACCGTCAGTGCACTGCTGATTGGCCTAGTTGCGGCCCTCGCCCTCGTACTGCTGCCACGCCTCCCCGAACAGGTGTCGTTTCGGGTTGCGGCGTTTGGGCCGTTGCTCGCCCAAGGTGAAACCACCCAGATTCGCAGCTTCTACGGCTTTAACGAGATAGAGCAGGATGCGAACGGCACGCCCTTCCGCTGGACCGACGGCTTGGGCAATTTTATGGTGCGCGATGGCGACCGATTGGGCGGGCCGCTTGTGCTCAGCCTGCGCCTGTGTGGCTGCCGCGAACCCGCGCCCGAGCAGGTGCAACTGCGCTTCAACAACCAACCGCTCGCCGATCTCAGCGGCCATATGACGCAACCAGGTTGGCGCGTCTACCACGTGATGCTGCCGCCGCGCTCCACCGCCTACAGCCCCGATATGCTGATCGAGGTGGAGAGCGACACCATCGCCAACCCGCAGTACGGCTACCCGATGGGCGTGGCGATGGACAGCGTACAACTCGCGCAGATCAGCCGTCAACGGGCCTACAGCCCGCTCATGGCGCTGGTGCTGGGCTTGTTGATCGGCGTGGTGGCCTGGCTCAGCACGCTCGGGCGCTCCCATTCGTCCATCCGCATACTGGTGGCAGGTGGGATTGGCCTGGTGTTGGTGGGGCTGCAAGGGCTGTTGTACCGTCATCAGATTCTTCCCGCCGAGATGCTCGCCATTGGACTGCTGGTCGCTTGGAGCATCGCCCTGCAGGCGCGCGGTGCGCTGCCGATCGTCGGGCTGTTGGCGGTGGGCTTGGGCGCGCTGGTGCTGGCGCCGCAGATTCTGGGCAGTTGGATTCTCGACGACGCCTTTATCTCGTTCCGCTACGCGCTCAACGCTTGGCTGGGGCATGGCTTCGTCTTCAATCCGGGCGAACGGGTCGAGGGCTACACGAACTTCCTTTGGATGCTGCTGTTTGTGCCGATCCAAGCGCTGGGCCTCGATCCCACGCTCAGCGCGTTGGCGTTCAGTTTGCTGATCGCGCTGGCGACCGCCGCGCTGATCTGGCAGGCGCTGCGCCCGCAGATCAGCGATAGCAGTGCGGTGGCGGCGCTGGCCCTGTTGGTCAGCAGCACGCCGTTCGTGCTGTACGCGGCGCGCGGCAGTGGCATGGAGACGGGTCTATTCACCCTGCTAGTTGCGGCGGGCGCGGTGGCCTACATCCGCAAGGCACCGGGCGCGCTGGTGGGCCTGCTGCTGGCCCTGGCGGCGATGACTCGCCCCGAGGGTGTGATGGTGGCGGGGCTGTGCGGCCTGCACCTGCTGGCAAGTTCGTGGCTGGCGGGCAGAGTCGCCTGGCGGCAGGTGTTCGGCTTGGCGCTGGGCTTCCTGCTGATCTTCGGCCCGTACTACGCTTGGCGCTACACCTACTACGGTTATCCGCTGCCCAACACGTTCTACGCGAAGGTTGGCAGCACGATCGCGCAGGTGTGGCGGGGCGTCGGCTATGCCCGCGAATTCGCGGCTGCCCAAGCGCCGCTGGTGGTGTTGGCCGTCCTGGGCATCTTGCCGATCGGCGTGGCGAGCGGCTCCACCCTTCGTCAACGGCTCAGCGCCTGGGCGGCGTATCCCGGCGTTTTTCTTGGGATGCTGGCGACAGCCTACAGCACTTACATCATTCTGGTGGGTGGCGACCACTTCCCGCAGTTCCGCTTCTTCGTACCCGTGCTGCCGTTGCTGGCGCTGCTAGGTGGGCTGGGGCTGAACTGGCTCAGCCGAGTAGTGCCGCCGCTGGCGAGCGCGCCGCTTGTCACAATCCTGACGGTGGTGGTGTTGGCATGGCAGGCACCGCAACTATACGATTCGCGCACCCTGAACGGCCAATCGGGCGTGTGGACGGAATACACCGTGGTCGAGAAGAACCGCGAGATTGGGCTGTGGCTGCGCGAGCACACCGAGCCGGGCACGCTGATCGGCACGGGCATTGCGGGGGCGCTGCCCTACTACGCCGACCGCCCGGTGCTGGATATGCTGGGCTTGAACGACCTGCACATCGCCCATATCGATGAGCCGACGATCGGCCAGGGCGTGGCTGGTTCCGAAAAGACCGACAACGACTATATTTTGCGCCGCCAGCCTGTGTACATTCCGTTCAACTCGGCTGGCGCGTTGATGAACGAGCCGCGTTTCTTCGAGTTGTACGAGCGCGGCATTGTGCATGGGCCGGAAGGGCGCTGGATTCGGCTGTTTAAGCTGCGCTCGCACCCCGCGCCGTCCGGCTGGATCACCGCAGATATTCGCTCTGATGAACAGTAAGGCAGAAGCAGGCATGGCCCTATTGAACTCGCAACAGGCAGCACTTCCCGATAATGTTACGCGCACCCAAGTACGCTGGCTACGGAGGGGCGTCTGGATCGTGGCGGTGATCGGCCTCGCGCTGCGATTGGCCTTCGCGCTGCTCCCACTCTCCACGCACCTGATCGTGCTCGAAGATGATGCCTGGATGGTGACGGCCATCGCGCGGAACTTCGCGCTGGGCCTGGGCATCACCGCCGATGGTGCGAATCCCACCACGGGCTTTCAGCCGCTCTACCCGCTAACCTTAGGCGCGCTGCCCTACCTGATCGCGCCGGACGCCTTGGATGCCGGATTCAACGCGAACCTGGTGATCTGCGCGCTACTCAACACGCTGGCGATCTGGCCGCTGTGGTGGCTGGCGCGGCGCTTCGGCGGAGAGTTGGCCGGTTTCCTGGCGGCGACGCTGTTTTCGCTCAACCCATACCTGCTGCGCATCAGCGTCAACGGCATGGAAACGTCGATGGGCTTGCTGATGCTGCTCTCGTTGTTTGTGGCCTTCTACAAGGCGGATCACAGCAACCTCAAGCATATGCTGGGCTTGGCGGTGCTCACGGCGCTGGCGGTGCTCGCGCGCCTGGATGCGAGCCTGGCGTTTGGCGCGATCACGTTGACGATGGGCTTGGAGTTGCTGCAAGCGCCAACCAAGGGCGCATCGCTCACAGCCAAGGCGGGCCAACTGCTTCGGCAAATCGGTGGGCTACTGAAGCAACCACGGGTGCTGCTGCCGATCCTAACCTATGTGGTCGGCACGATGCTGTTGCTGACGCCGTACTTCATCTTCAATAAAACGGTGGGCGGCTCGTTCGGGCCGAGCAGCGGCAAGGCGCTGACGTATATGCACAGCTACGGCCCCGGCAAAACGCCTGCCGAGCGCGGCGATTACCACCTCACCAATGGCCTGAACGCCTTCTCGCAGAACTCGGCCATCGATCTCGACTGGATTCCGGCGCCGTGGATGCTGGGTGTGCTGATCATCCTGATGGCGGCGCTGCTGGTTTGGGCGTTGCGCTGGCGCTTGCTGGGCCTGCTGCCGTTGCTGATCTACCTGCCCATACCGCCGCTGTACTACGGCTACCTGCTTCAGCAGGCCCGCGCCCGCTACTTTGTGGGCATCTCGGCGGTGCTGATCATCCTGCTGGCCTGGTTGGGCGCCGAGCTGTGGCGGCGCAGGTCGGGGCGACTGAGCGCAGTGGTGCTGGCGGCGGCCACCTGCACGATCATAGCGCTGAACACTGGCGAGGCGATACGCTTCTACCACGAGAAACTCGCCGAGACCGACCAGACACAGCCGACCATGTACCAGGCCGCGCTGTGGATTCGCGACACGATGCCCGCCGATGCGCTGATCGGCGCGAAGAACTCCGGCATTCTGCAGTACTACTCCGGCCATGTGATCCTGAACATCGATGGAAAGCTGAATCACGAGATCGTGCCGGTGATGGAACGGCGCGAACTGCTCGATTATTTGCGTTCGAAGGGGATTACGTATCTGATCGACCGCGAAGAGATTATGGCGCGGCATATTACCTTTTACAGCCACCAATTGAGCGACGCTCCTACGCACCATGCTCCATCGTTGATCGAGCGTGCGGTAATTTATGGTAAGATACTCGCGAACAGATTGGGGGCGAAGTTACCTTTGAATATTGCGTCACGGGATGATTTTACGCCTACGCGCCAGTTTAGCGACGTCGCTGAAATTGTGATGACCTTCGCGCGGCCCAATCAGGCCTCCAACCCAGTGGTGATGTACCGTCTGATGCCCACAGACGCACCTGGCGTGCCTTGACCCGCCCGCCGCAGCGACCCACGACGTATTAGATGGCAGTCGGCCTGCGTACGCTGCTCGTACCTTGGTGTCTGCCAATCATCGTGCTGCTAGGCAATGTCGCTTAGCCATATAAAACACGGTGTCCTGTTTGTGAAGCTTCCAAAGAGACCGATGCAGTCGGTGTTCGCAGACAAACAAGGCTGCATCCACGCAACGATGCGTCGTCCGGTTGATACAACCTTACCTTGATTGTGCCCAATCGTGTTTACCAAGACTCATCGGTGGATGAGACCTCGCGACATGCTTGGACACGCGCACTGCGGAGGGCAGTGTGGCCAATAAAAAATGCGTAGATAGTGGAACTTTTCGGGGCTTGCTGCGTCTTAATAAGTACAGGGCAAAATAAAGGAATTCTATGTCGACCACGCTTGTAACTGGTGGTGGTGGCTTTATTGGCAGCCATCTCGTCAGTCGATTGCTCGAATTAGGGCATCAGGTGCGAGTGCTCGATAATTTCAGCACTGGGCACCGTCACAATCTGCGTCATGTCATCAACGATATCGAATTGATCGAGGGCGATTTGCGCGATCCCGATACGGTTCGTCGTGCTGCCCAGGGTGCCGAAGTGGTCCTTCATCAGGGCGCGCTCCCCTCGGTGCCGCGCTCGGTCAATGATCCGCGCACCAGCAACGCTGTCAATGTCGAGGGAACGCTGAATGTGTTGTTGGCGGCCCGCGAGGCTGGCGCTCGACGCGTGGTGGTCGCCTCGTCGTCGTCGGTGTACGGTGATACGCCAACCCTGCCCAAAGTGGAGACGATGCCGCCCAATCCTCGTTCGCCCTACGCGATCAGCAAGTTGGCCGCCGAGCAGTACACCTGCGTGTTCGCGCCGCTCTATGGGCTAGAGACGGTCGCGCTGCGCTACTTCAACGTGTTTGGGCCGCGCCAAGACCCCACCTCGCAGTATGCGGGTGTGATCGCACGCTTCTGCACCAGTGCGCTGCAGGGCAAGCCCTACACGGTGCAGGGCGACGGCCTGCAATCGCGCGATTTCACCTACATCGAAAATGTGGTGCAGGCGAACCTGTTGGCGATGGATGCGCCCGATGTGAGTGGGGAGGCGTTCAACGTGGCGTGCGGCGAACGTATCACGTTGCTGGATGTGATCGCAACGCTGAACCGTTTGATCGGGCAAGAACTGCCGATCGAGCACAGTCCGGCGCGGGCAGGCGATGTGCGCCACTCGCTCGCCGACATCAGCAAAGCGGCGAAATTGCTGGGGTACAAGCCAAGTGTTTCGGCTGCCGAAGGTCTCGCACGGACGTTGGAATGGTATCGTACAAACGAGTAACGAGCAACAGGTAGTGAACCTTCTCTATTTCACGACAGCATACGAACATGGACTGATCGGCAACCCGATTCACGAAGAGTTTCTTGCACGATTTCTAGAGTTCGGCCATCAGGCCACGGTGCTTGCGCCTACGCCACAGCGCGATCTCAAGGAGCGCTTTGTGACCGAACCAGGGCAACCACCGATCGTGCGGGCCGCCGTCAGTCGCACCGCCTTCGAACGATTACAGAATCGGTTTTCGGGCCAGGTATTCCACTACAACTATTTCCTCAATATGTTGAAGGCTTACCGCGCCTACCTGCGTTCTCATCCCGAAATCGATATTATCCACGTCGAATCGGTCTACCCGATGGGCGCCATCGCGGCGCTCGCGGGCGATCGGCGTCCCTTTGTGCCAACCATTCGTGGCGGCGATCTGATCGCCGATTCGACGATCGGGTATGGTTTCGCGCGGTTTCGCACCGTACGTCTGTTGATCAATCTAACATTCAAGCGTGCCGCATTGATACGCGCTGTTTCGCCTGGCGGGCGCGATATGGCGTTGCAGTTTGGCTGCCCCGACGAAAAAATCGTGACGATTCCCCGCAACCTACGCGACGATTATTTCGTCGCAGATGTACCAGCGTTTCGTGCAAATCGTCGCGCCTTGATCGCCGAGCGTCATGGCATCCAAGGTCGAAAGATCATTGTGGCGGCTGGTCGTTTATTGCCTGTGAAAGGCTTCGACGACCTGATCCGCGCGCTCCCCGCCGTCTTGGCGCGTGTTCCGAACACGAGCGTATTGGTGTGCGGGCAAAACCGCATCGATGAGCGACTAGGTGATTATGCAGCGTATCTGCGCCGCCTTGCGGAGGAACATGGCGTTGCCGAGCACTTCCACCTGGTTGGTGAGGTGCCGTTCCAGCAAATGGCCGATTACTATGCTGCTGCGGATGTGGTGGCAATCCCATCATTGATGGAAGGAGGCAACAAAACACTCTCCGAGGGCACGCTTTTTGGTACACCCTTCGTCGCCACTGAGACAGCGGGTACAATAGGTTTCTTCAACGAATCCCACGGGATCAGCATCCCTGTGCGTAATCCCGAGCGTCTAGCCGCAGCACTCATCGAAATCTTAGGAGATGAGACAAATTGGCAGAAACGCCATGAGGCTTGCCTTGCAGAGCGGGATCGCTTCCGCTCGTTTGGCGTCGCCAACGCCATGATCGAAATGTATCAACGCTGTATTGTGCAGTCTTAGGCCGATCATTGGTTATTAACCGAACTCTGCACGATAGTGCGGAGGCGATAGATCTATAGAGGGAAGAGGTGGTATCGGTTCAGAGGAGCATCATTCTTGCTCGCCTCGGCGCACAGCCGAGGAATTACATAGGTTCACAGACTCGCTCGGTGTTGGTGGTGCTAGTGGATAACGGGTCTTATCTCTGAATGATACAGCGAAACACCTCAGAACCAAGCAATGCGATCGAAAAGGAGGATCCATGCGATCACGAATTTGGAATGTATGTGTAGCAGCACTGGCCGGCTCGCTGTTTCTGGCGGCCTGTGGTGTTGCGAACACGGGGGCTAGCCCAAATACGGCTCCGGCTGCACAGGTGGAGGCGACCAGCACGCAGGTCATCCTGCCAGAGCCACCACCAATGCCTACCAGTGAGCCGCGCGAGCCAACCCCCACTCCACCAGCCGCTCCGGTCGCTCCGAGTTTGTCTGGCGCAACTGTGTTGGTGAGCGAGGCGTTTGATGGTAAGACAACCCTTGACACGTGGCAGGTGCTCGACACCGCCGAGCCGCTCGAAGGGCCTTCGATCTGGGAGGTGAGCAATGGGCGCTTGCTGCAGGTGAGCGCTTTCAACGGCAGCCCTCTACAGGCTCCTTCGGCCATCGTGACGGGTGATACCACTTGGAAAAACTATAGCGTGAACGCCGCCGCCTACAACAGCGGCAACGATCAGTTTGGCCTTGTTGCACGTGCAAGCAGTGCCGGGTTCTACCTGTTCTCGCTTCGACCGGTAGGGGCACAACCAGCGCTTTTGATCGAGCGCTACGATGCGGCAAATGGGAGCTTCACGCTGTTGGCAAGCGCCGATCAGGGTGGCTTTGAGTTGAAGCGCTGGTATCAACTGCGCTTGCAAGTTCAAGGCGATACGCTGACCGCCTTTGTTGACGGCACGCCAGTGCTCTCTGCCAAGGACACCACGCTCACCCAAGGCCAAGCTGGCGTGGCTGGCTTCGCAATGGGTAACCTGGAGTTCGATAACTTCTCGGTAGAAGCACTTACACCTGCTGCCCAGTAGCGCGCAGCGATCAACTGGAGAAAGCCTATGCGATCACAATCACGCGCTTTCGGGCGCACTCACAACTTCGCGGCGCTAGGGATTATTGCGCTGCTGCTGCTGACCACGGTGCTCAGCAGCGTGCCAGCGCAAGCGGCACCAAACGCCCAAGCATACCCTGGCAGTGTCAAATGGGACAGCAAGCCGAAAGTCGTTTCGAACGGCCGCCGCTCGGGTTTCCCGCGTGTAGCTGTCGATGATAATAACGTTACTCACGTGATCTACGCCACCGAGAACGGCTCGATCATGTACACCAATAACCGTGGCGGTAACTTCAATTTGGGTGGCAAGGCGCTGGCTAATTCAAGCTACGGCGCAGTCCCCAATGTCGCTATTGCGACTGGTCCAAACAATACTGTTCACGTGGCCTATTCACGACCTGGCAACAACAATAAGGTCTACTACCGCGTGTCGCCCGACGGCGGCGTGACTTGGCCCGACCATATCGAATTGTCGCCCAATAAAGCCTGGAGCCCGGATATCGCCATTGATAATGCTGGCAATGCCCACATCGTCTGGATCGATAACCGCTGCGGTGAATACAACGTGTTCTACCGCGTGCGCTACGCCAATGGTTCGCTCTCGGGCACAATGTCGCCACGCAGCGAATGTGGCACCTATCAAAACCGACCATCCATCACGTTCTCAGGTGGCATGCCGCACGTGGTCTACCAGCGCGGCACCAGCAACGCTGCGGAGATCTACTACACTCGCCTAGAGGGTGGGAGCTGGACGCGCCCTGTCAGCGTCTCGAACACTTCGACCCGCTCGGAGAACCCGACCTTGACCTCGGATGGCGAGGGCGCCTTGTTCCTGGCCTGGGACGAGAACGTCAACGGCCACGATATTCTCTTTAAAGCCTCATTCGATAATGGTAACAGTTGGTCGAATACGATTGCATTCTCCAACTCGAATGAGTGGGCTTCGCATCCCTACGCGGATTGGTCACCAAGCGCCAAGCGCGTCCATGTCGTCTGGTCGGATAGGACTCGATCTTCCGACGGTCAAGAGGAAATTTGGGAGCGCCAGTTCGACCCGGCAACCCTCCGCACGACCGAAGCCGACCGCGTCTCGAACTTCAATGGTCACTCGTACTGGCCAGCCATTGGAGTCGGCCCGCAACGCGCCGATATTGTGTGGCACGATAACACCACCGGCACCTACGAGATCTGGGATTGGGGCGGTGATGTGATCGGCGGCAATATCACCACCGGTTGTGAAGGTACGTTGCGCCTCAATGGCGAAACGATCGGCAACTCCAAGGTCAGCCGTAGCCCAACCTTAACGGGTGTGATCACGCCGCAAACGGGCTGTACTCCCACCCATATGCAGATCTCGGTCAACAAACCACCGACCGACTCAACGCCGAAGCAGGCCTACAACGCCAACATTTCGGTGCCTACGGATGGCTCCTGCTCGCAGACGGTGTACGTGCGCTTGTTCCGCAACGAGTTCGGCGCCGACGCATTCAGCGATTCGGTGATCGTCGATACGGGCCTGACCGCCTCGGTGCAAGTGCTCAACCCGCATATGCGCGGTGTGCCTACACTTCCGAATCCAACGGTGTCGGGGGCTAACGATGGCGCAGCTAACTACACACGTGAGCCGCGCTACTACCTCAATATCAACGGTACAGCGGACTGTGTTGGCGTGAACAACTACCGCATCGGCAACGGCGCAAACGTAGCTATCACCAACAATGTTGTGAGCACGTGGCTGAACCTGCCCACCAACCTCATCGGTACGCAGATCGTACAGGTGACCGTGACGGATCACGCCAACAACTCGGCGATCTATCCCGAGTCGATCATCTACGACAACGTTCCGCCGACGTTGGCTCCTGGCGCGACTGGCACGATGCCGGCCACGACTAATAACATTATGGTCAACCTCTCCTTTAACAATGTGAACATTACTGATAACCAGTATGGTCAACGAGAGGGCACGCCGGGCACGGCACAGTTCTGGGGTGTGATGTTGGCGAGCAGCACGACTCCGGTCGGTCTCAACAGCAACACGCTCACCTGGCACCCTGTGCGGGTTGATTTCCCGAACAACAACTTCACAGTTGCTTGGAACTTGTTGACAGGCTTGAGCAATCCGCCCGCCAAGAACACCGGTGGTGATATCTACGTCTATGCGAAATTCATCGATGGCGCAGGTAACATCTCGTCTGGTGGCATCGAATTTGGCAAGATCACGCTCGAACCCAACTACTCAACCCCGATCCTGCAGTTGCCAGTCATGTTTAAGTAATCCATCGTAACATCCCTAACACTATCGGGCGAGGAAATCCCTCGCCCGATGGTCTTTCTGTGAATTTCGTAAAAAGATTCAACGACACAGCCTAACAGGACCAATTACCCCTACTAACTCTTGACTTCACAGCACTTATACCCTATCTTTCATACCATTGCAGGCGATGAGGGCAAGCTGCCTGCTTTAGCTGGCAGTCGTTGACATCTCAGTATGTTACGATCTATTGCAATCATGTTTGGTTTGATGTCGGTACTATCGAGCTCAATAGCTATCGAACTGTAAAGAGATTGCTTCCTTTTTGTCAATTTCTTGAATCGAATATATCTTACCATTCTGAGCAGAGCCCACATTCGTGTCCGATCAACAAGCGAGACCGACCACCTTGTTATGTGCTTGTTTGGTCGACCGACAGGAGGAGCTATGTGTTTACGTCTCAACCCCGTTCTCGTGGTTATTGTGCTATTTAGTACCATACTCATCGGGTGTGGTATTCAGGGTACATCGACAAACCCAGGCAATACGCCAAATACAGCGGCCTCAGCCCCACAAGCCACGAGTGAGCCGATCATCCTACCGACGGCTCCACCCATGCCCACCTCGCAGCCGATACAGCCCACACCGACACCACCACCTGCACCTAGCGGCTTGGCGCCTGCAAGTGGCGTTACTCTGTTTGAGGCCGATTTTAGCTCGGCGGTGAGCTTGGCGGAATGGCAAGTCGTCGATACTGTCAGCCCGCTCGATGGGCCTTCGATTTGGCGCATCCTGAACGGAACGATCTCCCCACTTAGCGACTCCTCGGGCATCCCGAATATCTACGGTAGCGCCCTTATCACAGGCGACCCCACTTGGAAGGATTACAGCGTCTCGGTGGCGGCCTACAACCTGAGCAACGACTTCGCAGGCGTTGTGGCGCGCGCCACAGATGCTGGCTTCTATAGCTTCTACGTGCAACCAGATGGCACTGTTGTGATCCAGCGTTTCGATCGACAAACCGAGGCCATCACAAACCTGGCGAGCGCTCAAATCGCGCCGATCGCTCCGGGCACTTGGACGACCCTAAGCTTACGAGTGCAGGGCAACACCCTCCAAGCGAGTGTCGATGGCACCACCGTGCTAGAAACAACCGATACCACGTTTGCCAATGGGCAGGCGGGCCTGTATGGCGCTGTACTGGGTGGACTTGAGTTCGATAACTTTCGGGTCCATACTCTACAGGGGCAATAAGGAGAGAAGCGATGCATATATTTCTCATTCTACGCTATCCTCACCGTATTGCCGCGTTACTGCTTGCGCTTCTGGTACTTATCTCCCTTACTGTACCAGTTCAGGCGATTCCACCCACGCAGAGCGTCACGGGTGGCACAGTCAACTGGGACAATACGGCACAGGTCATCACCGCCAACGAACGACACAACTACCCTTGGGTGGCTGTTGATAGTAACGATAAAACGCACGTTGTGTACATCGCCTCGAACCCCGGTACAACATCGGGGCCGCCCTGGCAGATCCGTTACATCAACAATGTGAACGGCACGTTCAATTACCCGGGTACGCTGATCGCTAAGCTCTCTAGCACGCCCGCTATTCCTTCGACGATCTTGCATGTTGGCCCCAACAATGTGCTCCACCTTACCTACGTCGAAAACGGTACCAGCGATAATGTGTACTATCAGCGATCAACGGATAGTGGAGCCTCGTGGAGCGAGCGCGAAACCGTCGCATCGGGCCCGAAATCGGCAGCACCCGATATGGCGATCGACTCGGAAGGCAACGCTCACATCACCTGGATTCAGCAGTGTAGCAATCTCACCTACAATGTGATGTACCGTATGCGCTCGGCGAATGGCGGATTTTCGCCTACTAGCAAACCGAAAGACGATTGCAATACCTTCCAGAACCGCCCTGCGATCACCTTCGCCGCAGGCAAGCCGCAGATCATCTTCCAAAACGGTAGTAGCAGCGGAGCCGAGATCTACCACGCTCGCCTCGAAGGCAGCCAATGGATCTGGCAGAATATTACCAATACGCCATTTGCATCGCAGAACCCAACCTTAGCCTCCGATGGTGGCAATAACCTGTTTATGGCGTGGGACGAGAATTTCAACAGCAATAACCACGAGATCGTCTTTAAAGCCTCGTTTGATGGCGGTGTCACATGGTCAGCCGAGAATCGTCTCACCAATAACCCTGGTATCTCCACGTACCCCTACATCGCTTGGTCATCGGCAACCCAACGGGCCTTTATCACCTGGCACGACCAAGGTGCGGCGGTCGGCCTCGCCGAGGAGATCTGGGTGCGCGAGTTTAACCCCGTCGATCGCAGCACCTCGCAAGCGTACCTGATATCGAACAACCCTGGGCGCTCGACTCAGCCCAAGATCGCGTTCGGCTCCACCCGCGCTCAGGTGGTGTGGCAAGACAACCAAACCGCTCCCTACCAGATCTATCTGCTCGGTGGCGCCTTGCTGGGCACCACTGGCTGTTCTGGTACATTGAGTTTGGCCGGCGGGGCAACCAGCACCCGCGAGACGACGATCTCGGCCACGATCACGCCGAACTGCCCCGATGGCGGCACACCCACCACGATGCAGATCTCGGTGGGCGCACCACCAAGCAGCACCACACAGCCAGAACAGATCGCGTACAACGCCAACCCAACTATCACGCTCCTAGACAACGTGTGCGACCAAACGGTCTATGTGCGGCTGTTCAAGAACGGCACTGCGGGCAACGTCTTCAACAGCCAAATCAGCGTGGATGGCAGCGTGAATGCCGATATTATGGCGGTTAATCCCTACATGAAGGGCTTACCAGCCGTATACACCTCCATCACGTCGCCACGTAGCCCTGTGATCGCGCCCACCGATGTGTACGAGGGCGGCGCAAGCGATGGCGCGCCGAACTATACGCGAGTCCGTAAATTCTTCTTGGGCATTACCGATGCGAACGATTGCAGCGGCCTCGCAACCTTTATGGTGCCGGGCAGCGATACGCTCCAACCCGTCGCTATCCCAGAATCGGGCTTCTATGGGGCACCTGCGCTGCCGGGCGTGAGCACCGCAGGCGAGAAGAATTTCACCGTCATCGTTAGCGATACGGTCGGTAATCAACTGTCGGTGCCCGTCTCGCTGATCTACGATCCCGAGCGACCGAACTATGTGAGCGGCACCGTCACTGGAGACTCCAATAATAGCTCGGTGATGCGCACGCTCAACTTCAGCAATGTGAGCGTGAACGACACAACCTATGGTGCCAACGAGAATCTTCCGGCGGGCCAGCAGTTCTGGGGCGTCTGGATCGCGAACGTGCACTTGGGGTCCACCACCAACATCACACCCGACAACCCGAAACTCTACTGGCAACCAGTGCCTATCGAAACGCCCAGCAGCCAATTCTCGGTGAATTGGAGCCTACTCACTGGCTTCGATAGCGACTGGAAAGGCGATAAGTCGGGCCAGTACCAGATCCTTGTGCGCTTCCTCGATGGCGCGGGTAATCCCACCCAAAGCGTGATCTCCACCACGGTTACCCTCGATTCAGGGTATACTATACCCACAACGTACCTACCGCTCATCGGAAAATCGAATTAACCATAGTGTTCTACACGCTATGAGAGGAGGTTGATCACTATGATCAGCCTCCTCTCAACGCGCTTGTATTGTGTGTAAATTATGCGGATCGCTTACATCGCCTACCCCACGAGCCTCATGCTCGCCTCGGCCAATGCCATTCAGACGCACACAACGCTGCGAGAACTGCGGCAGATCGCCCCAACGACGCTTGCGATTGTGCCCCGTTGGTTCCGCGAGCCATCACGATTCGAGGAGGTTGGCGCGCTGCACCTTCAACGCCCCGCGATCGGTAAACTCTCGCGCCTGTACCGCTCGACGCTCTGGTACTACGCCGAGCGCTCGGTGTTCGCTGCGATGACCGCCGCCGTGGTGGCCGCCGAACAAAGCAAACATCAACCGATCGAGGCTGTCTACGTGCGCGAGGTGATCTGTGCTGGTTGGTGGGCGGCGGTTTGGGGGCCTCTGCTGGGGATACCGGTAATCTACGAAGCGCACGATCTCGAGAGTTGGAACCCTTCGCGCGCCAAGGAGCGCTGGGTACAGCCACTGCTGCACTTACTCGACCGCATCGCACTCACGCGCAGCGCTGCGATCGCCTCGCTCACCGCCGAGTTTCAGCACCTGCTTGATCGGCTCGGTTGGCGAACCCCCGCCGAGGTGGCCGTGATCCCCGATGCCTTCGATGATCAGCACATCGCCCCCGGCGACCGTGCGGCAGCCCGCCAACAGTTGCAGATCGACCCAAGCACACCGCTGATCGTCTACAGCGGCATGACGTTTAGTTACCGAGGCATCGATCAGCTGCTGGAAGCCTTCGCGCAACTGCGCCAGCACATGCCTCAGGCTCGCCTCACGCTAGTGGGTGGTCGCCCCGCCGAGATCGCGCAATTCAGCGCCCAAGCCGATGCGCTCGGCCTGGGTGAATCGGTCACGTGGGCCGGACAACTGCCCCGCAACCAGATCACGCCCTACCTGCACGCCGCCGATCTGCTCGTCATCCCCGATACGGTGACGGATGTGACCGCCTCGCCGCTCAAGCTGTTCGAGTATTTGGCTGCCGAACGCGCCGTGGTGCTGCCCGATATTCCGGCGCTCGCCGAGGTGCTGCCGCCCGAGATCGGCTATTACTTCCGCCGTGGCGATGTCGATGACCTGGCCCGCGCGCTCGGGCAGGCATTGGCGGACCCGCAGCGAGCCGAGCGCGAGCGGGCCGGGCGCACGATCGTCGCGCCGCACACCTACGCCGCGCGAGCCGCCGCCATCCTGGCGCTGGCCGAATCGGTGGTGCAGAAGCACACTGCATCCAAGTGACATCTGCCTTATTTGGCACGTGGAGAGGAGGCGCTGCTATGTGCAGAGCCTCCTCTTCTCAATAAGCTGCGAAGCCACGCAAAGAATGTGGTACTATACCGTTTTGGAAAGTTCCAAGACACAGCGCAATCCCTGAGAGCCACTGGCTGCCAGCCGACGCGCTGCGAAGCCTAACGCGGCCATGCCGCGCTATTGAGTGATACACCACCCGTGCATCACCAACAGAATACGCAACACATGACACCACGCGAGATTGTCGAAGCCTACGGGCGCAGCATCGGGCCCGATGGCAAACCCGAATATTTTCGGCTCCACCGTCACCGCTTCCGGGCGCTGCTCAGCGCGCTGCCACCAGCGCCAGCGCATGTGCTCGAGATCGGCACAACGCCCGGCCAGTTCACCGCGATCCTGCGCCAGGCGGGCTATCAAGTATCCGGCGTTGACCTCTTCCCCGAACAGCGCGCCGAATTGTGGCGCTCGCTCGGCGTCGATGTGCGCTTCTGCAATCTCGACGAACAGCCGTTGCCCTTCGACAGCGAGCAGTTCGACGCCGTGGTGTTCTCCGAGGTGATCGAGCACCTCGCTGGCTCGCCGCTGCCCGCACTGCGCGAGATGGCGCGTGTGCTGCGCCCCGGTGGCCGTTTGGTGCTCTCCACGCCCAACCAGCACTACATCAAGAGCCGCCTGCGCACCTTGGCCGATGTGGTGCTAGGGCGCCCCTTCGAGCCGTTCAACGAGTTCACCCGCTCGATGCAACTGCAAGGGCCGCAGCGCTACTACAACCACAGCCGCCTCTACACGATGCAAGAACTGCGTTGGCTGCTTGAACAGAGCGGCCTGACCCCGACGCTGATGCGCTACGGCGACGCTTGGGAGCGCGTTGGCATCGAGAAGAAGCGTCTGCTGCGCCACCCGCTGCGCGTCGCTGCAAAGAGTGGGCTGTGGCTGCTCACAACGGCATTTCCTTCCTGGCGCTCTATGTTAATGGTGGTGGGCACAAAGGCATGAAACGCGATAGTATCCGCCTACAGCAACCCAGTACACACGCATCGCACGATCACGAGCCGCACAAACAAGAACCGCGTTCATATCGGCTCTATACCTTCCTTGAACTGAGTCTGTGGGCCGCCCGTAACTACGGTGCGTTGGTGATTATCGCCCTGTTTGTGCTGTTGCTGCCGCTCAGCACGCCGCGCATCTACGCCACCGACGAGGTGCAATACTATGCCTATCTGCGCTCGCTCTACTTCGATGGCGACCTCGACTTCGCCAACGAGTACCAGTACTTCGCCGCGATCGGCCTTGATAACGGCGATCCAGCCGTATTCAACGCCCTGCTGCGCGATCACCCCACCGACCCGCCGCTGATCCCCGCTACCGGGCTCTACCGCAACGTCGCCCCGATCGGTGCGGCACTGATGTGGTCGCCTGGCTATGTGGTGGCCGATATGCTGGTGCATGTCGCCAACCTGTTCGGCGCGCAGATCCCCGCCGATGGCTACAGTTGGCCGTATATCGCAGCGGTTTGCTTTATGTCGGCGCTCTACGCGCTGCTCGGCTTGCTGCTCACCTATCGCATCGCACGGCGCTACAGCAACGAGTTCGCGGCCACCTTGGCAACGGTAGGGGTGTGGCTCGCGACGCCGTTGATCTTCTACACCTATATCCTGATGCCCTGGTCGCACGCCACCGGCTTCTTCCTGTTCGCGCTGTTCCTCACGCTGTGGCTGAAGGATAGCACGCCGCGCTTGGCGTGGGAGAACAAGAGCAGTACACCCACCAATCTGCTCGCCACACAAGCGCAGCGCTCGTGGGGGATGTGGGCGCTGCTCGGCTTGATCGGCGGCCTGATGACCATCACCCGCGAACAGCTCGGCCTGTTGCTGATCATCCCCGCCACCGAAGGCTTGGTGGCGTACTGGCGCTTGCTGCGCAGCGATCTGCGCGTGCAGGGCATCGTGGCGCTGCTGATGCGGCATATCGTGTTCTTGGTCACGCTGGCCATCGCGCTGATCCCGCAGATCCTGGTGTACCAGACACTGTATGGCCGCCCGCGCCCTTCCTCGACTGTTTCGGGCAAACTCCAGTGGAGCAGCCCACACTTCTTCGGCACGTTGTTTGATCCGGCGCACGGCGCGCTGATCTGGAGCCCCATCCTGGCGATTGGCTTGCTGGGCCTATTCTGGCTCTGGAAGCGCGATCGGTTGCTGGCGGCGCTCTTACTGCTCGGCTTCCTGGCGCAAACCTACATCAACGGCGCGTTCTCGACATGGCACCTGTCAGGGTCGTTCGGCTTCCGCCGCCTGATCGACAGCACGCCGATCTTCGTGCTGGGGCTGGCGCCGTTGCTGGCATGGCTCCAACAGCGTATCGGGCGCTGGCCGCTCATTCTTGGCGTGGTGTTGCTGGTGGGGTGGAACATTGGCTTGATCGCCAATTGGACGGTGCTGCATCCCGCTGAGGTGCGCCCTGGCCTGCCCTGGCCCGAACTGTGGGGCTGGCAACTCGAAGCACCGCTCAAGGTGCTCGAAAAAGCGAACGACCTGCTCTTTAACCGCTGTAAGTTGGTGGAGAACGGCTGCTAGGCCGTTTAGAGGTGGTGCAATGACGTGGCTCGGAGGTGCTGAGCCACGTCATCGCTATTTTGCGAGGTGAAAGCGACTACTCGCCGACCTCGCGCATATACACGGCCTCGTTGGCGGAGTTGATCACAACAGCGGGCACGTAGACCACGAAGATTGAGCCAATGCCCGGCTCGCTCGCCACGCTAATGCGCCCACCCATCATCTCGCAGAAGCGCTGGCTGACCGATAAGCCCAAACCCGCGCCGCCGTGCTTGCGCGTAGCCGAGTTATCGCCCTGCATAAAGGGCTGAAACAGATTTTGCATCTGCTCGCGGGTGATGCCTATCCCCGTATCCGACACGCCGATCCGCAGCCAATCGACACCATTGGCGACTTCACGCGCCACGGTCAGGGTGATCTCGCCCTCCGTGGTGAACTTCGCCGCGTTATCCAGCAAGTTGAACACGATCTGGTACAACTTGGCAGAATCGACGTATACCTCACCTACATTCGTCGCGCAGTCGATATGCAAGATATTCCGGTTCTGCTCGACCTGCGGGCGCACATCCTCGACCACGCGCTTGATCAGATCGTGGACCGACACCGTCTCCAAGTAGAGCGACATACGGCCCGCCTCGATCCGCGAGAGATCCAGAATATCGTTGACCAACCGCAGCAAGTGGCGGCTAGAGGCTTGAATGCGCATCAGATCCGGCATAATCGTGGGATGATCGACATGCCGCAGTTCCCGGATCATCAGATCGCTATAGCCGATGATCGCCGTGAGCGGCGTGCGCAATTCGTGGCTCATATTCGCCAAGAACAAGCTCTTGGCCTGGTTTGCGGCCTCGGCGGCGAGCTTCGCGTTGCGCATCTCCTTCTCGGCGTACTTGCGCATCGTGATGTCGTGACCGACCCAAATGCGCCCAATCGGCTGATCCTGCTCGTCGTTCAGGTTCACCACCACCACTTCGCAAACGCCGTTGGTGCCATCCTTGTGGATGAATGGGATCTCGCCACTCCAACGGTGCTCCTGCGCGACCGTCTCGATGATCGTATCGCGCAACGACTCCAGTTGCAGCGGGCGATACCAAAGATCCAACTGGCCGCCGATCACCTCCTCGCGGGTATAGCCGAAGATCTGCTCGGTGGCCGGGTTGCAATCGCTGATCGTGCCGTCGATATCGGTGATCACCACGCTATCGTTGATATTGGCGAAGGTCAGGGCCTGGCGGCGCAGTTGGTTCTCGGCCTGCTGGTGCCGTTCCATCTGCTCAGCCAACATCTTATTGGCCCGACGCATCACGACCACCGCCACGATCACCAAACTCACCAGCACCAACCCCATACCACCCAACACCCGCCGGATGTTGTTGCTGATCTGCTCGATATACGGCGATACATCGCTCACCAATACCGCTGCGCCGTACAATTCGCCCTGCGCATCCTGCAGCGGCACAACGCTTATCAGCCGATCTGGCTGTATGCCAGTAGTGGAGATAAAATCGCTCGACGCGGTGCCATTGAACGACTGTGTGAGCCTTGCAGCCAACTCCGGCGCATCAAGCGGCATCTGGTCGTTGCCAGTGAGCACAAGTTGGCCCTCGCGATTGTAGAGCGCGAATTGAAGTAGGCCCATCTCGATCATCTGCATGTTGATGGTCTGCTTCAGGCGACTTATCGCAGGATCGGAGAGCGCCGGATCGCGCCCCGATTCGGCTTGCGCTACAATCAACGCAAGTTCACCTTGGTTTGTCTCGCACAACAGACGGACTAGGGCGATATGTTGCTGCTGCTGAACATGAATGAGATTATTCAATGCTAATTGGCGGTACAATAGCCCCGCTAATAGCACAATCATCAATGACACGGTCAGGCAGGTTAAGATAACGTAACGGGTGAGCCTGAACATCAAGGCCTCCAGCACCTGCTGAACAGGTAATTAGTTCATCCCAATGAGGCGTGCTTCATTAAGCAAACCAACCTGTGATATGTATATAAACGTGTAAGAATTCCTCTTTCAGCATATCCGCCTGCTCGGTGAATAGGGATGCTCAGGATATCCGTTCGACCATACGAAAGTCAAGCATAAAGATTAAAAAATGCGAACAAAACCGAAACGTATCCTCATTTGTGCAACGCAAGTGCCTTTTACGCGCGGTGGAGCAGAACTGCTTGTAGATGGGCTACGCGATGCGCTACGTGAGCAGGGCCACACGGTCGATGTCGTCTCGTTGCCCTTCGCTTGGCAACCGCACGAGTTGATCGGCCAATCGGCGTTGGCGTGGCGCCTGCTCGATCTCACATCGGTGAACGCGGTGCCGGTCGATCAGGTGATCTGCACCAAGTTCCCCTCCTACGCCGTGCGTCATCCACGCAAGGTGGTGTGGTTGGTGCATCAGCATCGCCAGGCCTACGATTGGTATGGCACACCGTTCAGCGATTTCGCCAATACGCCCGAGGACCGCGCCAACCGCGACCTGCTGATGCGTATGGACCGCACAATGCTCGGCGAGGCGCAGGGCCTGTACACCATCTCGCGCAACGTCAGCGCGCGCCTCAAGCGCTTCAACGGCCTCGACAGCCAGCCACTCTACCCACCGAGCCGCTACACGGGCCAATTGCACGCGGGAGCATACGGCGATTACATCCTCTCGGATGCGCGCCTCGATGCCGCCAAACGCCTCGATCTGCTGCTGCACGCCCTCGCGAAGATGGAGACGCCCTTCCGCTGCCTGTTCACGAGCACCGGCCCCGAGCGCGCCAAACTCGAACAGTTGGCGCAAGACCTGGGGCTGGGCGACCGCGTGACGTTCCTGGGCTATGTGCCCGACCAACAGTTGATCGACCTGTATGCGGAGGCGCGTGCGGTCTACTACGCGCCGTTCGATGAGGATTACGGCTTCACGACGGTGCAGGCATTGGCGGCCTCACGCCCGGTCGTGACCACCACCGATGCTGGAGGGGTGCTTGAATTCATCGACGACGGCCACAACGGCTTTGTGGTCGCGCCCGATCCTGCCGCGATCGCCGCACGACTGGATATGCTCGCCAACGACCCCGCCCTCGCCGAACGCCTCGGTGCGAACGGACCTCAGCGCGTAGCCGATATCACCTGGGACCGTGTGATTCATTCACTTGTGATATAATACACAGATGAAATGGTAATGAAAGCAATGTGAGCGTGGCCCAACAGACGCTCACATTGTCTTGTTGGTCCAAAGGAGTGGTATCTTCGCGCAGGGACTCAGCTCATTGCCCACGGCTGATCCGCTGTCCTCGATCTCTCAAATCATCCTCCATTGTTCCGATGCAGAGCTTAATGCGCTTTCGCCGGACGATGTATTGACGTTGCCATCACTCATCGTCGAGCGTATGGTGTTCAACTGAACATCTGCGATAACCACGAATCCTCGTATTTCCGCAGCCGAGACGTGCAATAGCAATCATTGGCATATTCCATTTTGGAATAGGCCAGTATGGTGTTTTTGTGATGGATGCCCTTATTTGGTAGGTCGAAATCAGACGTTGGTAGTGGATCATTTCTTGATACCGAACGTCATAAAGAGTAGATACCACAAAAGCTGTGCTGCTTGATGCTAAGGGTACAAGATGCGTAGGTTTGCTTGGTCTCTCCCTGATGATTGGACACAGTACCGATCACGACATTGGCTGATGCTGCTCGGCATCGGCGTGTTGTTAGCGCATATCGTCTTATTCAGTACACTGCCGCTGAGCATACGCGGCGCGATGAACTTCTTCCTACTGAGCTTGCCTGGCCTGTTGGCCGCCCAACTGCTGTTCGATGATGTGCGCGATCTCCCGACTCGCGCTGTGCTGAGTCTCTGTATGGCGATCGCAAGTCAAGCGCTGCTGATGCTGTTTCAGCACGTGTTGATCGGGCCGATTCGTTGGTGGATGGTGTTGCTAAACGCCGATCTACTCAGCTTGTTGCTAGCTTGGGCGTTATTCCGCAAGCCGATGCTCAACTTCCCACCCACACGAGGGCGCTGGTCGTGGTGGCGAGCGTTGGGCTTAAGCCTGGTGTTGGGCTTGGCAAGCTATTTTCGGTTGCGCTACTTGGGCAACGCCGAGTTCCAGGGCGACGAGGCGAATGTGGTGCTGCTCGCCGTCGATTCGGTGATCGGCCACGAGGCGATTCTGTTGCTCCATCGCAAAGGGCCGGTCGAGATTCTGCTGGTGGTTGGTCAACTTGCAGTGCTCAACCAGATCAACGAGTGGTTGGCGCGGTTGCCGTTCGCGCTCTCGGGCATCGGCGTGGTGTTGGGCAGCTACGTGCTGGCGCGTCGCATGCTGCGCTCGGTGGTGGGCGAGCCTGCTGCGACCGTTGCGGGGCTAGTGGCAGGCACCATCCTGGCGCTCGACGGCTACCTGCTGGCGTTCTTGTTTTTTCAAGCAGAAGACGGCATACGAAATCACTGTGTGACTGGAGTTCAGACGTGTGCTCTTCCGATCTCGGAGCGCACCGGAAACACGGGGACAACCAGAGCGAGCCTCAAATCCGTCC
>CALKHR010000009.1 GCA_937988885.1 uncultured Roseiflexaceae bacterium | reverse complement strand
TTTGGGGTCCAGGGGCTTATCGCCCCTGGTCGGGGTTTCCAAAGGGCCGCGACCGGCCCTTTGGGCCTGCGCAGCAACGCACGTCCTCGCCAGTACTCGTCCGCCCGCCGAATGGCGCTTCCCACGCCCTCACGAGCACATCTACACCTACTTAAAGGCAAAAGACAAGGTGACACGGTGAGCAGGTGACTTGGTGAACAACAACCGAAAACAAACAAACCACACCGCCAATCGCCACCGAGCGTGTACCCACACCACCACCCGCCACGTACGACAAGGCATAACCACGGGCGCATCCCACGAGGCTGCCTTCCACTTTGGGGTCCAGGGGTTTATCGCCCCTGGTCGGGGTTTCCAAAGGGCCGCGACCGGCCCTTTGGACCTGCGCAGCAGCGCACGTCCTCGCCAGTACTCGTCCGCCCGCCGAATGGCGCATCCATGCCCAAAACACAACAACTAAATCTGTGGATAAAAACAAAGCACCGACCCCCTCAACAGGAGATCGGTGCCACCAACAGTAAGCCTACGGCGTCAAACGATTCATATCGCGTGGGAACAGCGCCGCCAAACGCAGATTCGGCAACCCAAGCAACTGCATCAAAAAGCGCTCAAGCCCGATCGCAAACCCACCGTGCGGCGGCATCCCAAACCGAAACGCCTTCAAATACTCAGCGAACGGCTCAGGATTCATCCCACGCTCCGCCATCACTCGCTCATAATCCGCCAACCGATGCAACCGCTGACCGCCCGACACCAACTCCAACCCTCGAAACAGCAAGTCGAACGAATTGGAGAAATACGGCTCAGCCGGATTCGGATGCGTATAAAACGCCCGCTTCGCCGTCGGATAACCCGTCACAAACAAGAAATCCGACCCAAACGTCTCCTTCGCCCACTGGCCCAGCAAGCGCTCATGCTCGGGCGCCAAGTCCGGCTCGCCCTTACAAGCCACACCGTAGCGCTCCTCCAACAACTCCTGCGCCCGAGGAAAGTAGATCGACGGCACCTCAGCAGGCACCTCCGGCAGCGTCACGCCCAACAGCGCCAACTCAGTCGCGCACGAGCGCTGCAACTCCGCCAGCATACCCGCCACCGTCTGCCGCAACACCTCCATCACCGTCGTGTGGTCCTCGACAAAGCCCAACTCCACGTCGAGACTCACATACTCAGCCAAGTGGCGCGTCGTGGCATGCGGCTCCGCCCGAAACACCGGGCCAACCTCATACACCCGCTCGAAGAACCCCACCGCGATCTGCTTGTACAACTGCGGCGACTGCGCCAAATACGCGTGTTGCCCGAAATAATCGACAGCGAACACATTCGCGCCGCCCTCCGTCGCGGAACCCAGCATCTTCGGCGTCTGGATCTCGGTAAAGCCCAAACCGTCGAGCGTACGGCGGAAGCCCGCCATCGCCGCCGCGCCCAACCGCAGGATCGCCCGCCGTCGGGGGTGGCGCAGCCCCACCACCGCATGATCGAGGAACGTCTCCAGCGCCGCCTTCATCTCGCGCTTATTCACCTCGATCGGCGGCGCCTCAAGCACCGGCTCCATCACCGTCACCGAAGTCTGGCGCAACTCGGCGCCACCGGGCGCCTGCGGCTCGGCCAGCACCACGCCGCGCACCTCGATCACCGACTCGACCTGCACCGAGCGCAACAACTCCAGCACCGCCTCATCCTCAACCACCGCCTGAAACGTGCCCCAACCGTCGCGCACAATCAAAAAATTGATCTTCCCCAACTCACGAAACTGGTGTAGCCAGCCCTGCAAACGCACTTCCTGGCCCACCCGACTCGCTGCCTCGGTCGTCCTCACTCGTTCCATCACAAACCTCAAACTTTCGCCGCATATGCCACAGCAACCAGGACAGGATCGGCATACGGCAAACAAAAAACCCCGCCCTGGGAAGGACGAGGCCAGAGGCTCGTGGTGCCACCTTCGTTCGTTGCCCCCTCACGGGCAGCAACCTTATAGGGTGCGTGTTCACACCCTGACGCGGTAACGGGCGCACCCGGCGTCACCTACTAAGCTCGTATCCGACGAACCGTTCAGATGCAGCTCAGGGGTGTCTTCAGCAACTAGCGGTGCGGTTGGGCTCACACTCTCCCCAATTCGCTGACGCACTCGTTATAGCGCCTACTTGTCCCCATCAAAGCCATTGGCGGCCATGATAGCACACCGTAACACGCCACGCAATCGGCCAAAAGTTAGAGCAAAACTCGTCTCTCGAATGGAAAAAACCTTGCTGCCACAAGCTCAAACAGCATCCCCGTTAGCCTACCCACACCAAATCCGGTTTGACAGTGTCAGTTACAAACCCGTTTTAGCCTGCGGCAGCAAGGACCATACCGAGGTATCAAACGATACAGGCATAACAAAGCGGATACCTTGGGATCCAGGGGCGATAAGCCCCGGCTAGAGCTTTCCAAAGGGGCCGCAGTCGGCCCCTTTGGGCTTGCGCAGCAGCCGAGTTGCTCACGAGAACGCGCTCACTCGCCGAATAGCGCATCCCACGCTCTCGCAAAGGATACACTTGCATCTCAACAGACGTAGTCGTTTATGACACACCTGATATTCGTTGCTTCCGCATTGGAATGCTTTCCAGAAAGCTATTCATCCCCAAAAACAACAAAGTGGAGGTCCTCAAACCTCCACGAACAAGCAAACAAACGCTCAGCCAAATCACCGCCTACAGATCAGCAGGCTCATCGCCGCGCGCAGTATAATAAATCCCTAAGTAGGGCCGACGCGCATCAGTGGGGAACGGCTGCAAGCGGACCGACACATCGTACTCGCGCTCGCGCAACAGGGTCAGGCGCACCAACTCGCCTGGATGATAACTCAACATCAAATCACGTAAATCACGAGCGCTCTGCACCGATGTACCGTTCACCGCCACCAACAAATCACCAATCTGCACACCTGCCGCAGCAGCAGGACCATCGCGATCCAACCGTGTCACCACCACACCCAACGGCAAGCGTTCCTGACGTAACACCTCGGCAGTAGCAAAACGGGCCTGTTCCTCACGCCGCGCCAGATCTTGGCCCATAATCCAGCCGCCCAAACCGCTCAGGAAGCTGCACCACAAGCAGAGAAAAAACGCACCGCCGATCGCCCAAGGCACAATCGCACGTCGACCGAGCTTCATCGATAACTCCTAGACAGAAGCGTCCGCCCTGATTCTACTGCTCGGATTCCGTCGCGTCAAGACCTAACAAGTCATTATCAGCAAGAATATCGAAATCAGCGAACAATACGGGCAAGCCAACAAGCAAACCATCAAACACTAACAGTGATCTCACAACTCTGGCGAGTATGGTATACTGCCACAACAATCAACTAAGGAGAAATTTATGACAGACCCGACGCGCATGACCGAACTGGATCTGCTGGTCGGCTCCATCTTTACAACGCGGCCCGACGAGGATCGCGAACTATTCGAAGAGGAGCGCGAGTGGCTATCCGACATCCAGGATTTGTTGCGTGAAGAGGGCATTGAAGTCGATCTGCTCTCCCGGCCAGGCGTCGAGCTCTGGGAAGGTGGGATCGAACGCTTCATGGACCTCTACCAGTTGCGTTTGTTGGCCGCCTATATCGAAAAAGGCCAAGATATCGCACCGTTGCGCAACTTCAACCCCGAATCCGCCCACGAACCGGACCCGCTTTTGGCCGCCATCTGGGAGGGCGAAGAACCGACTCGCTACCCACACCTGATCAACCATCAGGCCGACGGTGGCTACTACCTGCCGGTCGACTTCGCCGAGCCAATTTGGCTCGAATTCGACCAAGACGAAGACGAAGCCAACGATTTACAAGAACCAGTCGTCAGCTTCGGCTCATCGGTCGCGCTCCAACGCGAACTCGTCGAACTAGAAGCGCAACTCCAGCAGCATGGCATCGCCACCAACAGCGCACCCTATCGCTGCCTCCAAGTGCTGCGAACCGCCGTCGATCAAAGCGTGGCCAACGATCTCCCAATCATCGTTTGGTAATGCCAACACCCTAAAGGCTGATGGGTTGGTCACAACCATCACCCATCAGCCCTTAACGCACAACACAATACCAACTCAATCACTCAACGCCTGCCTCGCACATTGAACACCAAAAAAGACACCCAAAAACACACCATGGTAATGGAAACCTGCTACTTCCTGTTGCGGTAGGCACTGAGATGAGGTATAATGCCCGCTCGGCTGCTATGCGGCCTGTGAGGTATGCATGATGGAAGAACTAACACTACTCTCAAAAGACGAAGCGCGCGCCCGTCTGCCGCGCCGCACGCTCGATACGCAGCCACGCGAGCGACGCTACTACGTCTGGACAGTCGGCTGCCAGATGAACGTGTCCGACTCCGATCGGCTCGAAGCTGCACTCCAAGGCGTGGGCTACTCCCCAGCGGATCGGCCCGACGACGCCAGCTTTATCGTGCTGAACTCCTGTAGCGTGCGCGCCTCCGCCGAAGAGCGAATCCTCGGCAAGCTCGGCGAGCTCCAGCAGCTCAAGCGCAAGCGTCCCGACACCACCATCGTGCTGTGGGGCTGTATGGTCGGCCCAAACAACCAGTCGCTCTTCCAATCGCGGCTGCCCATGGTCGATCATTTCGTCTCGCCCTCCGCCGTCGATGAAGTCGTCGCACTCGCACCGCATTCGCTCTACCAGCTCGACGAGCCAGCCCTGCCAATCCCCGATTGGAAGGAAACGCCGATCTCGGTGCACGTGCCGATCCAATACGGCTGCAACATGAGTTGCGCCTTCTGCGTCATCCCGCAACGGCGTGGCCGCGAACGCAGCCGTCCGCTTGAGGAGATCGTCACCGAAGTACGGCGCATCGTCGCACGCGGCGCGAAGGAGATCACCCTGCTCGGCCAGATCGTCGATTCGTGGGGCCACGACCTGCCGGGCCGCCCTGACTTGGGCGACCTGCTGCGTGCCGTCCACGACACGCCCGGCCTGCTGCGGCTGCGCTTCCTGACCTCGCATCCGGCCTGGATGACCGACAAGCTGATCGCAACCGTGGCCGAACTGCCGCGCTGCCAACACGAGATCAACCTGCCAGTCCAAGCGGGCCACGATCACATTCTGAAGATCATGCGCCGTGGTTACACCGTCGCGCGGTACAAAGCGCTGGCCGAGAAGATCCGCCAAGCGATGCCCGATGTCGCCCTGACCACCGACATCATCGTCGGGCACCCGGGCGAAACCGAAGAGCACTTCGCAGGCACACTGGCGCTCGTCGAAGACATCCGCTTCGATAAAATCCATATCGCGATGTACTCGGCGCGCCCTGGCACACGCGCCGCAGCCATGGAGGCCGACCCCGCGCTCGCCGTGAGCGATAGCGAGAAAAACGCTCGCCGCATCGCTCTAGAGCAAGTGCAGGAGCGCATCGCCACCGAAAAGAACGCGCAACTGCTCGGCAAGCGCGTCGAAATCCTTGTCGAGGGCGAACACAAAGGTAAATGGCGTGGTCGCACCTCCGGCAACAAATTGGTATTCTTCAGCGATCCTACCAACTGGATCGGCCAACTAGTTGAGGTGGAGATCACCCAAACTGGACCATGGTCGCTCCAGGGTAAGCTCGTCGAAAAGGAATCGCCGACGAATGGCGCAGTATGATACCCAGTATACAACGCTCCCTGAACCTGCGCCGCGTCGTGCTCGATGGCCGCTCGCAAGTGTCATGCTACTCGACTTGGCGATTATCTTTGTTGCGCTCCTCGCAAGCGCAGCACTCATCCAAGCTGTAGCACTGACTGTCTACACCCTTAACGGCAACCCACTCCCCCCCGAAGATGAACTCATCACTCAACTGCCCAACATCATGGGCGTTGGAGGCATCTTCGCGACGCTTTTGGTTCAGAACCTACTCTTTGTGTGTGTGCCGATCGTGCGAGTCGCCATCCTTCGGCGCGAACCGCTCGCCGAGATCGGCTTTCAAGCACCTAACATACCGAAACTGGTTGGGCTTGGCATTTCGCTGAGCCTTATCACTCTGTTCTGCAATGCGATACTGAGCTTAGCGTTCCAGGGAGTGGGCATCCAACAAAATCAGTCGGCACAATACCCGCTGTTCGAGAACGATTACTTTGGTCAGTTCTTTTTCTTTATCGGCGCAGCCCTGATCGTACCGATCGGCGAAGAAATCCTCTTTCGCGGCTATGTGTTCAATGCGTTACGAACGACCTTTCAATCGAAATCGTGGGGTATCGCACTTGCATTTTTCATAAGCGCCCTGCTCTTTAGCGCTGCCCATTCGCTCTCCGCGACCGAAGGGCTGATCGGTCTACTCGTACCAACCTTCGTGATGGGCCTCCTATTTGCAGGGGCAACCTATATCAGTGGAAGCATCCTACCAAGCATTATTGCCCATACCATCAATAATAGTTTGGGCCTATCGGTCCTGATCTATTGTGTGAATAATGCAACTGTTTGCCAAGGGCTATAAACCTGGCGTCATTTTACGTTTAAGCATACAGAATGATAGACTGCGAATAAGGAGCTACTCTTGACCAAGCAGGATGAACATCAGCGAACCCGCCGCCGCCTTCAAGACCAGGCGATCGAAATGGCGGCCCAAAGTCGCTGGCAAGAAGCGGTTGACATTAACCGTCAAATACTGAGTCTAGGCGAAGATGCCGACACCTATAATCGTCTCGGTAAAGCATACTTTGAGGTTGGCAATCTCGCAGAGGCCCTTGCCAGCTATCAGCACGCACTACGCCTGAACCCGAACAACACCATCGCAAAGAAGAACCTTGCGCGCTTACAAGAACTCGTCGCGCAGGGTGGCGAGATGCAGGCCCCGGTGAAAACAACACGGCAACTCGTCGACCTACGCCTGTTCATCACCGAAACAGGGCGCACCTGCCTCACCACCATCATCGATGTACCGCGTAGCGCAGCCATCGAAGCACTCGTCACAGGCGAAAAAGTTGAACTTCAAATTGAAGGCCGCAATGTGCTCATCTACGATGCCGACAACAACCTGATCGGTCGGATTGAGCCAAAGCTCGCGCAACGCCTTCACGAACTGATGACGGGCGGCAATCGCTATACAGCCGCGATCGCCAACATGAACGGCTCTCAGATCCGCGTTCTGATCCGCGAGATCTACCAACATCCCAGCCAGCGCGGTCGCATCTCCTTCCCCGGCAAACTCGGCGAAGGCGCGCTCCACAGCGGCTACATCTCGGCCAATCGCTACGACGATTACGGCGAGGACTTGCTCGACGAAGACGACGATGTGCTCGACGAGCGCGAGGAGCTTGAGGAGGAGCCTTTCGGCAGCGATGAAGAAGAGCTCGGCCTCGACGATATCGAACAAGATCTCGGCGAAGAGGAAGACGGCACCGAAGAATAAACAACCCCGTCTCACCACGATCTGCAGCACTGTATTCACATTCCGTGCTGCAGATCGATAGCTCCTAGCAGAAAGTAGCTCCTCTGTACTATTGATAAGATCGCGAATACCGTCTATACTGAAGGTCGAACAGTCCAGCGCTGTTCGGCCTTCGTTTGCTGTCAGCAGCATAGATTCCTGCGTATCAACCGCTATCCATAGCAGCGAGGACCCGTATGGACTTAGATGTGCGTATCGACGAAAAGGGGAAATTCTATACACCACGTGTAGCGAAGGACACCCTTAACGCCTTTATCCGAACAGCCGATCAAATCATCATCGGTCATATCCACGTGCGCCCAGAAACGCGCCTGAAGGACGATCTGAATGATGATACGTCTCGATTCCTGGCCGTGACAGACGCTCGTATATACGATGCCACCAACGAAACATTGCTCTACCACACCGGATTACTCTTGGTCGCGTATGCTCATATCACCATGATCGGCCCGCTAGAGGCGTTTAGAGACTTTCGTCCCGTTCCCTGGCAAGAGTCCGATGCAGAGGAGTAGTTATGAGTATTCCCCTTCGTGAGTTTACTTCATCGAACGCGCCTACAACCCCTGCTGCTTCTCCTACAGCCTTACCTACGCTCCCCCCTGAGCCGACCTCCATTATGGAGTCAGGGCTTAACATGGGGTTTCTAACTGATCTTGTTCTGAAAATCATTTATTTCTATGGCAATATCACGGCCCAGCAATTGTCTGACGTCACCAAGTTGCCATACTTAAATGTTCTCGATAAGGTCCTCGACTTCCTCAAACTAGAGGAGTATGTTGATATCATTGGTACTCAGGGAGGTTTTAGCGAGCGAGCATTCCAGTACGTGTTAGGCACCAAAGGGCGTATTAAGGTCAACGAGGTGCTCGAGCGTTCGCAGTATGCCGGGCCAGCACCGGTCACGCTCGATGATTATGTCGCGATGGTCAATCGGCAAGCCGTGGGAGACATGGTCGTCAATGCTCGTGCCGTGCGTGAGGGCTTTAGCGGCCTGGTGATCAACGATCGTATGCTCGATAAGATCGGGCCAGCCGCTAACTCGGCACGCTCGTTGTTCTTGTATGGCCCTCCCGGCAACGGAAAGACGACCATCGCTGAGGGCATCGCTAACATGCTCGGCGGGTACATCCTGATTCCCTACGCGTTCGAGGTCGATGGCCAAGTTGTCAAGGTATACGACCCGCTCAACCATAAGGCCGTTCCCATGCCAGAAACACCCGAACCAGAGCCAGCCAATCCCTTCGGTGGCGCCCCGAGTTCGGTACCCTTCATGCCCGATCGGCGTTGGGTGATCTGCAAACGACCGCAAGTGGTCGTGGGTGGCGAGTTGATCCTTGAGCAGCTTGAGCTGATCTTCGACCCGATCTCCAAAGTCTATGAGGCACCCTACCAGTTGAAAGCGAACGGTGGGTTGTTCCTGATCGACGACTTTGGTCGCCAAAAGTGCCGCCCGCAAGATCTGTTAAACCGTTGGATCGTTCCGTTGGAAAAGAAAGTTGACTATCTAGCCCTCCAAACGGGAAAGAAGATCCAGGTGCCCTTCGATGTGCTGATCGTCTTTTCGACGAATCTCTCACCCAAAGATCTGGTCGATGACGCCTTCTTACGGCGTATCCGCCATAAAATCGAAGTGCCCAATCCATCGCCAGACGAATATCGTGAGATCTTTAAAATCGTCTGTAAGGCCAAAAAAATCCCGTACAGTGATGATGGGTTACGTTACCTGATCCAAGAGCACTATATGAAACCACGACGAGATTTACGAGCGTGTCACCCACGCGATTTATGCGATCAAATACTCGACGAAGCAAAATATCGTGGAATCGCACCAGCCATGACGAAAGAATTAATAGATCGCGCCTGTGAAGCCTACTTTGTGAAGCTTTCCTGACGAGAAGACGAGGAGATATCCCATGTCGCTCCTAAAACGTCTCGGCGGCACACCCCAGCCGAACGAGGTGGCGCCATCCAATAATAGCGCTGCCACGCCATCCCCCTCACCAGCTGAGACGCGTGGCTCACTTCTGAGCAACAGTGGGATGGCCGCACCACCACCTGTGGAACCAACAAGCCGCCCTTCATCGCTCGAACAGCGGGTGTCAGGATTGTCGTCGACATCCTCTTCAGCTGTGACATCCGATGGAGCAATTACTCAACAACGCATCCTCGAACTCTCGCTTTGGATCGTGGATCGCATTTTGGGTTCGCTTGGAAACCAAACTGAGCTGAAGCGTACACCTGAATCCGAACGGTTGTTGCAAGAGCGATTCACCAACTACTATCGCCAGAGTGGCGTGAATCTCAGCGATAGCCAAGTCAAGCAGCTCTACGAGATGGTGAACGACGAGCTATTCGGCTTTGGCCCCATCGAGCCACTGCTGCGCGATGACAGCATCACTGAGGTGATGGTCAATGGGCCGTACTCGGTGTACGTTGAGCAACGCGGTAAGCTCTCGCTGACGCCCATTCGCTTCGCGAACGATGACCATGTGCTTAAGGTCATCGACCGCATCATCCGCCCGCTCGGTCGCCGTATCGACCGCAAATGGCCGATGGTCGACGCCCGCCTGCCCGATGGCTCTCGTGTTAATGCGATCATCCCGCCATGCGCCATCGACGGGCCTTCGATCACTATTCGTAAGTTCTCGAAGAAGAAACTCACCGTCGATGACCTGATCAAGTTTGGCTCGCTCACCCCCGAAATGGCCGAGTTCCTGCGCGCCTGTGTGGTGAGCCGCTTGAACATCGTGGTCTCGGGTGGTACGGGTTCCGGTAAGACGACGCTGCTCAACGTGCTCTCCAACTTCGTGCCCGAAGACGAGCGCATCGTCACCATCGAGGACAGCGCCGAGTTGAAGCTCTCGCAGGATCACGTGGTGCGCCTCGAAGCGAAACCCGCCGAGGTCGATGGCACTGGCCGCGTGGCTATCCGCGACTTGGTGATCAACTCGCTGCGTATGCGCCCCGAGCGCGTGGTGATCGGAGAGTGCCGTGGCGGCGAGACGATGGACATGCTCCAGGCGATGAACACCGGCCACGACGGTTCGCTCACGACGCTGCACGCGAACACGCCCCGCGATGCTATCGCCCGTATGGAGACGATGGCGTTGATGGCTGGTATGGATATGCCTGTGCACGTTATTCGCGAGCAGGTCGCTTCGGCTATCGATTTGATCGTGCAGCAGACCCGCCTCGATGATGGTCAACGCAAGGTGTCGTACATCACCGAGGTGCAGGGTATGGAAGGCGATGTGGTCGTGCTCCAAGATATCTTCGTGCTCGATATCAAGGGCAAGACGCCTGAGGGCAAGATTATCTCCGAGCTGCGACCGACGGGTACGCGACCGCGCTTTACGAGCCGCCTCGAAGCGCATGGCTTTAAGCTGCCACCCAGCATCTTCGGTGCGGTTTCGCCCGGCAATAATCGCTGGTAGCGTTACGTTTGTTGGATCAACAGTCGAGGGAGTGATGAGGCGACTCATCACTCCCTCGGTTTGTTTTCTCTGGTTGAGATTACCGTGAGTCGGGCCGCGTGCGGGCCAGCACCAAGCCCGAAACCTGTTGCGCCCCCGCCGCACGCAGCACATCGGCGCATGCCCCCATGGTCGCACCGGTCGTCAAAATATCGTCGATCAAGAGCACATGCGCTGGCGGCGTTGAGCTCTGCCAGACAAACGCGCCCTGCATATTGCGCGCACGCTCCTTCGCATCGAGACGCGCTTGTTGGGCCGTCGCGCGTATACGCACCAACCCGCCCTCTAACAGTGGTATGCGCAACTTTCCCGCGATGACGCGGGCGAGCTCCTCCGCCTGATTAAACCCTCGCTCGGCCAACCGCGTATGGTGCAGGGGCACCGCAATCAACGCATCGACAGGGCACATCCGCTGTTGCCACTGCTCGGCCATCAACCCACCCAACGGTTGTGCGAGCCGCCGCACCGAATGATATTTGTAGCGATGCACCACCTGACGCAGTGGGCCGTTAAAGAGATACAGGATCGTCACGCTCGTCAAACTCGCGGGCATCCGATCGAATGGGGAGGCGGGGTAGGATTGGAAGGAGTTGCGACATTGAGCGCAGAGTAACGAACCGAGCCGCGCACAACCGCCACAACGATCAGGAAACAGCAGACCTAGGATGTGTTCAATCAAGCTGTTGAGCATAGCCACCTCCGCGTGGTGGTCGCTGCGCTCTCACAAACGAGCAACGATAGTATAGCAAGCCACCTCTCGTTTGCTATCGGCCAGTGTACATATATGCATCTCGCAGCCGTTTTACCCTCTCTAAAGCGATTAGTATCACGTAAAACGCAATAGGTATCGTTCAACAACGATGACACATGTGAGACCTGTTCGTTTAACTTCGACACAGATAAAAATAGTGCTCATGCATGTCAGGAAAATTTCATTTTATAAGTATTTCTATCGTATACAATAGACGAATACTGCTTATGGCATAGGTTATGTGGCATATGCCATGAGACATAGACATGAAGCCATATTCGAGGGCCAAGCCCGCCCTCCACAGCGAACACAAGGTGATGTGAATGGCTTTTTTAACCTATCGGCGATTCCTGGCGATTGTGGGAATATTGCTGGTGTTCACTGTTGTGCCTGCACCAAGTCGTGCAGATTCGCAGCCGATGTTGATCTATTTACAGAACAATCCGTTTGATCCGCTCCGCATGCCCCGTATAGCAACGCCTTCATCTGCAGGATACGCGACGGATCTGCAACTTATTCAGTTCAGCGCCCCGCCCGATGCTGATGCGGCCAATCGATTGGAGGCGGCGGGCTACCCGGTGCTAGCATACATCCCCGATAACGCCTTTTTGGTGCGCGCCCAAGTAGCACCAACGCAGCAGATCGACGGCTTGCCGCCGATCCGCTGGAGTGGCGCGTACCCGAATGCCTCAAAACTCTCGCCTCAACTCAGCTTACAGCTCGACAACGCAGGCGACGAGCGCATTGGCGTGCGGATCTTATCGACCATCGACGCCAATACCGCCGCGCTTGAGCAGACGTTTCTGCAGCTTAATGGCCACGTTCTGAGCCAATTCGATACGCTGAACGGGCGCTCGTGGCACGTCGAATTGCCAACAGGCGCTGTACAGAGCCTGATCACCAACGCATCCATTCTGTGGATCGAGGCATATGAGGCGCCAACTCTGCTCGATGATCAAGCCAACGCGATTATGAACGTGGGAAGTGCACGCTACCAACTTGGCTTGGAGGGGAACGGGCAGATTGTGGCGATCACCGATACGGGCTTGGATGTACAATCCCAAGTGCTTGGGAATGCGAACCCCGATTTTCCGGCGAGCCAGATTGTGCGCGGCTTCAGTCCCAGCGAGCTCGCTGCGCACTGCAGCCAATCCACGTGGAACGACGACCATGGGCATGGCACACACGTCGCTGGCATTGTGGCGGGGAGCGGACTACGCCCTGGCATCTCATTTGAGGGGGTCGCACCCAAAGCGAAACTTGTGATTCAAGGGGCCAGCTCGAATCTGCACTGCTTCAACATCACCACAACTGAATATCTCAACAAGGCGTATCAGGCCGGGGCACGGATACATAATGCAAGTTGGGGTTTGGTCACTGCATACGGCGCCTATGACGAGTTGGCGCGCATCACCGATGAATTCTTGTGGAACCATAAAGATTATCTGTTTGTGGTTGCCGCTGGGAATCAGGGGAAAGATGCGAATAAAGATGGCATCATCGATAGCAGGTTAATTAATTCGCCCGCAACCGCCAAAAATGTGCTCAGTGTGGGCGCAAGTGAAAATAACCGCACTCTGAATCGGCCATGCTCATCTTCCTCGCCAGAAACGTGGTGTTGGGATGTCTATAACCTCTTCCATGAGCCGTTCAAGAGCGATCAAATCAGCGATAACCCGAACGGTATGGCAGCGTTCTCGAATCGTGGGCCGACCGTCGATAGTCGCATCAAACCAGAGATCGTCGCCCCTGGAACGAATATCATATCGACGCGATCGCATATGCCCACGGCATTGTACCCAGCCTACTATTCGAACGACTACGCCTATAATTCGGGTACCTCGATGGCGACGCCGCAGATCAGCGGGATGGCAGCCTTGGTGCGCCAATGGCTCAGCGAGTACCACGGCATCACGAAGCCAAGCGCTGCGTTGCTCAAGGCGCTGCTGCTCAACGGTGCCGCCGATATGGGTGCGGGGCAGTACGGTACTGGTGCCTACCGCGAGATACCGAGCAACTGGCCGAACAATGTGGCCGGCTGGGGACGCGCCGATCTAGCCACGACGATTGGCTTGAATAGCCAGCAGGCGGTGTGGTTCCGCGAACATGCAGGCATCCAAACAGGTGAGGAGGTCGAGTTCACCTTTAGTGCCGCTGCGAATGTGCCCGTATACGTGACCTTAGCTTGGACGGATTACCCCGCCTCGCCGAACGTGCTGAAAACGCTGGTGAACGACCTAGATCTCGAAGTGATTGCGCCGAACGGTACGCGCGTCCTGGGCAACGCGCAGGCGAGCCAATCTCAGGGCAGTGTGCTCTGCGTTGAGCAAGGGTACGATCGCTGCAACACCGTCGAGAGCGTCCGAATAATCACTCCTGTCAGCGGAAACTACACCCTGAGGGTGCGAGGTTCGGTTGTGCCCCACGGTCCTCAGCCGTTCGCCATTGTGGCTCATGCTGTCGCCAAAAAGACACTCGAATTCCCGAGCGCGCCTAGTACCCAAATCGGCATCATGTTCTTACCTTTGGTTCACAATGGCGCACCATAAGAATGTACTACAAAAGCCAAAAAGTCCCGAATTCGTCTAGTACCCAAGCAGGTATTCTTTTCTTACCTTTGGGCCAGATCACCGCACCATAGATCATAAATTCGTTTGGGCATCTCCGTTACCATAATGTGGTCCATGTGATGGGGATGCGTTACATGCAATATGCCCCTCATTCGACAGTTTTGAGTATACGATATATAATAGTAGGCACGTTCGACACATAATCCATCCTCATTTGAAATCGAATATTAACCTTTCTCGACTCACCTTTCTTGACACCCGACTACCCGCATTGTACAATATCGGCGTGAGATTATGTCTTCTGAACAATCAGAACAAGTGATCTTCACGATACAACTAGTACAATATAGTGTAAAGGGGAGTGTCATTTTCTCTTTACAACAAGTTTGCGTGGCTACCTATTAGTTCGTATATTTATTTTTTTGAGTTGATAGATAACGATCGTGCGATAGCAATACTCCGACATGTTTTAAGAAGCTCTGGCTCGGTTATGCGGAGGTTCGCTCGTTCGTCGTCTTTGACAAACGTTTTTCTAGAGAGTATACTTATTAGAACACAAGTTCTAATAACTGTGGCTCGTTCTTTTCTATTTTTAACATTGGCTGTGTTTGTAACAAACTGCGGGAAGCCGTTGGCACTACCAGCATCAACAACACTAGCACAACAAACGCCGTTTACAACTCAAACGGTGACGGCTATGACCCCTGCAATCAGCGTAACTACAACACAACCAACTTCGATCTTCGCTCCAACTACCATTGAACCCCAAGCGCGTCCCTCTCCAACCACAGTCGTTAGTATTCAGCCGCAACTACGGCCCACGCCAACGAACGAGGAGCGCTGGGCTCAAGAGCAGTTAAATCGCCAAGCGTTTGGTGAGGAGCGTTCATACGTTGCCTCCGAAGCAACGACGTTGTTTTGGTTTGACCCGCGAACGAGCCAAGTCGTTCCTATTGGCACGTTGCTCGGTTCATTTACAGCAACAGCAACCTTTACATGGCGTGCGAATGGCGAAGAAGCGCTTGTCGTGCCATACACCATCAATCAATCGTATGGCCTTACGGCAATTTCCGAAGCGTTGATCTTACGAATGCACGATGCTGGATTTACGGATCAGGTTGAAGCCTTTGTGCTCGTTTCCAATGCCATCCAGCCACAATAAAGGAGTACACAATCGTGAGCAGCCGCTATCTAGATATGATTCGAGGACAACGCCGCCGCCCTGCAGGCTTTCAGTTCACCTCAAAGACCCTGCTTGGCATCCTCGCATTCGTTGCACTGTGCGGCTCGGCTGTGTATTGGTGGGGAGTACAGAGCCAACTCACCGACAACCGTATGGTTGCCTTTGCCTACACAGCTATTTTAGTGTTGGCTCCCCCTAGCCTTGTCTCTTTCCTTATTCCGTGGTCGCCCGCCGGAATGCTTCTTCAGAAGGTGAATGCACGCACGTGGGGCTATGCTGTCGTCATCGCTTGTGCAGCGTTCCTCATCTACTATTCCTTCAGCATTCAGACATCGTGGTGGGCCGCACAGCCCGTTGTCTACAACAGCGAGTTGGTGCCGCTCCAAGTGCTCGTCGGCGTCATCGGCTTCATTATGATCCCCGCTCTGCTCTGGACGCCCGTCACCTCCGAAGAGTTGGTCGAGCAGGTGCGCCAGGCTCACTTGGTGAAGCGATACGAATTGCAAACCCAGGCCGATATCGCCATCCTACGCGCCACACTGCTGCGTGCTCAGGAGAAGGCGCTGATTGGTTTTGCAAACCTCACCATCGAGGAGCGCGAGGAACTTGCAGCCGTGATGAAGGGCTTGGTCACGGGTATCGACCGCACACTGCGTGAGGTCGGCCAAAGCGTCAAGACGGTGAGCGGCGCGATGATCCCGTTCGACGCATTGGAGGATAACGAGGATGTGCAAGAGATCCTGGATTACATCGGCGAGAGCCTGACCCGGACAAGTTTGTCTTCCGCCGACGAAGATGATTACGCGGATATCGGTGGACAGACCCAAGCGCTTGCCCCTCGCGAGAGCCGTGCAGCATTGCCCCCCGAGCGTCGTTCGCACACTCGTAGCCTCCATGAGGATTTTGCCGATTACGAACAGCCTCGTTCCCATGAGCGAGTCACTCAGATCCGTGGGCGTGCTCGGCGAGCGCGTGCCGATGATGAGTTGAGGTAATTGCGATGCGTGGACGCCAATATTCGAGTGATGGGCGGTTGCCCGAGCGTGAATTACAAGAATTGGTCGATTTACTCGCGCTGCGCCTGTACCAGGATATGGGCCGTCGGGCGTATGCTCTCACCCGCCTCGATGTGGCCGAACTTGTCGAGCCTTATATCAGCGACTTGGTTCCTGAAGACCGACGTATGATCCCCTGGTTGATTTGGGATCTGCTGCAAGAAGGCATGGAGATCGAGCTATCGGTCTAATTATTCCAGCCATTGTATTGTTTGTGGGTGATCGGATGCGTTTCCGATCACCCACTTTTTTGGCTTTCTCGTGCTATAATCCAGCCTATGACAAAACGTATTGGTATTCTTGGCGGAACGTTCGATCCCATCCACTACGGTCATTTGGCGATCGCCGAAGAGGCGCGGGTATTGTTACAGTTCGACCAGGTGCTGCTCATTCCCGCCGCGCAACAGCCGCTGAAACAGGCCGGGCATCAAGCAAGCCCGCTTCAACGGTTGGAGATGGCTCGGCTAGCCTGCGCCGATAACCCATACTTGCAGGTATCGTCGATGGAGATCGAGCGTCAGGGGCCGTCGTACACGGTCGATACGCTACAGGCGCTTGAACAAGCGGGCCTGGGCGAACTGTTTTTTATCATCGGTGCCGATGCGGTCGCCGAGTTGTACCGCTGGTATGCGGCGGCGCGCGTGATCGAATTGGCGCATATTGTGGCGGTTGCTCGCCCTGGCATCTCCTTCGATCCGCAGCTGCTCGAACAGCGGCTCCCCGGCGTGAGCAAACGACTAACCACGCTCGCTGGCCCCGCGCTCGACATTTCGAGCACCAATCTGCGCCAGCGCATCGCGACTGGCAAGCCGATCCGTTATCAAACGCCGCAAGCGGTGGTCGAATATATTGAACAACATCAGTTGTACCAACAGCCACGCGCCGTATCTGAGCCTGCTAACCTATGACGGATGCTATGTCTTTATCTTCTCTCAACCAGCTCTTGCTGACCACCGCGCAGGCGTGGGGGCTAACCCTCAACCAGCAGCAGCTCGACCAGTTCGCGCACTACGCACAGGAGTTGCAGCGTTGGAACGAGCGCCTCAATCTGACCGCCATCACCGATGCGCGTGGCATCTACGTGCGACATTTCCTCGATTCGCTGAGCTGCGCGCGCAGTTGGGGCCAAACACCCAACACACTGATCGATATCGGCACCGGCGCGGGCTTCCCGGGACTGCCGTTAAAGATCCTCCAGCCCGATCTCCAGCTCACACTCGTTGAGAGCATCGCGAAGAAGGCGACGTTCCTGCGGGCGATCGCCGATGAATTGGGCTTGAACGATGTGGAGGTGCAGGTTGCGCGGGCCGAGACGATTGGCCGTGAGCCTAGCCAACGAGAGCGCTACGATGTGGTGACGGCGCGTGCTGTTGCCGAATTGCGCGTGTTGGCGGAGTATTGTTTACCGTTATGTCGTGTTGGTGGCGTGTTTCTCGCGCCCAAAGGTGGCCAAAGCCAGACCGAGATCGCCGACGCGCAACAGGCGATCACAACGTTGGGCGGCGCGATGGCGGAGGTTGTGCCCGTTGAGTTGCCAGAGGTCGAGCCACGATGTGTGGTGGTAATCAGCAAACTTCACCCAACGCCACCCACCTACCCACGAGCGATCGGAGTGCCTACCAAGCGTCCGTTATGAGCAGTTGACGCGCGTCGTATGGCGCAACGGCTTGGCGGCCACGTTCCCAAAAATTGCCTAAAAATCAAGCTCTTTTTGTGAAACCTATTAAGTGGAGATTCGTATTACTGGTTGTATTGTACGATGATTTCGTGCTAGAATGAAACAGGCAGCGATACAACCTATCATTCATCGAAGTCTCATAGCAGCTAAACGCAAGCTAACAGAAGGAGCAAACCATGTCGATCTTTGGACGCGTCCGTGATCTGCTCAGTGCCAATATCAACTCCATGCTCGATAAGGCTGAAGATCCCGAGAAGATGGCGGATGAATACCTTCGGCAGCTCAACAATGAACTTTACGAAGCCAAGACTAGCGTTGCTGCCGCCATGGCCGATGCCATGAAACTCAATGCAAAAGAAGCGCAGTACGAGGCTGAAGTTGAGCAGTGGGCAAGCAAGGCGGAAGCTGCATTACGTGCCAATAACGAGGAACTTGCTAAGGCTGCATTGGCACGCAAAGTCGAGGCGGCCAAGCTTGCTCAGCAGTATAAAGAGCAATCTGATCTGCAGGATCAGCAGGTAGAGCAGTTGCAGCAGGCGCTGATCCAGTTGGAGACTCGCATTGCTGAGACGAAGGCGAAGAAGGAACTGATCGTCGCCAAGAAGAACCGCGCTCAGACCCAAGAGGCCATTCAGCGCACCGCGCGTGGCCTGGGCAACATGAACGCGCTCGACAAGCTCGATCGCTTGGAGGAGAAGGTTGACGATCGCTTGGCGAAGGCCAACGCGATGGCTCAGCTGGAGGGCGACACCTTGGAGAACAAGTTCCGCGATCTCGAGAAGCAGAGCGAGGTCGATTCGGAGCTGGCCGAACTGAAGCGCAAGATGGGTCTCTAATCGCTCACTTCACAAGATATCGACAAACAGCGGGCTGGTGAAGAATCACCACCCCGCTTTTTGTTTGATGAAAACGCTGGCATCAAACAAGCAACAAAACGAGGGTCTGTTGCCTTTCAGCAACGACCCTCGTTGTGCTTGGAGTTGCAATTACGATTTGTTCGGCAGGTAAAGTTTGGTCACGTATTCCTTGACCATGCGGCGCGTGCTATAGACCGGCGCACAGGTGGCGATCGCCTCTTTGCTGATTTGGAGCCATCGCTTCGGCACACCGTTCTCGCGCTCGAAATACACCGGCAGCACCTCGTTCTCAAGCAGGTGGTAGAGATGCTGGGCATCGTTCCAGTCCTGCTCGTCTTGGTTGTTGTACTCGCGCTCATCACCGATGGCCCAGCCGTTGCGGCCATTGTACGCCTCCGGCCACCAGCCATCGAGGATGCTCATATTCGGCGCACCGTTCAGGCTGGCCTTCTGGCCGCTCGTACCACTGGCCTCGTGCGGACGGCGCGGCGTGTTGAGCCACATATCCACGCCCTGCACCAGCATACGACCCACGTTGATGTCATACTCCTCTAGGAAAAGGATCTTGCCAGCGAAATCGGGCTGTTGCGAGAGCTGATAGACCTGCTGAATAAATAGCTTGCCCGGGTGATCGGCGGGGTGCGCCTTGCCCGCAAAAATGATCTGGGTTGGCCGATCGCTGCGGTGGAGAATCGCCTTCAAGCGCTCGGTATCCTTGAATAGCAGCGTGGCGCGCTTGTACGTGGCGAAGCGACGCGCAAAGCCGATAGTAAAGGCATCATCGTTCAGGACGGGCCAGACCACGGGCGGGCTGCCGAGCGTCAGTTGGCGCTGCCGTGTACGCTCTCGCGCGAACGCTATCAAGCGATGCTTCAGCGTGAGGTGCGTCTCCCACAACACCTCGTCGGGGATCTCGTAGATCGCCTTCCAACGCTCTACTTCGTCGAGGTGCTCTTCCCAATCGGGGCCGATATACGCCTCGAACAGTTCGCGCATCTCGGGCGCGAGCCACGAGGCCGTATGCACGCCGTTGGTGATCGAGGTGATCGGCACTTCGTCCTGTGATTTGTCGGGATAGAGCCAATGCCACATCCCACGCGCTACGTGGCCGTGAAGGCTGCTGACACCGTTGTGGTGCTCAGAGAGCTTGAGCGCGAGCACAGTCATCGCGAAGGTTGGCCCCCAACTCTGCTGCTGCATCGCGACGTTCAGGAATTCGTCGCGGTTCAGACCGAGTTGCGACCAATACTGCCAGAAGTATTTCTCGATCAGCGGCAGCGGGAAGGCATCGTTGCCAGCGGGCACTGGCGTGTGCGTGGTAAAGACCGAGTTCGCACGCACCTGCGCGGCAGCCTCGGCGAACGACACACCCTGCTCGACTAGTTCGCGGGCCAATTCCAGCACCAGGAATGCCGAGTGACCCTCGTTCATATGCCAAACGGTGGGCTTGATGCCGAGTTGGCGCAGCGCACGCACGCCACCGATGCCTAGCACGATCTCCTGAGCGACGCGCATCTCCTGATCGCCGCCGTACAGACGCGCCGACAGCTCACGATCCTGCGGGCTGTTCGGGTGGATGTCGGTGTCCATGAGCAAAAGCGATACACGCCCGACTTGGATGCGATACACCTTGGCGTAGATCATGCGGCCCGGCAGTTCGACCTCAACCACCACCTCGCGACCATCGGCGGTCAGGGCGGGTACAGCAGGGATATCGGCGAAGTTGATCTTGTTGTAGATCGCCTCTTGCCAGCCGCTGGGGTCCAAGCGCTGGCGGAAATAGCCCTGCGGGTAGATGAAGCCCACCGCGACGAACGGCAAGCCCAGGTCGCTCGCCTCCTTTACGTGATCGCCGGCCAACACGCCCAAACCGCCCGAGTAGATCGGCAGGGACTCGTGCAGGCCGAACTCCGCCGAGAAGTAGGCGATCATCGCGTCTTTGGTGTTCGGATACGTTCGGCTGAACCAAGTGTCCTTCGCGTTCATGTAGGCATCGAAGGCGCTCAGCACCTGTTCGTATCGGCGGAGATAGTTTGGGTCGGCGGCGGCGGCTTCGAGGCGTGTCTGGCGCACATCGCGCAAGAAATCGACGGGATTGTGGTATTCCTGCTCCCAAAGCACCGGGTCGATCTGGCGATACAGTTCTTGCGCTTCTGGATGCCAAGTCCACCAAAGGTTATAGGCCAACTCGCGTAGGCGCGCAATCTCTTTGGGAATCGGCGTAAACAGCAAGTCGGCGCTTACTATTTGCATAGGGGCAGCCTCCTCTAACAGCATTCCTTTTCCATGATGAAGCCCGTTGTTGAAAAAAGTTCAACGACGAACTAATCTCACCATGGCAACGGGGCAGCAGACTGCATTGTACGCAAAGAAACGGCATTTGTCTAGCTGTTTAGCGCGCAACGAGGGGCAAATAGAGCGCAGATGCGCGTGTATCGGGCATCCGCAAGGCTGGGTCGCCCAATACCAGGTAGGTGAACAGCAATTCGCTATACTTGCCAGTGGCCTGAATTGCGCGGAATCCTGCCAATTGCGCGGCTCCCACCGTCGATTGGGCCGGATCGGAGCTGTAGAGCGCTTTCACTACCGCTTTGCCGAACGTTTCGTGGCCCGTCGATAGACTGCGACCGCTCGGAGAGATGCTAGCGACTGTGCCACCCCGTGCATGCAACAACAAACGCTCGTCGGTAGAGGAGAGCGTGGGAAACTGGAAGTAGCCAGTCAGACAACTGAGCGAGAGCAGAATCGGCGTTCTATTGATGTTGGTGCGAGCATCGGCATCGTAGAGATACCACAGCCAGCCCGGCTCGCTGCCAATGATGGTGTTGGCCCACTGCCAATAGCTGGCGTGGCCGGAATAGACCACCAAACCAGCGCCCGCATCGAAACTGCTGAAAAAATCGCGCCGCAGCACACTCGCCTCGCCGTAGTAGGGCGGCAAGTTCGAGAGGGTGTTGTTGGGGCCTTGGCGCAGCGTCGGGTCGTAGTAGAAGCGCTTTTTGGCGATGCCGCTGGGCAATTCCGCGACGACTGCATCGGAAAGCGCAGCGAAATCGCCAGCCGGATCGAGCGTGCCATCTGGCTCGCGATAATTATCGGCCAGGAAGAGCGCGCTGGAGCGCCAATAGCCGGGCGGAGGGTTCTTCACGTAGGCCAGCGTCTTATTCACCAGCACGGTGGCCTCGGCGGCGTTCTGCACCGGGAAACGCCCCACCATCACGTCGGGCACTAACTGATCGAGCGGATTATCGGTGCTGAGGCGACCATAACAGGTGTCGCAAGCCGCTTCGCCCAGCCACGGATCGACGGGTGCGAAGTAGGGCGGGATGAGATTCGGCGTATTGAAGCCCATTTCATTCAGAAAATCGTAGTGGCCGTCGCCCACGAGCAGCACATACTTGAGCGCTGGGCGCGTCCACTGCGCGTAGGCGTAGCGCAGGAAGCTGCGTATGGCTTCGGGGTGCATTTCGCCGTTGCCGAACTCGTCGTACACGTCCTGCACATCGACGAGCGTCACCCGCATGTTGTTGGCGCGATAGTGAGCGGCCAAGGGTTCGAGCGCCGCGAGCACCGAGGCGTGGCCCACCATCACGTAGTCGGCGGCGCCGCTCGCCAAGTTCGAGGGTTTATCGGCCAGCACGGTCGGCTGGAGCACGTGATTCGGGGCGAACAGTGCGTAGCGCGCCGCTGCTGTGGGCGCATCCTGCCAGCGCACTAGGCCACCACCCACGGTTGGGTTGGTGAGGCGCACGGGTTTCAGCGGGTTGCGCACATCGTAGAGCAGCGCAGAGTTCCCATTGAAGCCGCTGACCTGGTACTGGCGCTCGGCGTTCACGCCCGTGAAGAACACCGGGCCTGCGCTGGCCGATGGTTGCGCGGTATAACTGAGGAACGCCCGATCCAGCATCACCGAATCGAGCGGACCGGCGGGGATGCTGAGCTTGAGCGTGTGAGTGCCTGCGGCAAGGGGCGGCGCGCCGATCGGAATCTCGACGTTGCGGGCGATCGGGCCGCTCCACTGCTGTTGGCCCAATTGCCGACTGCCGAGCGCCACGTTCACGCGGTGCGCGCCAGGGGTTACACCCTGCAATTCGAGGCGCAGTTGCGCATCGGCGATGGCAGCGGAGACATCCAGCGTGAAGGTGACCTCTAAGGTTTGATTGGCTTGAAAATGGCCAAGAAACATGTGATCGCCGTCTTCGCTGGGATAGAGCGTATCGTAGAGGCGGCTGCCCGCCACGCGGCCCTCGCTGCGAAAGGCTGCGGTGGGCTGCAACGAGGCGCTGCCGAGCGTAACCGAGCGCGTAGCCATAGGCGCGGCGTCGGAGGCCTCTTGACGTACCCAATACACGGCAGTGCGGCTGTAACGGCTCTCCGAAGGCTCGGCGTAGAAGCGCAGGCTGTTGGCGGTGCGCTCGGGCGTCACCTCGTTGGCGGCGGAGCAGGTGCCACGGTAGATATGCAGCCGCGCCAGGTTAGGTGTGCCGCTCCATCCCGCTGCCTGCAGGCTGGCGATGGTCAGTTCGTAGATGCCAGCGCGGTCGATCAGCAGTTTGAAGCTGCCGGACTGCGTGGCGCAAGGGTTGCTCGGCATAGGTGCGGCGGCTGCCGCACGCGGATGCGCTGCGAATGCTAGACCCAATGTGGCCAGCATAAGGAAGGAAAGCAATCGTTGCATACTGAACTCCAATTTGGCTGTTTATCTAGTGTACTCAGTTGTGTTTTATTGCGCAAGAGTACTATGTACCTATTTACCTACGTAAAACTACTAATATGAACGAATTTTCACGTATTTCTTAGGTTTATCCTCAACAACCACCTCAAAAGCGTCATTTGTAAAAATTTCGTTGAAAGATGCGCATTTAACTGATTTATGTTCATTTCGGTTGGATAACAATGATTCAATCCTGTTTTTACCTACAACAGCACGCCTTTCGGCAGATTTGAAGATCGAGGCGTTACCAAGCACGGCGGCGCGACAGCACGAGCGATGCGATGTTTGCAGCTTTCGGCGGGATCGCGTATCATCGCAGCGGATTGTTACACACAGAGAAACCATGGCTGAAACCACTCCCTCACGAGCTCGCGTGCCGATGCGCTGGCGCACCTGGCTCGCCTGGCTGATTGTGCTCGGCGTGGCGCTGCTGATCGCCGCCGAATTGCTGTTTTTCGTCGTACATGCCCGTCAGGTGCTGTCGTTCCCCTACCCGCTCGATTACGGCGAGGGGCCGTTGCTGGCTCAGGTGAATCTGCTGCTGGATGGCACGCCGATCTGGCGGCTCTACGCCGACCCCGGGCAGCCGCCCTACGCGGTGGTGAATTATCCACCCATCTTTCATCTGACGACGCTGCCCTTCGCGTGGCTGCTGCGTTTGTTCGGCGGCGGCGTGGCGGCGACGCTGCTGGCCGGACGGCTAGTCTCGCTGGCCGCGACAGTGTTGGCTACGTTGGCGCTGTGGTGGCTGGCACGCGGCAGCACTGCGGGCCGACCTACGCCACCCTGGGGCGTGGGCGCCGCAAGCGTGGCGGTGCTGTGCTTCGTGGGGCTGCCGATCGTGCGCGAATGGGGCACGCTGATGCGGGTGGACGTGCTGGGGCTGTGCTTGGGGCTGTGGGGCTTGGTGCTCGTGCAGCGCTACGCGGGGCAGCACAAAGTGCTGTGGGCCGCGCTACCGCTGGTGCTGAGCCTGTTCGTCAAGCCGTCGCTGATCGCGGCGCCCACCGCTGCGTTGCTCTGGTTGCTGCTGCGCGATTGGCGACGGGCGCTGTCGTTGGGCTTGCTAATGGGGGTGAGCGGTCTGCTGCTGTTGGGGCTGTTGCACCTCGCGAGCGGCGGCTGGTTCAGCATGCACATTCTGGCAGCGAACGTGAACGCCTGGGAGTACGCGCTGGCCCGCGACTTCTGGCGCGACCAGTTCGCGATCCTTGCGCCGTTGTTCGCTGCGGCGGTGCTCGGGCTAGGGTTAGGCGCCTGGTGGCAGCCACAGGGCGTATGGCGCATGCTGATGCCATTGAGCTACACGCTGGCGGGAGCGGCGGTGGCGGTCGGTGTCGGCAAGGTGGGCGCGTACACCAATTACTTTTTGGAGCTGTACGCCGGGCTGATCTGGCTGACAGGCACGGGCGTGTGGGTGGCGGCTCAGGCGGCGTCGGAGCCGCGCGTTGGCACGCCGCACCTGTTGATGAAAATGGGTGGCGCGCTGATGCTGCCGCTGCTGGCGGCGGGCGCCCTGTTGCGCTATTACCCACTGTGGAGCGAGACGTTTCTGATGCCCTACGGCGTGATCGAGCAGGCCAAGCCCGCCCGGATCGCGTTTGGCAGCTATGCGGTGTGGGACGATTTGGCCCGCGAGCGTAAGGTGCTGGCGGCGCTGGGGCGCATCAATGCCGCGATGATCGCTGAGGTGCAGGCCACCAACGCGCCGATCCTGACCGATATCCCCGGTGCGGCGGCGCAGGCCGGACGCCAATCGCAGTTGCAGGCGTTCGAGCATCGCCAATTGCTCGATGCAGGGCTGTGGGATCAACGTGGGCTGCTGCGCGACCTTGCGAACGGCGAGGTGCCGCTGGTGGCGCTCGATTATTTGGGCAATTGGCTCTCGCCCGAGACGATAACGCTGATCACGCATCGTTACGCGCTGACAGGCTCGCGGGGCAGCTACGATCTCTACGAGCCAGTGGCGCTGCCCGCACTGCAAGACACAGAGATCAGCTTCGCGAACGGGCCGCGCTTGGTTGGGTTTGCGGCGCACGCCTCCGCGAGTGGCGCTGCGTATCAGCCGGGCGAGACACTGATTTTGGCGTTGGCGTGGCAGCGCGGCGATGCGCCCGATACACAGTTCGAGGTGGTGGCGCAGTTGCGCGATGCGCAGGGCGCGGTGCTGCACGAACAGGTTCGTCCGTTGCTGTACGGCGCGCTGTTGCCAAGCGATTGGGGCGATGCGACGTTGCAGCACATTCAGCCGTTGGTACTGCCGCTGGCACTGAGCGATGGCGATTACGAGGTGGCGCTGACGCTGCGCGAGAACGGACGCGAACTCGCTCCGCCGCAGGTGTTGTTGCTGATCTCGGTGGTGCAGCAGGACGGGCGCGTGCTGGGTGAGCAGGGCTACTTCGTGCCGGATGCGCTGGTAGCGGCGTGGATCGCGGCGGGTGGCTACGAGAGCTATGGGCCTGGCGATCCGTTGATGCCTGCGGTGCCGCTGGCCGACCGCATGTTGCAGTGTTTCGCGCGGGCCTGCTTCGAGTTGCGCGGTGCGACGGTGACGCGCTTGCCGTTGGGCGAGTTGGTGGCACTGGCCGAGACTGGCGATGATGTTGTGGGCACCCCGCAGATCGACGATGCGTTCGCGCTGTACTGGGAGGAGCACGGCGGCGAGGCGGTGCTTGGCCCGCCGATCACGGGGGCCTTCCAGCGGGGCGATGTGGTGGTGCAGTACACGACCTATGCGCGGCTGGAGCGCCCGCTGGAGGGCAGCGCGGTGCGCTTGGGGCGGCTCGGCGATGATTTCTTGCAGTTGCCCGGCGGGGTGCCATACCGCTGGCCGTAGCGCTTCGATGAACGTTGTGGCGCTCTGCGATGCGGTGAGAGACCGCGAGTAGAGCGGCGCGCGTTTTGGCGCGTAGCGCCACCCTGCCCGAGCGCGCAAACGTTGGACACGATGGAGTCTCCCCGCAGCGACGGGAGTTGGGGTTGACGACGCGACCTTTTTCCCAAAACAACGAACGGCGTGGTATCGGGGAGTTGTTTTAATCCACAGATTTCACTGATTCAAACACCAAAAAGCTCCATACAGGTGTATGGAGCTTTTTGTTATGTCGAGTATTTTAGCGGTGGGTTTCTTCGGCGATAGAGATGGGCAGCGGCGCGTTGAGGTCTTGGTAGCGGCCTCGGATCGCATACCAGCGTACTTTCAGCACATCGCGTAGGCAGCGCAGCGAGTCGCGCAGGGGGTTGACCTTGGTCTCGGTGCCGTAGCGCCAGAGCACGGGGACTTCGGCGATGCGGTAGCCACGCTTAACGGCCAAGAACAGGATTTCAACATCGTAGGCGGTGACGGCGGGGCCGTTGACGGTTGGCGCGTTATCGCCGTAGATCTGCACGCGCTGGAAGAGGTCGGCGGCGACGGGTTGGCGCAGCGCTTTGAAACCGCATTGGGTATCTTGGATGCCTTTGAGCGCGATAACACGAATGATAGCGTTAAAAACGCGGCCCATAATGTGGCGGTACCACGGTTCACCCAAACGTCGCGCGCCCATGCCCTCGCGCGAGCCGATCACAACGGCATAGCCGTTCTGGAATCGCTGGTAGAGCTTTTCCCATTCTTCGATCGGGGTGGCGAGGTCGGCGTCGCACAGCAGGACGTATTCGCCTTTGGCGGCGAGTGCGCCCGCGCGAACGGCGAAGCCTTTACCTCGGTGGTCGAGCCGCAGCAGATAGAGATTTGAGTGCTGTTCGGCCCACGTCTCAACCAGTGCGGCCGTCCCATCGGAGCTGCCATCATCAACAACGATCAGCTCGGAGCGAAAGGGCTGCTGATCGAGGTAGGCTAGGATTTGGCGCAGCGTATCGGGCAGGCGTCGTTCCTCGTTGTAGGCAGGAACGATGACAGAGAGGAACACCTGGTCGGATATGGTCACGATATACTCCTCACGATACAAGCAGGGCGGCGGTCGATTCGTTGATCTTCGCCGAGCGCCGCGATCGCTTGCGTAAAAAATGTGGTAAAGCACTAAGGCTGGCCCATTGCCCACGGATGCGGGCGCGAGCTGCAGGTTCTCGGATGTGATAGAGCGAATGGAGTAGGAAGCCGAGCTGTGCGCGGATCATGGCTGGTGCGTAGCGCAGCAGCAGGCGACCGGGCAGGTTTTTCACCCAGACGAGCGGGAAGTTGCGCCCACAGTAGTAGCTGGCGAGTGCGCCACCGCCGGTTGCACTCAGGCGATGGTAGACGACTGCGCGTGGTTCGTAGATGGTGCGGAAGCCTTGCAGCCGCGCTCGCAGGTTGAGGTCCACATCCTCGCAGTACATCACGAGATCTTCATCGAGCACCCAATCGCCTTCGGCGAGCGCTTCGAGCGCCGAGCGGCGGTAGGCGGCTGCGCCCGCACAAGGTCCGAAGATCTCTTCGACCACGTCGTATTGGCCGACATCGCGCTGCCAGACGCCCCGATTACCGGGCACGCCGTTGGGACGATAGTAGTCGCCAGCCGAGTGAATGTGGTCGCGTCGGTCGAAGAGCATCAGTTTGCTGGCCGCGAAGGAGTAGTTGGGATAGCGTTCGAGCGCGCCGATCAGCCATTCCAGCCATCGCGGATGCGCTTCGGTGTCGTTGTTGAGCAGCACGACGTATTCGCCACCCGTGGCGTGAAAGGCGGTGTTGACGGCGGCAGCTAACCCACGGTTTTGCGGTTGGACGATGATCTGCACTTCGGGATAGTGCGTGGCCAACAACTCGCAGGAGTTGTCGGTCGAAGCATCATCGACAACGACGATGCAGAAGTCCTGACGTGTTTGGCGGCGCAACGCATCGAGGCAGGTGGGAAGCAGTTCGGCACCGTTGTAGTTTGGGATAATGATATCGATCACTGTTCTATCTCACGCTGGTTGCGACGACTTTGAGTTCGCGCAAATAGGCGGTCAGCGCATCCTGCCAGGGTTGCAGCCGGATACCGAGTGCGGCGGCGGCGATGTTGCGTAACGGCGTATAGGGCGGCACGATGCTATCGCGCTTGAAATCGGCGAGTGCTATCGGGTTGAGCGCGACGTTAGTTCGACCTGCTTGGCGCAGGATCTCGGCGGCGAACTCGTACCGCGAGCACTGACCTTCGTTCACCAGATGGTAGGTGCCGTAGTTGGGAAGTTGGATGAGTCGGGCGATTCCGGCGGCTACATCGGGTGCGTACGTTGGGCTGCCGATTTCGTCGGCAACCATGTTGATGCTCTCGCGCTCGGCGGCGAGGCGCAGGACGGTGCGCACAAAGTTGCGTTCCCCACCGAATAGCCAGGCCACCCGCACGATATAGAAGGCATCGAGCAGTTCGCGGACTGCTTGCTCACCAGCCCATTTCGAGCGGGCGTAGGCGTTGATCGGCGCGCCATTGTCGTATTCGAAGTAGGGCGTGGATGCGGAGCCGTCGAAGACTTCGTTGGTGCTGACGTAGACGAGCGGTGCGCCTAGTTGACGACAGGCCAACGCGACGTATTGGGTGCCTAGGGCATTGATTCGGTAGGCGTATTCCGGGTCGCGAGCACAGCCATCGACATTGGTGTAGGCCGCGGGGTGAATCACAAGGTCGGCTTGTGTGGCCACAAGTTGCGCAACACAATCGGGGTGACCAAGCTCGAAATCGGCGTGGCTCAACGGTATCAGTTCGTGAGAGGCGCTGAGTTCGGCTTGAAGTGCTTGGCCTAGCTGCCCATTCGCTCCTGTGATTGCGATCCGCATTGATGTTCCTTATGTATTTCGCGCAGTTGGACCTTACCAACCGTTTTCATGATAAAAGATTGCTAGGCTAGCGTCAAATGTCTAGACTTACACTATGCTCTCAGAATGGTTTCGTTTTGCGAATGTTGTTGGGCGTTGGGTGTAATCTGTTTTATGGGGAGATCAGTGTGGTTGGGTAGCACATAAGGACTCGGAGATTAGGCGATGCCGAACAGCCTCGCCTTTGTGGCATCGACCTTCTGCGCGTAACAAAAGGCCGATGCCACGTTCTTCGATACTGTATTAGCTTGCAAAAACTGGCAGAATGTGTTTTTTGCAGAAGTTGAAGAAGCCCGCTTGATCGGGGCCGATCTGGTGCAGGTAGATGTGATCAAAGCCAGCATCGACGTATTTGCGAATCGCTTCCAGGTACGGCTCAGGATCAGGCCCGCAGATCACGGATTCGGCGACTTGATCTTCGGTGACCATCTTGGCGAGTTGCTCGAAATGCGCGGGCAGCGGGAGTTCCTGCGACAATTCGCCCTGGTTGGCGGCGTTCGGCCAGATCTCGTAGGCGGTGCGGCGCGCCTGCGCTTCGTCGGCAGCCCAACAGACGGTGATTTGGCCGTAGCGCGGCTTCTGGCCGCCACCCGCAGACTGGAACGCCTCGACAACCTCTGCCGCAGGCGCAGTGCTGATCAGGCCATCGCCCTGCTCGCCAGCCAGTTTGCCCGACGATGGGCCGCCAGCCGCGATCATAATGGGTGGTGGCTCGGATGGCAGTGTGTAGAGCCGCGTCTGCTCGACGGTGTAGAACGTGCCGTGATGGGTCTGCGAGCCGCCCTCCCACAGTTGCCGCATAATCGCAATCGCTTCCTCCAGCATGAGTCGGCGCGTTTGATAGGGCGGCCAGCGGTGCCCGAGCACGTGCTCGTTCAGATTCTCGCCCGTGCCAACGCCCAGGAAGAAGCGACCGGGCATCATATCGGCGGCGGTGGCGGCGGCATGCGCGATGATGGCGGGGTGAATGCGGATGAGCGGGCACGTGACGCCCGTGCCCAACTGCAGGCTCGTGGTGGCGTGCGCGATCGCGCCGATCACACTCCAGACGAACGAGCTATGGCCCTGTTTATCGACCCACGGGTGAATATGATCGGAGATCAGCGCAAAACCAAAGCCAACATCCTCGGCCTGTTGAGCGTTGCGCACAAGATCGTTCGGGGTATGTTCTTCGCTCGAAAGCGCGTAGCCTAAGTGTATCATTACATCCTCCTTCGCTTTGTCGTACAACTACGAAGGCGGATGCGGGCAAGTTCTAGACCAAAATGCCGTGATATTGGCCTACGATTTGGCAAGTTCCAGGCGGTAGACGAGTTCGTCGCCCTGGCGCTGCTTGGTGGGCCGAAAGCCAACGTGATGGTAGAAGCGCCGAGCGAGCTGGTTTTCGGGGTGAACGGTGATGTGAATGGCTTGGCAGCTCGGATGCTGCGTGCGAACGAGGTTAATCAGCGCCTGAAGGGCCTCGCGACCGTAGCCGCGCCCTTGCCAGCGCTGATCGATGAAGAAATGGTAGATCCAATATTGATCGATGGAGGTTGGCGCGTAGGCGAGCGCGAGCAGGCCAACATACTGCGTAGCATCCACAATCACGTAGGGTTCCCACAGCAGGCCACCCGAGCGCACGTACGCCTTCGCCAGCACAATCGCCGCGATCGGTTGATACGCGGAGACGAAGCGCAACTGCTCGGGCATGACGTTCAGCTCAAGGGTGGCACGCCAGTTTCGGGAAGTAATCGGTTGTAGAGAGATCGGCATTAGGCAGCGTGTTGGCTAGCTGCGATCATACGCTCCATGCGCTCGTAGGCTTTGCCCTCGCGTAGGCTCGTGCGCGCCAGTTCGACACCTTCGCGCAGATCACCAGCCAGATCGGCGGCCACTAAGGCGGCGGCAGCGTTGAGCAGCACAATATCAAGTTTCGGACCAGTTTCCTCGCCGCTGAGGATCGCACGGGCGATCGCGACATTTTCGGCGACGCTGCCGCCCAACACCGCCTGCTTGGGCGCAGCGCGCAAGCCCACATCGGCGGCCTGCACCTCGAAGCGGCGGGGTTCGTGACCTTCACGCACCTCAAAGACGACGTTCGGGCCGCTCAGTGCAAGCTCGTCGAGGCCGCCATCGCCGTGCACCAACAGCGCGTGCACCGAGCCGAGCCGCCCCAGCGCGCGGGCCATCTTCTCGGCCAATTCCACACTCGCCACACCGAGCACCTGATGACGGGCGCGGGCCGGATTGCTCAACGGGCCGAGGATGTTGAACACCGTGCGGATGCCGATCTCGCGGCGCACCGGGCCGACGTAGCGCATTGCGGGGTGAAACTTCTGCGCGAACATAAAGCCGATCCCCGCCTCTGTGAGACAACGGACCACGCCCTCGGCATCCAGCTCGATATTCACGCCCAACCCCTCCAGCACGTCGGCAGAGCCACAGGCGCTCGATGCGGCGCGGTTGCCGTGCTTGGCGACAGTTGCCCCGGCGCCCGCGGCGATGAACGAGGCGATAGTCGAGATGTTGAAGGTGCCCGAGGCATCGCCGCCCGTGCCGCAGGTATCGAGCAGTGCGCCGTCGAAGTGCACGGGTGTGGCTTTGGCGCGCATCACCTCGGCCATACCGGCGATCTCGGCGTCGGTCTCGCCCTTCAAGTGCAAGGCGGTCAAGAATGCTGCGATCTGGGCGGCGCTCGCCACGCCAGTCATTATCTCTTCCATGGCACTTGCAGCTTGTTCTTGGCTAAGATCCTGGCCGCGCACCACTTGGACGATCAAATCGCGGATGGACATCGTTTCCTCCCTAAGTCGAGCAAGAGTTTATTCTTCTGATTGGTGCTGGATGTGAAAGGCGACAGTGCTGCGCGTAAGGGCTTGACTCGCTTGCAATGCTTCTAACACATCGTTGGCCAGCAGACGCCGCCGCTCGATCAGCTGATCGACCAAAGCGCGGTGGCGCAGATAGAGCCAGTTGTAACTGGCGACTTCTCGTAGTTCGTGGAGCCATTCGCCCCACCGTAGTGCGATATATCCACAGGCGGGTGCCAGCACAAACAGCGCCAACCCAACCCAAGCGCCAAACCACCACCCCACCAGCAGCGTGATGATCAGCCATTGCACCAATACAAGCACCGTACCGATGATCAGCTTCCCGGTGCTGGTGGTCTCCTCGTACTTGCCGAGCAGCAGCGGTGTGAGCGGCGCTGCCAGGCGGTAACCGATATAACTCAGTAGAAAGCCGAGCAGCGCGGGCACGAAGCCGAGCACCAAGCCCAACACCAGCCATACCACGCGCCGTCGATCGGCGTCTGGCAGTTCGAGCGCCCACGGATCGGTGATGCCGAGCGTGCGCAGGATGCGCGCATAGCGCCGGGCGCGCTGCTCGATGGTCGCGATGCGCTTGGGATCGCTCTCCTGCAACTGGCGGTATCCCGTGAGCAGCAGCGCAGTGCGTTGATGCTGCTGTTCCAGCGTCTCTGGCTCGCTCGGCGCGGTCCAGGCCGCCAGCAAGCGCAAACCGCGCAAGACGTCGTTGCTCTCAGCCTGCAGCACCACGGCATCGAGCCGCTCGTCGATTCGATCGGTCAGTTGCTTGACGGCCAACTTCGGATCGGTGCCGTACAGCTCGGCCCATTCGGTGATGGTAAACGGCTTGCCGATCACTACCAATACCGACGTGCGGAAGCGCGCCTTGTTCTCGTACCACAAACCGACGGGCACAATCTGGAGGTTCAACTGCCAGTTCGCCTCGGCCTCGGCGCTAAGTGCGATCCGCGCCGCGCCCGTGCGCAACGGCAGCATCATCGATTGCGAGTGCGTGGTGCCCTCGGGAAACAGCGCCATCGATAGACCACGGCGCAACAATGCCCGACACTCAGCGAACGTCTGCTCGTTACGGTCAACCCGATCGTGTTGAGCGCCGCCGGAGAGTTCCGCATCACGTTGGCGATAGACGGGCAAAGCGCCGAAGGCGCGCATCATCATCAAACCGATCGGATTCGCGAACAGGGTGCTTTTCGCTAGAAAATGTGCATGCCTGCCTGTGCTCGTCATCAGAATCAGCGGGTCGAGCAGGCCGTTCGGATGATTGAGCACAAAAATGGTTGGGCCTGTTGGGATACGCTCACGCCCATCGACCTCGATACGTGGGTAGAACAGCCGAATCAGGCGCAATACGATAAATCGCAGGCAGCTCGCGAGCATAACACGCTCATATTTCACATAAACGATCCGACCGACTAGACAGCCGTTTCAGCAGCCTGTTCCTGAACTTCTTGATCCTTTTGCGCTTGGCGATACGCCTCCGCATCCTCCTCCCCACGTTTGCGCAACAATTCCCGCGTCTCCACAACTGTCGTCCGCAACATCACCATATCAGGAGCGCGGGGATCGCGGGCCGGGAAGCCGTGCACAATCAGCGTATCGTTGGGATCAGCCTGCAATTGCTCACGCACATGCTTCCAATGTTTGAGCGAAATCATCACCAGGAAGATGGTTTGCTTCGCGGGAGGCGGGATGCCCGGCGCGAACGAAGGCAGCGGGGCCACCAAACGGTAGCAGTACAGGCTGGGTGGCTGATCGGGGCGACCGAGCGCCTCGAAGGTCGGTGTGCGCCCCGTCAGTTTGAGGCGTACCTGCGCCGGAATAGCGGGTGCATCAAGCTTGAGCGTGGCGCGTACCGGTGTTGGCGGCGGAGGCGGTGTGCCCAAATGCACATCGTGCGCCTCGGGGCCTTTGCGGCCCTCCCGAACGCCAAAATAGACCCGATCTCCAGCAACAGGCGTGGCTTGGTTGGGCGCGAGCGCCGATTGATGCACAAACACATCGCCGCGCGTATCGGAGGCGATGAAGCCAAATCCTTTATCGACGCTAAACCATTTGATCGTGCCTGTGACGATCTCATACTTGGCCGGTTTGCGTTCTTTGCGCTTCTTCTTCTCGCGTGTTGGCCCTTGGAGGCCGTGAATCCACACGTTATGCGCCCGCAGCACAAAACGGTCTGTCGAACGAGGATCGAGCGAGAGGAAGCCCGTGATCGCTAATCGGGTGTCGGCCTGCTCGATCAGCACGGGGGCCACGCGCAACCACTGAGCAGTGGGTGCAACCACACGGAACACCACAGGTTCCGAGAACGGCGGCAGACCTTTGGTGAACGTTGGAATCTGCTCCGTGCCGGTGGAAAGCTCAAACAACACGTATGGCGTATCGGGGTGCACATCGGGTGGCGGGATGACGGCAGGACGCCCGAGCAACGTACATGAAACGGCCTGCGCTTCGGCGATCGGCCATTCCTCCACGTTCTGAAGGCGCTCGGTCAATTCCTCCTCGGAGAGCGGGAAAACCTGTTCGTACTCGGGGTAGAAGATCGAGAGGCGCTGCGACTTCGTGATGCGCTCTTGCAATAGCTTGAAGAACACGCCGCCGACCGTGCGCCGTCGGCTGCCATCGCGCAACCACATGCCACCCTGCGCCTCGATCTGTAGCGTTTCTTCGAGCAGGGCCAGCATTGGCTCAGCACCTAACAGAGAGACAGCCCGCTGAATCGTACCGATTGGCTCTTCCTCAGTTTCGCCAAGCTGCTCAATAATCGTTGCCGCAGCCTGTTCGTTCACAGCATCAGCAGCCATCTCATCAGCGGTCCGTGATTTCGCATCGCCACGCTCTCGTTTGCGTTCTTTGCGTTGCAATTCACGTTTCTGTTCGCGCTGTTTTCTGCTCATTATCCCCCCTAACATCCTTGACACTACCGCCAAAAACCGTAACCTACCAAGGCTTTCGCACGGGTATTATAGCCACAGCCCAACAATCAGACAACCTTTGCTATTCGCCCTGATAACGCAGCCGGAAGATGCGCCCGCCCGCGTCATCCGAGATCAGCAGGCTCCCATCGTTCAACTGTAGCAATCCGGCGGGGCGTCCCCAGACCTGGCCGTTCACCATCCAGCCGCGCACCAGATCCTCCATCGCCACTGGCTCGCCGTTCTTGAAGTGCACACGGGAGACCCGGTAACCCGAGAGTTCCTGCACCTGATCGCTCGCGGTGCCGTGGAACGCCACCAGCAGATCGCCCTGATAGGCAGCGGGGAAGTTCATGCCGTTGTAGAATTGCGTGCCCAACGGCGCCCAATGCGCTGGGTAATCGAAGCGCGACGCCTCGGTGGTGGCGCAGCGGTTCGCGTCGTTGAACAGCGGATCGGGCACGCGTTCGCCGAAGCAGTAGGGCCAACCGTAATGTTTGCCCGGAAGGATCAGGTTCAACTCGTCGGGCGGGAGGCCGGAGCCAAGGTTGTTGCGCCCCATATCCGAGCCCCACAACTCCTCGGTGAAAGGCCGCCAATCGAAGCCGACGGTGTTGCGCAACCCCGAAGCGAACACCTCTAGCCCGCTGCCATCGGGGTTCAGCCGCAGAATCGCGGCCCGCTGCGGATCGCTCTCCTCGCATACATCGCACGAGGAGCCGACCGAGATGTACAACTTGCCATCCGGGCCTTGAGCCACGGTGCGAGTGCGGTGGCTGTACTGATCGGTCGCGCCGTCGCTGAGCGTGAGCAACTGCTCGATCTGCTGTGTGGTACCGTTCGAGTCGAAGTTCGACAAGCGCACGAGGCGATCCTCGGCGGCGGCCAGCAATTGGCCGTTGACGAACGCCACACTATGCACAGCCGCCAATCCGCCAGCCACAACCTGCTGCTGATCGTACCGCCCGTCCTGATCGGTATCGATCAGGCGCATCACCTGGCTGGTGGTCGATGAGCCGTAGACGATGCTGTTGGGATTGGCGGGGTCCTGCGCCATAAAACGGGGCGCGGGTATGCCCGAGGCGACCTCCTCGATGGTGAAGCCCATCGGCACCTCAAGCGGGTGTGGCCAACCGGGCTGCTGCACAAAACGATAGTGCACCGCGCCGCTGTTGCGCGACGGCTCAAACACCTCGGCGCCCAAGCGGCCCAGCAACACCTGATACTCCGGCGGATTGTTGGGGTGATGCTCGAAGCGCGCCCGCTCGAACCATTGCGTCACCACCCGATCGCCCGAACTGTTGATCTCCTCCTGCGGCTCGCTGAGCGGCAAGCCGAACAGCGCCAGCGATTCCTCGTAACTGGTGCCACGGCGACCATCGAACTCCAAGCCGTGGCTGCGCCAATAGCTCAGAAACGGCTCGCAGAGCGTGTGCTGAGTCTGCTCGAAGAACAGACAGCCATCGGTGGGTTGGCCCGTGGGGAAGGTGCGCCAATCGCGCCCTTGGCGGCGCAACTGCTCATCGCCCAAGCGGCCCAACAGCACATCGTATGGGGCGGCGTTCTCGGGATGCGCCTCGAAGCGTTCGCGCTCGAACCACTGCGTGTTGAAGGCGCCCTCAGCAGTCGGCTGCATACGCGTATCGCCGATTGGGAAGCCGAATACCATCAATCCGCCCTGCGAATCCCAAAAACTCAGGAAACGCCCCGATATGCAGTAGTCAGTCTCGAGGAAGCAGCGTTCGTTCGTTTGCGCTTGTGCGTGCGGCACCAGCATTAGGCTGAAGATCGAGAACAGCACCAAGTAGTGACGGATGTGCATTGGCCCCTCCTTGCGAATATCGCGCTATTGTCGGAGTTCATACACCCACTCCCGACCGCAGACCTGAAACCCTGCTGAGGCATACAGACGCCCCGCAGGCTCACTGCCGCTCCAGGAGAGCACAAGCGCTATCTCGGCACCGAGCGTCCGCAGCCGACGCAAACCCTCGCGCAGCAGCGCCTTGCCAATGCCCTGCCTGCGATACGCGGGACGCGTGCCGACCGGCTCGAACTCGCCGCTCCGATTGTGCGTATCGAGCCAGATGATGCAATACGAGGCGAGCGTGCCATCGGGCGCCACCGCAACCAAGTCGAGGTCGGGTCGGTAGAACGGCGCCTGGCGCAGCCGCCGATACGCCTCAAGCGTCACCTTCGATGACTGCCACACCTCGCGGTGCAGATCGACACGCGCCTGCCACTCGGACTCGTCGCCGACGTGCCGCACCTGCCACCCCTCCGGCAACTGCGGCCCGACAAGCGCGGCATCGTCGAGCGGCTGTTGCCAATGCACGTAATGATCGTTGCTCCGCACAAAGCCATTGCGCAACAACAGCGCTGCAAACGCCTCGTCGCTCTCGCTCGCCGTCGTTTGCAGCGTCACTGTTTCGGAAGCTTGCGCCGCTCGTGCTTGTTCCAGCCCCCAATCTACCATCGCCTGCAGAACCTGCTCGCGTCCACCGAGCGTCGGGTGAATCTGAGTTCGGAGCGTATCGGGGGATTCGAAGCAAGCGAATCCTAACAGGCGGCCATCCCGATCTTCCCACAAGCGGATCGACTTGGATGGCTCGAAGACGGTGTTGAGAAAGAGTCGCCAAATTAGATCGCCAACTTGCCAATTGCTCAGCGACGGGAAGATGTCGTTCACTTCCATCAAGAATGCGCTCAGGCGCGGCAAATCCGTCTGTTCGGCGTATTGGCGCGCTTGTATCGGCGTAAGCGATGAATCCATGGCGCTCCTCTCTCTCAACACAGATCGAGCAGGCCAGCGATCAGCCCTCCAACGTGGGGCGGAAGGTCTGCCCCAAGCCAGCCTCCAACGCGAAGGCGGCCCGCAACACGGTCGCGTCGTCCCACAGTTTGCCCGACAACTGTAGGCCCAGTGGCAAGCCAGTGGGAGTGAAGCCCACCGGAACACTGATCGTCGGCCAGCCGAGCGAATTGAACGGCGCGGTGTACAGGGTCGAGGCGGGGACGCCGAGCGGCGGCGCACCGTCGGGCTGCGTGGGTGTGCTCAACAGGTCAACCTGCTCGAATACCGTATCGAGCTGCGCACGCAGTTCGGCACGCATCTGTTGTGCCCGCACAAATGCGGTGCTCGGGTAGGCGAAGCCCGCCAATACGCGTTGGCGCATAAACTCGCCGTAATCGTCGAGGCGGGTACGCAGCCACGGCAGATGGAAGGCCAGCGTCTCCATCGCCAATAGCGAGTTGTTCAGCCACACCAGCCTGCCGAAGTTGGGCAACTTGACGGGGACCAGCACCGCGCCAGCCTGCTCCAACACCGCCAAGCCAGCCTGCCACGCGGCGACCGCCGAGTCTTCGGGCGCAGGCTGCAAGCCGGAGCCTTCGAGATCCAACACGCCGATGCGCAAACCCGCCACGCCGCGCGAGAAATCTGGCGATACAAACGGCTGCGAGGCGTTGGTGCGCGGATCGCGGGGGTCGCGGCCCGAGAGCAATTCCAGCAGCAATGCGGCATCGGCCACTGTGCGGGTAAGCGGGCCGAGGTGATCGAGCGACCAAGCTAGCGGAATCGCGCCGTGCAGGCTCACGCGGCCAAAGGTGGGCTTCAGGCCGACGATGCCGCATAACGAGGCGGGAATGCGGATCGAGCCGCCCGTATCGGAGCCGAGTGCGGCGAACGCCAAGCCCGCCGCCACGGCCACCGCCGAGCCGCTGCTGGAGCCACCCGAGTCGCGGGTGGTGTCCCACGGGTTGTGGGTCGAGCCGTAGTGGCCGTTGTTCGAGCCAGGCGAGTAGGCGAACTCCGACATGCGCGTCTTGCCCAGGATGACCGCGCCGGCCTGCTCCAGTTGCGTAACCGCGTAGGCGTCCTGCTTCGCGACCTGATCCGCCAAAATCTTCGAGCCTGCCGTGGTAGGGGTGCCCGCCCAATCGAGCAAGTCTTTGATCACGATCGGCACACCGTGCAGTGGGCCGCGATCGTGACCAGCCGCCAATTCGCGCTCAGCCTGCGAGGCGCATGCACGGGCGCGATCGGGCAATACCTGCTGGAAGGCGTTCAACTGCGGATCGTACCGCTCGATGCGCTCCAGCATCAGGTTCGTCAATTCCACAGGCGAGACTTTGCCAGCCCGCAACTGCGCAGCAACCTCACTGATCGAGGCAAACGGCAGCGATTCCGGCTCCGTCGCTACGGCGGGCACCTTCGGCGCGCTCGCGATGCCCGTGGTTGGCGCCACAATCGGCGCAACCGACCGAGCGAGATAATCGGGCGTGCCAATCGCCTGCACTTCCTCGACATGCTCCATAAACGTCTGTGGGCGCGCCAAGAAGCCTTTCTCAACCATACCCTGAATATCGGCTTCCGAAACAGCGATGCCCGCAGCGCGCAGATTCGTGCGCAACTGATCAACAATCTGATCCGCGATTGGTGGCTGGCTCATGACAAACTCCCTCAAAAACGGTCGCGTTGGAGAAAGTTCCTCAACAGGTCTTTGCCTGCTTCGGTGAGAATCGATTCGGGGTGAAACTGCACACCTTCAACCGGGAAGGTGCGGTGACGCAGGCCCATAATCAGGCCGTCGTCGGTCCATGCGGTCACTTCCAAGCAGTCTGGCAGGTCGTCGCGCCGCACGATCAATGAGTGGTAGCGGGTTGCTTGGAACGGAAGCGGCAGGTTGGCGAACACGCCCTGCGATTCGTGGTAAATGGCCGACAGTTTGCCGTGCATGACCATCGGAGCGCGCACCACCGCGCCGCCATACGCCGCGCCGATCGCCTGATGCCCCAGGCACACGCCCAGGATCGGCGTCGTCTCGCCGAGCGCTCGGATCAGATCGATACTGATACCCGCCTCGTTCGGCGTGCACGGCCCAGGCGAGATCACGATCCGCTCGGGTTGCAGCGCAGCCACGTCCTCTACCGTCAACTCATCGTTGCGCTTTACGACAACATCTGCACCTAATTCACAGAGGTATTGATACAGGTTATAGGTGAAGGAGTCGTAGTTGTCAAGCAGCAAAATCATACTCTAGCTCCTCAGAACAGGCCATCCCACTTAACAGTGTTGCGCTCCGAACAGCCTGTCGTCGCCGTTTGGGGATCCCCACTGTCAAGCAGGTTCGCAAGGAGCGAGCCGGCCCGTGCGTATATCGATTGGTTCAGGTGGTTTGCCGAGCGATATCGGCCAAGGTCGCGTTGGTGATGCGGATCAAGTCGCTCGGCGCAAGCAGAATCTCTAGCCCGCGCATACCGCCGCTAATGCCCACAATCGGCCACAACTCCACGGTTTCATCGATGAACACGGGGTACGGCTTCTTGACGGCGAGCGGCGTCACCGCGCCGCGGATATAACCCGTCAGATCGAGCACTTCTTTGAGCGGCACCATCTCCACGCGCTTATTGCCCGAAACCTCGCTGAGCGCACGCAGGTCCAATTCGGTGCCAGCCGGGATGCAGGCCAGCAGCGGCCCTGTGCGATCCCCGCGTGTGATCAGCGTCTTGAACACGGTTTCGGGCTCCATACCGAGCTTTTCGGCGGCTCGCTCCGCGCTCAGATCCGATTCGTCGATCGGATATTCGCGTAGTTCGTACGAGACGCCTGCGCGTTCGACGGTCCGTACTGCATTGGTCTTTTGCATTACAGTTTCGAACGTAGTGCCACTAGCGCTTGGCTAACAGCAATAGAACTACAACGCTTCTGCTTCCTCGATCGCCCGCAGCGAGGCTGCCGCCTTGTTTCGGCTCTCGTTGTACTCGTATTCGGGCGTGCTATCAGCCACCACGCCGCCAGCCGCCTGTGCATACGCCACGCCGTCCTTCACCACCATGGTGCGCAACGCGATACAAATGTCCAGATCGCCGTTGAAGCCCACGTGACCCACACCGCCAGCGTAAACGCCGCGCTGCTCGCCCTCTAGCTCGGCGATGATCTCCATCGAGCGGATCTTGGGCGCGCCAGTCACCGTGCCAGCCGGGAAGCAGGCCCGTAGCGCGTCGATCGGCTTCATATCGGGGCGCAACTTGCCGATCACCGACGACACGATGTGCTGCACGTGGCTGTACTTCTCGATGGTCATAAATGTGGGCACCTCCACCGTACCTGGCACGCTGATGCGCCCGATGTCGTTGCGGCCAAGGTCAACCAGCATCAAATGCTCGGCGCGCTCTTTCTCGTCGGCCAGCAGGTCGCGGGCGAGTTGCTCGTCCTCGGCGGCGTCCTTGCCACGCCAGCGGGTGCCAGCGATCGGTCGCGTTTCGACGCGGCCTTCCTGCACCTGCACCAGCATCTCGGGCGAAGCGCCGACCAAATCGCCCTCGCCAGTGCGGATGTAGAACATATAGGGCGAAGGATTCACGGTGCGCAGCGCACGGTAGATCGTGAAGCTATCGACATCGGTCTCCTTGCTGAAGCGCTGCGATACCTGCACTTGGAAGATATCGCCAGCCATCACATATTCCTTGGCCTTCAGCACGTTCGCCTCGTAGCGCTCGCGCGTCACGTTCGAGCGAATCGGGCTAGAGGAGCCACGCACGAAGTTCTGCGGCTCGTAGTTGCGGGGCGTGTAGCCCGGCTGCGGCGGGAGCGGCGTGCGCAGTTTGGCGATCACGTTCTCGATGCGGGCCACGGCGCGTTGATACTCGGCTGCCAAATCCTCGGCATCCAGATGCACATGCGAGATCACGATGATCTTGTGCTTGACGTGATCGAAGGCCAGCAGCGTATCGACGAACATCCACCAGCTTTCGGGCATATCGTAGGCGCGCTTCTCGGGCACCGGCAGCCGCTCGAAGTACCGAGCGCATTCGTAGGACATATAGCCCACAGCGCCACCCACGAAGATCGGCAGGCCCGGCAGGCGGATTGGCCGATACGTGTTCAGGTAGCTGTCTAGCACCACGAGCGGATCTTCGTACTGCAAGGTCTGCTTGTAGCCACCCTGCGATGCGATCGCCACGCCCTCGTGCATCCGCAGCGTCAGGTAGGGATTGCTACCGATAAACGAGTAGCGCCCGATGTTCTGGCCGCCCGTCACGCTCTCCAGCAGGAAGCTGTAGGGGCCGTGCGCGATCTTCAAGTACGCCGAGACGGGCGTCTCGAGATCGGCCAGAATCTCGGTGTAAATCGGGCACAAATTGCCCTGATCGCGCAGCTTGTGCATCTCATCAAGCGAAGGACTTATCTGCATCACCGTTCTCCTCTAAACAAAAGGCGAGCCGTAGTGGCGATGAGCGCGATCCAACACGCTCATCACCGCCGATCGGAGACGGACTACGCCAGGAAGTTCAGGCCCATCGCTTCGCGCATCATGCGCAGCGTCTCGGCGGCCTCCTCGCGGGCGCGGGCGCTACCTGCGGCCAGCACTTCTTCCACCAAACGCGGGTTGCGCTCCAGTTCGGCGCGGCGCTCGCGGATGGGGTCCAGGAAGTTGTTGATGGCCACGGTCAGCTTCTTCTTCACCTCGACATCGCCAACCTTGCCCTGTCGATAGCGCTCTTTGAGATCGTTCACTTCGTCGATATTGGGGTTGAACGCATCGTGATACATAAACACCGGGTTGCCCTCGACGCGGCCAGGGATATCGGCCCGCACGCGGTTGGGGTCGGTGTACATGCCGCGCACCTTCTGCTCGACGGTCTTGGCGTCGTCGGTCAGGTAGATCGCGTTGTTCAAGCTCTTGCTCATCTTGGCCTGCCCGTCGATACCGATCAGCGTCGGCACCTCACCGATCAGCGTGTCTGGCTCGGGCAGCGTATCGCCGTACAGGCTGTTGAAGCGGCGGGCGATCTCGCGCGTCACCTCCAAGTGCGAGGCCTGATCCTTGCCGACCGGCACCAGGTTGGCCCGCACACTCAAGATGTCGGCGGCCTGCAAGACCGGGTAGTTGAGCAGACCGACCGACGGCTGCTCGATCTCCAGGGCCTGCATCACTTCCTTCAGGGTCGGCACGCGCTGCAAACGCGGCACCGTGACAAGCATGGAGAAGAGCAGCGCGATCTCGGGGATCTGCGGCACCGCCGATTGCAACACGTAGGTGCTGCGGTTCGGATCGATGCCGACGCTCAAGTTATCGAGCACCACTTGGCGAATGTTGTCGCTGGTTTGGCGCAAGCGCTCCAACTCCGTGCGGGTCGTCAGCATATGCAGGTCGGCCACCAAGAAGAAGCACTCGTACTCATCTTGAAGCCGAACGCGGTTCGCAAGTGTGCCAACATAATGGCCCAAATGGAGCCGACCGGTTGGGCGGTCGCCAGTGAGGATGCGCGGTTTCTTTGCGGTTGTCATCTCTATAGCCTCCTAGGTAACATCAAGATTGCAAATGATTGGTACAAATACGAACTTTGGTTCACATACGGTGAGCGTTTTGAGGCACTACGCCGCATCCCACCATTCCTGCATCTTCGCGGCGCTCATCAATAAATAGTCTCGGTCCTCGGAGAACACCTCAAGCGTGATGGTGCCGTCGTAGCCCGTCTGCTTGAGCAAGCGCACCGCTTTGGGCCAATCGATCCGTCCGGTGCCGAGCGGCAGATGGTCGTCCTCGCGTCCACGATTGTCGGAGACATGCACGTGGCAGAGCCGATCGCCAAACGCCTTCAGCAAGCTCTCCAGGCGGTCGCCACCCACAAACGCGTGCCCAATATCCAAATGAAAGCCTAAGCGGGGATCATGTGCCAGGATCGCCCGCAGATCGTCGGTATTCGACCAGCGCCCCGGCACATGCTCCACCATGATTCGGATGCCGTATGGCTCGGCGAGTTCGGCCAGTTCCGCAAAGCTGCGCCCGTTTTGCTGCTGCGCAAATGCCTGGCCGAACGAGCTCACGCCAGGAGCCACGTGCACATTCACGAATTTCGCCCCGACCGCCGCGAAGGTCGGTAGGGCGGCGCCTATTTCAGCGACAGCAGCTTGGCGCACCCGCTCGAACGGTGAGCTAAACGGCAGGAACCACGCGGTGTGGCCGACCACACCCATCGAGTGCTGGTCGAGCGCCTGCCGAATCTGTATGGCATCGATCTGCTCCAGCGCCGCCCGTGGTCCTTCGATGGTGAGATCCAAGAACTCAAAGCCGTGCGCGGCAGCCCAATGCAGTTCGTCGAGCACATCGGCCTGCGGGTTGTTCATTATGCCAAGCTGCATCGTGATTTCCTCCTTGGCGTCGTGAGCCGTGACTTGGTGACACGGTGAC
>CALKHR010000008.1 GCA_937988885.1 uncultured Roseiflexaceae bacterium | reverse complement strand
GCACGAAGTGAAGAATCTCCCCGTCTCGTGCGGCCTTGTGCGTGTGGGTTTGCGTTCAGGATGACGTTGCTTTTCATCGTTCTTCACTGTCATTCCGAATGGAGTGCGTAGCACGGAGTGAGGAATCTCGTCGTTGTGCATTGAATATACATTGAGATCTCTCATTTCATTCGAGATGACACTGATTTTTCGTTGGTTTCATTGTTTTTCACTGTCATTCTGAGATACCAATATCGCGGTGCGATATGTAGAGGGGCAAAACATGGCTATGTTCTGAGTAATGGAGCGTAGCGGAATGAAGAATCTCAATGTGTACCCTCAGCGAATGACAATGCAACACATTGCAATGCTTTGCCGACCTGCCAGGCGCTCTTTGAGCATCCAAAGCCCAAAACGCGCGCCTGACAGGTCAATATCAATGTTTTTCGCTGCTTCTTCGGTGAGATCCTTCACGTCGCCTGGCAGCTCATTCAGGATGACAATGCGTTTCGTTGCGTTTTGTTGCGCCCTGCTCACCGTGTCACCGTGTCACGTGATGGCCACGCTGCCGTAGCACTGGGACGGGTGCGGTTGGTGCCGTCTGCTGCAAGTTTATGCGGGAGCATGACCACGGGCGCTGATCACGAGGTTGCTCCTTCTTCCCCAACAATACTGCTTTGGGTTAGATGTGCATAGCCCCTCGGTAGCCGCCATCGACCACGAGCGCGGTGCCGGTGATGTAGTCGGCGTCGTCGCTGGCCAGGAAGGCCGCCGCCCGCCCGATGTCGCGCGGGGTGCCCAGGCGCTTCCAGGGCAGCGCTTTGGCCGATTCGGCGATCTGCTCTTCGGTGGCGAAGGCGCGCTCGCCCGGGGTGTCGATGTAGCCCGGGTTGATGACGTTGACGTTGATGCGGTGCGGCGCGAGTTCGGCGGCGAGGGTGCGCGCGAAGTGGTTCACTGCGGCTTTGGACATGTTGTAGGCGGCGCTGGTGATCATCGGTATCTCGCCGAGGATGGAGCCGATGATGACGATTTTGCCGCCGTTGCCCTGTTTGATCATCTGCTGCGCGGCAGCTTGGCAGGTGTGAAAGACGCCGAATTGGGTCACTTCGATGGTGCGCAGGGCCTTGTCCCATTCGGCCTCGACGACGAGTTGGCGGATGGAGAAGGCGGCGTTGGCCACGACGACGTCGATGTGGCCGAAGTGTTCCACGCCTTTCGCGAACATAGCGGCGACTTGCTCACGGTCGGAGATGTCGGCTTCGATGGCGATGGCGCGACGCCCCATCGCTTCGATCTCGGCGACGGTGCCTTGAGGCCCCGGCCCTTCGCGGGGCGGCAGGTCGTTGACAATGATATCGGCGCCTTCTTCGGCGAGGCAGAGTGCGATGCCGCGCCCGATGCCTCGGGCGGAGCCGGTGATGAGCGCTACTTTTCCTGTAAAGCGTTGCATGGGTCTGTCCTTTTATGGTTGTTTATGCTGCTGCGTTGTCGATATCGGTAAGGAGTTGCAGCAGGTTTTCGCCTGTGATCTGTTGTCGTTTAGTATCATCTAGGAAGGGCATATGGTCAAACAGTGCGATGGTCTGGGCGAAACTGAGCCATTCGAGGCTCGGGCTGAAGTCGGAAGCCCAGAGGAGCCGCGCGCTGCCGTAGGCTTCGAGCAGGGCTTCGACGTAGGGCCAGGCCGCGCGGTGCGGGTAATCATATCCTGGTGTGGTGAGGGCGTAGAAGCCGCTAAGTTTGACGCGCGTCCCTGGGAAGCGCGCCAGTTCGATGACACTGGCGAGCGCTTGTTGGGCTTCGGCGGCGCTGGGCGGCTGCGCGACGGCGGGCGGTAGGCCGAGGTGCGAGACGAGCAGCCGCAGTTCGGGGTGCCGCGTGAGCACTGGCTGCCAGGCGCGCCAGCGTTCGCCCCGCGAGTTGACGCTGATCAGCCAGCGCTTCTCGACGAGCCATTGCCAGACGCTGTCCTCGACGCGGCTGAGGCTGGCTTCGATGGCGTCGTCGAACAGGTAGATGCTGAGGCCGACGAAGCGCTGTTTGGCGAGTTGTTCCAGCGCCTCGATGCTGAGGTCGCCGGGGTTGCTCTGGTAGGCGACTGGCCGCACCCAAGCGTGTTGGGCGGCGAGCTCCGCCAGGTAGGCGTTGTTGCCGCTGGCCCAGGCGTCGCCCTCGTAGCCGACGGCGAGCACTTGCGCGATCTGGTGTTTCTGAGCGAGCGCGCTGTAGAGGGTGATCTCGTCGGGCTGCAGGCGGCGACAACTTTCGGGTAGGGTGTTGGCGTAGCCTGGCTTGAAGAAGTGCAGGTGGGCATCGGCTTTACTGTACGTCATGGAGCACCTGTTCGAGTGTGGTCAGCAGATGATCGATATCGGCCTGAGTGTTGTAGCCGTGGATGGCGATCCGTAGGCGCCCGGCGTGGCTCATCACGTGGATGTTGGCCTCCCGCAGGCGCTGGTGGATGCGCTCCATCGCTGGATGTTTGAAGGCGAGGATGCCCGCGATGTTGGCCGGATCGGGTGGGGTGAGCAGTTCGATCGGCAGTTGCTGCAGGCCGTCGAGGCAGCGCCGCACGAGCGGGGCGGCGGCTTGGTCGATGGCTGCGACGCCGATGTTGGTGATGTACTCCAGCGCGGCGCGAATGGCGTAGATCGCCGGGAAGTTGGGCATGCCGACGGCGAAACTGGCGGCTCCGGGCAGGCTCTCGACGGGATCGAGGCGGCCTGGCCCCAGCGGCACTTGGGTTTTCAGGTTGAACCAGCCGCCCGCTGGCGATGTGAGTTCGGCAGCCCGCTCGCTGCGGATGCCGACCAAACCGCCGCCGTGGCTGGCGAGGATCCATTTGTGCGTGCTGCTGATCACCACATCGACGCCGCTCAGGTCGAGCGGGATGCGCCCGAGCGCTTGGGTCACGTCGAGCGCGAACAGGGCGTTGCTGTGTTGGCGCACCGCTTCAACGACGGCGGGCAGCGGGATCATGTAGCCGTTGTAGAAGCTGACCAGCGAACTGGTGATGAGCCGCGTGCGAGGGCTGAGCAGCGGGATCAGATCCTCGACGTGTAGGGCGCCGTTGCGCGAGGCCCAGATTTTGGTGGTGGCTGGGTTGCTCGGTTGGAGCCAGGGCGTGGCTCCGGCGGGGAAGTCCAGGTCGTTGATGATAACCTCGTCGCCGGGCTGCAGCCGCAGGGCCAGCGCCAGCAGGTTGTAGGCTTCGGAACTGCACGAGCAGATCGCGACCTCGTCGGCAGTCAGGCCGAAGAGTTCAGCGGTGAGCGCTTTGGCAGCGGCCAGTTGCGGGTGATGGCGGTCGCGCCCGTCCATGCCGAGTTGGTGGTCGTGAAAGTATTGGGTGAGCGCGGCCCCGACGGCGAGCGGCGGGATGCCTTCGGCGGCGGTGTTGAGGTAGGTCATGCCTGCCAGCGAGGGGAAATCGCGCAGGCGGTCTTCGGTATTCAGCATGGGTCTCCTCATTGAGGCGTTTCGGCGGATGATGCCGTTGTTGTTTTGGTTGGACTGCGATGATTGTAAAGCTGTTTTAGCCTGCGGCAGCAATGTATTTCCTATTTTATGTTGTATCAATGCGCTGCTACGCGCAGCGCATTGATACAACTTTCCCTGGTGATTCTGGTGTTAGTTGAAGTGTGGAAGCGCGTTGTTCAACGTTTGTGCCGCTTTGCTCGGGTTGTTCATTCGCTATCAACGAAAAGCATTGTCATCTCGAACGAAGAGAGAGATCTCATCGCCTATGACAATGCAGAACGATGAGATTCCTCACGTCGCCTAGCGGCTTGTTCGGAATGACAATGGAGATTGCAACGTGCTTGTTTAACGCTGTATTCGCACTTAGTTCTGTTCCAGCAGATCGAGCCAGCGCATAATTTGCAGGCCGTCGGCGTAGCGCGCGCCGAACGGAACGCTCGCTTTGCCCCGCACGACTCGGCAGAAGTGCCGCAGTTCTTCGGCCAGCCAGCCGCTGGGGGCCTGCGGGTCGGCGTTGATGTCGAGCAGCAGCGGCCAGGTGGCCCGATCATGCCAGACGGTCAGCGGGCGCGGGTTGTTCTCCAGCCGCGCGGCCCAGCCCTGCCCGAACACTTCGAAACGGTCGAACCCTTCGCCGCTCATTCCGGGCGGGGTGAGGAACGAGGCGGTGAAGGTGCCCCAGACGTTGCCGGGCCAGCGCAGTTCGGCGATCGCGAGGTCGGTGCCGCCGCCCGGGCGCGGGCGCAGTTCGCCGCGAATCTGCTCCGGCTCCGCGCCACCCATCATCGCCAGGGCCACGTACAGGTCGTGCACCATCAGCAGCCGCATGGGCGATTCGCCTGCGAACAGATCGGCGGTGGTGGTGGGGCGGTGGCGCACAGCGTGGAAGTAGGCCAGCGAGCCGTGTTTGGCCACTTCGGCCAGCAGAGTGCGCACCTCGTTGCTGAACAGCAGGATGTGACCGAGCATCAGGTTGCGCGATTCGGGAGCGACCAGTGGGGCCAGCCGTTCGGCGCTGGCGAGCGTTTGGGAGAGCGGTTTTTCGATCAAAACACTCGCGCCACGCCTCAGGATCTGCTCGGCCAACTCGATATGCGTGTCGGTTTGCGTGGCGACCACCCAAGCGTCGGCCTCAACGGCGTCGAGCGCGCTGGCGAGATCGGCCCAGGCTGGTGCGCCAAGTTGTTGATGGAGTGCGTCGCGGCGCTCGGCGCTGCGGTCCACAAGCGCGACGAGTTCAGCCTCCGCAAGGCCCGCGATGGTGCGGGCGTGCAGTTGTCCGAAGTTGCCGAGTCCCACGACTCCGATACGAACGGGTTGCATAACGTTTCCTCTTTAGAGCCACCAGCGCTGGTAGATATCGGCGAGCCGGACGAGTTCGCTGACTTCGACCCATTCGTCGAGGCCGTGCGCCTGGGCGATCGAGCCTGGGCCGAGCACCACGCATTCGCGGGCCAGGCCGCCGTAGGCGAAGGCGTTGGTGCCGTAGGGCGCGACGGTCGGCTCGACTTCCGCCCATTCGGCCAGTTGGCGCAGCCACGGCGTATCCGGCGATTGGTAAAAGGCTTCGAGTTGCAGGATGGTTTCGACCTCGAACGGCAGCGGGCAGGCCCGTTGCGCCAGCGCGATCAGGTCGGCGGCGACTTGTGCGGTCGTTTCGCCCGCGACGACTCGCCGATCGATGGAGAGCGTGACGCTGTCGGGCACCACATTCAGGCCGCGCCCGCCGTTGATCATCGTGACGGTGAGCGTGGGCGCGCCGAGTTCGGTGGCGGGCGGCAGGCTCTGCAGGCGCTGGTGCTCGGCCTCGAAGGCGAGCGCGAGGTGCGAGGCGGCAATGATGGCGTTCTTGCCCAGGTGCGGCTGCGAGCTATGCGCCGAGACGCCGCTGATGTGATAATGGTGGCGCACCAGCCCTTTGTGGCCGTACACAGCTTGGCAGAGCGTCGGCTCGGCCACCATCAGTTGGTCGAGCGCGATGCCTCGGCGACGCACCCACGCGGCGAAGGCTGGAGCGCCCGTCGCCATCGATTCCTCGTCGGCGGTGGCGGCGATCAGCAGGTTGGCCTGCGGTTGGATGCCGTTGCGCTGCATCGTTTCGAGCATGGCCAGCGCCACGCCCAGGCTCGCTTTGGTATCGACCGAGCCGCGCCCGTGGATGCGACCATCGCGCAGTTCGCCGCTGAACGGGTCGCCCGGCACCTGCTCGACGCTCACGGTGTCCATATGCACATCGAGCGCAGCCCAGCGGTCGCTGCGCCCCTTCCAGATGCCGTAAACGTTCGGGCGGCCCGGGTGTACATCTTCAACAACGACTTCGTCGGCGCCCAGTTGGCGGAACCATTCTGCGATGGCGGCGGCGATGCGTGCTTCGCCCGGTTCGCCCGCGCGCGGTCCGGCTTGGTCGGGCGAGACGCTAGGGATCTGTACGAGGCGTTGCAGCCAGGTGATCAGGTCGGATTGTTCGATTTGCATACTGTCTATGTACCTTGTTTGTTCGAAATCTGAGACCTAGCGCATGGGCGAAGTTCCTACGCTAGGTTGATGCTGCGTGCGCCTCAATGTTGATTAGCCGCGTATCTGCCGAATACGGGCCGGATCGGTGATCTCGCGGCTGTATTCGGGCACGTGCAGTCCGCCGCTCATAAAGACGTGCGTTCTGCGGAAGCGCATCGGGCTGTCGAGCACAGTGGTGCCCGTGACGTGTACCTCTTTGGCGCCCGTGCGCTCAACAATCTTAGCCATGTTGCGCTCGTTGCCGCCGCCCGGCATCACGATAATGCGCCCGGCGGCTCGCTCCACCAGTTCGGCGACCAGATCGAGTCCTTCGATCACCGAATCCTCCTGCCCGGTGGTCAGCACGCGGTCGATGCCCAGGTCGATCAGGGTTTCGAGCGCGGCGAACGGGTCGCGGGTCATGTCGAAGGCGCGGTGGAAGGTCACGCTGAGCGGGCGGGCCTGCTCGACCAGCGTGCGGGTGCGCTCCACATCGATGTCGCCGTCGGCGGTCAGCAGGCCGATCACGACGCCGTTGGCTCCGTGCTGCTTTGCGACCTCGATATCGTGTTGCATAATCGCGAATTCCAGGTCGCTGTAGTAGAAATCGCCGCCCCGAGGCCGAATAATCACGTTCATGTCGATGCTGAGGTGCTTGCGGGCCAGGGCGATCGCGCCTGCGCTGGGTGTGGTGCCGCCTTCGAGCAGGTTGTCGCACAGTTCGACGCGGTTCGCGCCGCCCTCTTGGGCGGCCAGCGCAGAATCGACGGTGCCAACGCAAACTTCGATGACGAGCGACGAACGAGGGGTCATGGCGTGCTCCTTCTGGCGTTAGGCGATCTTCGGGTAGTGAACGTGCCCCGGGATGGCGAGCCGGATGCGGTAGAGCGAGGTCGATGCGGCGATGTAGAGCGTGCGCATATCCTCCCCGCCGAACGTGCAGTTTCCGGCGATCTCGGGCGTGTGGATGAAGCCGAGCTGCTTGCCTTCGGGGTTGAAGATGTAGACGCCAGCGGCTTCGCCCTCGCCCGCCGTCAGGTAGATGTTGCCCTCCACGTCGAGCACCATGCCGTCGCCGCCGTAGCCCGTGCCGAAATCGTGCAAAATACCTCGGCGCTTGCAGTTGCCCGCGCTGTCGATATCGTAGGCCACGAGCGTGCGTGCGCCGCCAGGGGCCGGGTTGTGATCGACCACGTAGAGGGAGCGGTTGTCGGCGCTGATCAGGATGCCGTTGGGCGTCTCCATATCGTCGATCACGCGGGTGAGCGAGCCATCGTGCTCGATGCGATAGACCGCCATGCAGTCCTGCTCGATGTCGGAGGCGTCGCCGTAACGCGGGTCGGTGAAGTAGATGCGACCCTCGTTATCGAAGCACAGGTCATTGGGCGAGTTGAGCGGTTTACCGTTGTAGTGCGAGGCGAGCACGGTGATGCTGCCATCCGGCTCGTGGCGCTCGACGGAGCGCGAGCCTCCCGGGTAGGTCAGGCCACCCGTGCAGCAGGTGATGAGCCGCCCCTGCGAGTCGAAGTTCATGCCGTTGGCGCGGTTGCTCGGCTGCTTCCAGACCGAGGTGGTGCCATCGGTGCGGTAGACCATAATACGGTTGTTCGGGCAATCGGAGAAGAAGACGTTGCCCTCGGCGTCGGCGGCTGGGCCCTCCGCGAAGGTGCATCCGTCGAATAGGCGCTCAAGGCGCGCATCATCGGGAATCGGATTGATCATTGCTACGGCTCCGTATCAATTGGCATCGTACGCCGATGCTGCAAGGCGTTTGATTCTAGGCCGCTGGCCCGCTGGTGGGTGTGCCGAGTTGGTGGCGTTCCTGGTGAGGCGGGCTGCGAGCGGCGGGATGCGGGTTGCCTGCTGCGGGCAGCCTGCTGCGGCGAAGGTGAAGGCGAGCGCCCGCCCGAAGCCGATGCGCAACGGGCAGGCGACCAATGTTAGAGCGTGATCCACACGCCGCGCTCGGCGGCTTCGTAGACGGCGCGCACCAGGGCTACCGAGGTGCGCCCGGCATCACCAGCGGGATCGGGTTGGCGACCCTCGCGCACCGCTTCGACCATTTCAGTCAATTCAGCGACCATACCGCGCAGCGTGCGGCTGGGGAAGTCGCTGGTGGGGTCGTAGAAGCGTTGGATGGTGCGCTTGCCGTTGGCCAGCAACTCGACCGAGTCCCAGGAGCGCACGTGCACCATGCCCTCATCGCCGAAGATCTGCATATCGCACATCACAGTCTGATGCGGCCCCCAGTGCTGGAAGAAGGTGCCCTGCGCGCCGCCATCGAAGCGGGCCAGCGCCGAGCCATAATCTTCGCCCTGATTGCCTGTGGTTGGTTCCACCATCGCGGCCACAGCGGTGATGCGCTGGCCCAGCACCCAACTCACGCGGTCGAAGCCGTGAACGGCGTTGCACATAAAGACACCGCCACCCGCGATCGAGCGATCGCGGTACCAGGGCAGCACACCCGCATAGCTGATCGACATCGCATCGAGCGCGGTGCGAGGCGTGCCGATCGCGCCCGAATCGATCAGGCGCTTAGCCTCGCGCATCTCGGGGTAGAAGTGGTGCGTGAAGCCCGTCATCAGGTACACGCCGGCTCGCTCGCAGACCGCGATCATCTCGTCGGCCTCCTCCACAGTGCGCGCGATAGGCTTCTCCATCAGCACGTGCGTCCCAGCGTTGGCGGCGGCCTGCGCGGCGGCGAGGTGCAGTTGTGGCGGCAGGCAGATGTTGAGCACATCGATACCAGCGGCCAATAACTCGTCGTAGTTGCGGAAGACGCGGCTCTCGGTCTCTTTGGCCAGCGGCGCGGCCTTCTCCTCAATGGGGTCAGCGATGCCGACGATCTCGACACCTGGGATCTGGCGGTAGGCTCGTGCATGGACTGCGCCAATGAAGCCCGCACCTGCAATGCCTACGCGAATAGTTTTAGTCATGGTTCTCTCGTTAAGGGTCTATGCCAAACCTACATCTTCACAGCGCCTTCGGTGAGGCCCTTGAGGTACAGGCGTTGCAGCAGCGCGAAGATCGCGATGCCGGGCGCGACGACGATCACATACACGGCGGCGATGCGCGGCCAAGCCCACTGCCCCATACCACCAGCGGCGCTCGCCAGCACCACCGGCATGGTGCGCACGCTCTGGTCGTTGGTCAGCGTCGCGGCCAGCAGGTACTCGCCCCAAGCCGAGACGAAGTTCACGATCGCCACCACCACGATGCCGTTCGACACGAGCGGCAGCAGCACTTGGAACAACGTGCGCCACGGGCCGCTGCCGTCGATCAAGCTCGCTTCCACCAGTTCGTGCGGGATCTGCTCGAAGATACCGCGCATAATCAGCACGCTGATCGCCAGGTTGATGGTCACATACGGCAGAATCAGGCCGTAGGTCTTGTTGATCAGGTTGAGTTGGCTCTGGATCTCAAACACAGCGATCAACGAGACGATGCGGGTTGGGAAGAACAGCGACGCCGTCAGCAGCAGGATGACCGCCGCGCGACCGGGTAGGCGCACGTGCACCAGCGCATAGCCAGCAAGGATCGCGCAGAACGTGGTGATGATGACGGTGGAGATAGTGACGTAGATACTGTTCCACAGGTTTTGCGGCAACGTCTGAATCTTCGAGAGCACGTAGCTATAGTGCGTGAAATCGAAGTTTTCGGGCCAGAGCGCGCCAGAGTAGGCATCGGGGATCGATTTGACCGACAGCAGCAGCACCCAGGCCAGCGGCAGGATAATGATCAGCATAAAGAAGTTGATCACCACATGCCGCATAATAGTGCCTTTGCTCACGCGCTTGCGGCGCGGTTGCGACAGAGACGTTGTGGTCATAGCAGTGCTCCTGAATTAGTCGCGCGAACGGAACAGATACAGAAGTCCCGCCACAACGATCATCATGGCCATCGTGCCGATCCAGCCGATCGCGGCAGCGTAGCCCTGTAACCAATCGCCCGTCTTGAAGGCCATCTCGTACATATACATCGTCCACGTGTAGGTGGGTGATGCGCGGTTGAAGCCACCGAAGATCAGGAACTCCTCGATCAGCGCCATCGCCGAGCCGAAGCGCAGCACCACCAGGATCGAGAGGATGGGCAACAAGCGGGGGATGGTCACATGCCAGAACAACTGCCACTCATTCGCACCGTCGATGCGAGCGGCCTCGTTCAAATCTTTAGGAATGGCGGCGAGTCCAGCCAGGAAGAACATCGTATGGTAGCCGAGGCCCCACCACACCTCGAACGCGGCCACAGCGGGCAAGGTCAGCGATGTGCCGCCGAGCCATTGCGGGGCGGTCTGCTCGGTAAACAGACCCAATTGTACGAGGATGACGTTGATTGGGCCGATCTGAAAGTTGTACAACCACTTCCAGAGCACGAAGATCATCGCGCCCGGGATGACCGCAGGCACGAGCAGGATCACGCGATAAATGCTTGCCAAGCGCGGATGTGTGACTCGATCGATCAGCACGGCCAGTAACAATGGCAACAGAATCGTGCCCGGCAGAAACATCAGCGTGAATTCAAGCGCACGTAACAGGCCGCTATGGAGAAGCGGGTCGACGATGGCGTTGCGGTAATTTTCGAGACCAACCCAATTCGCCGGCTCATTGCGCAAATAACGGTAATCGGTGAAGCTGATCCACAACACGCGGATGATTGGGTAGGCCAGGTAACCGATGAAGAAGAACATCATCGGCAGTAGAAACACCCAATTACTGAGGCCTCGAAGATTCAACCAACGGTTGCGCAGCCTAGTCGGTGATTGGGCGTTAGTACGTATTGTTGCCATAGTTCTGCCCTTGAATCGAGGGGACAAGGGGATGCGCGCATCCCCTTGTCCGAGTAACGAGTATTAGCTGGCCTTCTGGATCTCGGCGTTGACTGCGTCCTGAGCGGCTTGCAGCGCCTTGACAGGATCAGACTCCTCGCCCGTCAGGTACTTCTCCCAGTAGGGCTTGCCGATCACAAACTGCTGCAGACCAAAGGCGTGGTTCGGGATCGCCTTGGCGATCTCGAGCTGTGCGCGGATCACGCCCACAAACGGCTGCATCCAGCTCGGCGGGTTGGCATCCCACTTGTCATAGAGCGACTTGTAGGGCGGCAACTGGCCGGGGTGGGCCGTCTCGGTACCCTGGATCGAGTCCTGCCAGATCTGCTCGTTGTAGGTGAGCGCCCGCATGTACTCGACAGCCTTCTCCTTGTTCTGGCCGTACTTGAACAGACAAGCGCCCGTGCTCCAGAACACCGTCGAACCCTCACCGTTGGCGAACTTCGGCAGGCCACCCAACTGCAACTTGGTGGGATCTGGCCAGGTCGAGGCGAAGCGCAGCGGCGAGTTAAAGTACTTGGGATAGTACGCCGCGCGCTGCGAGGCGAAGGCGACCTCGTCGGGGGTGCCGTTGACACCGCCGTCGGTGGTGCCTTCCAGCAGAATATCGGGGTTAGCGTAGGCCATAATCTCCTTCATCAGTTTGAGCGCCTCAACTGCGCCCTCGCTGGTGAAGTTGAACAAGCCTTCCTCATTGTAGACCTTGGTGCTGTAGCTGTGTGCGAACGGCACCAGCGAGCGCCAGCCGTGCGAGTCGAAGGTGGCGCCATAGGTGGCCGCGCCCGACTCCTGCACCTGTTTCGCGTTCGCCAGGAACTCGTCCCAGGTCTTGGGCGCCTCGGTGATGCCCGCCTTCTCGGTCTGCTCGCTGTTCCAGCCCAAGCCGGTGACATCGAGCAGGAACGGCCAGCTATACAGCTTGCCATCGACTGTACACTCCTCGCGGATGGAAGGAATGATGTCGTCGAGGATGTCTTTGGGAATGTAATCGTCCCATGGCTCGATGACGCCAGCCTGAATCAACTGGGTCATTTCAACGAAGGGCGTCATACCCACGTACACGTCCCAGGTGCTCTCTTGGTTCTTGGCCTCGGCCACGAACCGCTCGATGCCGAAGCCCTCGACCGGCGCAATCTGATAGTTGAGATCGGGGAATTGCGCGTTGACTTGCGGCAGGCTGGGGTGCAGGTCGGCGATCCAGGGGTAGAACGTGGGAGTCAACGGTCGGCTGGATGTGCTGCTGCCAGCAGCCGGAGCTGAGGTGGCTGCAGGTGCTGCAGGCTCGCCTGCGGGCGCGTTGCTCGCTGGGGCGGCACTGCCACAAGCCGCCAGCACAACGCTCGCGCCTAGGCCTGTGCCCATCAAGCGCAAGAGTTGGCGGCGAGTCATCGGGGTCCGTTCTTCCTTGCCTGTGCGACTCATAGGGGATTCCTCCTTGTACGCCGAAACGCACTGTCTGAAAAATCTGCTCTGACAAGAAGATCTTGCCAGGGGTACCCTTGGGATAAACCGACTGAGTGCTGTAAACGATTAATTACTCGACCGAAAGAAGCGAAACGTCGTAATGCTATCCGTTATCGGTTAATCGTATAGTTAAGAGAACAATAGCCCGGAAGTGGGATCAAGTAGTGCTGCGATGTTAGATCCTATGACAGTGCAAAGGCTTACAATGAGAGAATGCTAGATTGTAGTGCAGACGAGCGTCGTTGCCCAAAACGAACGAGACCTAGTTCTTGGTTCAGCAGCAAAGCCGAAATGCCGAGTAGAATAGTATCTGGATATTCCTCAGCGACAACCACCTCGGTCGATTGCGCCAGCATTGGCAGCGAGCGCCGCTGCATCTCCTGGGTCACAATCTCCTGTAGTCTAGGCCCAAAGTGTGCGATTGGGCCTGTGATCACGATGCGCTCGATATTTAGGATGCCCACTAACTGAGCAACTGCAATACCAAGGTAATAGCCGACCTCGGCGATCACTTGCTGGACAAGCGGGTCGCCTGCATGGAAACTTTGGACAATTTCGTCGAATTGCGGTGGCTCGGCAGCCTGGCGGAGTTCCTGGACACGGCGCACAATCGCTCGTGTATCGGCCACGCTCTCCAAGCAACCCTCATTTCCGCAATTGCAGCGTGGTCCACCTTCCGCAACCACCACGTGGCCGATCTCGCCGGCACCGTACGCATCGCCGTGGAACAACTGGCCCTGGAGGATAATGCCAGCGCCGATCCCGTGGCTGATGTGCATCACCACCAGGTTTTCGCGGTCCTGGCTGCCGCCGTAGGTGTACTCGGCCAGCGCCGACATATGCGCGAGATTGCCGATGTAGACGGGCAGACGATACCGTTCTTCGAGCAATTCCTTGAGATGCAGGTTCTGCCAGCCGTAATTGACGGCACGGCGCACAATCTGCCCCGATGGGTCCATCAGGCCCGGCGTGCTGATGCCAATGCCCAATAGCGGCGCATGATCCATCGCGATCAGCTCATCGAGCATTGCGTAGAATTGCGCTAAGGTGCTCTCGGCATCGCTACTCGTCAACTTCGCGTAGGTTTGCTGACAGATCGCTCCCCGAAGATTGATGATCGCCCCGGTAAGCTCACCATTCATCAAGTTGATGCCGATAAGGTGGCGCGAATCATCGACAACTTGCAGAAGAATGGGTTGCCGCCCCCCCGACGAGATGCCGTGGCCGATCTCCTCGACCAAGCCTCGTTCGATCAGCGTAGCCACCACATCCGATACGGTTGTGCGCGTCAGGCGAGTGAGACGGGCCAGATCAGCTCGACTAATCGCCTCGGCATCGTAAATGGTACGCAGAATGAGCTGGCTATTGTGATCTCGGGTATGTTGGCGAGTCGCTTTTTCAAGAAACCGATCCACCATACGTGTACCGCGCCTTAGGGTTCAGCAATTGGACACTCGTAGTCTGCGAGTGCCTGCCATCACGTGCGAAAACCAAAGTTAGCGATTCGGCGGAATGTGGAAGATGATACAAAGTCCAGTGAACTAACAAAGAAAATATCATACCTTAGGGTATTTGTCAAATACCCTTGTTTTAGTGCACCATTTGTTCCATTTATCACAAAGGTGGTGAGGGGAGAGCGCGCGCTGGGGTCAGTGGCCGAGCATTAAAGACCGTGAGACAGAATGAATGAGGTGGAATGATGAGAAAGAATAGCTTACATGGGGATAAAGTGCGTCAAAATGATACAATGATCATATAAACGCATAGGAGTTGTGATAACATAATGTAAAGCGAAGATGTGAACTATATCGATGTAGTTTGCATATCAAAAGGGAAAAGAAATGCGTTTCTCGACACCCTGCCCCCGTTGCCAAGCGCCATTTTCGTTGGGTCGATTGATGACAGTCTCGTCGCCGTCGCAAATCACGTGTAGTCAATGCAATGCGCAACTGCGCCTCAAGCCGTGGGCCTGGGCGATCACGATCATCTTCTTTATCGCGGTGCTGGCAGTTGGTGGGTTCTTCCTGTACCAACGCATTGCCGCTGATGTGGCGGTGCGTGGCCTGATGCGAGCATCGATATTTGGAATTTTGCTATTGGCGGTGCTGGTTAATATCGTGGCGTTGCAGTTTGGGCCGTTTTATGTGGATGATGAAACGAAGTAGGGTATCACGATTCCAGCAGGAACGGCTTGCGGCGCAGGAGCTTGGCGGCGTAGGTCTGCGCAACTACGGGCATGCGGCGGGGGAACTACTCTTGCCAGGCTGGATTCTCAAGTTGACGTAACGCAGTGACCAACAGAAACATCAAGCTGAACGCTTCGAGCAGGGGTTGCTCGTGTGGTGCGAGCGGCTTGGTGCGGGTGGGGAACACGCTCGGTGGTAATTGGCGGTGTGGTTTGCGTAATTTGGTTTGTTCACCTTGTCACCCCGGTCACCTGGTCACCGTGTCGGGTGCGAGGCGTGCAGGCGGCGCAGCCATGCGCTGCGGAGCAGCGCGTAACGTGCGCGCGTTGTGGCGCGAAGCGCCATCACTGTCCGAGCGCGCACACGTTGTGCACGACGTCGTTGGCCCGTAGCGACGGGCCTTGAGGCGCTGGCTGCGCTTTCTTTTCCCCCAACAAAAGCAGGTTTGGAATGGGGATGCGTCTTTAAAACGCATCCCCTGATGTGGTTAGGTGAGGGCTTCGGCGAGCACTTCGGCGATGTGTTTGGCGCGCCGTTGGGTGCCGTCGGCGATTTGGTGGCGGCAACTGGTGCCCATTGCGACGATGTCGGTGTCGGCGGGTTGGGCGCGCACGGCGGGGAAGAGCGCGCGCTCGCCGATGCGCTGCGAGATGTCGTAGTGCTCGGCTTCGTAGCCGAATGAGCCGGCCATGCCGCAGCAGCCGGAGTCGACTTCGGTGGCGGTTGCGCCGAGCAGGTTGCGCAGCAGTTCGAGGGTGGCGCTGGTGCTCGCGAGCGCTTTTTGGTGGCAGTGGCCGTGCAGCAGGTAGTTTTTAGCTTGTTGCTGCGTTGCTTCTGGCAGGGTAAGCCGTCCGGCGCGCAGTTCGCTGGCCAGGAACTCGTCGAGTAGGAAGGTGTGCTTGGCGAGCGCTTCGGTGCGCGGGTCGTCGATGAGGTCGGGGTACTCGTCGCGGAAGGTGAGCAGACAGCTCGGTTCGAGACCGATGATCGGTAGGCCCGCTTCGGCGTAGGGCGCGAGCCATTCGAGTTGCTGCTGCGCTTGGTGTTTGGCTTGGTCGAGCAGCCCTTTGGAGAGCATTGGTCGGCCACAGCAGACGATGCGCTGCGGGATGATCACTTCGTAGCCGAGCGTTTCGAGCACGCGCACGGCGGCTTTGCCGATCTCTGGCTCGTTGTAATTGGCGAAGGTGTCGGGGAACAGTACGACGGTGCGCTCCGATGGTGCGGTGCGGGGCCGTTTGCGGAACCAATTGACGAAGGTTTGTCTGGCGAATGTCGGCAGGCGGCGGTGGCGGCTGATGCCGAGCAGGCGTTCGCTGAGCAGGCCGCTGCCGGGGGCGTTGAGCAGCCAGTTGCTCAGCGGGGCGAGTGCGCTGCCGAGTTTGCTCAGGGTGTGGATGTTGCCGAAGAGCCACGCCCGCAGTGGGATGCCGTGTTCGCGGTAGTAGGCGGCTTGCCATTCCGATTTGATACGGGTCATGTTGACGCGCGATGGGCATTCGGTGGTGCAGCCTTTGCATTCGAGGCAGAGGTCCATCACGTCGTGCATGCGCTGGCTGGTCAGTTCGCTGATCGGCAGCGCGCCGGAGAAGACCATGCGCAGGGCGTTGGCGCGTCCGCGAGTGGAGTGTTCTTCGTCGCGGGTGACCATGTAGCTTGGGCACATGGTGCCGCCGGAGGGTTTGCGGCAGAGTGCGTTGCCGTTGCAGAGTTCGACCGCGCCCGCGAGGCCTCCCGTATCCGCGAAGCGGTAGTGCGTTGTGAAGGGGATGGTGGTGCGGTAGTTGGCTCCGTAGCGCAGGTTGATGTCGAGCGGTTGTGCATCGACGATCTTGCCGGTGTTGAGGACGCCGTGCGGGTCGAAGGTGCGTTTGATCTCGCGGAAGGCTTCGTAGAGCGTGTGGCCAAACAGTTCGCGGTTGAACTCTGAGCGCAGTAGGCCGTCGCCGTGTTCGCCGGAGAGCGAGCCGCCGAATTCGAGCACCAGGTCTTTGACGGCCTCGGCGATGGCGCGCATTTTGCGTAGGTCGTCGGGGTCTTTGAGGTTGAGCAGCGGGCGGGCGTGGATGAGGCCGACGCTGGCGTGCCCGTAGATAGCGACTTGGGTGTCGTGGGCGGCGCAGATTTGGCGGATGCGCCGCACGTAGGCGCTGAGTTTGGCGGGTTCGACGGCTGAGTCTTCGATGACGGTTTCGGGTTTGCGGTCGGGTGAGATCGATTGCAGCAGTGGCATGCTGGCTTTGCGCACTTGCAGCACGGCGCGCTGTTGTTCGGGCGTGATGGCGCGGGTGAAGTCGAAGTCGATCTCGTGGTTGTGGCGCAGGTGGTGTTCCAGGCGGTCGAGATCGGCTTGTACGGCTTCGGCGGTGTCGCCGAAGAATTCGACTTGCAGCAGGCCGCCGGGCGTGCCCTGCACGAATTGGGCCAGGTAGCGCGCGTAGTCCCGCGAGGAGCGGGTCAGGTCGAGCAGGATTTCGTCCATCAGTTCGACGGCGGCTGGTTGGCATTCGAGGCAGGGGATGACGGCGTCGAGCGCGACTTCGAGCGATTCGAAGGCGAGGACGCCGATGGCGGTGTGTTTGGGTCGCGGTACGAGGCGCACTTTGGCGGCCAGCACGATCGCGAGGGTGCCTTCGGAGCCGATGATCAGGCGCGAGAGGTCGAAGGGCCGATCGGGTTTGTGGAAGGAGTCGAGGTTGTAGCCGCCGACGCGCCGCAGCAGTTTGGGGAAGCGTCGTTCGATCTCGTCGGCGTGTTCGCGGCCAAGCCGCCGGACGGTGCGGTAGGCGCGGCCCTCTAGGCTGTCGAGCGTGAGTTTGGTGCGCAGTTGTTCGTCGTCGATGGCTTCGACGGTGGTGATGGTGCCGTCGGAGAGCATGATGCGCAGGGCGAGCACGTGGTCGCTGGTTTTGCCGTATTTGAGCGAGTACATGCCCGAGGAGTTGTTGCCGATCATGCCGCCGATGGTGGCGCGGTTCGAGGGCGAGACGTCGGGGGCGAACTTCAGGCCGTGCGGGGCGAGGTGCTTGTTGAGCTCGTCGAGCACGAGGCCCGGTTCGACCCAGGCGTAGCGTTCTTCGAGGTTGACTTCGAGCACGCGCCGCATGTATTTGCTGAAGTCGAGTTGGATGGCTTTCCCGACGGTTTGCCCGGCGAGACTGGTGCCGCCGCCTCGTGGGAGCACGGACATCCCATGGCGGCGGGCGATGCGCAGTACGGCAGCGACATCGGCTTCGTCGTGGGGTATCACGACGCCAGTGGGCGCGATTTGGTAGATGCTCGCATCGGTGGCGTAGAGCGCCCGCGATACGTCGTCGGCGTGTACTTCGCCGCGCACTGCTGCGCGGATCTCGTCCCATGCTGTGGTGGTCACGGTGTTGCCTCTGCCTAATTGTGCGATCGGTGTGGGCGGATTATAAACGATTACGGGGGATTACGATCATCCGCAGATTACACAGATTGCACAGATGAGGTTGAGCGGGAGCTAGGTGATGAGTGATCGATGGGAGGTTTTGTCACGAGGAATCTCGCTGATATCCGTTGAGATCTCTCACGTACGTTCGAGATGACAGGGCTTTTCGTTGTGTTCACGGAGAGATCCTTCACGTCGCCTAACGGCTCGTTCAGGATGACAGCGCCTTTCGTTGTTTGTCATTGTCATTCCGAACGGAGTGCATAGCACGGAGAGAGGAATCTCGCTGATATCCGTTGAGATCTCTCACGTACGTTCGAGATGACAGGGCTTTTCGTGGAGGTTACAGTGAGATCCTTCACTTCGCCTGTCGGCTCGTTCAGGATGACAGTGCTGTTCTTTGTTTGTCATTGTCATTCCGAACGGAGTGCGCGGCACGGAGTGAGGAATCTCGCTGATATCCGTTGAGATCTCTCACGTACGTTCGAGATGACAGCGCTGTTCTTTGTTTATCATTGTCATTCCGAACGGAGTGCGCAGCACGGAGTGAGGAATCTCGCTGATTTGCACTGAAGTACACAGTGAGATCTCTCACGTACGTTCGAGATGACGGCGCTTTTTCGTGGTGTTCAGATGAGATCCTTCACGTCGCCTGACGGCTCGTTCAGGATGACAGCGCTGTTCTTTGTTTGTCATTGTCATTCCGAACGGAGTGCCTAGCACGGAGTGAGGAATCTCGCTGATATCCGTTGAGATCTCTCACGTACGTTCGAGATGACAGCGCTGTTCTTTGTTTATCATTGTCATTCCGAACGGAGTGCGCGGCACGGAGTGAGGAATCTCGCTGATATCCGTTGAGATCTCTCACGTTCGCTCAGGATGACAGCGCTTTTTCGTTGTGTTCACGGAGAGATCCTTCACTTCGCCTGTCGGCTCGTTCAGGATGACAGTGCTGTTCGTTGCGTTCTTGGCTTTTCGTTGCCTCAGTCACTCAGTCACCAAGTCACCTTGTCATAAAAAGAGACCGCCGCCCTGCCTTAGCAGAGTGGCGATCTCGCAGCCAGCAGTGGATGGACGGCGATTACTCGCTCGCCAAGCCGTTGCGGGCGATCACATCGCGGTAGAACAGCGCGCTATCCTTGGGGTAGCGCTTCTGCGTCTCGTAATCGACGTACACGATGCCGAAGCGGCGCGAGTAGCCCCACGCCCACTCGAAGTTGTCCATCAGCGACCAAGCGAAGTAGCCTTTGAGCGGCACGCCCGCCTCGATCGCCTTGGCGCAGGCTTCGAGGTGCGAGCGCAGGTAGGCGATGCGCTTGGTATCGTGGACGCGGCCATCGACGAGTTCGTCGGGGTAGGCCGAGCCGTTCTCGGTGATGTACATCTGCTTGGGCGCGTAATCGTTGTGCAGCCGTTCGAGCAGCACCCGCAACGCATCGGGGTACACCTCCCAGTTCATATGCGTATACTCGCCGGGCGGCTGGATGGAGCCGATGCGCAGCGGCGGCGCATCGGGATTGTCGCAGATAACGGCGCGGTTGTAGAAGTTCACGCCCAGGAAGTCGATATCCACGCCGATCTTCTCCATATCGCCATCATGGATATCGGGCAGGGCGCCTTGATACAGTTCGAGCATATCGGCGGGGTAGCCGCGCCCAAACACCGGGTCGGTGAACCAGCGATTGAAGTAGCCATCGTAGCGGCGCGCGGCTGCGATATCGGCTTCGCTGTCGCTGGCCGGATAGGCGGGCGAGTAGTTCAGCGTGATGCCGACCTGCGAATCGGGGCTGTTGGCGCGCAGGATCGGCACCGCCTCGCCGTGCGAGAGCAGCACGTGATGAGCGACTTCGAGCGCCGGGCCGTTGCGCAGGCCAGGGGCGTGCTCGCCGATCCAGTTGCTGAGGATCGAGACGCACCACGGCTCATTGTGGGTGATCCAATGCTTCACACGGTCGCCCAAGCGGCGTGAGACGGCATCGGCGTAGGCTGCGAAAGCCGCCACCGAGTCGCGGTTCGCCCAGCCGCCCCGATCCTGCAGTGCCTGTGGCAGATCCCAGTGATACAGCGTTGCGAAGGGCTGGATGCCCGCTTCGAGCAGCCCATCGACGAGTCGATCGTAGAAGTCGAGTCCGGCCTGGTTGACGGCGCCCGTGCCATTCGGGATAACGCGCGGCCACGCGATCGAGAAGCGATACGCCTGATGACCAAGCTCACGCATCAGCGCAATATCTTCCTTCCAGCGATGATAGTGGTCACAAGCGACATCGCCCGTGTCGCCGTTCAATACCTTGCCGGGAGTGCGGCAGAAACGATCCCAGATCGACTCGCTGCGCCCATCTTCATTCCACGCACCTTCGATCTGATAGGATGCAGTTGCTGAGCCCCACAAGAACCCCTTTGGAAACCGTGTTTCGGACATTGAAACCTCCACTATGTTTGTACCGAGATGGTATGCAATTGTGGTGAACTAGGAGCAAACACAAAGGGAAAGGACATCATACTCCCAGCCGACCAGTGCTTGCCCCACTTTTTAGAGCAACGACACCTTGCACCATGCAACTATGCCCCACTGTATGGCGGTGAATACCGTTTGGTACGCCGTTGTCTCCCCACCGATACCATTCAACGCCACAAATGTGTTAGGCTCAATAAGCAACCAGTAGGATACCACAGAACTGAGCAATAGCCTACTCGTTCACGATAATAAGATCTAGTTGTACAATAGGGCCACCATTCGCGACTATCAGGAGATCACGATGTCAACCGATCAACTGCGTGTGCTGATTTTTGGTGCGCACCCCGACGACTGCGAATTTACTGCGGGCGGTGTTGCTGCGCTGTACGCCCGTCAGGGCCACGATGTCCTGTTTGTTTCCCTCACAAACGGCGATGCTGGGCACCAAGTACTAGCGGGTGCGCAACTCGCTCAGCGCCGTCTCGCCGAAGCCCAGGCTGCGGCTGCGCTGATCGGCATTCGCTACCAACTGCTTGATAACCACGATGGCGAACTGCTACCCACACTCGAGAATCGGCGCAAGCTGATCACGCTGATCCGCTCGTTCAAGCCCGATCTGATCATGTCGCCCCGTCCGAACGACTACCACCCCGATCACCGCTACACCGCGCAACTGATTCAGGATGCCGCGTACATGGTCACGGTGCCGAATGTGTGTGCATTCAGCCCCCATTTGGTCGAGAATCCTGCGATCGTCTATGTCAGCGACACCTTCCAGAAGCCGTACCCGCTCATCCCCGATGTCGTCGTTGCGATAGACGAGGTCGTCGATCTCAAGGTTGGCTTGCTCGACGCCCACGAATCGCAGATGTATGAATGGCTACCCTACAACGGCGGCTACCTCGATCAAGTGCCCACCGATAAGGCCGCCCGCCGCGCCTGGCTGCGCGAATCGCTGGAACCACGCTTGCGTCGCGACGCGGATCGCTTCCGCGAGCAGTTGCGCGCCCGCTATGGCCCCGAGCGCGGCGACCAGATTGTGTACGCCGAGGCGTTCGAGTGGTGCGAATACGGCGCGCCGATGACTGAGGAGCGCGTGGCGCGGTTGTTCCCGTTTTTCGATTAACTCTCCCGCCTCGACGAGTGGCTAGTGCTGGTCGCGGCCAGCACTAGCTTCTAAACCGCGTAATCGGCCAGCGCCCGCTCCAGCCGCCCCACACTGTCCACCAACCCGCCGGGCCGATTGCGAGTCAGCCACAACTCGCGGTACTCCTCGATCAACCCACTCAACTCGCTGTGCGCCTCTGCCAATGCCTCCGCGCTCGGCTGACCGTGCACCAAGCGACCTCGACGACAGGCGTGTCGCATCAGGCGCGCCGTGAAGGCGAACTCGCGGCGGATCTGCTCGCCATCGGGTCGGTTGATCGTGGCCGTGGCCAGCGGCGCGACCGCCTCCTCAATCGCCGCCTCCACCGCCGACAAGCGTTCGTCGGTGAGCGATTCGGTGAAGCGTGGCACCAACGAGCGGGCCAGCGAATCATCGGGATTCCGCAGGTCGGCCATCGTCATTTGCAGCAGCCAGAACAGCACCGACGAATTGTGCAGGTAGGGCAACTGCGTGTAGATATTGCCCAGATCGTAGGCCACGCGCCCGACGGTGCCGCTGGGGTCGCCGAATGCGAAGCGGCTCACCACGCTGGCCACGTCGATCTCGGCGTTGGCATCGAGATCCCACGAGTAGGCCGCGCCGACCGCGTAGCCCAGGAAGCTCACAGGCAACTGCTGCCAGTGCCCACGGTCGCCCCAATCGGTGATCAGGTAGCCCAGCGCGCCGTTGGCCCGCCCGTTCTGTGCCGCGTTCTGCAGGTTGCCCAGCGCGTTCTCGGTGCGCCCGGCCAAACTGCACCACGAAGCCGTGCCCGGGCAGACGTAGAATTGCAGGCCGCTGGCGGCGAACTTCGGGCAGTGCTCGGCGAACGGGTGATTGGCCTCGTAGCCCCACTCCAACGCGATCGCGTCCTTGGGCAACTCGTCGATCAGGTCGGGGTATTGAATGATGATGTCGCCCCAGAACTGCATCACCTTACCGCGCGCCGACAGATCGGCATAAATCTTCTTGATGAAGTCGAGGTACACCCGCCCGACGCCGCGCTCCGCGACGGCGGCTTTGGTGCGCCCCGCGCCCAAGTCGATCGTCTCGTCGCAGCCAACATTGAACTGGTTGCTGGTGAAGTGCGGCAGCAACTCATCGTACAGGCTGCGCAGCAACTCCAAGCTGCCCGGCTCCTCCGGCGCCAAGCCGAACGGCCCGGTCATCGTGGTGTTCCACGGCGTCTCGAACTCGCCCAATGTCTCAGCCAAGTGCTGGTAGCGCGGCAACTTCAGCCAGCGGTGCATATGCCCGAATGAGTTCTGGTTCGGCACCAATTCGATGAAGCGCTCGCGGCAGAACGCATCGAGCTTCAGAATATCCTGGCCCGTGAACGGCGACGCATGCTCCCAGACCTCGCGATGGGCTTGGTAGGCAAACGTATGCTCGGTGTACAGTTGGATCTGGTTGATCTTCCAGCCGGCCAGCATCTCCACCACCGCCAGCGTCGTCTCCAGGGTTGGCACCTTGTCGCGGGTCACGTCGAGCATCACGCCGCGCACCGCGAAGTCGGGCCAATCGGTGATGCCCACGTGTTGCAGCTCGCCCTTGCTCTGTTCGAGGATTTGGCTGAGCGTGCAGACGCCGTAGAACACTCCGGCAGCCGTGCTGCTCTCGATGATGATGCCATCCTCGCCGATGCTGAGTTGATAGCCCTGCGGATGCGGCGTGGCATCGGGCTTCACCCGCAGGCGTGCCCCGATCTGCGCCGGATCGCCCGCCGTCGAAGCGCTGATCTCCCATTCCACTCCCGCATGCTGCTGAATGGCGGATTGGAGCCGTTGCGCCGTAAAAAGCAGGTCGGCTGGACGCTCGGCCTCTAGCACGATGCGCCGCTGCCCCTCAAGCCGATACGTGCCCCACTGCCACGTCGTTGTGCGGGGATTCGGCAGCAGCAAAAGATCGCTCATAACGTTACCCTTTCCGATGTTTTGAGCGTGTGATATTTATCCTAGCTGATAATACTCGTCGATCTCGCGCTGATAGGCGTTGGCGTGGCCGTCGAGCATCTCGTCGAGGGTGACGGTGCGCCCCAACACCGACGATTCGAGCATGCCGAAGGCACAGGCCAGGTCGCGCAGACCCTCCTCGCCGCTGGTCTCAGGGTCGCCGCCCCGCTCGATCGCCCGCAGCCAGTCCAGTTGCTGGATGGCGTACGGGTCGCGCAGCCCCAGCGGGAAGAACTGCTCTCGCTCAGCATCGCTCATCTCGCGCTCGAACAGTTCGGCGAGCGGCTGGCTCTGGCCGTCGCTGTTGAACAGTTGGCCGCCCCGAATCGCGCCGCTGCTGCCCAGCACGGCTGGCGCGCCGGGGATGTCGAGCGGTGCATTGCGCATAGCCCACGACCACCACAGCTGCCCCAGCCCGCCCTGCGCAAAGCGCAGCGTCGCCAGGTACGTGTCATCGACCTCAGCCTGGACGCGCTCCAGCACGCGGCCTTCTGCGTCGCGCAACAGCCGCTCCGGCTCGAAGATCTGCGTGGTAGCACTGATCGACGCGATCTCGCCCACCACGTAGCGCATCCAGTGCATCTGATGCACGCCGATGTCGATGCTGCCGCCTCCGCCGCCCAACAGCTTTTTGTGCCGCCATGGCGTCTCCGCTACCACGCGATCCGGCGACCACAAGCCGCCCAAGCCGCCCATCAGCGCCACCTGCGGTTCGCCGATCAGGCCACGGCGCACGGCCCACGCCGCAGCGCGCACCGATTCCATCTGCCGAACATTCTCGAACACGCCCAGCGTCAATCCGCGCGCCTTGGCCGTATCGACCAACAATTTGCCCGCCCGCACCGAGATCGCCAGCGGCTTCTGGGTGAGCAGATGCAGCCCGGCCTCCAATGCGGCCATGCCGACCTGATGGTGCAGCGCCAGCGTGGTGAAATCGTTGATCGCATCGACGGTGCCGCTCGCGATCAGGTCGCGGTAATCGGTGTAGACCGCCACCTCCACATCGTCCTGAAAATCGCTGACGTAGGTGTGCGGTGCGGCCAGCGGGTCGCCTGTGGACGGGTCGAGCACGGGCGGGCGCGGCGTCGGCCCCTCGCCTCGCTTGCGGAACATCAGCGCGTCGGATTCGTTGCGAGCGCACAGCGCGGTGATGCGGAACGTATCGATTCCCAATTCGCGCAGTTGCTTGTAGCCCTGTAAATGCGCGTTGAGGATGCGGCCACAGCCGACAATGCCGATTCGTAGCATGGTTCCCCTACCTTCAGCAACTAGAGCGAATGGAGCGTTGGCGCGTGCAATCGGCGGGTCGGCAACGGCAGCGTGACCGCTTGCCCGTTCGTCGCCGAGAGCAGGCCCGCTTCGAGCACTTCCTGCGTCATCAGGCCGACCTCGGCGCTGCACAGCCCGCGGATCGGTTCGCCGGAGCGGATATGCCCCAGGAAGAACTCGGTGGCGTTGCGATGCCCCTGCGGCGCGGGCGGAACCTCCAGGCGCTCGCCAAACTTCTGCTCATCGGTGGCCAGCCACAGCGAGCCGTCGTGGTAGTACGCCAACAGCGTGCCCATGCTGCCGTAGAACACGGGCGAATAACTGGTCGCCATGCCGCGCTGCGTCCACGAGGCGGTGGCCGTGCTGAGCGCGCGGGTGTGCTGCATCACCAACACGGCGTTGTCCTCGGAGGGCAGATCGAGCTTTTGGATGCGGCTGCTCAGCGCCGTGACGCGCGAGGGCAAACCCAACAGCGACACGGCCAGCGCCACGCCGTAGCTGCAATAGTCGATCAGCGCGCCAGCGCCGTTGCGGTGCGGGTCGTAGAGCCATTCCGCGAACGGGCCTTTGTGGCCGTACTCGCGCGGCCCGCCGTGCGCGCCTCGGTAATTGACCTGCCACACTTCGCCGATCCGCCCCTCGGCGATCAGGTTGTAGGCGTGTTGCAGGTTCGGCCACCAGGCGATCGGCCAGTTGACCATCAAGTGCGTGCCGCTAGCGTAGGCCGCGCCCACCGCCTGCGCCGCGCCGGCGAAATCGGCGGCCAGCGGCTTTTCGAGCATCACGTGCAGGCCACGCCGCGCCGCCTCGGTGGCGAGTTCGGCGCTGCTGCGATTGTCGCTGTAGATGTAGACCGCGTCGAGTTGTTCGCGCTCCAGCAGGGTTTGGGCGTCGGTGTAGACATTCAGGTTGCTCAAGTTGCTGATGCGCTCGCGCAGTTCGGCGATCGGCTCGGCGGCGGCCACCAGTTCGCCATGCTCGGATTCCGCCAGTTGTTGCACATGCTCCCACACGTGGTCGTGCGAGAGGCCTAGGATAGCAACGCGCAATCGTGCGCTCATGCCTCACCTCCGTTGGTGCTATAACGCCACGCTACGGCCTTCCCGTGCGGCTTGGTAAAAGGCCAAACAGGTGGCAAGATTGATGCGAGCATCATCGACGGTTGCGGCGGGTGTGGTTTCTTCGCGGATGCAGTGTACCAAATGTTCGACGGGCGTGATATCCTTCGTTGGGCTGTTTTCGAGCGTGAGCCACTGCTCGAAGCCGAAATCGCCGCGCAGCGCCAGCCGTCCGCCCGGCAACTCCATGACCGAGCCAGTGCTGCCGATCAACTCGTTGCGGCTGATGTAGAAGCCCGGATCGGCGGTCCACGTATCCTCGATCACGGCCATTGCGCCATTGGCGAAGGTGATCGTGGCGATGCCGTAATCCTCAACGCGCAATGTGGTGTGGCGCTGGTTCCTGGCTATGCCCTGGATGCTGGTCGGCTCGCTATCGAAGAGCCAGCGCACCGTGTCGATGGCATAGATCGCGTGATCGAGCCAAGCGCCGCCCGGCACGCGCTCGGGGTCGAGCCACCACGTGTTCGTGTCGGAACTGCCCCGCCAGGCGCGCGGCAAGCCAGTGAACAGCGTGTGGGTGTAGCGCAACGGCTGGCCGATTCGTCCCTCCTTCAGCCAAGTTTTGAAGCGCTTTGTGCGCTCGGTGATGCGGGGATTCGCCTCCATCGGGAAGAAGTGCACGCCCGCCGCCTGGACCGCCGCAACCACCTCATCCGCCTGCGCCAGATTCATCGCCATCGGCTTGAGGCTCACGATGTGCTTGCCCAATGCCGCCGCCTGCTTGCAGATCGCGGCGTTGTGCTCGCAACTCGCCATCGCAATCACGATATCGACATCGGCGCGATCGATGGCGGCGTTGAAGTCGGTTGTCCACGCTTCGGCGCTGTGGTCCTGCGCGACGCTCTGGGCGCGCTCGGCGCTCGTATCCGCCACCACGACGAGGCGCGTATTGCTGCTGGCCGCGACCGAGGGGGCCAGATCCAAGGCGGTATACCAGTGATCCAAACCAACGAGGGCGACTCCTAGGCGTTCCATTGTGCCTCCTTTGGCATCGATAAGCGTAACATGCACCTTTGCAAAGCACAAGAATCTTCGACTGTTCGGACTATTCGAGCGGTGCCGCTTGGATCGTGGCCTGGGGTTTCGCTCGTGCGGGCATCGTGTAGGCCACCACAGCGGCGATCAGCAGCATCAGCCCCGCGACCATCAGGAACATATTCGAAATGCCGAATAACTGAGCGATTCTGCCGCCCAATATGGCCCCGACCACGCCGCCGATTCCATTGGCCGAGTAGTAGAGGCTGACTAAACGCCCCCGTTGCTGCCGCAGCCCCAACTCAACGGTGTAGAGCAGCGATGTGGCCTCGAAGCAGGAGTACAGCAGCGAGCGCAGCAGTTGCGTGATCACCACCCAAGCCAGCAGCGGCGAGACGGTGTAGGCCACGCAGATGAGGCTCGTGCCGATGAAGCCGAACAGCAACACGGGCTTGCGGCCCCAACGGTCGGTCAGATATCCGGCGAGCAGCATAAACGGCACTTCGCAGAGCGCGCTGAAGGCCCACAAGCTGCCGATCACGGTCTGATTATAGCCGATCGTTTGCATGTACACGGGCCAGAACGAGATCACGGCGCTCATCGCGAACATCCAGCCGAACATCAGCGCCAGGAACGACCAGATCGCTCGTTGGGATGTGGCATCGCTGGGGAGCACAGTGACGAGCGGCGTGGCGCTCTTTGGCGTTTGCGACACGTATTCGCGCAGCCCAAGGCTGATCAGAAAGGCGATGACGTAGCAGAACGCGGCTGCCAACACCGCCACGCGCAAGCTGACGTTATCGGCCAGCCAGCCGCCACCCAGCGCGCCCACCCCAAAGGTGATCGAGCCGCAGATGCGGTAGATGCTCATCAGCCGCCCGCGCTGCTGCTGATCTTCGAGCAGGTCGCCGATCTGCGAGAGGCTGCCGACGCTGTAGGCCGCGAAGGCCAGACCTTCCACTGCCCGCACCACGAACAGCCAGCCGTAGTACGGCACCAGCGCCAGCGCCGTGTAGGCCAGCGCGGTGCCGAGCGTACCCGCCATCAGGAGCGGCTTGCGCCGCCCCCGTCGGTCGGAGAAACGTCCCCACCAGTACTGCGAAAGCAGGTTACAGCCTTGATATGCCGCCAGCACCATGCCGATTTGACCGGGGTTCGCGCCAAGCGAGCCGATGTAGACGGCGATCAGTGGGAGCAAGAGTCCATTGGCGAGGTAGACGAGCGAAAGGATGCTGCTCAGGCGTACGAATGCGCCCAGATCGCGCACGGCAAGCCTGGGTATTTTGATGTTGAACATTGATGTGGCGGCTCCAGCGCATTAGAGATTGGTGATCGCGGTTGATACAGAACGTTCGGCCACTTCGGCGACCGTTACTTCGCGCCCGAACTGCTGCGAGAGGTAGATGCCCTCGCTGATCAGCGACGTGGCCAGCGCCAGGCTCGCGGTGTCGATGCCCGGCACGCGCCCCTGTAGCGTGGCGATCCAGTGGCGCTGCGGATCGTCGTAGGCGTCGTAGGTCGGGTCGCTGGCGTGCAGCCGGAACTCCGCGCCCTTCAGATCGAAGGTGCTGTCCATCTCCATATCGCCAGCCGAGGAGAAGTACGTCAGCGGTTCGAGCCGCAGGCCGCCACGGTTGCCGATCACCTTGCTCGATTCGCCGGATTGGTAGTACTGCGCCCAACTGATCTCGATATCGAGCGTGATGCCGCCCTCCAGCCGCACAAAGCCCAGCGCCATCTCCTCCACATCGAAGCCGGAGGCCGCGCGGCGCTCCTCGTACATCGGCATCTCCTGGTAAGTGCGCCCGCTGATCGTGGTGACGGCGGGGTTCCCCAGCAGGTAGAGCACGGTCATAATGTTGTAGACGCCCAGATCGATCAGCGCGCCGCCCGAGGCGGTCGCCTTGCGCACGAAGTTGCTGGTGCCGTAGCCATCCACAAACGGCCTACCGCGACGCCGGAAGTTCACCACGCGGCCATAGAACGGCTTCCCAATATGCCCAGCGTCGATCAGGCGGCGAGCGGCCTTGATCTCGGGGCTGAACAGCGTCACGTTCTGGATGGCGAGTTTGCGCCCCAACTTCTTGGCCGTCTCATACATCGACAGCGCATCATAGTAGGTGCCCGCCATCGGCTTCTCACAAAACACATCCTTGCCAGCGTGCATCGCGGCGATGCTGACAGGCGCGTGGAAGTTGTTGTGCAGACAGACATCGACGGCCTGGATGTCGGGGTTGGCGAGGAGATCGCGGAAGTTGGTGTGGATCTGTCGGATACCATACATTGCGGCAACCCGTTGCGCTTCGGCCTCGTTGACATCGGCGATCGCAACGATCTCGACGTTGGGCATCGCTGCATACGTTTCGACGTGCCGTTTGCCGATCTGGCCCACGCCGATAATGCCCACTTTGACACGCTCGGACACTTGGAACCTCCGATTGCTACACTGCAAATGGTGCTCTTGCGAGAAACTGGTTACCATTCCCAAGTTGGGAATGTGACATCGCGCTCAAGACGAACGATCACAATCTGTGGATCGTTGGGGTCGCCGCCGATGATGGCGCTCTCTTGTATGGTGATCGGGCCGATTGTGGTGGTGCGCCTGTACCACGAGACGGAGAAGCGTTTGGTGTAGCCGAAGTTGTAATCGCGGCTGCGCCAATCGTCGCGGGCGAGTTGGTGCGCCAACTGATCGCGCCACGTGATGCTGGGCAGGTCGGTGCGATACACGACGATCTGGCTCCGAAGATTTTGCCTGGTGACCACCACATCAGTGGCACCAGGCAACACAAACGGCTGAATCGCGTTGTTCGACAGTGTGCGCAAACCGAAGCCGCAACTCGTCAGCACAACGAGCAGCAATCCCACAAGGAAAACGACCCGTCGCCTAAACCGCTGGTTGTTGTTGGCCTGGCCCATACAAATGACACCGCACCCAATGGTCGCGCTCGACGAGCTCGATGCCGGGCATCTGCTGGCGGCAGATATCCATCACCTTCGGGCAGCGGTTGACGAACGGGCAGCCGGGTGGCGGGTCGATCAGCGAGGGCACTTCGCCGCGCGCCTCGAGTTTGCGCTTGCTCAGCCCCGCGTGCGGGTTCGGCACCGCCGAGAGCAGCAACTTGGTGTAGGGATGCGCGGGTTGTTCCATCAGCAACTTGCTCTCGGCCCCCTCCACCATATGCCCGGCGTACATCACCATTGTGCTATCGCCGATGTAGCGGGCGCTGGCGATATCGTGGGTGATGTAGACGTAGGCGATGCCGCGCTCCTCCTTCATTTGCTCCATCAGGTTCAGCACACCCATCCGGATCGACACGTCGAGCATCGAGATCGGCTCGTCGGCCAGGATCACCTCGGGGTCCACGGCCAGCGCACGGGCGATCGCCACGCGTTGGCGCTGCCCGCCGGAGAGTTGGTGGGGGAACTTGTTGGCGAACTCGGTGGCCGGATTCAAGCCCACCGTGGTGAGCAATTCGTGAATGCGGTCCCTCATTTCGCCACGGCTCTTCACTTTTTTGTGGATGCGCAAGGGCCGTTCAAGATGATGGCCGATTGTGTGGACACCGTTCAGCGAGCCGAACGGGTCTTGGAAGATCATCTGCACCTTGTTACGGTACGACAGCGATGCGCCCTTTGGCTCCGTTGCGAGCACATCGACGCCTTTAAAGAAGATTTTCCCGCTGGTTGGCGGCATCAGCCGCGCGATCAGGCGCACCGTCGTGCTCTTGCCGCTGCCCGATTCGCCCACCAGCGCGATCACCTTGCCCCGTGGCAGCACGAACGACACATCGGTGAGCGCGTGGACGAAGTGATTCTGGAACAATGAGCCGACCGGGAAGCGCTTGGAGAGATTGCGCACCTCCAACACCGGTTGCTCATCGAGGCCAAGCGTATCTGTCAGGTTTGCCGAAGCTGTCTCTATCATCGTTCGCCTCATCAATAGAGGTGGCAGGCCACGAAATGCCCTGGCGATATCTCACGCAGACGGGGCACCACCTCGGTATGCATCTGCTGGACCTGCGAACAGCGTGGGTGGAAGCGGCAACCGCTCGGCGGCGCGACCATATCGGGTGGCGCACCGGGGATGCCCGTGAGCTTGACCTTCGGGCCAGTCAGCGACGGGAACGAGTTCATCAGGCCGCGCGTGTAGGGGTGCAGCGGGTTCGAGAACAGTTCAGCGGAGGGGGCCATCTCGACGATCTCCCCGGCGTACATAATCCCGATCCGTGTGGAGAACTCGACCATCAGCGACAAGTCGTGGGTGATGAACAGAATCGAGAAGCCCATCTTCTCGCGAAGTTCCTCGATCTGTTGCAGGATCTCGCGCTGCACCACCACGTCGAGCGCGGTGGTCGGCTCGTCCATAATCATCATCTGCGGGTTGAGCGCCAAGGCGATCGCGATCACCACGCGCTGGCGCATGCCGCCGGAGAGTTGGTGCGGGTACGCATTGAGCCGCTGCGGATCGATGCCGACCAGATCGAGCAGGAAGGCTGCACGGTCGCGGGCCTCTTTGCGCGACAGCTTGATATGCGCCGTGATCGCATCGATGATCTGATCGCCCACCGTCATCACCGGGTTGAGCGAGTTCATCGCGCTCTGGAACACGATCGACATATCGCGCCAGCGAAACTGCCGGAGCTCGTCATCGTCCATATCGAGCAGATCTTCGCCGTTGAAGTACACCTCGCCGCCAGTGATTACGGCTGGTGGGTGCAGCAGGCGCATAATGGCGTGGGCGATCGTCGATTTGCCGCTGCCCGATTCACCCGCCAAACCGAACACCTCGCCGGGCGCGACCGAAAACGATACATTCTCGACCGCACGAACTGGCCCGCGTGGCGTCAGATAATTCACCGACAGATTGCGCACCGACAACAGCGCATCCGATTTATTCAGCGCTTGGGGTGGCTTGTCGTATAACGGGAGTGGCGCGGGAGTTGCGGAGTGAGCTTTCTTTGAGAACACGTGCGGTCTCCTTTTCGGCGCGCAAGCGCGGGTTGGTAATCTCGTCCATTGCGTAATTGACCATTGCCAATGCGAAGGCAACCAACGCGATACACAGCCCAGCGGGCACGAATGTCCACCATGCGCCCGTGAGCAAACCAGCGTTATTGCCCGCCCAATAGAGCAGCGTGCCCCAACTCACCAAGCTCACATTGCCCAAGCCCAGGAATTCGAGGCCAGCCTGCGCGCCGATACCGTACAGCGTTGAACTGAGGTATGCGGCGGCTACGAGCGAGGTCATATTCGGCAGAATCTCGCGGAAGATAATGTACGCGCTGCTCTCACCGCTCACCAGCGACGCCGAGACGAAATCCTTTTCGCGCAGCGAGAGCGTCTGCGAGCGGAACACACGCGCGTTCCAGGCCCAACTGGTGAACGAGAGCACCAGCATAATCGTGATCGGGCCGGGCGGCAGGAACGCCGCGATCGTCACTAGGAGCGGTAACCCGGGTATCACCAGCACGATATTCGTGATCAGCGAGAGGATGTCATCGACGCGCCCACCGAAGTAGCCCGCCGTCATGCCGATCACTAGGCCGAACAGAGTGACCAAAAAGCCGACCGCGAAGCCGACGCCCAGCGAGATACGGGTGCCCCAAACAGTCTGCTTAAAGACATCTTGTCCTTGGCCTGTGGTGCCAAACCAGTGTTCGCGAGAGGGTGGCTGGTTGGGGCGTGCCACGAAGGCGCTCGGGTTGCCGGGCGCGATCACGGGCGCGAAGATGCCGACCAGCGTAAATGCCAACAGGATCGAGAGGCCGAAAACCGCCTTGCCGTTGCGCATAAATCGCCCGAATGCACCCAATGGGCGCTTCGCCGCAGGTGCGGTGGGAGTGGCTACCGGCGTCGGTTGCTTGGGCGTGCTCGTCTCGGCCTGCTCGTTCTCGATCATTTGATCGTTCAGTGCCATGTCAATCTCCTGCTCGTTAGTGAGCACGCACTCGCGGATCGAGGCGAACGTACAACAAGTCGATGATCAAATTCGCACCCAGCACGGCAAACGTCAGCATGAGGAACAACCCTTGGAGCAGCGGGTAATCTAAGTTGCCGACCGCCTTGAAGAACATATAGCCCAAGCCAGGATACGAGAACACGACCTCGGTTAGGATCTGCCCGCTGAGGATGAAGCCGATCGACATACCCAAGGCGGTGATGCTCGGCAAAAGCGCGTTCCGTGCGGCATAATTGAACATCACACGGTTCTGCGACAAGCCCTTGGCTTCGGCCATATTGACATAATCTTCGGAAAGGATGGCGATCATATTGTTGCGCATGCCCAGCATCCAGCCGCCGATCGAGACGAGCACAATCGTGCCGGCGGGCAACACCAAGTGGTGCAGCACGCTTTTGATAAATTCCCAGGAAAAGGTAGGCGCCAAACGGTCGCTGTAGGCATGGCGGAGCGGGAACCAACCCAATCGGAACGCCAGGAAGAAGAGCGCCACCATCGCGAGCCAGAAGTAGGGGAACGAGCCGACGAAGGTGAGTACGGGCGGCAGGATGGAGTCGAGTTTGCCACCGCGTCGCCACGCTGCAACAACGCCGAGCAAGTTGCCCAACAGGAAGCTGATCAGCAGGGCCACGCTACCGAGCAGCAGCGTCCAGACCAATCCTGTGCCGATCACTTGGGTGACGGGGACGGGGAACTGCGAAATCGAGATGCCGAAATCGCCACGCATGGCGTGCGACATATACGTGAAGTACTGTTCGATCAGTGGGCCATCGGACAAGCCGTACGCCTCGCGCAGTGCTTGGATCTCCTCTGGCCTCATGCGACCCTGAAAGCGCGCGAAAATGGCGGTCGCTGGGTCGCCTGGCATAGCGCGTGGCAGAAAGAAATTCAGTGTGAGCGAGACCCACGCGGCGATCAGGTAAAAACCGAGCCGCCGCAAGACATATTTCATGGTGCTGCTCCTTTCGGGAAACCTCGCAACTGGTACAGATGATGAGGTACAACTCAAGCAAATTTTTCCTTTATGGCGGCCCTCCCCCCACCGCAGCGCGGCGAGGTGAGGGCCAGGCTCGAGCCATGAGCCAGGGATGCAACTGTGCTCTTACTTGGGCTTGATTGACGTCATCACCAGCACAGCCTCAGCGGCGTAGGTCGAGCCGATCGCGTATGGATCGTCGGCATTGGGGAAGCCGGTGAAGCGTGTTGTGTTATACTCGTACCACTGCGGGCCAGGGAACAGCGGCAGCGCCGGTGCGTTCTCAACGAACAGCATCTGCAAGCGATCTGCGATTGCCTTCTGCTCCTCGAAGTCGGAGACGGAGGCGAACTGAACGAGCAGCTCATCGGCCTCTTCGCTGCTGAAGCGATGCCAGTTCTCCTCGGCAGCCTCGCCGATCGGGCGAACCTTGGTGCCCGACATCGCGCCGCGATAGAAGTTCAGCGGCGTGGCGCCCTGCGAGCTCCAACCGATCGACATATCGAACTCGCCCTTCTGGACGCGATCGAGCCAAGCACTGAAGTCGTAGGTCTTGACGGAGACGTTAAAGCCTACTTCCGCCAAGTTCTGTGCCATAATCTGGCAGGCCGAGACCCAGTCCGTCCAGCCCGACACCACGTTGATGTCGTAGACCAGCGGCGTGCCATCGGGCAGCGTGCGGATGCCATCCGCGCCGCGGACCAAGCCCGCCTCGTCGAGCAGTTTGTTGGCCGCCTCCACGTCGAAGTTCACCCAGGTGCCAGCTGCTACGGCCTCGGGGTTGCGCCATCGGTCGAACGCATCGCTCAAGCCGGTCGCATCGGCGGGGTGCGTGTAGTCGAACATCGCGATCTGCACGATCTGCTCGCGGTTGATCGCCATGCTAATGGCCTTGCGAACATTCGCATCGTCGAACGGAGCCTTGGTGGTGTTCAGGTAGAGCATCACATCGGCACCGGTTGCCGGGAACCAGTAGTGGTTGTTCTCGGGGTCCAGGTCGACGTAGGTCTTCTGAATGTCGGGGATGAAGTTACCGGCCCAGTCGTTCTCGCCGTTGATCGTGGCCAAGTTCGCCTGATCGTTGCCGGGATAGGCTGGCATGCGGAAGCCCTGGATGTACGGCTTGCCTTCCTGCCAGTAGTTGGGGTTGCGGTGGACTTCGTAGATCTGGTTCTGGAATACTGGAACCTCGGTGAACGGTCCGGTCGCGACCGGGTTCTCGTTGGTGAACAGCACCGGGTCCTCGATGGAGCCCCAAATGTGCTCGGGCACGATCACCTGGGTGGCGATATCGTACAGACCAACGGTGAACAGCTTGCTGAAGGTGAAGACGACCGTCGTATCATCGGTGGCCTCAACCTTCTCTATGTACTCCCACACGTTCGAGCCAGAACCTTGCAGACCCTTCTTGGTGTTGAACAGGTTGAAGGTGAAGGCAACGTCCTTCGCGGTGAACGGTGTGCCATCCGACCACTTGACGCCTTCGCGGATGGTGAAGGTCAATTGCGTGTTATCGTCGTTCCACGTGTACTCGGTGGCGAGCCAGGGAACCAATTCGCCCTTGATGGTATTGTAGACCATCATCGGCTCGTACATACCCTCGCGGGTCGGCCAGCGGCGGTCGCCTACGAACGGGTTGAAGTTGCGCACCCACGTTGCCTGCTGTTCGGTTGAAACGGTGACGAGGGCGGCAGTTGCGGGAGCTTCCGGAGCGGCGGTCGGCTCTGCAGCGGGGGCTTCCGGCGCGGCGGTTGGTTCGGCGGCTGCCGGAGCGGCGGTTGGCTCAGCAGCCGGGGCTGCAGGAGCGGCGGTTGGCTGTGCGGCAGGAGTTGTCGGTGTGCTGCCACAAGCTGATACAAACAGAGCAAAGACCAAGCCTAGCGAGAGAAACGACCACGTTCTCTTGAGCATCGATTTACTCCTTTGTAATACGCACCAAATCCAGAGCTTCTGTAGTTCCGTGGCGGTCTAAACCTTGTGAGACAGCACCTCCTTTGCCTTGTTAAGCCATCTGACGGCCAGATGGTTCAGATCATCGAGATATCAGACAGACGACCGAGCTCATTTCTGATTGCTTAACGGTGCGCAGACCATTCTGCTTCAAAAATGGCCTCGATTGGTATTACCGTACTTCTGGGTGTCCAGCTACACTGAGATTGCATCAACATTGTGGCGATTGCTATCGATACACCTCCGTTTGCTAGAACGACGACCAAATCCAACCAGCTCGGATAACGCTCCCCCAAGCGTTATTTCTGAGATTGAACATTGCGGGGTCGAGCTGACCCACGCTCGACAAACGACGTATCGATTGTGATCGCGATCGGTGGCTCATCGGGGTACGCGGCGCGTTGCAGCAGCCGACGCACGCCCCAAGCCCCCAGCAGCTCGCGATGGACATGGCATGTCGTCAATGCAGGCCGTACCATCCGCGCCATATCGATATCGTCGAAACCAACCACCGCCACCTGATCGGGGACAGCCACCCCATGATCGTGTAGCGTGTGAATCACTTCGATAGCAGCCTCATCGTGGAACGTAAGCAAGGCGCTAAAGCCGATATCACGGTGCGAAGCCAACCACTCAACAATGGCCTGTTCGGCAGCGCCTTGTTCCGTGCTCGGACAAGGCAATTCGATCGGCTGCAAGCCCAGACGCTCCATTGCCAGGTGGTAGCCCTGCCGCCGCTCGCGGAAGCTCGGATGATCGTCTGGGCCGACCATATAGGCGATCTGTTGATGCCCATACGCCGCGATCTGCTGCGTCACACGGAACATGCTGCCAACGTTTTCGATCAAAATGCGATCAATGCCCAGATGCGGCAAATTGTTGTCGATCAGCACCATTGGCCGCTCCAGCGCCTGCAATCGCAGCACCGTCTGCTCATCGATCGTGCCAACCACTAACAACGCATCAGCATCGCTATACTGCAAGTGATCATCGAGAAATGGCGCCTCCAGCCGAGTGTAATGAAGCGAAATATGCTGAGAACGACATTCACGCTCGGCCCCGCTCAGAACCGTGGTATAAAACACATTGCTCGGCTCAAGATGCGTAATAAACGCTATCTGGCTGATCTCACGCCGCGCCAACGGTCGCGGGCGATACACATACCCCAATCGTAAAGCTGCATCGCGCACTCGTAAGCGCGTTTCCTCCGACACATGTGCTGCGTTACGCAGGGCCAGCGAGACTGTGCTAATCGACAAACCTAAATGTTTTGCGATATCTTGTTGTCGAACCGACATATATGCTCTACTCTACACTCAACACTTCAAACAACACCAATACTTTGTGAAAATTGTTCGAATCATTTCGAACAATTTTAATAAAATAATGGGTACAGCGAACTAACCCTTGAACGGCGTACAAGGATAATGTGTGCGCACTATCTTTGTGATATGCGCCACAAAAAGCTTCGCTATCGATGACAGAAAAGTAGATGCACCGATAGAACCTACCTGCCAGTCATTGCATTGTAGTCCAATGGTCGAGCTTCAACGATATAAACTTTAGCTTATTTGAAGGGTGATTTCGATGTATTTCGATCAGATTATAATTCAAAATCGCGAGTTGTCAAATTGGTGATTTTATTAAATTTGTGGTCGCATTTTGATTTGATGAGGCGTAAATGAGGAAAATTAGCATGGATGTGCGTATGATTATGTGGATTTTAGATTGATATAAAGGTTAGATGGTGCGATACCGTGTAAAACGATGGATTAGCATGGATGTGCACATTATAGAGGTTTTTCGATAAATCTGGTTGAATTGAAGGTAAAGCAGTATGAGGTGTGTTTTTGATTGATTTATATGATATGTAGATAATTTTTATACATAAAATATAATCTGTAGATGAATAAAAAGATGAAGGCACTGCACGCAACAGCGCCTCCATATCACAAACAGGTATCACAACAACAGTTGCGCTCAAACAGCGGGAACATCGACGACTTGATATGGGTGCAACTGCCCGTCGACCACGCGATACACTGTATCGGCGAACTCGGGCACCGCGTGATCGTGGGTCGCCATCACCAGCGTGACGCCCTCGACCTTCACGATCTCGCGCAGCAACTGGAGCAGCGTGCGCCCCGTGCTCGAATCGAGCTCGCCGGTCGGCTCGTCGGCCAGCAACAGCTTGGGTCGTGAGACGAGCGCTCGCGCGATCGCGACGCGCTGCTGCTGCCCACCGCTCATCTCCGCCGGACGGTGCGTGGCCCAGCGCTCCAAGCCCACCAACGCCAACGCCGCCTCGGCGCGCTTGCGGCGCTCGCGCCCCGAACGCACTCCCGCGATGCGCAACGGCATCTCGACATTCTCCCACGCCGAGAGCATCGGCAGCAGCGCGAACGACTGAAAGATAAAGCCGATCTGCTCGCGCCGCAGCAACGTCAAGCGCTCCTGGCTCAGCTTGTGCAACGGCGTGCCGAACAGCAGCACCTCGCCCGTGGTCGGCTGATCCAGCCCGCCGATCATATTCAGCAGCGTGGTTTTGCCGGAGCCGGAGCGACCCATCAGGCCCACAAAGCTCCCGCGCGGCACCTCCAGATCAATGCCGCGCAGCGCATGCACCTGCTCGCCGTTCACCGCGTAGGAACGGGTCACCGAGCGCACCTCAACCGCAAGAACATCGTGCTCGCTCTGCATGCCGCTCTCCTTGCTCTCACTCGCCACGTCGCACCGAACCAAGCAAACGCCCCAACAGCCCGGGCCGCTTCGGTGGCGGCGCATCCGATGTCACCAATTGACGCACCCGTTCGCCGCCAGCCACCGCACGGATCAACAACCCCTCGCTGGTCTCCTCGATCTGCACGCGGTCGCCGATGCCGTAGCGCTCGCGCAACTCCTTGGGCACCTGCAGACGTCCTGCTGAATCGAGCATCAGCAACTCGTCGAAGACCTGCTCGGACTGCTTATCGGTCTCGGTCTGCTCCGATTGGCGACGGATCGTCTCGGTGCTGGTCTTGCCATCGCGGATGGCCACCACACGGCCTACGTACCGCGCGATCTGCGGGTCGTGCGACACGATTACGACCGTCAGGCCGAACTGTCGATTCAAATTGTGGAAGATATCGAAGATCGTCGCAGCGGTCGAAGAGTCGAGCTCGCCAGTCGGCTCATCGGCCAGCAGAAGTGCCGGACGGTTGGCCAGCGCCACAGCGATCGCCACCCGTTGCTGCTCGCCGCCGGAGAGTTGCGCCAAACGGTGGCCGCGTCGCGCATCCAAGCCCACCGCCGCGATCAACTCGCGCGCCCAAGCGCGCCGCTCGCGCTGGCCCACGCCGCTCATAATCATCGGCAGTTCGATATTCTGCTCGGCGTTCAAGTACGGGATCAAGTTGCGCGCCTTCTGCTGCCAGACAAAACCCACGTAGCGGCGGCGGTAGGCGTTCAGCGCCACGTTCGAGAGCTTCAACAGATCGTTGCCCGCCACTAACACGCGCCCCGCCGAGGGCCGATCCAATCCGCCCAACACGTTCAGCAGTGTGGTTTTGCCCGACCCGCTTGAGCCAACTAGCGACATCACCTCGCCCGCCTCGACCCGCAGATCCAGGCCCTGGAGCGCCACCACCTCGATATCGTTGAGCTTGTAGATCTTGACTACGTTTTCGCAAAGAATCAGTGGCTCGTTCATGGCTAAATCGCCTCGCCCAACTTCACGGCCTGGAACAACTGCATCCGTCGCAACAGCAACAGCGTCAGCGCCACCGCGCCCACCAGAATCCCACCGAACACCAGGTAGATGAGGCCGATCTGATCCCAAGCGATCTGCACCTGGAACGGCGGAATCTGCGGGTATTCGCCGCCGCGCACCTGCAAGAAGGGGATGAACAGGCGGCTGGCGCTCACGCCGATCAGCGTGCCGCCCAGCATGCCCGTCCCAATGATCAGCGCTTGCTCGAAGGTGAGCAACGTCGCCAACTGACGCACCGAAAGCCCGATCGCCCGCAGCATGCCCAATTCGACGAACCGCCGCTGGAACGAGAGCACCGCATAGAACAGGAAGCCCAACAGCGTCAGGAACGCCGCCGCTACAAAGCCCGCCGATAGCAGTCCGAACACGCCTTGGCGCTCGGGGCGCTCCCACTCCTCCGTGATCGCAGTGGGCGCGAAGCCCTGGAGGAATGTGCGTAGCCCCAATTCGCGCACGCCTTTCAGGATCGTGGCAGAATCGGCGTTCGGTGCGACCCTTAGCCACACCTCGTAGGGGAACTGGCCACCCTGCTGCTCGAACAGATAGTCGAGGTTGCCAACCATCAACGCGCCTTGATCTGGGTAGATGGAGGGGAAGAGGCTGAGGTAACCCACCACATTGAGCGTGATGTCTCGCGGCAGGTTGAGATTATTGACGGTCACGGTGATGCGGTCGCCGATGCGCACGCCCCTGTTCACGAACTCGCTGCCTACGAGCACCGCCGCCGGATCATCGGCGAGACGGTTCATCAGCGCGCCCAGCGATTCCCCCGCGTAGTCGTCGCGCCAGCCAGCGATAGCCGCGAAATCGACGCGGTCCACACCCACGAACCGAACATCCATTGGCATATTGCCCACCACCGTGCGCGCATTGGTGCGCACCACCCGCGTCGCCGCTTCCACACCGGGCACGTTCAGGTACTCGGTTACGGGCAGGAACATATAGGCCGCCTCGTCGAGTTCATCGGGCTGCGTGTCCGACTGATTGCCGCCGAGCTGCGGCCCTCTGTTGCCCGAACTCAAGCTCTCCCCCAGGTCGAGCAAGCGCATATCGGCTCCGACCTCGTAGTACACCCGATCCACCATATGCGCATCGAGCGTGCGGGCCATCGACGCCGTGAAGGTGGCGAGGCTCAGCGTGAGGATCAGCAACAGCACTGGGCCCGTGTAGGCCCGTGGGGTGCGCGCCAAATACCGCAGCGCCGTGATCATCGCCACGCCGGGCAGCCAACTCAACACCCAGGCCAACACCCGCATCACCAGCGGGAACAGGCGCACCGCCACCAGCGCCAACGCGAACACGTACAGCGAGGGCGTGAGCAACAACAGTGGATTGCTGAACGGATCGGTATTGGTCTGCTCGAAGCCCGGCAGCGCGATCGTGCCCTGCTCGCGCAACTGCACATACCCGAAGTAGACGGGCACCAGTAGCAACACATCCAAGAAGCCGCGCTGCCACCAGGGGCGCTGCGTTGTGCGGGCGCGCTCGGTCTTGTACGAGACCACCGTGTAGCGCGTGACGCCCCACGCGGGCAGCAGGCTCGCCAGCAGTAGCAGCACCAGCATTTGCACGCCACGGTTGCGGGCCTCCGCCGTCAGCGAGATTGGCAGCGGCTCGATCGGCACTAATTGCAGGAACGAACGCGTCCAAGTCATCAGGTACGCCACCAGCAGGCCGAGCGGCAGCGCCAATACCAGCGCCGCCACACCCACCAGAGCGCCTTCCAGTAGATACACTCCCAGCACTTGGCTGCGCGACGTGCCACGGCTGCGCAACACCGCGATCTCGTTGCTCTGGCGCTGCACTATCAGTCCCGCCACCAGAATCACAAAGTAGGCGATCAGCCCCAAAATCGGCACGCTAAAGATCGTCAGTGCCAACGTCAGGCGACGCACCTGTTGTTGATGCTGATTCAGCGCCTTTGCGGGCGAGATCTCCAACCGCGCACCGGGCAGCAGCGTGCTCGCCTCCACATTGGTACGGTTGATCCGCGCACTCACATCGGGCACGTTCGCCGAGCGGATACTGCTGCCATCGGCGATCAGATACCAGAGCGCCACGTAGATCGAGCCAGGATTACGCGTCTCGACCTGATTGAAGTAGGTGTCCTCGCGCACCAACAGCACTTCGTTGAAGGCGTCGGGCTGGTAAAACCACACCGGATCAGTGTTGTCTCGCGCACGCCACACCCCGCTGATCCGCACGGGCACGCTGCGTTTCGCCGGATCTTGCTTGGGGCCGAGCACCAAATACTCTTCGCCAACTTGAAACCCCAAGGTGGAGGCCAACGCTTCTGTGATCAACACATCAACAGGCCCATCGCGGTGCGGCTGCGGAAACTCTCCCTCAATAATCTCGATATACGGCTCAATATTGGAGATAAAAGCGAGGTTTGCATAAAATATAGGTGTGCCAGCGCCGGAGCTTGGCAGGAACGGCAACTTATCCGAGGCCACATAGCGCGTAAAGCTCTCGATGGGCAACCGCAAGCGCTCCGCGACCGTGCTGTTCATATACGTATCGAGTTTGGCGTAATCTTCCTGCTTGATCAAGCCGTGCTGCGAGCCGAGGTAACGGTACATAAACGCGAACGGCGGGCGCGTGCCGCCATTATCGTTTTTCGAAAGCTCGGTGCGCAGCACCCGGAAGCCCACCGCTTCGGCGTAGACCGGAATGCTCACTACCAGCGCGATCGCAACCACAAAGCCCGCCGCGATCGCCAACATCAACGCCAGGTGGCTCCACAGGCGCCGCCCGACGATATGGAACAAGCCAAGCAAGCTGCCAGGCGACCAACGCGTCTTAAACGACCCGCGGGACTGCGCGCGCTGCTGCCATTGCTGCTGCTCAAGTTGCGCTTCATCTCCGGTCATTGTCCCACCACTATGTCGCCTTCGGATAAGCCCTCAAGGATTTCGACCCGATCCTGCCCGACGATGCCAACACGAATGTCCTGGCGTCGTTGGCGCTCGCCGTCCATCACCACCACAAAGCGGCGGCCCTCGAAGGCCCGTATCGCCTGCGGCGGCAGCCACAGCGCATCGTCCTTCTCCGCGATCGTCACAACCACCTGCGCTACATCACCCACCTCAAGCTTGAGGTCGCCTGGATCGAACGAGATATGATACGCCTTATCATCATCGACGCGCGAGCCGCTTGTGGTGAGGCTGGTGGGCAACCGCTCGATCGTCCCCTCGACGATGCGGCCCCGATACCGCGCGAAGTTGATCTCCACTGGCATGCCCACACCGAGCTTCAGCGCATCCTGGCTGTTCACGATAGTCACCAACAGCTCCAACGAACTGTCGTTCATCACGCTCAGCACAGGCCGATACGCTTCTATCGCATCGCCGGGTCGCACATTCACCGCCGACACCTGGCCATCGAATGGCGCGTACAGACGGCCTGCATCGATCAGCGCTTGGAGCCGTTCGACCTCAAGTTTCGCGCTGGCGACCCGGCGCTCAAGATCGGGGTCGTTCGCACGTTGCGCTTCCTCAAGCGCCAGATTCGCACGCTCCACCGCGCGACGGGCCGACGCGAGCTCATCACTATCGGGCCCTGCCTGCAGCAGCTCAAGCTGTGCCTGGGCGGTTGCGAGCTGCGCCTCGGCCTGCTGGATCGCCGGCGCCTCGTTCTGTAGCGCCGCGTCGTACTCGACCTGCGCTCGGTGCAACGCCTGCTCGGCGCTACGCATCGCCGCCTCGGCCTGCACAAACGCATCGTAATACTGCTGGCGCGCTGCATCGCTCAGCATATTCGGCGTCGACTTGCCATCCGAGCCGCGGGTGGTCGGCTGATGCGGGTCGCGTCCCGTCTCCTGCACGAAATCCCACTGCTGCTTGGCCGTGGAATAGCGCGATTGGGCCTGTGTCAACTCCAACGCCGCCTGCTCCAGCGCGATCTGCGCCTTCGTCTTATTCGCCGAGGCATTGGTGCGGATCTGCTCGAGCGTGGCCTGAGCCTGCTGCACATTCATCTGCGCCTGCGTCAACTCGGCGGGCTTCGGTGGGCGCTGCAACTCCGCCAAACGAGCGCGCGCATCCTCAAGATCAAGGGTGGCGCGCCGCACCGCCAACTCGCGCTGAGACTGATCGCGTTCCAGAGCAATCAACGCTAACTCATAAGCCACTTCGGCTTGCCGCAACTGATTCGGCAGATCGCCAAGATCAAGTTCAGCTAACAACTGCCCTTCCGTGATCACACTCGTGCGCTCCACGTAGAGCACCTTGAGGTTGCCGCGCTGGGTGAACGACAAATCCTCTTGGCGCTGTGCAGCAACGTGGCCGCTAAGTGTTAATTCATCTACAACAGTTCCTCGCTGAACAACGTAGGTAGGTTTTTCGAGCGCTGGTGCTGCGGGTTTTGGGGTGGGGGTGGGAAGGGGTTGTGCGGCAGAGGGGCCGGCACAACTGGTGAGCAACGTTAGAAAGCACAGGCACAACGCGACTAATCTCATGGGCACGTCTCCCTGGGTTTTATGGTTGCAATGGTGTCGTTGCTATTGTACCAGAGAACGTGAGAGGGCGTGCAATGCACCTGGCTGCAACGAGTGGCTAGAACTCCTCCTCCCGCCGTTGGAGTTGCTCGACATTCTGTTGCTGATACCACAGCGGTGGAACGCCGTACATAGCGCGCTGATAATCGTTGATGCGCGGATCGACGCGACCGAGCGTCAAACGCCCATGTTCACGGATGAACTGCGTCCCAAAGCGTTGTGGCTTGCCACGGGCCAGCAGCGCTCGATCCCAAGCGGCAGCGATCACAAACCACGCGCGCATCTCACCGAGCGTCGTAGCGTGCTTCGCGAACGTGCGCGCCAGATCGAAATGCGCTACTTCATCGCCATACAAAAAGATCAGCGCGGCGTAGAAGAAATCCTGCCCCGAGCGCAACGCCCCCCGAGCGTACAACGACACCACACGTTCGCGGCGTTGACGGTTGCGAATCGCACGGTCCTCGTCCTCGCTCGCGCGATCCCTCACCTGCTCCTCGGCCAAACGCTCAAGTTCGGCGCTCAACTCCTCGGGACTTAATGGCTCCATGGTCGTCTCCTGATTCGGTTTAGCGCACTGCGTGCAGAACCATTATAGCACGCTCCTCAAGACTTTGCCGCCTTCTGTGAATATATGACTTTTTGTATCAAACATTCATATACGAAATAATACCAAATCCGGTTAGACAGTAGCTCTATCCAAGCTGTTTTAGCCTACGACAGCAATGTAGAACCGCACTATTGAATTGAGTAGATGCGCCGCTTTCCTGTCAACGAAAAGCACTGTCATCTCGAACGGTCGAAGCCCTGAGCGAAGTGAATGGGGAGAGATCTCAAAGCGCATGGCAATGCAGAACGACGAGATTTCTCGCGTCGTCTAGCGGCTTGCTCGAAATGACAATGAGAACAGTGAAAGATAAAAATGATGCACTAAAACCGCTTTCAGCGACGGGCGCAGTGCTCCAGGTACCTACGGCAGTGTGGTCTGTGTGATTCAGCGCTTGCGGCGGAACAGATCGCGCAGTCGCTCATCAGCCGCCTGCAGGCGGCGCTCTTCGAGGGAATCGAGGCCGTTCGGGCCGTAGCGCGCCCGTTCCAGCAGTGTCACCAGTTCGCGCAGCAGCGCCGCCCCACCGAGGCGCGCCGCGAGCAGCGCCCCATACTCCTGCAGCGTCGCGCCGATCGGCCAGGCCACCCTCGCCCGTTTGCCGACCCGTTCGAGCCGTCGTTGCACCCGCACCTCCAACGGCTCCGGGGTGCGCCGCGCCCACCATCCCAAGAACAGCGTTGTGCCCACGACTGCGGCCACCACACCCAGCCAGATCAGCGGCCCCGCCAAGTTGTGCGACGGCTGCGGCATCAACTCTGGCGGCGTCGGCAACGGCTCCGGCAGCGGCGCGGTGCTATTGCGAGGTGGCAACTCGCGGATAGGCGTTGGCTCGAACGGTATCCAACGCCCGTCGATATACAACTCGGGCCAAGCGTGCGCATCGGCCTCGCGCACCTCGTAGCGATCGGTGGCCGCATCGTAGGTGCCCGTGGCGTAACCCACCGCCAAGCGCGCCGGAATCCCCACCGTGCGCGCCAGCACCGCCATCGCCGAAGCGTAGTACGTGCAGTAGCCGTGGCGCATCTCGAACAAAAACTGGTACACCGCATCGCCATTGTTCGGCAACGGCTGCACCTCGTAGGAGTACGGCAACTCGCGCAGGAACGTCTCGATCGCCAGCGCCCGCTCGTAATCGCCGACCACGTCCTGCGTGATGGCGCGGGCCGTCTCGCCGATCTGCGGCGGCAACTGCGACGGCAACGCCGTGTACAAGCTCATATCGGGCGGCGCCGCATCGACAGGTCGTCTTGAGAGCTCCTGCGGAAACGAAAGCGCCTTGTAATGGCTTATCGGCCTATTGAACGTGAGCGCGGCCTGCGAGCCATCGCTAAATCGCTCGCTCTGCGCCGCCACATCCAGCGCAATCACATTCGGCAGGCCGATCGCCAAGCCGCGATCCGGCTGCGCATCCTCGATCTCCTGAAGGATCGCGCCAGTGAACAGCGCCTGCTCCACATCCAGCGGCTCGGCTGGCGAGATCTGGGCCGCCTGCGTCCAGCCGCTACCGGTGTAGGTGGAGAACAGGCGGGCGCGCCAATAACGGGGCCATGGCGCGGGGGCCAGCGGCTCGTTCAAGCGAATGCGCAGCGCGATTTGCTCGGGCGGCGCCTGTTCGAGCGATTGCCCCAACCGCAGCGCGGGCAGCCGTGAGACGCCGGGCTGTGTGACGGGGAGCGGGCGCGGCGGCTGGCGAATGGCCTGTTCTATCGCCGCCAATCCCGAGGGCGCTTCGATCTCCGGCCAGATTTGTCGGGCGATGGGGTTATCGAGCCAGGCGGGCAGCAGCGCAGCGATCAGCACCAACAGCGCGATCGCGCCGCTGCCCCACATCACCAGGTCCAAGGCGAGTTCGCCCGAGAAGTCGATGTTTTCGGCATCCCACGTGTGGGTGCGGCGCTCGAAATCGCTGAGCAGTCCCAGCAACAGCAGTAGGCCCAGGCTGGCGATCAGCGGCATCAGCGAACCGCCGCCCAACACCACCGTCCATGTCACTGCCAGCAGTAGTGGCGCGCCCCAGGCCAGCAACCGCCCTCGGTACGCTACGCCACAGCCCAACAGCAGCGCCCCCAGCCAGGTGAGCACCAATCCTCCCGTGTTCACCATCAACTGTGCGCCCCGTTCTCCGCTGTTCGGGGCCTCCAACAGCGTTCGCCAAGCGCGGGGCAGCGCGGCACTCAAAAACACCCATGTGCGACCGAGCGGGAGCGCATCGCGTTCGGCCCCCTGCGCGAGCCACGCCGAGTACGCTTGGGCATCTTGAAACAGTAAGCCAAGGGGCGGCAATGCGCGCCATATCCCGAACAACAACCACACACCAAGCCCAAGCGCGCTGACAAGCCAGATCAGCCGTTGAACCCAGCGCAGTATCGCGTGTTTGGTCGGCTGCGGGAAGCGTAAGCCCACCAGCAGACTCAGCAATCCTGCCCATTGCAGCCAATTGGCGGTTAAGCGCAGGCGACTATTGGTGGCGGCCAGCGCGGGTATCAACGCAAACGCCAGCAACAGCAGGAAAAGCGGCCAACCGAGGCGTGGCCGAAAATGGCGTACAAGCCGGTGTATCAATGCATGCATGGCACCTATTCCCCGTAGCACACAGCGCACAACGTTGCCAAGACGAATGGGGGTTGCCTAATTGTTCGCCAGGAGAATCGTGAGAGGTGTTTATTTTCTACCACTATGCTACCATATTCGGTGCATCCTAGCCAGATTTGCGAACGTCATATGGCTATCGAGCACACCAACTGCGGCGGTTGGTGTGTCCGCAGGGCCACTGCTCGTGAGATCGCCGCCTTTCCTCCCTTCCCGGCTGCCCAACGGCAGCCGTTTCTGTTGTACGACGATACACCATTGTGAATGATACGCTGTATTTTGTTGCCGAGTGTTGTTAATTGCTGTACAATCAAACAAACCTCAATCGCTCTCGTGTGGATTTACCAGTGGTACAACGAATACAAATCTTTCTCATCACTGCTATTTGCGTCGTACTGTTCATAGCCATGTGCAGTGGGCCTCGGCAGCGGGTCGTGATCGCGCCGCCATCGGCGATCGACATGAACGCACGGGGAGCGCCCTTTGATGCGCTGCCCACGGTGACAGCGGCTCCGGCTCTGGCTCCGGCGAATGCGACCCCAGCACCGTTGGTGGCTGTGGCCGAGCCTGTCACCTCGCCTGTGCCGGACGTGCCGACCAGTGAGCCGATCAGCACGCTGCCCGCCAATCAGTTGTCGGCCCTGATCGACGACCACATGAACGGTATTTCGAATTTGGGCTGGTTCCAGGGGAGCGTGTTGGTTGCCCGTGGTAACGATGTGATCCTCAGCAAAGGCTATGGGTACGCAGATTCAGGCAAACAACTGCGCAACGGGCCACAGACGCGCTTCCGTATCGCTTCGCTCTCTAAGCAGTTCACGGCTGCTGCGATTATGCTGTTGTATGCGCGCGGTCAACTCAATCTGCACGATTCGATCTGCAACTACTACAGCCCCTGTCCATCCGCCTGGCAGTCGATCTCCATTCATCATCTGCTGACGCACACTGCGGGTCTGCCGAACTACACCGATTTTCCCGATTACGAAGCCACGCAAATGGTGGCGACCACACCGGATGAGCTGATCGCACGCTTCAGATCGCAGCCACTGCTGTTCGAGCCGGGCACATCGTATATGTACGAGAACTCCGACTATGTGCTGCTCGGCAAGATTATCGAGAACGTTTCGGGGCAGAGTTATGCCGATTTTATGCGGACTGCGCTCTTTCAGCCGTTGAAAATGACCAGCACCGATACCTCGTACGCGCCCGATGTGGCGATCGGCTACCAGCAGATCGGCATCCCTGCCGCGCCGCTCGATACCTCGACACTGTTTGCGGCTGGCTCGATCAACTCGACGGTCGAAGATATGTACCGCTGGATTCAGGCGCTGGCGAACGGCTCGGTGCTTCAGCCCGCGCAACGCGACGCGCTGTGGACGCCCTACCTGAACAACTACGGCTACGGCTGGCAGATCGGCGAGATAGAGGGGCATCGCAAGGTTAGTCACCCGGGTATGATCGATGGGTACGCCAGCGCTATCCTCTACGTGCCGGACGCCAATGTCACCGTGATCGTGCTGTGCAACCTTGGCTCCGCCGATGCGATAGGCGTGGCGAACCACCTCGCAACGCTGGTTTTAACCAATTAAATGCAACTTTTTATGTGATGCTTCGTATCATAGAGTGTAAGACGTGAAAACATTCGCTATCGTTCGGAACGATAGAATGCATACGAGGAGAAGCATCACATGCAATCGCAACCTGTCATTATTCGCAATACCGGCCCTAATCTGCTGATTCGGGCGCTCTACTTCATCGTATTCGGCCTGTGGTTCAGCGGCGTTTGGGCCGCCGTAGCTTGGGTGTTGTGTGTAACCATCATTGGGTTGCCGTTTGGCTTGTGGATGCTGAACCGTCTGCCGCAGGTGACGACGCTCCAACCGAGCAGCAGCGACTTGGTTATCACGCAGACTGGCGAGGTGAAGACTGTTCAGCAGTCGCAGAACCCCTTCCTGCTGCGCGCCATCTACTTCCTGCTGGTGGGTTGGTGGTTCAGTGCCTTGTGGATCACGGTGGCTTGGGCGCTGTGCGCATCGGTGATTGGCCTGGTGTTCGGCTTCTGGATGTTCAACCGAGTGCCCGCCGTGGTGTCGCTGGCTCGCTAGTCCGCTTCTCAAACAATAAAAGCAACGAGCGTGGGAATAGTCCTACGCTCGCTGCTTTTTCATGTTGTTTAAGCCATTTTATTGTATGGGCAGAATGTTTAATTGCTTTATCTCTCTATAGTTCAGATCATCCTTGATTCGTCTTGTTTATAACCCAAATCAATTTTAGGAGATCTAACGTACTTAAATAGATTTGGGCTCCTCGATTTATCTACTCGCGGATCGATTTGCTGCAATCGGGCGATGATAAATAGGTAGAACCATAATAACGCATGCTCGGTTTCACCAAGTGTAAGATAGATAGACCTCTCATCTGTTCCCATTCTTGCAGCATAGGCCTCATCAGATGTAACAAACCCTATTTCTCCAGGTCCATTAGTTACATAATGCCAATGTGTGACATAGGCGGCTTCAGGTTGTTCTTTCTCTTTTGAGGAGCCAAGGAACATAACAAAATCGGGCCGTTCTTCCACACTTATGGCCTGGATAGTCTCGAACATTGCATCTTTGGTAATCGCCGAAGAAAATGCAAATACCCCAGAAAATATTGGTGCTACATTACTTGATACATGTTTTTTCTGAATCGTTTTTACTTCATATACTTGTTTAGCTGACTGCTTCACATCTTCTGAATTATTGAAGCATGTTTTTACTTCTATGACAGCATAGACGGTCTCGATAGGAAATAGACTTAAACCACTATTGTTCCATCCAAAGATAGCACTAGTAAAAGGGTCATAGATAACAACATCTTTTTGTCCTGATTGCGATAGCTTTTGAGTATCATTTGTATCGGGTGCAATAATTTCACCTACGCCAATTGCATATCTTGCAGGAAGTAAAGGACTCAAAAATTGGCGCCAGGCTTGTTCGTTAATGGTACCTTTATCACCTGAATTTACAAAGAGCCGCGCGGCCTGTAGGTCGAGGCTGAGCCGTTGTGATAACAAAGAGAAATATTTAACAAGATCGACAGACATATTTCCCCCTCCCTTATATGATCGATGCGCTGCCCGTAGCAGCGCATCGACATGACGAATTCGGGTTGTATTTTATTTCCTCAAACTTCAACCCTTCGCCATCACTGGCCGATGCTGCGGGCCTGCTCGACGGCGGTAGTGGTGAATTGCGGCAGGCTGAGCAGCACCGTCGTGCCCTTGCCCAGCGTGCTCTCCACCGTGATCGTGCCGCCCTGCACCTCCATCAGTGTCTTGGCGATCGATAGCCCGAGGCCCGCGCCTTCGCCCGTGCGCGACGAGTCGCCCCGATAGAAGCGCTCGAAGATGTGGGGCAGCACATGGGGCGCGATGCCCGTACCGGTGTCCTTCACAGCGATGGTCACCTTCCCATCGTTGGATGAAGTGAAGATGCTCACGGTGCCGTTCGGCGGCGTGTACTTGAGGGCGTTATCGACCAGGATCAACAGCACCTGCTTGAGCGCATCGCGGTTGCCTGCGACCGAGAGCTGTTCGAGTGCGCTGTCGATCTCGATTGGGCGGCCTGTGTCGAGGCGTTGCACTTGGCGGTACACCTCTTCGATCAGCGGGCGCAGTTCGACCTCCTCGATCCGCAGCGGTCGCCCGGTATCGGCGCGGGCCAACACCAGCAGGTCGTTAACGAGCCGCATCAGGCGCTCGCACTCTTCGACCATATCCTTCAGCACATCATCGCGGTCCTGCTGGCTGATCGGCGGGGTGCGCTGGAGCAGGCCCAGATTGCCGCGCAGAGTCGTGAGCGGCGTGCGCAACTCGTGCGAGGCGTCGGCGACGAGGCGGCGCTGCGCTTGGAGCGATTGCTCCGCCTGACGGTAGGCCGATTGCAGCTCGCTCAACATCACGTTGAAGGTGCTGGTGAGCTGCCCGATCTCATCGTTCGGCCCGGTGTACTCGACGCGGCGCCCAAAGTCGCGCTCGGCGCCGATCGACTGCACCGTGGCGGTGAAACGGCTGATCGGGCGGAGCGATGCGCCTGAGATCAGCCAGCCGATCCCGAACGCGACCACCGTGGAGATGCTGCTACCGAGCGTGAGAATGCTGCGCAGCGTGCTCAGCGTCTGCTCGTGTTCGTTCATCGAGCGGGCGACCTGAATGATGCCCACGATCTCGCCATGCTTAACGACCGGCTGGCTGTAGACCATCAACTGCCCATCCTCGGTTGTCATAATATCTGTCCATGGTTGACCGAGTTGGCAGGCTTTTAGGCCATCTTCAGGCAGGGGCAGCGCCACATCGCCCAAATTCTCGGTGCGGTCGAGGATCTGGCCAGTGATGTAGCGGGTTTGAATGTAGGTTTCGGGCGCGGCGAAGCGCTTGGCTGGATAATCGATATTATCGAACTGGAAGCGCTCCGAGGTGGAGATGCGCTTCGCCTCATCAATCAGCGTATCCAGAAGGACGGTGTAGGTGACGCGGGAAACCGTGACATACAACACCACGCTGAACGCGATCAGCGTCAACGCCAGGATGGTGCTATACAGTAAGGTGAGGCGTAGTCGGATTGACATAATACTATTCCGCGCGTAGGACGTACCCAACGCCGCGAACTGTTTGGATCAGGCGTGGTTCGCCGTTGGCCTCAGTTTTAGAGCGTAGGTAGCCGACATACACTTCGAGAACATTTCCATTGCCGCCGAAGTCGTAGCCCCACACATCTTGCAGAATGCGTTCGCGTTGCAGCACTTGGCGCGGGTAGCGCAACAGGTAGGCCAGCAGGTCGAACTCTTTGGGGCTGAGACTGAAGGTGCGTTCGCCACGGCGCGCCTCGCGAGTGAGCGGGTCGAGCGAGAGATCAGCGTAGACCAGCGGCTTCTCGTGATCGCGGAGTGGCTCGGTGCGGCGCAACAGGGCGCGGATGCGGGCCAGCAACTCGGTCGGCGCGAACGGCTTAACGAGATAATCGTCGGCGCCGCTATCGAGCCCTTCCACCCGATCTTCGACGGCATCGCGGGCGGTGAGCATCAGGATCGGCACGGAATCGGCGGCGCGCAGGCGCTTGGCGACCTCGATGCCATCCATGCCGGGCATCAGCCAATCGAGAATCACAATATCGGGGCGATGCACTTGTGCTTTGTTAAGCGCTTCGTTGCCATCAGCAGCTGTTACCACATTATAGCCCTCATACGCGAGGGTTCGGCGCAACATATCGGTGATGCGCCGATCATCATCGACGATCAGCACAGTTGCCATAGGTGTTCCTTCGGTTATGGTGTGATGTGTTTCATACGTTGAGTTCATAGTTGATGATACACTGTAGCATAATTTTGGTTGCCCTGGCAATCTGTATGGCAACGAGCGATTAAATCTGCCAGTTGGGCGCGACGTGAGCCGTTTTCGCTCCGCCGCGCCCAATACGTTCCTACTGCGTCTTTTCCTTAGCGGTGAAGTTGACGGTGATCAACACGCCGTCTCGCACAGTGAGCATACCCACGATGCTGGGTGGCTCAAAGCCGAAATCGACCATCATAATTTGTGCGGTGGCTGTGCCTGTGACGGTATCGCCTTCGAGTTTGCCCGTCACATCGAACGTCACTGGTTTGGTGATGTCGCGAATGGTCAGGTTACCGACCAGTTTGAAGTTGACTTCCTCGCCTTCGGTATAACTGCTGGGCGCGCCCTGCACCTCGGTCGATGTAAACTCGGCGAAGGGATAGGTGTTCGATTCGAGCCATTGCTCGCGAATGCGCGCATCGCGGCGACTGCTATCGCTGGTGAGCGTGCGCAGATCCACCGTGATCTTGGTCACCTCGCCAGTGGGCTGGCCATCCAACGTGAAGTGGAACTCGCCAGTGACCGCGTTCGTGGTGCCGATCGCCATACTCGGCAGGTTTTGGTTGAGGAACTGCTCCTGCACCTCGTAGGAGGCGGTGGTCTGCTCCGGCACGATCTCGAAGGTGCGCACCGTTGCAACAGGCTCGGCAGTAGGTTCAGCAGTTGGCTCGGCGGATGCCGCAGTCGGCTCAGCGGGCGCAGCAGTTGGCTCGACGGGCGCCACTGTAGGCGCGGCTGTTGGCTCAACAACGGCGGTCGCCGGAGCCGCTGTGGGTGCTTGTGTTGTATTCGTGCTGCCGCAAGCGGCCAGCACAATTGCTAAAGTCAGCGCACTCAGGGTGCGCAGAGTAATCTGTTTCATTGTATGCTCCTCACTTGTAACGTGACTCAACAGCTTTCCAGCGCTGAGCACGTTAGGAATCGGTGGAGGGTGGTGGTGTCGGTGTTGGATCGTTGGTGCTGGTCAGTTGATCGGCACGCACCCAACCAGTTGTGCGGGTTTCGCCAACACGCACAAAGACTTGGTACCAGCCATCACGTTCCGAAAGCGGATTAAAGCGCTGGTCGGCATCGGCGTGAACCAAGAGTGGAGCGTTATCGCGGGGAGCCGTGCGCACATCAACACCATCCGGGCTGATCGGGCGCTGTGTTCGGAACTCCGGCGGCAGGAGAGCAGCACCATCGTTGGGATCACGCTCATTGAAGTAGCGCACAATGCCATTGGCGATGCCCGCCGCGACCACATCGGGTCGTTGGGTGAGCAGGGCACGATCGCTCGGATTGGTGAGAAAACCAGTCTCGACGATCACAGCTGGGGTTGTGCGCCCGACCGCGTGTTGATGCCGCCGATAGTTGAATGCGTAGTAGCCACGCATATTGACGGTGATGGCATCGTCCCAGGGCATGTTGGTCGCCGCAGCGTATTCGGCGCGGATACTATCGAGCAGATGTTCCGATGCTCGGGAGGCGCGCCAAGGCGTTGCGATCTTATATCCGTGAGCGGCTGTGCTCGAAGAGCCATCGGCGTGGATGGCAACGAATGCGTCGGCGTCATATTGGACGGGCACCGTTGCAGGAATAAGATCGACGATGAAACCTTGGGCCTCAAGAAGCGCAGCAACACGTTTGGCGATTTCGTGGTTAACTTCGGCTTCGGTGTAGCCACCTGCGCGCGCCCCAGTAGAGCTGCGCAGGCGAGCGAGTTCTTCTGGTAGCTCGTGCGAGTTGAGGTGACCAACTTGGATGCCAACTCGTGGCGGCGTCCCTGCTGGACGCGGAGTTGGGGTGGGCTCGACGCTTGGCGTAGGAGTGACTTCCGGTAGCGCTTCTTCGATTGGTACTTCGAATTCCTCTTCCTCTGTTGCTGCGGGAAGGTCCGGCTCCACAATCGGCTCGGCGGTTGGTTCGCTAACTTCGCTAACGTCGCTTGTTGGCTGAGATTCAAGCGTATCGGCTAGGGCGATAATGCTTGTGGCACTAGAGGCTTCGGCAGAGAGTAACCCCGGGTCTGGGATGGCCGACGCTGGCGCGCGCATCGCGACAAACGCCAGTAATAAGGTCACCGCAAGCAAACTGATGCTTATTAGCCGATTAATACGCATTGATTATACTCTCAGTGTAATTCAGACAGGCTCGATAGTAGGTTGCTGTACAGCAAACTTATGTTTGATTGTATCGGGAAGCTATAAGTTGATGCTGTGTCATCCCTAAGAGATTGCTAAGAGCACGCATTTGGGAGGAAGCATCGTATAGAGGCAGTATAGCATTCTTTAGCAGGAAGCTTCCAATGAGGTGCAATAGCTTTCGCCACTCTCCCAGTGCATATTGGCAAGCAAAAAGCATCGTTTGATCGAGTCTGCTTCGATCAAACGATGCTTGATAGTGGCTCGTGCTTTAGATGCTCACTTCGGGTCGATATTCGCCCCAGACCTGGCGCAGCACGCCGCACACCTCACCGACGGTTGCCAGGTTCTTGAGCGCAACGCGCATCGGCTCCAGCACATTGGCGGTGCCTTTGGCCGCGTCGCGCAGGGCGTCGAGCGCTGCGCCGACAGCCTCGTTGTCGCGCGTGCTGCGGATGCGCTCTAGCGAGGCGGCCTGTTCGCGAGCCACGCTATCGTCGGTGCGGAAGATCGGCACGGGCGACTCTTCCTCGACGGTGAAGCGGTTCACGCCGACGATGACCTGCTCGCCGCTCTCGACACGGCGCTGGAACTCGTAGGAGGCATCGGCGATCTGCGCAGACATCCACCCCTGCTCGATCGCCGCGACCGCGCCACCCATCTCATCGATCGTATTGATCAACTCCCAGGCCTTCTGCTCAAGCGCATCGGTGAGCGCTTCGACGGCGTAGGAGCCAGCGAGCGGATCGGCGATCGCAGCGACACCGCTTTCGTGAGCGATGATCTGCTGCGTGCGCAGGGCCAAGGTCGCTGCCTCCTCGGTGGGCAGGCCGAGCGCTTCGTCGTAGCTGTTGGTGTGCAGCGACTGCGTACCACCGAGCACGGCGGCGAGCGCCTCGATGGTGGTGCGCACCACGTTGTTGAGCGGTTGCTGGGCCGTGAGGCTCGCGCCGGACGTTTGGGTGTGAAAGCGCAGCATCATGCTCTGTTCCTTCTTGGCCCCAAAGCGGTCGCGCATAATGTGCGCCCACATGCGGCGGGCGGCCCGGAACTTCGCCACTTCCTCCAGGAAGTTCGGGTTGCTCACGAAGAAGAACGACAGGCGCGGCGCGAACTCATCGACCGGCAGGCCCGCCTGCACGGCGGCCTCCACATAGGCGATACCGTCGGCCAGCGTGAAGGCGATCTCCTGCGCGGCGGTGGCTCCGGCCTCGCGGATGTGGTAGCCGCTGATCGAGATGGTGTTCCAGCGAGGGATATGCTGGCGGCAATAGGCGAACGTATCGGTGATCAGGCGCATCGAGGGGCGCGGCGGGAAGATGTAGGTGCCCCGCGCGGCGTACTCTTTCAGAATATCGTTCTGGATGGTGCCTCCCAGCAAGTGCGAAGGGACACCCTGGCGCTCGGCGACCAGATCGTAGAGCAGCAGCAGCACCGAGGCGGGCGCGTTGATTGTCATCGACGTAGTGACTTTGTCGAGCGGGATGCCGTCGAACAGCGTCGCCATATCTTCGAGGCTATCGATGGCCACGCCGACCTTGCCGACCTCGCCCTCGGCGCGGGGATCGTCGGAATCGAGGCCGAGTTGGGTGGGCAGGTCGAAGGCGACGGAGAGGCCGGTCTGGCCTTTTTCGAGCAGGTAGCGATAGCGTTGGTTGCTCTCGCGGGCCGAGGAGAAGCCGGCGTATTGGCGCATCGTCCACAAGCGCCCTCGGTACATCGTGGGATAGATGCCGCGTGTATATGGGAATTGGCCGGGATCGGGCGCGGGTTCGGCGTTAGGGTCGGCGTGATAAACAGGTTGAATCGGAATACCCGAGTCGCTAATGATCTCAGCCATAGTATCCTCCTGAAATTGGCGCTACATAGCGCAAAGGTCTGGCACGATTATACCAGACGAGTTCAGGAGTCAGCACAAATTGCGCCAGGGTGATCAGCGCTGTTTACGGGCTTGGTCGCGCTGGCGCTGCAGATCAACGAGTTCGGCTACCTCATAGCGAACAGGGGTTGCATTGGGGATTGGGCGAATATTGATGATGGTGGGAAAGTGGCCGACACGTCCATGAATCTCGGCGATCAGGGCGAGCGCAAGCGGTGCGAGGCCCGGCGGATTCACCACAAACGGCTCGGTCTGCCATTCAGTGGGCGATAGCTCGACAGCTTCTGCAAGGGCGCGCGCCACTTCACCAAGCGCCTGGTTGCGGTCGATATGCACGCTAATATTCTGCACCTTGAGGGAATCGACATCGATCCCCAGCAGTGCTGCGGTCTGTTGGAGTTGCTCGTTGGTGAGTGGGTGAGTGAAATTAAGGATGAGCATTTGCTTCCTCGATAAAATCAACCTTTTGGAGCACGGCCTTAGATGGTCGGTTTTTTTGATGCATCAGGTATTGTAAGTGAATTTGACCTGCACATGCGAATGCTAGCCCGGCTGTCATTGGTTTGCTGCCGCCAGTGAAATCGGCCACAATGACTCGTGATGGATCTTCACTTTTGATGCGTTGTAGGATGGTTTTAGTAAGCTCGAAAGTATCCTGCATTGTTGCAGGGTTGCTGATCAGGTGAAGATTAAAGGTTATGCCATAATCGCTCAAATAGTGCTCAAGCAAGTTGGCCGTTTCGAGCGACTGTTCGGTTGCCAACAACCAGCAGCGCTGTAGAGTTGGGCGATGGAACTGGATCGCGTAATAAGGGCTAAGCTCAGTGAGTTGATAGTTACCTTTCGGACTGATTAGCAGAATCAGCTCATGGGCATGAGGTGGCGCTTCCAACGTTGGATCATCGTAGCTAAGGATCTGTTGATTGCGCGAATAGCTTGCAAGCTCTTGGCGTAACTGCTTGATTTCGGCAGCATACTCAGGTGGTGTGCTTGGACCATGCTTCGCCTGGATCACTTCGAGTTCGTGGAGGCGACGCTGTTTCGCATAGATAAGTTCAGTGGTTTGTTGATCGAGCATTGCTGTGCCTCGGTGTATGTTAGGCGAAGGGCTGGATAAACTGCGAACGTGCCTGCCAAGCAGCTTTATCTTCCCCGTAGAGATCTAGGAGTCGTGTATAGAGCTCATCGGCGACCTGGGCGAAGCTCTTATATTCGCTCGGGTCGATGAGGCGGTAGCCGTGGGCGAGAATGCTTTCGTTGCGTGATGCGGTACGACTTTCGATTGCAAGCCAATCATAGTCTGCTATTAGCGCATCATCGAGTGCTGCGAGAAGCATATACGCTTTAAATAACGTGATGTGCTGATGAGGGAGTTTGCCGCTCGGCTGCTCATTGATATTGTTACGGCGTTGGTTTACACGAAGTTGCACAGTTTTGAAGCGCGCTTTTAACTCGTCGGGTGTAAGTGCTTGAAGCTTTGTATAGTTTGGTTTGTCGCTGAGGAGCTTGTGTGTTGCCAGCCGATGCTGGCCGATAAGTTCAATTGCACGGTATTGAAATAATGCCGCAATATCGTAGCGCTGATTATAGGCACGGCGTTGTGCTGCTGAACGTAAGGTCCCAAGGAGACGCAAAATGGCTCGAGTATCCGCCAAGGTTGCGAGTTTCTGGTTTGCGTCTTTTCCTGCAACATATGAGGTAATTTCAAGGAGTGCTTGAAGATCTTCGCATTGTTGTTTGAGTGTACTGATATAGGGTAGCAGTTCGGCTTGGCCGCTCGCTAAACGTGTACATAGCAGTAACTCTGATTCAGCGGTTCTGAAATCAAGCACTTCCCAAGCCGCATACGCTGCGCTTAAGTGATGATACGCTTGATATGTTTGTTGATGAGGGATTTGCTCTTGTTCGGCAAGTTTGGCAAATATACGTCGCGCTCCATTGTAATCATGGTTGCGGTAGAGATGTTTGGCTTCCTCGGCTTCAAGATCGCCAAAGACTTTATAGGGGTTGGGTGGAATGATAAGGCGCTGTGTGCCAGGTTTCGGGCCAGGTTTTTCCTCAGGCGGTTTACCATACTCACTTTCGATATAGAGAGTCTGTAGGCCCAGAAGATGTCCGGCTTTTGCTAGACCAACGGTCATCGGTTTCAAACCACCTGTCATGTCAAGCGCTATACGACTTCGTTCTAAATGTTTCCATTGTTCAATCACTATTTTTACGCCTTCGTAGATCGCAAGCGTACTTGTATTGGACAGAGGTATACGAAGCCAATCAGCGCTAGAACAGCCCAGCATTTCAGCAACCTGATCTGGCATTGTTTTGGTTGCATCGCTGAGTAAGAAGGCAATATGATCCACCTTGAGCGTACCTATCAATAGAGCAGCAGTAATGCTTTGGCCAGTGCCAACAATGATTAATCCTTGAAAGTGCTTTGGTTCTGTACGATCGCGAAATAGACGAAGTTCGTCAGCAAATGTATACATAATCCCACCTCTATGCTTTATGGATGGTTTGTAGATGCACTCTTATTTAGATAATCTTGTAATTCTTTGTACCAATCTCTGGTCTTTATCTCTACTAATTTTTTCTTGTTGTAAGCTTCATGTGCTCGTTCAATAATGAATTCTGCACCTTGCTTACGTAGCCCTTCCGGTAGATTCCTCCATTGATGAATCATATTGGGTAAACTTGATGTATTTGCAACTTTAATGCTGAGCTTGAATGAATCTGGAAGTTCGAGTTGTGCGGGAGTAACTTCCACCTCCTCTCCCTTTTTCATTTGAAGGCGTTGTCTTGCTACTTCCAAATTCGGCAATATGAGACGCCCATATCCACTGCTTGTTTTTGCCCCAACACCCATATCAGCAAGTGCTAATGCAAGGATGTCGAGAGTCGTTTTGACCCAATTGGAATCTCCTGCAAGCGCAATTAGATATTGGCCAGTAGCGCTCACAAAAGGAATCGGCGTGGGATCATCCCAGTCTGCGGGAGCAGTCTGTTCAGTACCAGTTTTTTGATAGTAGTTAGGATGATGCACAGTGATCACATCAGGCCAGAGGGCCTTGCCATTATGACCTGAGCCTGGCACGTAAAGCGCATCAAAGAAGGTTATATATCCTTCGGTGGTGGTATCGCCAAACATAACTTTGTGAGCTGCTGCATATTTTTCGCTCATTATTTCCGCAGTTGTCCCTGGTTTACGCCATTGATCATCTTGTAGATATTTGTGAGCATAGGCCGCTGCTAAGCCCTTGAGTGCGCTGCCCGGAATGTACGGTACACCGTAAGTGCGATGCAGGGCGATATTGTTCTCCCAAGCGCTTTCTGAACCCAAGCCAACTACTAGACGACCTATAACAGTAGCTTCTTTAACAATGCAGTTTTCTTGTTGTTTGAGTGCTGTTTTCCAGCGATTGTAGAATATTTTATAACCTTCATTTTCACCATATTCACAAATGGCCTTAATATGAGTGGTATAGGGATGCTCTTTTCGAGGAGATTTGCCTGTAATAAGCTGAGCATGAAGCATACGGTCAAGCCAAAGAGATACATTAGTAGTTTGTGTAGCTTTTAGAATAGAGTTTGCTTGTTCTGGCGTTTCAGGATTTTCTATTTCCGCTAAGCGAATAAGGTCACTTCGTAGGCTTTCAATTAGATGTAATTCCATATTATTCTCCCTCAACTTCATCGCCTTGTTCCACACCTAACTCCGATGTGGCAAAACGCTTAAACCAAAGTAGTGCTTCCATACAAGCTTCGGTTAACTGAATATATTCATCAAATGTAGCTTGTATTGCAAGGGAAGATAGATCTTTTTCTTTTGTGTTAATAGGAATAATTGCGATATGCTTATTTTGTAGGACCTTTGTTAGGTCGTTAATCAGACGATTTCGTGCTTTCTTAGGATTATGTTTTGTATTTTTGTCTTGTTGAGTTTTATCTTCATCATCTACATTGATTACATTACGTGCTTTGACAAAAGCCAATGCTTGGGCTAAACCTGAGGTACGAATTAAGATCGGCAACTTATGAGCTAATGCACCGTATGCCTTTATCTCAACATCTTTTGATGGATCTTTCTTAATCTCATCATTGCTGTTGGATAGGCGTTCATTTAAATACTTTGTAACGACAGTATATACTGCACTTGCATAACGCTGCTCACTCGTTAAAAACTGTTCGTTCATTATTTTCCTCCCACTATATGAATATGGCAGAGACCACGACCAACTGTTGCTTTACCTCCAAATTGAACTGTCTGGGTCTTGAACTCTTGTAGTTTGCTAGAGACTCTATCTGCAGTATAAGTTGTACCATCTCCGCGTTTTTGTATCGATTGCGCCATAATTACACCTGCCAGTAAGCTTTCAGTTGGCAGTGACTCTTCGTACCAAAGTGCCCCTTGTTGAACAGTTTTTGCCTCGGAGTCTAGACGAATGCGAGCAACAATTTCTGTAGCATTGCGCAGCAGGAAGTTCATCACATCGTCATGCACAATAGCGAAATGATTATCGAGCAAGCGACTGATTTCCTGATTGTTTAGAATCTCTTTTAACGTATCAAGCCATGTTTGAGCTTGGGGGGAGTCTTGATACTTGAGGTCAAGGTCCTCTAGTACAACCCACTGCTCAGTTGTATGTGGCTTTGGTAAAGTCAAGTGTTCAGCGTTAGCTACCCATATCGTTTGACGATCTTCCCAATTAAGTAATGCTTCATTAGGAAGAGCTTTTGCAAGACTTTGCACTTCCTTAACTTCGCGAGCAAAACGATTCAGGATATAAGGTGAAGTTACCCAAGCGAAGGTGCCACGTAGTGAACGTACGGGGAACAACAACAGCCGAGCATCGGAGAAAATCGCAGCGCCAGCATTCTCCTCTGGTTTCTCTTTAGTGCTCTTGACATTTGGCCCAAAAAAGAGCGATTGTTCTGTGTCGGAGAGCTCAAAAATGCCACTATCGCGCAGCACACCTTTGACCGATGAGCCTGCCAGATAAGGGATACCCGTAGCTTTCTCGCGTGCAATAGGTAGATCGATCACTCCGGTGCCCTGGCCGGTGCCCGCATGCAAGGGCGAGAGGGCGTGCAGGAAGTAGAGATGAGAATTAGTCATTATTGTTTGCTCCGTACATAGTTCATAAAAGCGTCGAGAACATCAGTATTACCATTAAGTCTAGGAATGAGCACTGCTTCTTGAGCTTCCAAGGTATGCTCAATTTGCATTGTCGGATATTTATCTAATTCTAGAGTTTCAGAATCAATTTCTGGTTGTCTCAAACGAAGTACTAGACCAATAACCCCATCTGTACACTTTATAACTCGCAGAATAATAGGACTTGCCCAACGATTAGAACCATGGGCTTTTAGTGTTATCTGAGGTGGATCACCATTATCCTTAAATTGAAAAATAATAGGAAGACCAAAAACTGCTCGAGGAAACTTCATTAAAGATCTACCATCCAGATGTATATTTGGATTAGTATGATCATGAATATTCCCATATGTATCTGTATAGTCCGCTTTCTGCTTAGTAATTTCTCTTAAAGCATCTGGCTCCGGCCAATTATTACGGCCTGGTATAAGCTTCGTTCCTCCAGATATATTTTTCCGAACTAAAGATCTATCATGTCGAAATTCTTTAAGAATATCTAGTAAGAACTTCCACATATTTAGAGATGGAGTAAATCCTGTAACAGGATATTTTTCCTCTGAGGTTAAATATTTATTGAATGATCCTTCGGTTAATATACAAAAGCTATTGGATTGTAGATTTAAAGATGTAATACCCTCCAGTATAGTACATTTTTGTTCTATATTCATAAATTGAGATAGATACTCTTTTATATCTCGAATACTAGGCTGGTATGTCTTACATAATATTGAGCCGAACCCTCTGCGTGTTCGCGCCCCTAATCCTCCTAAATACTCCCAAGCCTTTAGCGCACTATGCAATTCTGATTTAATATCCACGTTGAACTTAAGAATACTGGTATAGTGTTCAGGTAACTTCGAGGGATATTGGAACGATACTTTAAATTCTATTTGCTGAACTAATTCTGCATCTTTATCACGTAATGGGAAATCGGCATAATTTATTGGTGATCGTATCGATCCGAACTTCTCTCTTCCTATAGTTGAAATTTTATCTATCTTCTTATTGTCGTCACAGATCACATCAATTTGTATCAATGATGGTCGCTCATAGCCTTTTTTACTAGCAGTTCCCCAAATAAGATCCTCTGCTTGTTTAAGTTGTGCTACACTCTTAAACTGCCCACCCCGAGTGGCACGCCACCAAAAGCGCAGATGCCCACGAATTTCGGTGGCACGGATGATCGTCACTGGATCGGGCGTATTTGGCTCAACACCGCCGCCAAATAGCGGAGTGATCAGCTTATATTCACGGGTTTCAACGATCATCTTCTCAGCGAATGATGATTGAGCTTCTGGTGGGTTTTCCATGCCTGCTGGTAATTGGCGCTTTGCCATCTTATTGCTCCTTTTTCCACGTTCCAAGCACTGCTAAGCCAAAGCCATCGCGCTGCCACTGTTCGCCATCACTGATATTCCGCAGCCAGACCGCGTTGCACCATGCTTCGATATCAGCGTTATCAGCGTCCTCGGCGAATGCAACGTAGTAGACGCTGCCTGCTGGAGCGATTCGCTTGGTGGCTTTCGGCTGATTTTTCTTGTAATCCCAGCCGCCTGCGGTCTGGTAGCGGGGATTAACCACGCCCTTTAGTGTGGCTGTGACACCGCCCATGCTCCATTGCAGCTCGGGGCGGTAGCCATGCTGAAAGTAAGCTGGTGTCAGCAGTACGACCCGTGCTTGCTTATCTTTACAGATTTGCTCAATGATCTCGGAGCGTTTAGCGCTCAATCGTTCATCGAAGGTTTCTGCGCCTGTTCGCCAATGCATCAGACGCCGCTCGCCTCCAAGTGGGGCAAGACCACCTTTGAGGTGTTCGTTCTGTTGATGAAATTCGACTGCTAGTGCTAGACGATGGAAGTTTTTGCGATATGCATCGTCCTTTTGCTCCTCAACCCGCACAAACTCCAGTCCGCTGGTGAGGTAGAGCAGTCCATCTTCGCCGGTCTGTGTATCCTTGTTGATGCTGACATGCATTCGTGTATCTTTTGGCAGCGCCTTGATGCCTGGTTTTAGAAACTCAAAATCACTTTCTTCGGGTGTGTCTTTGGGCTCCTTAAGCCATGCAAAAAAGTCATCCGCATGCCAAAACGTGGGAGCATTACTATCAGCTTTGCCTTTGATAATCTCTTTTGGGCCAACATAGTGTAATTGTTCAGAATCCTCACCCTTGAACTTGTTAGTGAATGAGTTCGTAAAGGTTTGCGGTGATAACCAGACGCGGCGCACTTTCTGGTTTTTGCTATTGGTGTAGATCAGTGCATCGGCGGGAGCAGGTAAATAGTATTGCTCAATCTCATCACTGTCGTTTAGCTCTACCAGCAGAGGCCCACGCATTGTTATTTTGAGCAGTTCATTGATACATGCTTCGTTAAATTTCCCATCTGTTGTGCCCGCACGCGTGCGTAGCGCACCCACAAGGGTGGAGGGCAGTGGGAAGTTGAGGGTATTGGCGCGCGCCCCAGGTGTTGGCCCGAATGGGCGGCCATCGCGCACAATCAGTGGGTCGCGCGGCTCGATAATCCAAACACTCATTATTTTCCCTCCTGCGTGGCAATGCCCGATTATGTAACGATAGGGCCGAGGGCACGGGCTAGCTCGCTGGCGATCACAAGTTCATTGACAAACATATCGATGTTCCAAGCAAATGTGTCTTCGCTCTTTGTAGCAGGAAGCTTTTCGGCCAGTTTGAGTAGTTCATTTGAGTCTTTGCCTTCCAATTTACGCTTGGCAATGCGTTTCGCCTCGGCCCGTAGAATGGCAGGATCAATCTTTGATCCAAGACGTAGAGAAAGATCCTCTAACTCGAAGGCGTAGCCATCGGGAATGTTATCTGTGCGGTAAAGCTGGATCAAATCATTTATATGCTGGAAAAATTCGCCTGACCAGCTACCAACAATCGTGCGATCGCTACCGCTACGTTTGCTGAGCGTGATTGCAAGCGCGTTTTTAGCAGGGATCGCCTGGTCTTTTACCCCAGGGAAGCTCTTGGCCTTTTTTTCAGCATCACGAGCCAGTTTGAGCGTATCGCTCAGTGGCTCCATATAGTGTGCGATAGCTATGCCCATTGAGAGGGTAGGAGGTGTTATTTTGCCTCCGTGTAAAGCGCTCCAAAGTTCTTCGTTCTGTGGAGGCTTGGGGTCCTCTTTCTCTCCTAACCATGCTTCATCAAAACGGTCATGCAATGCTTTGGCGCAGGCCAACAGCGAGTGCAGCGGCACCAGCGCTAGCACATCGTCGCCGCCGCTGTAGATCAGCGCGCCCCAGTGGCTTTCGACGATGCCACGTACATCGCTGGCGAAGTCATCGAGCCGCTGCGAGAACTGTTGATGGAGTTTGTAATCGTTCGATAAACCGTCGAGCGCTTGGCCCATTGCATCGCCATCGGCAAGCAGAATGGCGTAGTAGGGCGATGGGCGATCAGTTGTTTTGAGTTGTTGATAGAAATTCTTCAATTCCTCGCGAGCATCACCTAATTCTTGCGATTGACGACTTTTCAGTTCATCGGAGTCTGTGATCTCACGAAGACGGCTATCAAACAAAATTGAGGCATCGTAAGGCATAAAGTGGACGAATCGACTGCTTTGATGCGTAACTTTTTCTTTAATGTTTACCTTACGTTGGATTTCTTCTAGCTTCTTCGCATAGGCTTCAATTGCTTTATTAAAGGTTTCCTCCTGTTGTGAATCATAAGCATTTTGTGAAGTCGCCCGAACATAACGCCAAATAAATGGTAATGCGGCGATATGCGAGGTGCTTGGGAAATCGTCCTCTTGACTGTTCGCTAGCTCGGGTTTGTACCAACGCTTAAACAGATCTACTCCTGAAAGCTGCTCGGCGCCACTAATATGGTAATCATTCCAAAGAGTATTAAGTTTCTTCTTTTTTGTAGCATCATCATCACCGCGTTGAACATAGAGGGACTTATCAATCACCGATTCGCGTTGACCATCGATCGATGACCGAAGCTTACCCTCTTTTGACCAGTCAGTCTGTTCAAAATCGCGGGTATTTTTGCGGGCTGCTAAAACATGCTCAAGCTGCTCACGAGCATCTTTGTAGTTATCGCCGTTGAACTCTACAGCTGCCCAGTTGATTTCAAGTAGGTCTTCTAGATGCTTTTCTGCAGTGGCTCGGTCAAAGTGTGAATCGGGAAACTTCTGAAGCACTTCGCGATACATATTGCGAAATTTGTCTCTGATGTCATTTTCAAGCTGATCCCCAAACGCTTTGATATCGCCTACATCAACCTTCGCCAAAATACGATTCACAACATCATGTTTTTTAAAACCTTCATTCTCAGAAGAAGAAGATGGGAAAATTAACGCATCCTCGTTTTCTTGTTGATTGGTTTTGATATACAGTGCCGCTGCACGTGAGAGGTCGCTGAGCAGCTGCGAGCCGGCCCAAAGATCGCGGGTGCGGCGCGCTGCGGCGATAAAGTCCTGGACTGGGCCAATCGTGAGAAGGAAGAGGTAGCTAGTCATAGGCATCCTCATAAACGAGAATCCAATCCGCACTTGTGATAATAGACCAGACAAGCGAGAAAAACACTCGATTCGAGTTGATACATACCTCGACTCGAATCGAGTCTCAGTTTGACGACGATGTGATAGGCTACTCTCCAAAAGCTCGTTCGTGAAAGAAGCCTGCAAATGCCTCGCGCAGCCAGTGATATTGAATCCGCTTGCGCTCGTCGAGTCCCCAAGCAATGATGCATTCCTCAAGAATCGGCTTTTTAAGTGAATGTACTGCGCTCACAGTGATTCCAAGCTCGGCTGCAACCTGCTGTGGATCCAGCCCCCGTGCAAATGCCCGTAGTGCTTCGCGTTGCCGTTGGGTGAGCTGATCAATAACGTTTTGACAACGTTGATGGTTGATGTTGTCGATCTGCTGTTGTGGGAGCTGATTGTTCCCCATGTGTGGCTCGCGCAGCCACGGCATCATCTGTCCTAGCGCTGTGAATGGCACCCGTACCAACTTTACCTCCTGGCTTGGCGGTAAGTGCATCAGCGCACCGCGATCCGTTTGGCGACGTACCGCATCCGACGAGTAAAGATGCCAAACACGGTCGCTTTGGCTGAGGTAGAGTTGCGCAGCAGTTAATGCCAACATTCCCAACATGCGTCGCCCGCCGGTTGGGCAAAGATGAATCCGCTGGCCTTGTTGTTTCAGGCGTTGTAGAAGTTGCAGTAAGGTGTCCGAGACGGCTTCAATCGCTACATCACTATCGAGGTCGTTGATCGCTTGAAATTGGTAGGTAATTGGGAGTGGGCGATAGTGGATTGGCCACCCGTTGTAACAATCGGCAATAAATTCTTTTGCTAGGCGTTGGCGAGCTTTACGATACCGTTCGATATGATCAGCAAGGTGTACCACAATCACTTCATCGATCTGTTCACCTTGTTGAAGCAGGATATCGAGCGCCAGGCTGACGACTTGCGGTTGCCCGCCAAGTGTTGCGATAAATACACTTTTGGTGATCAACGACATTGTTCTCTCCTTTGTATATAAGCGAGGATGTGATGGCTCCGATATTTCCTGCGATAGCCCTGGCTGGACCACCCCACTCGGGGAAAAGTACGTTGACGTATTGGTTGAGCCAAAAGCTTCGCTCTGTCGATGTGATGCACTATGTGTTACGGGCCAGCCCCGATGGCGAAGGCGATTGGAGTTATGAGACAGAGAGCGATCTCGTTCGGGTATTGCGCAGCCGTGTGCGCGGTGAATGGACTGCTGAGTTTGCGAATCAAGTGAGTCATGCAGTCGCTCATCGTCATTTGCCTTTGCTGGTTGATCTCGGTGGAAAGCCGAGCAAAGAGGTGTTGCAGATCGCGCGGCAATGTACGCACGCCATTTTGATCTCCGCAGATCCTGCCCGATTCGAGGATTGGCATAGGTTGTTCGAACAAGCCGATCTGCAGGTGATTGCACAACTGCACTCGGTTCAGCAGGCCGAAGAATATATCAGTGACGCGACGGCATGCTTGATGGGAACCATCGCAGATCTGAAACGCGAACTGCCGCCCGACGGCCCTATGTTTCGCGAATTGTTGAAGCGTATCGGCCAGATTTTCAGTTATACAAGCCAAGAACTGTACGATGTTCATCGTCAACTTGCCCCAAGCGATTATGTGTTGAATGTGCAAGCGCCGCTTCCGCCTGTACATCAGCGCCCTGGTGAGCGTTGGGAACCTGCTCAGCTTGTACCTCTACTCAAATCGCTACCAACCGATGAGCTACTGTGCGTCTATGGTCGAGGCCCTGTGTGGCTCTATGGTGCGCTGGCTGGCTTAACACCGAATCTGCCGTTTTTCCAATTTGATGCGCGTTACGGTTGGCTTGCCTCGTTAGAGGCGGTATTTGCTGAACGCCCTCGTGAACCGCTTCGTTGGAGTGTTGCTCCGTATGAGCAGTTGCATGCTCATGTGAAATTCGATATCTCAGGCTCGCTCCTTGATTACACTGAAGCGGCTCCGCTTCATCTTCCTGCACTGCCACTTGAGTCTGGCGTACTGTTGGATGGCAAGCTGCCGAATTGGTTGTTTACCTCATTAGTGCGGGCTTACTATCAACATGCTTGGGTGGCGGTGTATCAGGTGCAGATCGGCTTTGTGGTGGTTGCTTCGCGTAGTACAGGGATGCCGATCGGTTCGGTGTTGCCCGCCCCAAAGAGCGAGATATGATGTAACTAGTGCTACTGATATGAGTATAGGCTCCCTCCCTATCCACAAATGTGCACTGACATGACCTCTATGTGAACCTTCTTTTAAACTTGTTTCCAAATCGTTGAAAAACGCTTATTCCGCCCCAAGCCCTTCCACAATGGTGTACCAGGCTTGGGGCATGTGATGCGCGTTTTCTTTTTGTATGACTATATGACCTTTCAAGTCATAAATTTCACATAAGTTAAGGCCCCAAATGCTACTGTAGCCCCGGCTCGATATGCAGCGCCCCGCCAGTTTGGCCATCGGTGACGCGGTGCAGGTACATCAAGCCGTAGATGGCGATGTCTTTCTGTTGGCTGCCACGGTTGAAGACTGGCGAGCCGATGGTGGTGATTCGATAGTTTCGCGCAGGATGTTGAGTTCGAGGAAGATGCCGCTCTCGTTGTCGCCCTCGAAGTAGGGAGGGGCGATCAGGTTGAAGCCGACTCCCTAACAGAAGCTCGGTGGATCTTGCAGTGCCCAAGACGATCGGCGGTTGTCTCTTGGGTAAAGTTAGCGCGAATGATATATTCGTGTTCGGGTGGAGAGGGCGGCCCCATGCGGATCGCTCGTTTTGATGTGCTCATCTCTACTCCTTTCCTTTTTTGGGCCGCTGTTGAGCAAGACCCTGTAATACTTTCGGGCATAGAGATCCCCGTTCTTTGTTACCAAAGGACAGTCGTATGCACTTGATCTAGGGGCATACCGTTGATGGTAGCCCTTTGGGATTGCAGATACGTTTGCGTGTCAGCGGACCGTTGGGCAGTCGCGGCCAAGAAGATGAATGGAAAGATGTAAGAGAGTGATTTTGGCTCCGGGGTCGGGAGATGGGGCGTATCGTCGGTAGGATAATGTGTTAAATGGAGAGTTTATTACATTGATTAACTGTATAACATTATGTACTCAGTAGAATGGAATAAAATATTATATATTTTATGGTATGGTTGCAATAACTTATTCATGTGTAACATGTAAATTGAAAGATTTCAGGTCATGTTTTTGGGTGTATTTTATAGTGTATGAATTTGGTTTTGATAGTAATAATATGATAAATTAAAAAGGTTTTATAAGATTTAAAGATGTGATATAATACTTTTGCTGTGTTGTTTGTTATGGGGATAGTTTTGTTTTGATAAATATTTCCTCATAAAACATTGTTTGGTCGTAGAAGCTTACGCTCACTCCCTCAAGATTATTGCACAGCAAACAGTGCTGTATGATAATGGATTGGGCCCTGTCTTCCTGATTTGGATGGGCAACCAATATTTTTAAGTGCCAGGATACGGAGGTTTTTGATATAAGGAGTTATTTTCGTGGAAAAAAAAGATAGTGCATCCGCGGCACCAGTTCCTGAGCAGTTGGACCACACGATGACGCCGATCGCCATCCCCGATCAGCCAAATGCGATCGAGATCGGCACTCCCCCGCTTCCCGATGCGACGTTCCAAGAGGCATGGCACTCGCAATATGGCAGCAAGTTCGCTCGTAACGTCACGGTTGCGACGATCACGCCGTTCCTGCCCGATCCAGCCAGTGCCAGTGGCGCCGCGGTCGTCGTTGCGCCAGGTGGCGGTTTTCGCACGTTATCGATGGAGAACGAAGGCTGGAATGTCGCCAGCGCGCTCGCCGAGCGCGGCGTTGCAGCATTCGTTCTTAAGTATCGACTGAACCAGACGCCGGCAGACATGGATGAATTCAAACGTTCGATGGACGAGATGTTCTCGAACACTGCACGTCGGCCTCCGCGCTTCGATGCAGAGCAGATGAAGGTTCATCTCGCGCCGCAACTCGAGGACTCGTGCGCCGCCTTCGCGCTCATCCGAAATCATGCCGTCGAGTGGAAGATCGATACGGACCGTATCGGTATGCTGGGCTTTTCTGCCGGTGCAGCGCTCACCATGGCAACCGCACTCGTTGGCGAGAACGCCAATCCGGCGTTCATCGGCAACATCTACGGTCCGCTGGCCCCGGTGACCGTTCCTGCCGACGCTCCGCCACTGTTCGTCGCGCTTGCAGCCGACGATCCCTTCTTCGCCGATAGCGGATTCGGGCTGATCGAGAGTTGGCGCGCGGCCAAAAAGCCGGTTGAATTTCACTTCTATGAGCAGGGCGGTCACGGTTTCGGTATGTACCCCAAAGAAACGACCAGTACCGGCTGGTTCAATGCCTTCGTGAGTTGGCTCACCATGCATGGGATGCTCAAACCCAAGGCATGAGCGAAACCTACCCATCGCTTGGAATCGCTGCCAAGCAGAGCGTTCGGATATACCAGGCTGTGTTCTGCATACAAGCTCCTAAGGCATACTACGCCCCTAGCATCTCAGATACTAGGGGCGTAGCGCTATCACAACGCAGCGGAGATTGCAGCATCGAGATCGGCCCAGAGGTCGTCGGCATCCTCGATGCCAACGCTGAGCCGCAGCAGCGTCGGGGGCAGGTGCTCCTGCCCAGGGATGCCTGCTCGTCGCTCCATGGTCGATTCCACCGCGCCGAGGCTGGTGGCGTGGCGGATCAGTCGAACGTTCTGGCAGACGCGATCAGCGAACTCGGCATCTCCCTTGAGATCGAACGAAATCATCGAACCGAAGCCCTTGAGCACGCGTTTGGCTGTGGCGTGTGTCGGGTGTGAGGGCAGCCCCGGGTAGCGCACCCGTGTGACAAGCGGGTGCTGTTCGAGGCGCTCCGCAAGCAGCATGGCGTTCTGCTGGGCCCGTTGCAGGCGCAGCGCGAGCGTTCGCATGCCGCGCACCGCTAGGAAGGCTTCGAGCGCGCCGGGTGTTGCGCCCGTCAGCTCGCGCGACGTTCTGAGCGCGTGCCAGAACTCGTCGTCCCTCGTAGTGATCACGCCCGCCAACAGGTCGGAGTGCCCGCCGATGAACTTGGTGGCCGATTGGATCGAGGCGGTGGCGCCGAACTCCAACGGCTGCTGGTTCAAGGGTGTGGCAAATGTGTTATCGACCGCGACAATCGCTCCGGGCTTGCGGGGTGCCGCGCAGATCGCCTCCAAATCGGCGACGCTGAGCAGCGGATTTGATGGCGATTCCAGCCAGATCAGGTCGGCGGTGCTGCACGCGCGCACCCAAGCAGCGGTGTCGTCCATGGGGATGCGCTGCACCGACCAACGCTGTCTCTGCGCGCCCGCTGCGGCTAGCCCAGCAACGCCTTGGTAGCAATCGTCGGGGAGCACTACTACCGAGCCTACGGCGAGCTGATCGAACACTGCAGCGATCGCGGCCATGCCCGAGGAGAACGCCAACGCTTTGCCAGCCTCCAAGCCGCCAACGATTTCTTCGAGCGCTTCCCAGGTGGGTGTGCCATCACCGCGCGAATACGAGCGATCTTTACCTAAGATAAAGTTCGATGCGGGAACCAACGGAACGTTCAGTGGAGCGCCGGGCTCCGCTGCGCGGCCCGCTGAGACAAGCCACGATTCCAGTTTCACTCCAGGCAGGTGCTTCTCCATTGTGTCTCCATTCGGGGTATGAGTAGTGGCTCCAATCGTGCCTGCTAGCATACACCCAGATGTGGGCTTGGACAAGTTGTTGTGTTTTCCGAATGGGATGACCATATGACTAAACTAGACATAAAGAATATCGTGCGAGTTTTTATTTAGTGAGATTAAATATTTTTGTAGATAATATAATGGTATGTAATTCATTATTGTGTGATAGATATACGTATATAATGATTTATGCTTTCTAAAGAAAGGTATAATTTGGTGTTTGTGGTTTGAAGTGATAAGATGTGCATGACGGTATTTAAACCTGCTTTGTAATAAAAATGCAACCTTGATTACGTTCTTTATATATAAGCGGGCCTGATCTACCGTCTGGGGGGTGCATTATGACAGATAAATCAGATGAATCTTCTGATGATGTCGCGTATCTCAAAGAGAAAATCGATGTTTTGCAGCGGCGTCTAAATACGTACAACGTCCAGTTAGCGAAGGTGATGGGTAATCCTAGTGCTACCGTTCAAATCACCTTCGAGCAAGAGGAGATTGAGCGAGAGCTCAACTCGGCACTGGCAGAACTGCGGCGCTTACGTCCTGGGCCTCTTGTTGATGCTTCCCCCTACTTAGGCTTACTCACCTTTCAAGAAACGAACAAAGATCTCTTTTTTGGACGCGATGCGCTGGTCAACGATCTAATCGACCATGTGCATCGTGCGCCATTTCTGGCAGTGATGGGCCCATCGGGAAGCGGCAAGTCATCGGTGGTGCGAGCGGGCTTAATCCCACAACTCAAGGGTGGTGTGCTGCCCGGTAGCGAGACCTGGAGCTATATCACGCTTACACCCGGCGAGCGGCCACTTGATATGTTGGCTGCTGAGATGGTCAAGCTCCAACAGGGAGATTTGAGCCAATTATTAATTTTCAGCCAACAGCTCGCCGATAGCGATCGAGCGTTTCAGTTAGCTCTCGATATATTGATCGATCGAGCCGCTGGCCAGCGCCTGGTGCTGGTGATCGATCAATTCGAAGAATTATGGACATCGGCACCGCAGGAAAACGAGGAACGAACTCTTTTCAAAGAACAACAACAACGCCCATTTATTCAGCGTTTACTCACCTCTCTTACGGCGCAGAACAAGTCGCTCATCGTTGTGCTGACGATGCGGCTTGATTTTCTGGATCAAGCTGCTACCTACCCCGAACTCGGCCAAGCAATTAGTGCACATAATGTGATCGTCAGCCCGATGTCGTCCGTCGAGTTGCGCGAGGTGATTGTACGTCCGCTGAAAGAGGTTGGGGGTAGCTTCGAGGCGGGTCTGGTCGATGAACTTGTCAAACAAGGTGAACAAGGACCGTTGCCATTATTGGAGTACACCCTGGCTGAACTGTGGGAGAAACGCCAGCCGGATGGGCTCATGACTTGGGATGCGTATCGGGAGCTTGGAGGTGTGGAGGGTGCGTTGACTGCCCGCGCCGATGCTATCTTGCAAGATCACTACACACCCGAACAGCAGAACGAACTGCGTCAGGTGTTGTTGCAGTTGGTGCAGCCCGGCGAGGGTGCAGCCGATACGCGCCGTCGTATGCCTCTCGAACAGTTGGTGCCGGTTAATCGGTCTCCCGAAGAGCTTGATTTGCTCTTGAAGCCGTTGATCGATGAGCGCTTACTCACAACTGGCCGCGATATTACGAATAATGAAGAAACAGTCGAGATATCCCATGAACAGTTGATTAATGCTTGGCCGACATTCAAGCGTTGGATCAACGAGGCACGTAATGATCTGCGTATCCAACGCCGTTTGGAGGAGGCCTCGCACGAGTGGGAGGCGAACGCTCGAAATACGGAGTTGCTGTGGAGTGGGCTGCGTCTCTCGCAGGCGAAGGAATGGCTGGAGCGAGCACAGCCGCGCTTAAATGCCCGAGATCAGGCATTTATCGACGCTAGCTGTATGGCAGAACAGGCGCGCATCGAGGCTGAGGAAGCGGCTCGCCAGCGCGAGTTGGAGCAAGCACAGGCCCTGGCCGAGGAGCAACGCCTGCGCGCAGAGAAAGAAGCTGCAACGAGTCAGCAGCTACGGCAGCAAGCGATTTACCTAGCAGCGGCATTGGTGGTAGCACTGATTGCCGCTTTGAGTGCTGTAGTGTTTGGAGGAAGAGCACGGCAGAGCGCCACGGCTGAGCAAATACAGCGAGCGACAGCGGTAGAGGCTAGCCAACGAGCTGAGCGTGAGGCAACCATTTCGCTCGCCCGACAACTCGCTGCTCAGGCAGTGCGAAAAACGGCAATCCGAACAGATCAAGGGTTGCTTCTGCGTGTCCAAGCTAATAAGTTTTCCGATGACATACAGACACGCGGTGCATTGCTTAATAATTTTACAGTAAATAAGCAATTGATCGGCTTTATGAATGGTCACACGGGGTCCGTAGAGAGTGTGGCATTCAGTCCGGATGGTAAGATCCTGGCCTCCGCTAGTGAGGACACAACCATTCGACTCTGGGATGTCGCCACTCAGCAACCGCTTGGTGAGCCGCTACGTGGCCATACTGCCATTGTTAATAGTGTGGCGTTTAGCCCGGATGGCACCATTCTCGCCTCCGCTAGTGGTGACAAAACTATTCGGTTGTGGGATGTGGCCAGTGGCCTGCCACTCGGTGAACCGCTGTATGGTCATACCGACTTTATTGGGAGTGTGGCATTCAGCCCGGATGGTACAATCCTGGCCTCCGCTAGCAGCGACCAAACTATTCGGCTGTGGAATGTGGCCAGTAGGCAGCCACTCGGCGAACCGCTGTATGGCCATACCGCCTCTATTTGGAGTGTGGCATTCAGCCCGGATGGTAAGATACTGGCCTCTGCCAGTGAGGACACAACCATTCGACTCTGGGATGTCGCTACTCGGCAACTGCTTGGTAAACCTCTTCAGGATCATACCGACCGTGTTTGGAGCGTGGCCTTTAGTCCAGATGGTACAATCCTGGCCTCTGCTAGTGAAGATGAGACTATTCGGTTATGGGATGTAGCCAGTGGACAGCCACTCGGTGAACCTCTGCAAAACAATTTTGGCGCTGTCTTGAGTGTGGCCTTTAGCCCAGATGGCAAGCTTCTCGCATCCTCCAACAACAACATCACTATTGTGCTATGGGACGTGGCTACAAGAAAACCTGTTGTCGAACTGCTCAATAATGATATTTCCTGGAGTATAGCGTTTAGTCCAGATGGTAGAACGTTGGCCTCTGGTAACAGTGATACACTTATTGGGTTGTGGGATATGGCCAGTGGGCAACTATTGCGTGGCCATACTAATACGATTCGTAGTGTGGCGTTCAGCCCGGATGGTACAATCCTGGCCTCTGCTAGTGAAGATAAGACTGTTCGGTTATGGGACGTGACCAGTGGGCAGCCACTTGGCGAACCGCTGCAGGGCCATACTGGTTTTGTTAATAGTGTTGTGTTCAGCCCGAATGGCAAGATCCTGGCTTCCGGTAGTAGTGATACGACCATTCAGTTGTGGGATGTCGCCACTCGGCAGCCGCTTGGTGAACCATTACAGGGTCATGAGAAGTTTGTCTGGAATTTAGCGTTCAGCCCAGATGGTACGACCCTAGCCTCCGCGAGTGGTGATACCACTATTCGGCTATGGGATGTGGCTACTCGGCAACCGATTGGTGAGCCGCTACGTGGCCATACCGACATTGTTGGTAGTGTGGCGTTCAGTCCGGATGGCACGATTCTGGCCTCCGCCAGCGATGACACAACAATTCGGCTGTGGGATGTGGGTACTCAGCAACCCCTTGGCGAACCACTGCAAGCCCATACTTCTTGGGTTAATAGTGTGGCGTTCAGCCCGGATGGCAAAATTCTGGCCTCCGCCAGTCATGACCGGACTATTCGGCTATGGGATGTCGCCACTAGGCAACCAATTGGTGAGTCGTTGCGAGGTCATACCGATTTTGTTTGGGCTGTGGCGTTTAGCCCCGATGGTGCTACGCTAGCCTCTATTGGTTGGGATGGCATCATCCGTCTATGGGAAGTGGCCAGTCAACAACCAATTGGTGAAGGGCTGATAGGTCATGCGGGTTTTATCTCGAGCTTTGCTTTTAGCCCAGATGGTATGACCCTAGCTTCCGGTGGTGACGATGCGAGCATCCTGTTGTGGGATGTGAATTTCCAATCCTGGATCGAGCGTTCCTGCCGTATCGCCGGGCGCAACCTTAGCCAAGAGGAATGGCAGCGATTTATCGGTTCGGAGCGCCCGTACGAGCGCACCTGCTCAATGTTCCCGCCAGGCGAGGGCGCACCCGAGGATGCATCGTGATGGGATTGGCTTCGGTAGCGAATATCTTTCAATTTTCTCAGTAAAAGCCCTGCCGCGCTAGTGAAACGAGGCACCGTCCTTTACGGAGTTTTGGTATGGCAGACACATCAGCCGAAGAAATCGCGCACTTGGAAGAGTTGATCGATGTCTGGCGGCGGCGTTTGCGCCTGCTCGACATCCAGTTAGCCAAAATCGCTGGTAATCCCACTGCGATTGCGCAAGTCACGTTTGAGCGTGAAGAGGTTGAACGACAACTAAAGTCGGCATTGGCGGAACTGCAACGTTTGCGACCTGCACCGCTGCTCGAACACTCTCCCTATCTCGGCTTACTCACCTTCCAAGAATCGAATGCTGATCTGTTTTTTGGACGAGATGCGTTGATTGCCGATCTCGTGGAGCATGTGCATCGTGCGCCATTCTTGGCAGTGTTGGGCGCATCGGGAAGCGGTAAGTCATCGGTGGTGCGAGCGGGCCTGATCCCACAGCTCAAGGGTGGTGTGCTGCCCGGTAGCGAGACCTGGTGCTATATCACCCTGAAACCCGGCGCACAACCACTCGATACGTTGGCTGTTGAGATGGTCAAGCTCCAACAGGGAGATCTGAGCCAATCATTAATCTTCAGCCAACAGCTCGCCAACAGCGATCGTGCGTTTCAGTTAGCTCTCGATATCCTGCTCGAACGGACCGCAGACCAGCGCCTTGTGTTGGTGGTCGATCAATTCGAAGAATTATGGACCTCGGCACCGCAGGAAGAGGAGGCTTGTGCCCTTTTCAAAGAACAACAACAACGCCCGTTTATTCAGCGTTTACTGACCTCTCTTACCTCACAAGATAAATCGCTGATCGTTGTGCTGACGATGCGGCTTGATTTCCTGGACCAAGCCGCAACCTACCCCGAACTCGCCCAAGCAATTAGCGCACACAATGTGATCGTCAGCCCGATGTCGTCCGCCGATGTGCGCGAGATCATCGTACGTCCGTTGCAAAAGGTTGGAGGTAGCTTCGAGGCGGGCCTAGTCGATGAACTGGTCAAACAAGGTGAACAAGGACCGCTGCCGTTATTGGAGTATACCCTGGCTGAACTGTGGGAGAAACGACGGCCAGATGGCGTGATGACCTGGGAGGCGTATCGAGAGCTTGGGGGTGTGGAGGGTGCGTTGGCTGCCCGCGCCGATGCTATCTTGCAAGAGCACTATACCCCTGAACAGCAGAACGAACTGCGTCAGGTGTTGTTGCGGTTGGTGCAGCCCGGCGAGGGTGCAGCCGATACGCGCCGTCGTATGCCTCTCGAACAGTTGGTGCCGGTTAATCGGTCTCCCGAAGAGCTTGATTTGCTCTTGAAGCCGTTGATCGATGAGCGCTTACTCACAACTGGCCGCGATATTACGAATAATGAAGAAACAGTCGAGATATCCCATGAACAGTTGATTAATGCTTGGCCGACATTCAAGCGTTGGATCAACGAGGCACGTAATGATCTGCGTATCCAACGCCGTTTGGAGGAGGCCTCGCACGAGTGGGAGGCGAACGCTCGAAATACGGAGTTGCTGTGGAGTGGGCTGCGTCTCTCGCAGGCGAAGGAATGGCTGGAGCGAGCACAGCCTCGCTTAAATGCGCGCGACCAATCCTTCATCGACGCGAGCCGTATGGCGGAACAGGCGCGCATTGAGGCGGAGGAGGCGGCTCGCCAACGCGAGTTGGAGCAAGCACAGGCATTGGCCGAGGAGCAACGCCTGCGCGCTGAGAAGGAGGCGGCTGTAAGTCGGCAGCTACGCCAGCAAGCGATCTATCTGGCTGCTGCATTTGTGGTAGCACTCATCGCCGCTTTTAGCGCTGTGGTGTTTGGAGTGAGAGCACAGCAGAGCGCTGTGGCCGAGCAGATACAGCGAGCGACAGCGGTGGCCGCCAGCGAACGAGCTGAACAAGAAGCAAAAAACTCACTTGCCCTACAACTCGCTGCTCAGGCGGAACGCGATGCAGCCGTCCAACAGGATCGTGCACTGCTCTTGAGCGTTCAAGCCTATCGATTGTTCGATGATCTCCAAACTCGCGGTGCACTACTCAAAGTTCTTAGGGCAAATGAGCGCCTGCTCGGTTTTATAAAAGGTCACACCTCTTCTATTAATAGTGTGGCCTTCAGCCCAGATAGCAAGACCCTCGTCTCCACTGGTAAAGACGCCTCTGTCCGTTTATGGGATACGACCAGTAGGCAATCGCTCGGTGAACCGTTACAAGGTCAGGGAAGCGCTGTCAGGAGTGTTGCATTCAGCCCAGATGCTCGGATCCTTGCCTTACTGAGCGACAACACCATCCAATTGTGGGATATGACGAATGGGCAGCCACTTGGTCAAGGGATTCAAGGCGATTCCACATTCATCGATTTGATGATGTTTAGTCCGAATGGCACGATCTTAGCCTTCGCCTCTCAGGACCACTCCATCCAATTGTGGGATGTCGTCAGCCAAAAGCCACTCGGTGAACCGCTCCGTGGCCATGTGAACTCTATTACAAGTATGCGGTTTAGCCCAGATGGCGCAATGTTGGCATCTGCTGGTGGGGATTTCACCATTCGATTGTGGAATGCGGTAAGTGGGCAGCCGCTTGGTGAACCACTTCAGGGTCATACTGGACTGATTAGGGATCTGGCCTTTAGCCCGGATGGCAAGACCTTAGCTTCGGCCAGTTGGGATAAAACTGTTCGATTGTGGGATGTGGCCAACAGGCAACCGCTTGGTGAAAGGCTACGAGGCCATAAGGAGCCGGTGACGACTGTGGCATTTAGTCCAGATGGTCAACTACTGGCTTCCGCTGGTGATGACGCTATCATTCTGCTGTGGAATGTGACTGATCGACAACTCACAGGTACGCTTTATGGTCATACTGATACTATCAATCATGTAGCCTTCAGTTCCGATGGCAAAGTCCTAGCCTCTGCCAGTAGCGACGCCACCATCCGTCTATGGGATGTCGTCACTCGAAAGTCGCTCGGTGAACCGCTTCGCGGCCATACGGGTTCTATCACTAGCATCGCATTTAGTCTGGATGGCACGGTGTTGGCCTCCTCTGGTAACGATCAGAGCATACGACTATGGGATATGGTTCGTCGTCAGCCACTCCGTCAACAGTTTCAAGACAATAGCGATTCTACTACTAGGAGCGTGACATTTAGCTCAGATGCGAGGATGCTCGCTATCGCCAATGATAACATCATCCAATTATGGAATGTGTCCAGCGGTCAGTTGATAGGTGACGGGATGCGAGGTCATACAACATTTGTCAATAGTATGGCATTCAGCCCAGATGCGAAGATCCTCGCTTCTGCCGATTGGGATGGCACTATCCGTCTATGGGATGTTGAACGTCAACAGCCACGTGGCGAAGGGATGCAAGGCCATAGCGGCGTTATCAATAGCGTGGCCTTCAGCCCAGATGGTAAGATTCTGGCCTCTGCTAGTAACGATATGACTATTCGATTGTGGAATGTGGCCAGTGGACAGCCGATTGGTGAAGCGCTCCAAGGTCATAGCGGCGCAATCAATAGAGTGGCCTTCAGCCCAGATGGTAAGATTTTAGCCTCCGCTAGTCACGATATGACAATTCGATTGTGGGAGGTGGCCAGTGGACAGCCGCTTGGTGAAGCGCTGCAAGGTCATTCGGACTATGTCTCTAGTGTTGCGTTCAGCCCAGATGGCACGCTCCTGGCTTCCGCCAGTGGGGACAAAACCATTCGGCTCTGGAATGTCGCCACTGGACAGCCATTTGGCGAAATGCTGCAAGGCCATACGAACACAGTTAACATTGTAGCATTTAGCCCAGATGGTCAGATTTTAGCCTCCGCCAGTTATGATGGTACCATCCGACTGTGGGAAGTGGAAGATCAGCAGCCAATTGGTGAATCACTACAAGGTTATACATTCTTTACTGGTAACATCGCATTCAGCCCGGATGGTAAGACCCTCGCCTCCGCTGGTTACAACGGCAACATCCAATTGTGGGATGTGAATTTCCAGTCCTGGATCGAGCGTGCCTGCGATATCGCCGGGCGCAACCTCAGCCAGGATGAATGGGAGCGATTTATCGGTTCGGAGCGACCGTACGAGCGCACCTGCCCAATGTTCCCGCCAGGCGAGGGCGCACCTGCGGATGCGCCGTGATGGGATTGGCCTCGGCAGTAATGAGGTTTACATAATGTAATTTACTTAACAGAGCGCTAGGCACGCCTCGTTCTCTGCTTAGCATCTAGAGCTTGCTGCCCGTTTTAGCGCATCGAAATCACAAGAATAGGCAGCACATTCAGCAAAAAAGTCGTAGGGCGGGATGCAATAGAAAGCCTCAAGGCTCATTAGGCAGCGGGATTACCGCGTCGCCAGCCGAAATAGGTAATCGTCAAACCAACGACTAAGAGCACAATACCCATGATGGCCCAGAACGGTTGGGCACTCATCGAACTGCCCTTCAAGATGTTGATGCCTTGTAGTGTCCACACAAGGCCAATCAGCGAGACGAGTATCCCAACGATCTTAGCTGCCAATCGCATAACATTCCCTTTTAACACTACCTTCCCCACAAGAGCAGTGGAACAATTTGTCTACGTGCATCATAAGCGGCGATGGCAATGTAAGCAATGCCCACAGAGTATTGCGCAGCGCTGTTCGTTGATGCCAACACCAACAATTTAGCCGTAAACATCCCCCGCATCCCAATCCGATATCGGCTTTAGCGTACCTCATTTTCCCGTTCCTGATGTGATGGTACACATACACTTGCTGGGCGCTGTAAATAGTATGCTTCAGTTGTGTATCTCTGGTAATGTTATGACTATATGACTTGAAAAGTCATAATATGTACAGTACACCTTTATCTACGAATTAGGATATTGCGTTTAATATGGCGTACTATTGATTATGGTAAAATAGCAGTTACCCGCTCATATTCGGTGAGATCCTCATACGCTCTCATGTAACCAACTGCCGATACGGAGCCCTGAATATGGCAGATATATCAGACATATCAGCCGAGGAAATCGCGCATCTTGAGGAGCTGATCGGCGTTTTGCGACGTCGTTTGCGCTTGCTCGATATTCAGTTGGCCAAGATCGCAGGCAATCCGAGTGCTGTCGCGCAGATCTCATTCGAGCGCGAAGAGGTTGAACAGCAGCTCAGAACTGCATTAGCCAACCTACGACGCCTGCGTCCTAGTCCCATTTCCGATCAATCGCCCTACCTCGGACTGCTGACCTTCCAAGAAGCCAATGCTCATCTGTTTTTTGGCCGCGATGCGCTGATCGCCAATCTGCTGGAGCGCGTGCGGCGCTCGCCCTTTTTAGCTGTACTGGGTGCCTCCGGTAGCGGCAAGTCGTCGGCGGTGCGGGCTGGCTTGCTCCCGATGTTCAAGGGTGGCGCGCTGCCCGGCAGTGAAACGTGGCGCTATATCACATTGAAACCGGGTGCTCGTCCGCTCGATGCGCTGGCCGTTGAGCTAATGAAGCTGCAAAACGCGGATCTCAGCCAGGCGTTAACGCTCAGTCAGCAGCTTGCGGAGAACGATCGTGCGTTTCTGTTGTCGCTCGATCTGCTGTTGGATCGGGCGGCGGGCCAACGCCTCGTGCTGGTGATCGATCAGTTCGAGGAGCTGTGGACCCAAATGCCGCTCGAAGAAGGGGCGCGCGCCGCTTTCCTCAGTCAACAGCAACGCCCGTTTATCGAGCGCCTGCTGGCGGTATTCACGGCACCAGATACGCCGCTGATGGTGGTGCTCACCATGCGGCTCGACTTCCTGGATGAGGCCGCCGATAATCCCGCGCTGGCCCAAGCGATCAGCGAACATAATGTGATCGTCAGCCCGATGTCGCCCGACGAGCTGCGCGAGATGATCGTGCGCCCGGTGGAGTTGGCTGGTGGTGATTTCGAGCCGGGCCTGGTCGATGAGCTGATCGAGCAGGGCCAACGGGGCGCACTGCCGCTGCTGGAGTACACGCTGGCCGAGCTGTGGAAGGAGCGCCAGCCGGATGGCGTGATGACCTGGGAGGCGTACCGCAGACTTGGCGGTGTGGAGGGTGCGCTGGCCGCCCGCGCCGATGCGCTCTTGCACGAGCACTATACTGCCGAGCAGCAGAACGAACTGCGCCAAGTGTTGTTGCGGCTCGTGCAGCCCGGCGAGGGTGTGGCCGATACGCGCCGTCGCGTGTGTATCGATGAGCTTGTGTTGGCTGGCAGATCGTCTGAAGAGCTCTATGCCCTCTTAAAGCCTCTGATTGATGAGCGTCTGCTGACAAGTGGTCGTGATGAGACCAACGGCGAAGAGACCATTGAAGTCTCCCACGAGGCATTGATACGAGCTTGGCCAACCTTGGGGCACTGGATCAACGAGGCCCGTGCCGATCTGCGCTTCCAGCTTCGTTTAGAGGAGGCTGCCCAAGAGTGGGAGGCGAACGATCGGAATAGCGAGTTGCTCTGGAGCGGTCTACGTCTCTCGCAGGCGAAGGAATGGCTGGAGCGAGCACAGCCGCGCTTAAATGCGCGCGACCAATCCTTCATCGACGCGAGCCGTATGGCGGAACAGGCGCGCATTGAGGCGGAGGAGGCGGCTCGTCAGCGTGAACTGGCCGAAGCGCAGGCGCGGGCCGAGGAACAGGCTGCCGTGAGTCGGCGGCTGCGGCGCCAAGCGATCTTCCTGGCATGCGCCTTTGTGATTGCCCTCGTCGCTGCCGCGGGTGCCGTAAGGTTTGGCGTTGAGGCACGACGGTCATCATTGGTTGCCCTTGCGCGGCAACTCGCCGCTCAAGCCGAGCGCGACGCGACCACCCAGCCGGATCGGGCGCTGCTCTTGGGCTTGCAGGCGAACCGTTTTGTCGATGAACTGCAAACGCGCGGCGCCCTGCTGAGTGTTCTTCGCTCGAACGACAGACTGCTCGGCTTTTTGAACGGCCATACCGAATCCGTCAATAGTGTGGCATTCAGTCCCGATGGCACTATCCTGGCCTCTGCCAGCGACGATGGCACCATCCGGTTGTGGGATATGGCCAGTTGGCAGTGGCTCGGTGAGCCATTGCGCGGCCATACCGCCCCCATCTGGAGCGTGAAGTTCAGCCCGGACGGCAGGATTCTGGCCTCCGCCAGTGATGATGCAACCATTCGGCTGTGGGATGTCGCCACACGGCAGCCGCTCGGCGAGCCGCTGCTGGGTCATAGCGAGGCTGTCAATAGTGTAGCATTTAGCCCGGATGGCAAAACCCTCGCTTCTGGTAGTGGCGATTTCACTATTCGCTTTTGGGATGTGGCCACACGGCAGCCGCTCGGTGAGCCACTCAAAGGTCATGGCGATGAGGTCTTGAGTGTGGCGTTCAGCCCAGATGGCACTATGTTGGCCTCTGCCAGTTGGGATACCACCATCCGACTCTGGGATGTCGCCAGTCGACAAATGATCGGTGAGCCGCTGAAGGGCCATACCGGCCCGATCTTACATATGGCGTTTAGTCCAGATGGTAGCATCCTCGCCTCCGCCAGCAGCGATGCTACGGTCCGGCTGTGGGATGTGGCCGATCGACAGCCAATCGGCGAGCCGTTGCGAGGTCATACCAGTTTTGTGAGAAGCGTGGCGTTCAGCCCGGATGGCACAAAACTCGCCTCTGCCGGGGGCAATGCCATTATTCGGCTTTGGAATGTGGCCAGCCAGCTGCCGATCGGCGATCCGATCAATAGCGGCAATGTCTGGAGCATCGCATTCAGCCCCGATGGCTCCACCCTCGCCTCCGCCAATAGCGATACCACGATACGGCTCTGGGACATGGCCAGCCGTCGGCCACTCGGTGAACCGCTACAAGTGCACGACAAGCCTGTTCGTAGCGTAGCGGTTAGCTCAGATGGTAAGATGATGGCCACTGCTGGCGACGACCACACCATCCGATTGTGGAATACTGTCAACCAACAGCCGATCGGTGGGCCGCTTCGTGGTCATACCGATACCGTTTGGAGCGTGGCATTCAGCCCGGATGGTACCATCCTCGCCTCCGGCAGTGAGGATGCCACCATTCGGCTATGGGATGTGGCGAGTCGGCAGCCGCTTGGAGATCCTCTTCAAGGCCATAACGAAGCTGTCAATAGTGTGGCGTTCAGCCCGGATGGCAAAACGTTGGCTTCCGCCAGTAATGATGGCACCATCCGGCTGTGGGATGTCGCCACACGGCAGCCGCTCGATCAACCGTTACAGGGCCATACTCAAGCCGTCAATAGTGTAGCATTCAGCCCGGATGGCAAAACGTTGGCCTCTGCCAGTTGGGATACTACCATCCGACTCTGGGATGTAGCCAGTCGGCGGCCACTCGGTGAACCTCTCCAAGGCCATACCGATGCAGTTTGGAGCGTGGCGTTCAGTCCAGATGGCAAGATCCTCGCTTCGACAGGTGACGACACCACCATTCGGCTATGGGATGTGGCCAGTCGGCAGTCGCTCGGTAAACCGTTGCGGGGCCATAACGGCTCTCTCTATACCATTGCCTTCAGTCCAGATGGTGGCACGCTCGTCTCCGCAGGCTTCAACGCTACGATCTCGCTGTGGGATGTGGCCAGTCGGCAGCCGCTCGGTAAACCGCTGCAAGGTCATACCAACTCCATCAATAGCGTGGTATTCTCCTCCGATGGAATGACCCTACTCTCGGCCAGTAACGACACCACCATCCGGCTATGGGAGATGAGCGCCCGATCGTGGGGTGAGCGTGCCTGTAACATCGTCAGGCGCAACCTGAGCCGGGATGAGTGGCTGCAATCGATCGGTTCGGATCATCCGTACGAACAGACCTGTCCCCTCTTCCCACCCGGCGAGGGCGTATCGACGAAGTGATGATGATGTTGATGGATTGCCTAGAGCAGTCCATCAACATTGCGCTTGCTATTCCCTCCCCTTAGCTCTTTACATAAGATAATTTGCTAGATCAAGCCGTTCCGTCTAGTATGACCATATGACTGATGAAGTCATAATATCATCATTCAAACTATGATGCGGTTTCATCAGCGACTCATGACTCGTTGAAATCGTCGCAATAGCAGGAGGAGAAGAAGGCTGTGATACGCTAGTCCGACCAGGCCGTAGAGCCAGGCATTGGGCATGTTGGCCTGAATCTCCCAGAACATCTTCAGTGGCCAGTAGACCGGCGAGAGACTCAATGCCCATTGCCAGGGGAATGGGACAAAATAGGCGACAAATCCTGGCATAAGAATGATGCCCAAGCCCTTCACCAGAGCGAACCCTTGAACTTTGTTGGCGGCAAAGGCGGCGAGAAACAGGGCGAACAGCGGCGTCAGTATCGAGGTTGCTAGTACGCTCATCAACAAGGGCAAGAAGGCGATTTCTACCAGACCCACCAACGGTAGCACGAGTAACAGGACGATTGCGCTCAACAGGAGTGGGACAATCACCCGGTACGCCAAGTAGCCACCCAGACTCATCGGCGTCACTCGAAGCGCCGTCAGGGTGCGATCGTCCCGCTGATCCAGCAGCAGAAAGCCGATCACCATACCGAAGAGTTGCGGCACCAAGATGAGAAATGTGCTGGCGATTAGGGTGTGGTAGGGCCTTAGATCGAATTGGAATACTTCTTGGAGGCGCGCTTCTAGTGGTGCGATCGTCAGGCGTACCAGGATAGCCAGGCCTAACGGCAGCAACATCATCCATCGTGACATGCTGTCGCGGCGCACGCTTTGCGCGTCCATCGGGCCGAGTGCCCGTACAATGGCGACGAGGCGCATCTTATCTCCTCCCTTCACGTCCCACGACGAATCGATCGAATGCGCGCTGGCTGGCGAGGTACATCAGGCCGATCCTGAGCGCGCTATAGAGGACGCCATAGATAAGTTGCCACGTGGCGAGTGGTTGGAACGCTGCCCGTAGCAGCAGTAGAGGCGCTTGGATCGGATGCACGTAGAACAGCCAGCTTTGCCATAGGCCCAGGTAATCGATGAGCGGAAGTGAGAGCACTGTGGTGTAGGCTATCGAGGGCAGGAGGTAGCTGTTGATCGAATCGTAACGGGCCACCACGATAAAGCCATAGAACACATAGAGCACGGCTAACAACACGACACCAGCTACAAGCGGCAGCACCGCAAAGCCGAGCCCGTAGGCTGCGATCACAATAATCAGGCTCTCGATCAGCGCCAGCAACGCTAGTGTGGTGGCCTTGGCTGCCAGGTATTCGCCCTTGCGAAGCGGTGTCACAACCTGAGCCGTCAGCGTTCCTTCACCTTTCTCTAGCAGCACTAATCCGCCGACGAAGTAGAACGTATTCACCAGGATATCACCTAGCACGAAGATCGGTAGCAGAAAGCCTATCTCGACGAGGCGTATCTGGCTCAGGAGCAAGGCCATCACTACGGCTACAAATCCCGCGGCATAGTAGAAGCCGTTGCGGAACTGAAGCCGAATATCGCACATCATGGTGGTGAGCAGGCGTTTCATGATAGGCTCCTACCAGTGACGCGGATAAAGATATCCTCTAGGGTCGCTTCCTGAGAGTGGATGGTTTGTATCGATGTTGTGTGGAGCAAGTTGAGGAAAGCCGTGTTGTTGCCCAGCCCTTCCAAGGGAAACGTCTGCCGCGCGATCTGCCCATTCGAGGCATACTCAACTTGCACTTGCGCCTGCCCATACTGGAGTTTTAGATTACGTGGGGTGTCGATGAGGACGATGTTCCCATCCACGATAAAAGCGACACGATCGCAGAGCTCTTCTGCAACAGCCATATTGTGAGTCGTCAGGAAGATCGTCGTGCCAGCCTGCTGCTGGGCTTTGATCAGATCCTTGATCCGTCGGGCGTTCACTGGGTCCAGCCCGGAGGTCGGCTCGTCGAGAAACAACACATCGGGGCTGTGTAGGAGCGCACGCGCTATATTCAGGCGACTCTGCATGCCTTTCGAGAACTGTCCCACTAAGGTATGTGCATCGTCGCCCAACCCAACCTGTTCCAGGAGTGCCTGAGGTTCCCGAGTCGCGCGACGATAGAGCGCGCGGAAATAGCTCAGATTCTCCAATGCGGTCAGCTTCAGGAAGTGGTTAGGCAACTCGAAGGAGACGCCGATTCGCTCATAGTAATCGGCTCCCCAGCCCGTCAGGTCGCGGCCTAGAATCGAGATGTTCCCCTGATAGCCCTTGAGTAGACCGATCAGGATTTTTTGCGTTGTTGATTTACCTGCCCCACTTGGTCCTAAAAAGCCGAAGATTTCACCGCGTTCGATCCTGAAATTCAGCGCAGAGATTGCCGGCGTTGCTGTGCGGGCGTAGGTAAAGCTCACATCCTGAACACACATTATTTCGTCCATCGAAACACCATATCTCATCAATCAAGCGAATATCATGCGATACCATAATGTTGTTGATGTGACAGCAGGTTTGTGCCTCTATGGATTGTTGTATGGATATATGATCAGGATTCTAGAACGCAACAAAAAAAGAGGCACCACAAAACCTGTGACAGCCTCCTCCTATCTCGGTTGGACGAGCCGAGCCTCTATCAATTGTATAAACTGTTGCGCAGTAACGCGCCTACTGTATTGTAGATCTCAAAATCAGAAAATCAAGAGGGAATTTATACTCACGTCTTATGAACATAAACTGTACAATCGCTTTCAATATGTGACCATTATCATCGCTGGTTAATCGTTGTATAATCAATATTAAAGGGTGTTTTAGATGTATGAAATGTTTTATTGTTATATAATTTTGTAACGTAACATGATTGAGTGATAAGTAAACTATTAGGCGCATAAACGGATGACATAAGAGCGTGTTTAAGAATTATGCGTATTATGATGATGATCAAGCCAACGGAGCA
>CALKHR010000007.1 GCA_937988885.1 uncultured Roseiflexaceae bacterium | reverse complement strand
TGCAGACGGTACTGATATGCGGATTTAGGCAGAACGCTCATACCGTCTATTATGGTTTAACTTCGGATAGAACGCAAGTGCTATCCGTGTGTGCCAGTGCGTTTCATTGGCTATCGAGGACGGCATTCATCCCCGGCCTAAAGGCACGGGGCTTTCTGCCGCCTTTTCTGTAAAGCTAGTATAACAGTAGCGATCGAGGCAAACAATAGATTTTTTGTCATCTCGATGCGCTAGAAGATAACGGAAAGCTCAGGTTGTGCCGATGCAGCGGCGTGCGTGAGACAGTGAACAATGCGCGGTTGGGGCATCCTGGTTGGCGGCCCGCGCTGGGGTTAATGCGCGGTTGCCGCAGCGACGGGCGGTTAGGCGGCGGCTCGTTCGATCACCATACGCCCAACAGCCCGAACGGCGCTGCAATGCGCGAAAATGATGGAGACTCGCGGCGGGTTGAAGCTAGCGAGTGGTGTGCGTAAGGCTGCCACTCTCGTAGATGCCGCGCACCACCGCCTCGATATCCGGCTCGACGATGGTGAGGTCGCGGATGCGGTAGCGCGCCACCACTTGGGCGATCAGGTCGGCGGCAGAGATGGCGTCGCGATCGAAGCCGAGCCAGACGCGCGGGCCATCGCGGCGCAGCACCTCGGCATGCGACACACTGATCGGCTGCGTGGGGTCCTCGGCTTCGCTGAGATCGAGCACGAGCGTGCGCTGGCGACCAAAGCTGGTGCGCAGGTGCTCCACCGCGCCATCGAAGATCACGCGGCCATGGTCGATCAGCACCACGCGTGGGCAGAGCCGCACCACATCATCGAGATCGTGGGTGGTGAGCAGCACGGTCACGCCGCGCTCGCGGTTGATGGAGGTGAGAAACTGGCGGATGCGCTCGCGGGCCACAACATCGAGGCCGATGGTCGGCTCATCGAGGAACAGAATCTTCGGGTCGTGCAGCAGGGCGGCGGCCAAGTCGGCGCGCATACGCTGGCCCAGCGAGAGTTGGCGGACCGGCGTTTCGAGGAACGGGCCGAGATCGAGCAGTTGGCTGAAGGTATCGAGGTTTTCGCGCCAACGCTGCGTCGGGATGCGGTAGATGTGCTGCAGCAGTTCGAGCGACTCGATCACAGGCAGATCCCACCAGAGTTGCGTGCGCTGCCCAAACACAACGCCGAGCCGCCGCACATGCTCTCGGCGCTGCAAGTGCGGCACCCGTCCATCGACCTCAATGCGCCCACCGCTGGGCACCAAAATGCCCGTCAGCATCTTGATGGTAGTCGATTTGCCCGCGCCGTTCGGGCCGATGTAGCCGACCATCTCGCCAGCCTCGACTTTGAACGACACATCATCGACCGCTCGCACATCGCGGTAATCGCGAGCGAGTAGCGTGCGCACGGCAGCCAGGCGACCTGTACGCCGCGTAGCGACCCGAAAGACCTTTTGGACATGCTCGGCCTCGATCAACGACATACGCACCTCCCAAACTTCAGATTTGCGGAAGGGCCATTGTAGCGCGAACGGGCCGCAGTGTACTCATACTCAGGGCTGAATTGCGCTAGAGCATCAGGCGCACGGCAGCCACCAGAGTGAGCAACAGGGCGAGTTGCTCGAAGCGCTGCTGATCAACGACCTTCAGCACCCAGCGGCCCCACAGTGCGCCGACCACGCTGAACGGGATCAGCCACACGCTCGTCAGCAACGAGTTCCAGGTGATCATGTCCAGAGCGATATTGAAGGGCACTTTGAACGAGTTAAGGATGAGGAAGAACCACGCGGTGGTGCCCATAAACACGAACTTCGGCAAGCGCAGCGCCAGCAGGTAGAGGATCATCACCGGGCCGGAGGCGTTGGCAACCATAGTGGTGAAGCCAGCCAGGATTCCGGTTGCGCCGACCAGCCAGGGCGCCATCGCGGGCTGTTCGCCATCGGATTTCGGCACATTGCGCGTCAGCCACTGACGCGCCATATACAGGACGATCAGACCGATCAGCACCGCACCGATCAGCCGACGGATCTGCACGTCGTCGATCTGGCCCATAGCGAACGCGCCGATCAGCACGCCCGCGCCAGCCCACGGGAAGATGCGCCACAGATAGCGCCACTCGGCGTCGCGGCGATAACTCCATACCGCGACAACATCGCCAGCCAGCAGCAACACCAACATCGTGCCGACCGACTCGCGGGCGGGTAGCACCGAGGCGAACATTGCCACAGCGAGGATGCCGAGTCCCGCGATACCCGTCTTTCCGACACCCGACAAGAACGCAGCCAGGGCCATCAGCGCCCACTGCCACCATAACAACATGGTTTCCTCGATAGTGTATGTGTGTGGTTACAGGAAGAGTGAGTGTATGCAGCTCGCCACAAGATGGCAGGGTCGCCACACGCGAAGGGAGAGGGTAGCAGCAAGGGGGCGATTTGTCAATCGTAATAGAGAAAGAGCCCTTTGCACTCGGCAAAAGGCTCCTTCTAACAGCGTACAGAGAACGTTAGTGCATCGGCGCTCCGGTGCGCGGGCCACCCGTCAGCCGCAGGTTCGCGACCAGCGTCACCAAAGCCAGCGCAATCGCCGTGCTGACAACCATCACCCAGAAGCCGCTGTGCACGGCCTGCGTCAAACTCTCGCGGGTGGTGTTGAGCAGCATGTTCAGCAATTCGCCGCTGTTCGGGAAGTTGCTCAGCACATCGTTCAGCTTCTGCATCTCCTCAGCGTTGATCAGGGCGTTCGGATTGTGCAACAGTTCCGCCGCCTCAGTAGGCACATCGTTCGGCAGGATGCTCTGGAACCGACGCAAATACTGACCCGTCACCACCATACCGATCGCAGCGGTGCCGATGGTCGCGCCGATCGAGCGAATGTACTGCGTGGCAGCGGTCGCCACACCGATCTCGCGAGGGTTCACCGAAAGCTGGATCGCCATCGTCGTGGCGGGCATCAGACCACCCATGCCCAACGCTATCACGAACAGGAAGAACGACAGCATCAACGGGTTGCTGGTCGGCGAAAGCGTCAGCATCAGCAGACCACCGATGATCAGGATCACATGGCCGAGCAGCAGAAACGGCTTAATCACCTCGAACTTCGCCATCAACTGGCCCACGATAATGCCCATCGAGGTCATAGTGATGCTCATCGGGATCATCAGCAGGCCCGACGTGCTCGGCGAAACGCCCAACACACCCTGCGCAAACAGCGGCGTGTACACGATCACGCCAAACATCGCGATCGAGTTCATGAACATCACCGCAGTAGTCGCCGAAAGCGTGCGGTTGCGGAAAATGTGCAGCGGGATGATCGGGTCCGGCACGCGCGTCTCGATGAACAGGAACAGCGCCAGGAACAGGATACCGACCACCAAGCCCGTCAAAATCAGCGGCGAAGTCAAGGCATAACCGAAGTTCAGCATCTCAACCGACAGCAGCAGGATGATGACGCCAATCGCGCTCGTGATCGCGCCCCAGTAGTCGATTTTCGCCTTCTGCGGCTCGTTCGTCGGCAGCACTTTGGGCAACAGGAACAGCGTCAAGGCACCCAACGGGATATTGATGTAGAACAGCCAGCGCCAGCCGATCGTATCCGTGATCGTGCCGCCGATGACAGGCCCAAGCACACTCGAAAGAGTGAAGACGGAAAAGAGCAGACCCTGATAGCGTGCGCGCTCCTTCAGATCGGGGAAAATATCGGCTACCAATGCGAATGTGGTGGCGAAGATCATACCGCCGCCGATGCCTTGCAAACCACGGGCGAGGATCAGCCAAATCATATTTTGGGCCATACCACACAGCGCACTCGTAGCGAGGAACACCGCCACACCGGCAATCTCGATCCACTTACGCCCGAAAATATCGCCGAGTTTACCCACAATCGGGATCACTGCAGTCTCGAACAACAAATATGCGGTCGTAACCCAAGCATATAGCTCAAAACCATGAAGTTCAGCTACAATACGTGGCATCGCCGTGCCAACAATCGTTTGATCCAGTGAGACCAGGAACAGGACGAGCGCCAAACCGCCCATTGCTAATAGTGTCTCACGCCTCCGGGTTGTACTCATTGAAACTTGCCACCTTAATTATGGTATACTTAAGCGGAATGTATTCCGCTTAAGTATAGAGCAAAGGTTTTTATTTGTCAACGATTTCACAAAGTAGCTTATGGACTCAACAGTGACAGCACGACGAGAGCGGCGCGATGCAGCCGCCAACCGCGAGCGTATCATCCAAGCCGCCCGCAAACTCTTCGCCAGCCAAGGCGTCGAGCAGACCACGATGAACGAGATCGCCCAAGCCGCGCATGTCGGCGTTGGCACGCTCTACAGGCGCTTCGCGCATAAGGGTGAGATCTGTATCGCGCTGCTGCAAGACGATTTCGCGCACTTTATGGCCGAGGTCGAGCGCCACTATGCGCAACACCTCGACGATCCCTTGGGGCATCTGGAATATATGGTTGATGCGCTGCTGAAACTGGTCGTGCAACACACGCCGCTGCTCTCCGTTATCCAAGAAGCGTCGTCGGGCGAGCGGCGGCCCGAGCTGTTCTCGATGCCGCATTATGTGCGGATGCACGATCACATCAGCACAACGCTGCAACAGGCCCATCAGCTAGGGCATATCATCGAGATCGAAACGCCGTTCGTGACCGATGCCCTACTGCACATCATTGCGCCGCCCCTCGTGCAACACGCCTACCAAGGGCATCAACTCACGCACGAGCGCATCATGAACACGATTCGTCAGCTCTTCATCGAGGGTTTGCGGCGACGCTGAGCGCACGGAGCAATTGACAAGCGCTACGCTCGCTCGTATAATCGGCGCTCATCCAGCCAGCAATCCACCCAATTCGCCCCTCAAGAGAAAGAGCGCGACGTGAACGATTCTCCTCTCACACGGCTGCGCTATGCCGTGATTGGGTGCGGTGGCGTGATTGCGCCGACCCATCTGCAGGCGCTTGCGCAAATACCAGATGCTCAAATCGTGGCGATGTCGGATCTTGATGAGGCCCGAGGAGCGCCACGTGCCGAAGCCGCCAATGTGCCCTTCTTCACCGATTACCGCGCGATGTTGGCCGAGATTCAGCCCGATGTCGCGGTGATCTGCGTACCACACCCCTTCCACGCCCCGATCGCACTCGATTGCTTCAAGGCCGGTGCGCATGTACTGGTCGAAAAACCGATCGCCGTAGAGGTCGCCGAGGCTGACGCGATGATCGCCGCCGCCGAGGCCGCCGGACGCTGGCTAGCAGTCAGCTTCCAATACCGCTTCCGGCCCGAAGCCGCCGCCGCCCGCGCGATGATCGAGCGGGGCGAACTGGGCGAACTTGTGCGCGTCCTAGCGATCGAGCCGTGGTTCCGCCCCGCCGCCTACTACCAATCGGCGGGATGGCGGGGCAGTTGGCGCGGCGAGGGTGGCGGCGTGCTGATGAATCAGGGGCCACACGGCTTAGATATGCTCTGTTACCTGGCCGGATTGCCCAAGCGCGTTTGGGGATGGACCCGCACCCGCGCCCACGCAATCGAGGTCGAAGATACCGCCCAAGCGATGCTCGAATTCGAGAACGGTGCGCCTGGCTATCTGTACTTCAGCACTGTCGAGGCCGGCGCTCCACGACAATTGCAGATCGTGGGAGATCGGGCATCGATCGAGTTGCAGGGCACGCAGCTCACCATCCGGCGCTTCGATCAGCCGCTGAGCGAGTTTCTAGCGACCAGCAAAGAGATGTTCGCGGCGCCCAAGTCGCAGGTCGAAACACCCACGCTGCCAACCGAGGGCGGCGGGCATTTGGCGGTCTACCTCGATCTGCAAGAAGCCATTCGCACCGGGCGACCGCCGCTCGTGCACGGCAGCGAAGGACGTCAATCGCTCGAACTCGCGAACGCCATCACTTTATCGAGCCACCTCGGCCAACCCGTCGATCTGCCGATCGATCGGGCGGCGTATCACGAGCTATTGGTACGGCTACAAACAGCAAGCTAACGGCGAGGTACTGCATGCCGATTCGATTTGGAATTGTGGGCGCGGGCATGGTGGCGCGCTACCACGCCACTGCGATCGCGCAAACACCCGATGCGGAGTTGGTGGCGATCTGCCGCGAGGACGCCAGCCGCGCCGATGAGGCCAGCCGCCAATTCGGCGTGCCCTGCGAAACCAGCCTCGATGCGCTGCTGGCCCGCCCCGACATCGATGCCATCTGCATCTGCACACCTAGCGGCCAACATGCCGCGCAAGCGATCACGGCAGCACAAGCGGGCAAACACGTCTTAGTCGAAAAACCGATGGCGCTCACGCTCGCCGACGCCGACGCGATGATCGCGGCCAGCAAACAGGCCGGAACGCTCCTAGCGGTGGCCCTACAGCGCCGCACCGACCCGCAGTTCCGGCGCGTGCGTGAGGCGATCGAGTCGGGCGCATTGGGGCGCCTCACGCTCGGCAATGTGAACATCCCCTACCTGCGCGATCAAGCCTACTACGACTCGGCGGCGTGGCGCGGTACTTGGGCGCTCGATGGCGGCGGCGCGCTGATGAACCAGGGCATCCACCTGATCGATCTGCTCGTCTGGTACCTGGGCGATCCCGTCTCAGCGCAGGCCCACGCGGCAACGCTCACGCACGATATCGAGGTCGAGGACTGCATCAGCGCCACCCTGCGCTTCGCCAACGGCGCATTGGGCAGCGTGGTCGCGACCACCACCGCCGCGCCAGGGTTCCCACACCGCGTCGAAATCTACGGCGAGCGCGGCGGCATCCAGATCGAGGGCGAGCAGATCGTGCGCTGGGAGGTGCCCGGCCAGCCGTTTGAGCAGGCACACCCTGCGAACACGACGGTCGCGGCGGGCGCGGGCGCGAGTCCCACGGGCATCAGCGCCGAGGGACACACCCGCCTGATCGGCGATCTGGTCGCCGCGATCCAGGACGGACGTGCGCCGCTCGTGCCGGGTGAAGAAGGGCGACGCTCGCTGGCCGCCGTGCTGGCGATCTACCGTGCGGCGCAGATCGGTGCGGAATAGCGGATTTGGCTGAAGGATTGTCAGCAACGGCAAGAGCACATTCTCTGCCTAATGCGATCATGCATCGCAATCGCTACCAGCATCACGCAAAAAAAGTGGTATGGATGCGCTGCGCGTAGCAGCGCATCCATACCACATAAAACAGAAAGTACCTTGCTGCCGCAGGCGAAAACGGCTTTGTAATCATCACTATCTAAGCAGATTGGTGTCACGTATCACGAATTTTCCATCATAGGAGAGACAGATGCGCATCGCCTATTTCACCGTTGGAATGCCCGAGTACACGCCCGAAGAAGCGGTCAAGCTCCTGCGCGAGGCGGGGTACGATGGGGTTGAGTGGCGCGTCACCGATCAGAGTGAATCCGCAAACGGTCAACCGGGATTCTGGGCGGGGAATCGCTGCACGTGGCCGCTCAGCAGCTTCGTGGCCGATGCGTCGCGCATCCGGGCGCTCACCGAGGAGGCAGGGCTGGCTATGCCCAACGTTGGCACCTACGTCACCTGCGACGACTTATCGCTGGTGGAACAGGCGATGCGCGGCACTGTGATGTTGGGCGCGCCGCAGTTGCGCGTCAACGTCGGCAAATACAACGGCGAGCCGGGCTACCTGGCCCTGCGCGACCGCTGCCGCGCGCAGTACCGCGAAGTGGCCGATATGGCCCGTCACTACGGCGTACGCGCCCTGATCGAGATCCACCACGGCAGCCTGATTCCCAGCGCCAGCGCCGCCGCGAGCTTCCTGGCGGGCTTCGACCCGCGCTACGTCGGCGTCATCCACGATGCGGGCAATATGGTCTACGAAGGCTACGAGCAGTACCGTATGGGCTTCGAATTGCTCGGCCCGTACTTGGCCCACGTTCACCTTAAGAACGCGAGCTGGAGGCCGAGCGGCACACGCGCCAACGGCAGTACCGCTTGGCAGGCGGGTTGGGCCACCGTGCAGGGCGGCGCGGTCGATTTTGTGGCCCTGCTCAGCACGCTACGCAGCGTCGGCTACGATCAGTGGCTCACATTCGAGGACTTTTCCACCGAACAGCCCACTGCCGAGCGCGTGAAAGCCAATTTAGATTATGTAAAACAAATTCTTTCCAGCATCAATTCATAGCTTCTATGAGACATATATCAAAATAGACATCATTTCGTTATGTCACATAGGCTATGTTGCGTACAAAAAGGTCGGTTGTGCAGGCCAACGCACAACCGACCGAATCAGTTGAGGAATTCGCTTTAGCTGAGCAGGGCCTGCAAGGTGCTGGCGGTGCGCAAGCCGGGCAGATCCACCTGTAGGCTCACCATCGCCTGCGCCACCTCTGGGCGGATGCCCACCAACACCGTCTCGGTGCCGAGCAGACGGGCGGCCTGCACCACCTCATACAAGCCACGGGCCACCACCTCGTCTACGATCGAGACGCCAGTAATATCGAGCACCAACTGGTTGATGGTCGTGTGTTCCATAGCCCGCAGCGCCTGCTCACGAACCTGCAGCAGCCGTTGGCTATCGAGCGTCCCGACCAACGGCATCACCAAGGTATTCGAGGAGATCGGGATCACCGGCACGCTCAGCGAGTGGATGAGATTCCGCTGCTGATCGATCTCGCTCATAGCACGGCGCAACTCCTCTTCCCGCTGCTCACTCTCCTTCAACGCTTGGAAGAGCGAACTGGTGCGCTCCGCAACCGTTTGCTCTAACTGGCTGCGCAATGCTTCAAGCTCCTGTTCACGTTCGCGCTGCAACGAGATGGTTTGGCGAAATGCACTGCCGAACCGCTCCATAAAGATCGCAACGATGATAAAGATCAGACAGAAGAACAGCGCGGCACCGAACAGGCCAATGCCACTACCAGGCGGAGGCTGGATGATCCCTTGCTCCTCCAGTTGGATGACGAGATACGTGTCGACCAGCGCGATCAGTGCCACCCCGATGATCCACATACGCCCCAAGAGGAAGCCGGCCAACGTCAGCGGCACCATCCACATCAACAGAATAATCTGTTGGGTCAGAATACCGGTCAGCCCTGTGATCAGAAGCATCGCCAAGGTGACCATGCCGAGCAGCAACTTCGTGGTCAGCGATAGATGGCCGTGCCGCAACAGGTACCACATCACCAACATGAGCGACAAGTTGAAGATACGCAAACCAGCATTGATCATCAACACTTGCGGCTCAAGTGGCGTGAAGATCATCGCGATTAAGTCGATCACCGTTGGGGCGATGAGGGTCAGTAGTAGGAATTGTATCGTCTGAGCCTGACGGCGTTCGAGTACATCGGTAAAGGGTACAGAGGATAGCCACTTCCAGGCATCTTTCAACATACAAAACCTCCACAAACGTGTGTGCGCCCATTTATGGTACGAAGCCCACATAGCCTCGGAGAAGATCGTATGCAATCATGGCAATACGTTTGTGTAGCCAACCATTGAACTGGCTAACTCAAAAAGGCTTGCAGGGTGCTCGCTGTTCGCAAATTAGGAAAATCGCCCTGCAGTTGAACGATACTGTAGGCTACCTCGGGCCGAATACCGACCAGAACCGTCTCCACCCCTAAAAGATCGGTCGCCTGCACAATCTCGATAAGTCCTCGCGTCATGACATCATCCACCAATGGCACTCCAGTAATATCGAGGACGAGTTGTTTGACTGAGCTACGTTCTATCGCCCTCAGCGCTTGCTCGCGGATCTGTAAAAAGCGCTTCTCATCGAGCGAGCCGATCAGCGGCATCACCACCGTCGTCGACGAGATCGGGATGATTGGCACCTCTAACGAGTGGATTAACTGGCGCTGCTGCTCGATCTCTTTCATCGCGTTGCGCAACTGCAAGGCTCGCTGCTGGCTCGCTTGGAGGGCATCGAAAAGATTTTCATTACGCTCAGCGACGAGCCTCTCCAAATCCTCGTGGATTTTCGTCAGTTCCACTGAACGTTGCTTGTAGAGCTGCATCACCTTATGAAACGAATCACTCAGTTGTTCGATAGCGAACACCACAATAATCAACAAGATCGTGAAGAATCGCAGTATATCCGCCGAGTTGGTTTGAATATCAATTCGATTGACCCACCAGAACTGATACTGTTCAGCAGAAGAGAGGATCAACACAATCGCCATACCGCACACCGTACTGATCACCAACCATTTGCGATCGAGGAGCGTGCCAACAAGAACGATCGGCAACATCCACATAAACAGCAGCAGGGAATGTTGTTGGAGGCCAAAGAGTACGAGCACAACACTCGCGATGACGCCGAACACCACCAGCACAAGCAGAATCATCCTCTGCATCATCCCTCGCCGCAACATCACCAATGCGGCGATCGCACCCAACTCAAAAATAACCAAAAAAACAGAGACAACAACGCCGGATGGCTGCGACGAATTTGCAATTAAAAGCATCCCAACATCGACGATCCCGCCGATAATGACCATGAATAATAAGGTTTGGAACATGAACGCAAGGCGTTGAGATAACGGGTCACTATAAGGAACAGCAATGAACCACCGTTGTAGAGCCTGCCACACAGCAACCTCCTCAATCACTTACATTCATAGCAGCGGACTATGACAGCACAGAGACGTATAAAACAGAGAATTGGACAGAACGCGCCATGAACAATCTGATATACGCCTCTGTTGTTAGGTCATATCAGTCGTCACTGAGAGAGAGCAACATTGCTACATAAGATTGCGGCGTGGCAAAAAGCGACGTGGCTTGGGGAAAATGCACTATCTTCAAGCACTTTTAGCGTATGTAGCGCTTATTGCAAGGATAGTAGAAGGGTTGGTTATGACACATGACCAAATATATGATCAAGAACGTATAACCTAATCTATTAGTTCATTGTATCACAGCTTTACAACAGAGCGATGCTCTATTTTGTTCTATTATCGATAAAGACGGCAATAAAACTATTGATTAAAGCATACGAATAGTTTGAGATATCATCATTCTTGTAGTACCACAAGTGATTGGAAGGTGACAGCAATGCGGTGATGTCGATGCGCTGTGATGCGCAGCGCCTCGACATCTACTGTGATGGTGGATATGCGCAGCAACTGCCACTACGACACTCAGTGGAGCGATTCGATCCACGAAACATCGAATCAGGCGCGGGCGAGGGCAGTGAGTAGTTCCGGGGGAAGGCGCGTGGGGCGGCCAGTCGCCTTTGCGACAGCGATATGTTCGGTACGGGCTGTTAAGACCAAGGTATTCTCAGTCGCCAGGCGCAGTTCGTATTGGAAGCTGAGCCCTCGGCTGCGCACCTCGGCGAGGGTAGTGCGCACCACCACCACGTCGTCGTAGCGTGCGGCTGCGTGATAGCGCGCCTGTAGCTCGGAGAGCACCACATACAGCCCCGATTCTTCGATCGCTCGGTACGAACTGCCCAGAGCGCGCAGCAACTCGGTACGCCCCTGTTCGAGCCACACAATGTAGCTCGCGTGATGCACAACACCCATCGCATCGGTTTCGGCGTAGCGTACGCGCAGAGTCGTCTCGATAGTAGGCGGCGATAATGGAGAACCTTGCATAATAAACGCATCTCTCATACTAAAACCAACTGGAACATTGGAGTGAACATCCGTTGACGCCCAAGGCAACAAGCGCTCTATTTCTCAGACCTTCTGCAGCGTTGTACTGTTGAATACCCAGCACAAATGAATGCGAAGTACCTCGCTCAATCGTTGTGCCCCATATAAAAATTGCGGCAGGGGACCGCCAGCTAAAGCAGGCTGGGGAATGCCGCCTTCCAATGGTTGGCGAGCGCGGGCGTGATGCTCGTTTCTGTGACGATGGTACGCTCTCGATCTGGACAGTGGCAGGTCGCAAGCGCATCGCGTACAG
>CALKHR010000006.1 GCA_937988885.1 uncultured Roseiflexaceae bacterium | reverse complement strand
CAGGTTGGACGATTACACCGGATTCGCCCGCATGTTTGTCGAATTTGACGCCTAGCAGCACGTGCCAGATCACGGTGCAGGCGCAAGTGCCCGCAGGCACCTTGTCGGGTTACTACAATGTGACCATCTCGGCCTCGGCGGATAACACCGCGAGCGTGACAGATCGTGTGTATGTGCCGCCAGCGCCCGGGCTGGTGTTGGCACCGAACCACAATGGCAACGCCGACCCTGGAGAGGTGTTCACGTACACGCACACGCTGACGAACACGGGCAACATCACCGATAGCTTCGAGATCTCGTTGTCGCTCGATAGCGGTTGGGGTGCGCAGGCCTCCCCCGCGATTGTGACGAATGTGCCACCCGGTGAAACGCGTCAGGTCGATATCCAGGTGAATACGCCTGTCGGTTTGGTGGCGGGTAGCACTGGCACCATCACGGTGACAGCGCGGTCGATGGTTATTCCGTTCCCCACTGCGCAGGTGGTGGATGTCACGACGATCAATGCGAAGCCAGGCGCGACGCTCGACCCTGAAACCCAACTCTTGAGCGCGAACCCGACGCAGACGCTTTCGGATACAGTGACGTTTATGCACACGCTGCGCAACTCGGGTAGTATGCCGCTCAGCTACACGCTGCTGGTGGACACGCCACCCGCAGGTTGGGTCGCTACGCTCTTACCAACTGAGGTTGGGCCGCTTGATCCAGGCGATGAGACGACGGTGCAACTGCAGGTGTCGGTGCCGCCTGGTACGCCGAACGGCACTGAGATCACCTCGACGCTGCGGGTGCAGCAGTTTGGTGGGCCTGCCACCGACCTGGCTGTAGCGTACGACCGAACATTGGTTGGCCCGCAGTACGGCGCAATGCTTACACCGCAGATCAACCAACGAGACGGTCTGCCGGGCGAGACGATGGTTTACACGCATACGCTGCGCAATACGGGCATCGCCGATGACACCTTTGTCGTGCGGGCGATCGCGCCCAATGGTTGGGAGACGTTTGTCTCGCCACCCAGCATCAGCCTGCCGCGCAACGCAACAACGACGATTACGGTGACGATCAATATCCCCACCTCGGCGATCTCGACCACGAAGGAGTTGGAGGTGGATAAGGCCACGGTGATCGTGCGTTCGGTGCGCGACAGCTCCACCGCACCTGCGATTGGACAGGAGTGGACTTCGGTGCTGCAGGTCGCTGGTGTGGAGATCTCGCCGCCGCGTGTGCAGTTGGCCGTGCCGGGCAGGAATATCGAGTTCCTGCATCGGTTGGATAACACTGGCAATGGATTGGATACCTTCACGATTACGGCGACGCCCAGCGGGGATGCTGCGGGATGGACCGTCACGGTCAATCCACCCAGTATCACCCTTGGCCATGGGCAGAGTTACCCGGTGGTGCAGGTGTTGGTGAGTGTGCCAGCCAATGCGCCGCCCGATGCCTCGGGCTTCGTGCAGGTGAGGGCAACATCGCAGAGTAACCCGAACGTGTCGCACGAACTGACGGATATTATTCGTTCACCTGACCTTGCTGGCGATATCGATCACTTCATCTTTATGCCAGCTATTGTAGTAGACAACTAAAAAACGTTCGATTCAGGCAGAGGGATGGCGCTATCGTTCGATAGTGCCATCCCTTTTGTTATGCAACCGTTTATACTTTTCCTCCTTTTGGTATACGCCTTGGGGTATAATACGGGTGTTTTGATCGGAGTAAAAATTATTAACCAATTTCTGCATAGTAATTTCTCTCCGTGAAAGTAGGTCACGATTAAACTCATGTCGAGCGAACAAGAGCTAGAGGCGTTGCGCAAACGAGTTGCTGAACTTGAACAACTCGTTCAACAGCAGCAGCTGATGCTAACCCAAAACCAACACCTCAATCCAACACCACAACAGACGATGGCCCAATTACAAGCTTGGCTTGAGGTATTACCAGATCCTACGCTGATTACTGATTTCCAAGGCACGATTGTGCTGGTGAATAATCAGATTGAGACGCTGTTCGGGTTTACGCAAGACGAGTTGTTAGGTCAAAAGATCGAAGTGCTTGTACCAAGCAATGTACGAGAGGCGCATGTCCATATGCGCAATTCGTATGCTGCTGAGCCGCATCGGCGTGCGATGGCGAGTGGGCTTGATCTGCGTGCGCAGCATAAGGATGGACGCTCTATTTCGGTGGAGATCAGCCTGAGTCCGATCGATACGGCGCTTGGTAAGATGGTGATTAGTTCGATCCGCGACATTACGGAGCGCCGTAGAATCGAGGCGGAACATTCGCAATTGCAGGCGGATATTATCCGTATGCAGAAGATGGCGCTCGATGAGCTATCAACGCCGCTGCTGCCGATCAGCGATGATATTTTGGTGATGCCGCTGATCGGGAGTATCGATTCGCGCCGCGCTCAGCAGATGATCGAGACGTTGTTGCATGGGATTATCGAGCATCGGGCGGCGATCGCGCTGATCGATATTACTGGTGTGACGGTCTGCGATACGCATGTGGCGGGGATTCTGGTGCGTTGTACGCAGGCCGCTAAGATGCTCGGTACACAGACGGTTATCACTGGTATCCGCCCTGAGGTTGCACAAACGCTGGTGGGACTTGGGATGGACCTGAGCGGCGTGATGACGCTATCGACGCTGCAGAGCGGGGTGGCGTATGCGATGGAGCAATTGAAGCATCGTTCAGTTCGGTAGGTTAACGAGATGGCCGTTTCTGCCTTTGGCAGTGCGGTATGTTGCTTTTGTGATGTCGGGGTTTTGCTGGCGCAGAACCTCGACATTTCGTTTTTTTGGCGATGGGTGTGGACGGTGATGATTGTAAGGCTGTTTTAGCCTGCGGCAGCAAGGTACTATCTGTTTTTTGTGGTATCAAAGCGCTGCTACGCGCAGCGCTTTGATACCACCTGACAAGGAAGAGTGGGTATCAATTTCAACGCCGAAGAGATGCTTTGCTCAGACATTTCGATGGTGTATGTGAACACTCGGGATTTGGGATGCGGCGGCGGTTTTTGGGCGCTGCTGCGTTTGGGATGCGGGGCGTTTGGCGCGCTGGCGCGTAGCGCCATCGTTCGCGCCGGTGGACGGGCGCGCATGCTGCGGGCCGTTTGCCGTAGCGACGGGTGTGCATGTCGCGGTTGCTGTTTTTTTCCCAACATACTACAAGTGCGTTGTGGTTGCAATCGGGTGCGAATATCTATCTACCGATGACGCCGATGTGGAGGCGTGAGCGATTTTGCGCTGAAGTGCCGCAGAGCGCGTGTATTTTAGGCACTAGGGTAGTATCCGTGGTATACTGGCATTGTACCTTCCACACACTGTATCCCTACCTCACTATTCCGAGCGATGCGCTCGATCAGATCGCCCAGCGCCTGATTAGCACCCATGCGGTTCGCGATAGAAGGGCTGCCGTGCAATGCAGGGCACATTCTACAATGTTTATGGCTGTGGTTTTCCTACATAAGAACCACGCAAGCCAGAACAGTCCATCTTCACCCATATCTATTATCGTTTGAAGCGGTCGAACGCGACCTATGGCTTTGCGCTCCCTGCAAACGGTGGCGTAGGCCATTTGGCGCTGCGCTAAGGTTGCTGAGCCTGCCTCTATCGGGGCGTGGCGAGCTACGGCAATTGTCGGTGCGCGGGCACCCGCGTTTGGATCTGTGCGCGGCTTGTAGTTGGCGATCAGCTCCAACATCAACCGCTTGACGCAAGCTAGGCTGCGCAAGTCGAGCGGGTTACGTGGGGTAGCGTTATGAGTGTTCAGACAATGAATCTTCAGTTCGATTATACCAAGTATGGTTTTCACGATGAAGAGCATTATGTCTTTAAGTCGGGCAAGGGCCTGAACGAGGGTGTGGTTCGGGAGTTGTCGGCGATGAAGGGCGAGCCAGAGTGGATGCTCAAGCGCCGCCTGCACGCGCTGAAGATCTTTCAGAAGAAGCCCGTGCCGCTCCACGGCCCGTGGGCGAACACGAAGTTGGCCGAGCTCGACTACGATAAGATCCACTATTTTGTGCGGGCTGGCGAGAAGCCGCAAACCGATTGGGATGCAGTGCCTGCCGAGATCAAGAATACGTTTGAGCGGTTGGGCATTCCCGAGGCCGAGCGCAAGTTTTTGGCTGGCGTGGGCGCGCAGTACGAGTCCGAGGTGGTGTATCACTCGTTGCGCGAGGAGTGGTCGAAGCTTGGCGTGATTTTTCTCGATACTGATACGGCGCTCAAAGAGTATCCCGAGATGTTCAAGCAGTATTTTGGCATGGTTGTTCCGGCTGCCGATAATAAGTACGCAGCGCTGAATACGGCGGTGTGGTCGGGCGGGTCGTTTGTGTATGTGCCGAAGGGCGTGCACGTCGATATCCCGCTCCAGGCTTACTTCCGCATCAACACCGAGAATATGGGCCAGTTCGAGCGCACGTTGATCATCGTCGAGGAAGGCGCTTCGATGCATTACATCGAAGGATGCACGGCGCCGGTTTACTCGACCAATTCGCTGCACTCGGCGGTCGTCGAGATCATCGTCAAGCAGGGCGGCAAGTGTCGCTACACCACTATCCAAAATTGGTCGAACAATATCTTCAACCTAGTGACGAAGCGTGCGATCGCTCACGAGGAGGCCAGCATGGAGTGGGTCGATGGCAATATCGGCTCGCGGCTGACCATGAAGTACCCGTCGGTCTATCTGATGGGGCGCAAGGCCAAGGGCGAGGTGCTTTCGGTGGCGTATGCGGGCAAGGGCCAGCATCAGGACGCCGGGGCGAAGATGGTGCACGTCGCGCCCGAAACCACGAGTCGCATCACGAACAAGTCGGTCTCGAAGGATGGCGGCAGGACGACGTACCGTGGCTTGGTCAAGGTGGTGGAGGGTGCGGTCGGTGCCAGGATCAATGTGAACTGCGATGCGCTGATTCTGGATGAGCGCTCGTCGTCGGACACGTTCCCGTACATCGAGGTGGAGGAGGAGCAGACGACGCTGGCGCACGAGGCGAATGTGGGGCGGATCGGCGCGGAGCAGGTTTTTTACTTGATGAGCCGTGGCCTGAAAGAGTCAGATGCGATGTCGATGATTGTGCTTGGCTTTATGGAGCCGTTCACCCGCGAATTGCCGATGGAGTACGCCGTCGAACTGAACCGTTTGATCCAGCTTGAAATGGAAGGCTCGGTTGGCTAGCTTGTTGGCATGTAGGGAGTGCATGCAATGCCGAACATTCACACACAACGCTATCGCGACATTCGGGGCGTATTGACACGGGTGATGCGGAGTATGCCTGAGCTGCCAGAGCGAACCCGACCAAGCATCACCATTCAGATGGCCCGCCATTACCTTCAGGGCCACTGCGCGGAGTGCGGTTCACCATTGGATCAGTGTGGGTATGCGATCGTCCATGCACAGGAGATGCTACGAATTGGCACATCTGTCGCTTCCGATGTGGCGCAAATACCAATCTGCCCAGATTGCTACACGGCGCGCTGCCTGATCCGGCAAGGTTTCGCGCCGCAGCAGGGCGAGTAGTAGCGGACAGCAGTGGATAAAAGGGGCTATCTGATGCGTGATCAAACATCACAGCGATTAAAACAAGCGGGCGATGCGAATCGGGTCTCTATTCAAAAGGGGCCTAGGCCGATGCTTGTGGACTTGATAGGCCGCACAGGGACAGTCGTCGAGACCTTCCGAGTGCCCCGCGATAGCTGCCTCGTCCGTATCGACGGCGACCGGTATCTGCAACGCGAATGGTTTTTTTATCGCGACGAAGTTGTATTCAGCGATAGCTAAGTGGCGATCGTAAACGCTCTTTGCGGCGTGTACGAGCCTTTGGCAGAACATCACGTTTTGTATGGATGCTTTCTCTTGTAGCGAGAAGGCCCGTACAAGGGAATGGAGGATTCTTTTGAACGATCACACACTTACTCAAAACCTGGAACCGCCGTGGATCTGGTGCGATACCTGTAAACGTGTGTACACCATCGGCGATGCGCATGTGATCAAATTTGCCTCCGATGCATTGCACACGCACCCTGCCACCTTGACGCTGTGTCCTTATCCCGACTGTGGCGCGGGTACGACCCGACACGGTTGGCGGTGGGCGACCATCCTGGCTGAGCATCCCACGTATCCCCGTTTGCCAAAGCGGGATACCGTCTACGCCCGCTAGCGTGTGGTTCATATCACATTCAGTCGGACAACGCTTGTATCAAACCAGTTTTCGCCTGCGGCAGCAAGGTACGTTCTATTTTATGTGATGTCGATGCGCTGCTACGCGCAGCGCATCGACATCACTTCCCTGAAGATGCTGGTATCAATTGCAACGTTGAGGGGCATTCTTCGCAGGGTTTATCTTCTGTTCCACGGTAAGTGGTTCAGAGCCGCCAAACATCACGATACATTGAACAGCCACCGTTTGTGTGTGGTTGTTTCCTCACGGATAAGCAAAGGATTACTACATCGTGCCTAAGCAACTAAAATTCCATGAAGACGCCCGACGATCACTCAAGCGCGGCGTGGACATCGTGGCCGAGGCGGTCAAGACTACGCTCGGCCCGCGCGGTCGCAATGTGGCGATCGGCGCGCACTTCGGTGCCCCGACCATCACCCACGACGGTGTAACGGTCGCGAAGGAAATCGAACTGAAGGACCCGTTCGAGAATATGGGTGCGCGCTTGCTGGTGGAGGTCGCTAGCAAGACGAACGATATCGTCGGCGATGGCACCACGACGGCGACTGTACTGGCTCAGGCGATCTTTAGCGAGGGCTTGAAGATGGTCACCGCTGGCGCGAATCCGCTGTTGCTCAAGCGCGGCCTCGATAAAGGTGCCGAGGCGCTGATCGCAGAACTCAAGCACCAAGCCAAGCCGATTCTCGACCGCGCCGACATCGCGCATGTGGCCAGCATTTCGGCTGCCGATGCCGAGATCGGCGATCTGATCGCTGAGGTAATGGAGCAGGTTGGTAAGGATGGCGTGATCACCGTCGAGGAGAGCAAGGGCACGATTTTCGAGACAGAGTACACCGAGGGAATGCAGTTCGAGCGGGGCTACATTTCGGCCTACTTCGTCACCAATCAGGAGCGGATGGAAGCTGATTTCACTGAGCCGTATATCCTGATCACCGATAAGAAGATTTCGGCAGTGGATGATGTGTTGCCCGTGCTTGAAAAAATGCTGCAAGTCACCAAGGAGTTCGTGATCATCGCCGAGGATGTGGATGGCGAGGCGCTCGGCACGCTGGTGGTCAACACGTTGCGCGGCACGATGAACGCGCTGGCGATCAAGGCGCCCGGCTTCGGCGACCGCCGCAAGGAGATCTTGCAGGATATCGCGATCTTGACGGGCGGCACGGTGATCTCCGAGGAGATTGGCCGCAAGCTCGAAAGCGTCACCGTCGCGGATCTAGGCCGCGCTCGCCGCGTGGTCTGCACCAAGGACACGACCACGTTTATCGAGGGCCACGGCGACGAGCAGGCTATCCGCGCCCGTACCGAGCAGATCCGCGTGCAGATCGAGAATAGCAACAGCGACTACGACCGCGAGAAGCTTCAGGAACGCCTCGCGAAGTTGTCGGGTGGCGTGGCGGTGCTCAAGGTCGGCGCGGCCACCGAGCCGGAGTTGAAGGAGAAGAAGCACCGCGTCGAGGATGCGCTCTCGACCGCACGGGCGGCTGTCGAGGAGGGCGTGGTACCCGGCGGCGGCGTCGCGCTGATCAATGCCATTCCAGCGCTCGACCGCGTGCAAACGTGCAACGACGACGAGCAGTTTGGTGTGCAGATTCTGCGGCGAGCGCTTGAGGAGCCGATGCGCATTCTGGCGCGCAACGCAGGCGAGGATGGCGCGGTGATCATCGCCACGGTCCGGCGCAACCAGGCATCGAGCGGCGATACGACCTATGGCTACAATGTGCTGACAGGCTCGTTCGGCTCGATGCTGGAGCAGGGCGTGATCGACCCGGTCAAGGTGACGCGCAGCGCCGTGCAGAATGCGATCTCGATCGCAGGCTTGCTGCTCACCACTGAGGCGCTGATCACCGATATCCCCGAAAAGGGCGGCAACGGCATGTCGGGTGGCGATGGGATGGACTTCTAATTGCATCACTGATGACTGGTGGTACGAACATGACTCAATCCTACACAATTTTCGATAGCTTGATGCTGACGGCGCAGGAACTGGAAATGACGGTGGTCACAGGGCAACTGTGGCCACCCATCGGCGGACGCATGTGGATCGGCAAGCACAGTGTTGATGAGATTCTGTGCCCCGATCAGACTGAGCGACAAGTCGCCTTTCTGATCGCGCCTGGCGGGCCTGGCAGCACGTTTATACGGACTGGTAAGCGTATCCTGAACGCCGCCGATCTCAAGCGATTGGCACTGGAGGCGGTGGCGGCGGGCGGCAGTCTCACCGAGGGGCGGCTGGCGGTGCTGACTCCCGCCGCCTGGCTGAAACGACATCGCCCTGGCATATACGATCACAGACCCACCACGCTCGAAACGGCGAACGCGGTTGGCTGGCCGCATAACTGCGGTGACGAAGCGGTGTTATTCCTCAATGATCAGTCGATCTTCTCGTTGATGACACAGGTCAGCGTTGGCCGAACCGTGACGATGTTGGTGGGGGCGCTCATCGAGCCAGAGCCGTTACCCGATCAGCCTGGGATGACCGTGCACCCTTCCTTGATGAATCTTGTTCAGGGCAACAATCACCAACAACCGGCTGTTCTCTTGCCGTGATCGGTTGATGCGCTCATTGGGCTTGAAGGCATTGCGAGGCGCGATGCAGCAGAACGTCCCGTAATATGATGTAGAGATCGCCTTTACTTTTTGTCGATTAGGATGTGTTCTGCTATAATAAACAGAGTTTATCGGCATACCACGCGCCGCTCTGTATTTGGGCGGCGCTTTCTATGGGAGTAAGCGATGGCGACGACTTCAGATCTGCGCACAAATATCATTATTCGTTATAATGGCCAACTTCACCGCGTTGTTGAATTTCATCACCATGCACCCGGCAACTGGCGCGCTATGGTGATTATGAAGTTGAAAAATCTTCAAACTGGCAAAACGATTGAGGATCGCGTGCGCGCTGGTTCGGAAATTGAGATTGTGCGTGTGGACAAGCGCCCAATGCAGTTCCTCTACCGCGACGGCGACACGTTCCACTTTATGGACACTGAGACGTTCGAGCAGATTGAAGTGAATGAGGATACGATCGGCGAACCCGCCAAGTTCTTGAAGGACGGCGAGATGGCCGATATTTTATTCTACGACGATAATCAGATCTTGGGCGTTGAGGTGCCGTTCTTTGTGAATTTGGTGGTGACTGAGGCGAGCGTTGCGGTGCGCGGTGATACGGCCACAAACGTGACGAAGCCGGTGACGCTGGAGACGGGCGCGATGATCCAGGTGCCGGCCTTTATCAACGAGGGCGATGTGATCCGAGTCGATACCCGCACTGGCGAATATTTGGAGCGCGCGAAGTAGTTACTCCGCGTTTTGTTTTGATGATGAGAGGGGTTTGGCGATTGTCAAGCCTCTCTTTTTGTTGTTGGGGTGCGCTATTCGGCGGGTGTGCGCGTTCTGGCGAGTGCGTGGGTTGATTTTGTGACTACTCCCCCGCCGAAAGGCTGGGGGCTTCTTGGAGCCGTAGCCCCTG
>CALKHR010000005.1 GCA_937988885.1 uncultured Roseiflexaceae bacterium | reverse complement strand
GCCGCGACCGGCCCTTTGGGCCTGCGCAGCAGCCTACGCCCTCGTGCGAACGCGCTCACCCGCCGAATGGCGCATCCCACATTCTCCTGAGAAGCTATAGCAACTGTGTGATAAATAACTTAGGCCTGCGCAGCAGCCTACGCCCTCGTGCAAACGCGCCCACCCGCCGAATGGCGCATCCCACACTCTCCTGAGACGCTATAGCAACTAACATTCAAAATCTGTGTAATCTGTGTAATCTGTGGATGAATCACAAGAGCCAGCACCGAAACGGTACTGGCTCTATCGTCGTCACCGATTAAAGAAACCGACTACGCGCCTAATGGCTCAGCAGGTCGCTTCTGGCTCAACTCCAGCATCTCGCGCTTATCGAACGTCAGCTTACCGTTCGCCACATCGACGATAATCGCATCGCCGGGGCCGAACTCGCCCTTCAGCAACGCGCGCGACAGCGGCGTCTCGATCTGGCGCTGCACCGTACGGCGCAACGGACGCGCACCGTACGCCGGATTGTAGCCCTCGCGCACCAGCAACGACTTGGCAGCATCCGTCAACTCCAGCGACAAGCCCTGCTCCTGCAAGCGCTCGGCCACCTCGCGCACCAACAGCTCGACGATCTGCGCCAACTCCGGCTCGGTCAGCGTCAAGAAGACGATCACCTCATCGATACGGTTGAGGAACTCGGGGCGGAACGCCTCGCGCAACGCCTCGTGAACGCGCTCGCGAGCACTCTCCTCGGCATTGCGGTCGCGCTGGCGCACCAAACCGAGCGACTGCTGGCGCACATGCTCGGTGCCGACATTGGAGGTCATAATGATCACCGTATTGCGGAAATCGATCGTATGACCCTGGCCATCGGTCAAGCGGCCATCGTCGAGCACCTGCAGCAGCGTATTGAACACATCCGGGTGTGCCTTCTCGATCTCGTCGAACAGCACCACCTGATACGGACGTCGGCGCACACTCTCGGTCAACTGACCCGCATCGTCGTAACCGACGTATCCGGGAGGCGCACCGATCAAGCGCGACACCGTATGGCGCTCCTGGAACTCGCTCATATCGATGCGTGTCATCGCATCTTCGCTATCGAAGAGGAACTCGGCCAGCGCCTTAGCCAACTCCGTCTTACCAACACCCGTTGGACCGACGAAGATAAAGCTACCGATCGGGCGGGAGGGGTCCTTCAACCCACTACGCGCGCGGCGAATAGCGTCCGAAAGGGCGACAATCGCCTCGTGCTGGCCGATCACGCGCTCGTGCAAGCGAGCCTCCATCTCGATCAGCTTCTCGCGCTCGGTTTCGAGCATACGGTTCACTGGCACGCCCGTCCAATTCGAGACGATCGCAGCGACATCTTCCTCATCGACGATCTCATCGAGATTCGAGCTCTTCAGCCACTGCTCGCGGGCCGCAGTAAACTCCTGCTCGAGCGCCAAGTAGCGGGCGCGCAGCGTCGCAGCACGCTCGTAATCGCGGCGAGCGCCAGCCTCCTCCTCCTCGCGCCGCAAGCGATTCAGTTCGGTCTCCTGCTCGCGCAAGGCGGGCGGCATCGAGTAAATATCGATCCGAAGCTTAGCCGAAGCCTCATCGATCAGATCGATGGCTTTATCAGGCAAGAAGCGATCGGTGATATAGCGGCTTGACAAGCGGGCAGCCGCCTCAATCGCCTCATCGCTGATCGTCAGCTCGTGGTGCTGCTCGTAGCGGCTGCGCAGCACCCGCAGCATCTCAACAGTTGTATCAACATCCGGCTCCTCAACGAAGACCGGGCTAAAGCGTCGTTCGAGCGCGGCGTCCTTCTCGACGTGCTTGCGATACTCATCGATTGTGGTGGCACCCACCACCTGAATATCGCCGCGCGAGAGGGCCGGCTTCAACATATTCGAAGCGTCGATCGAGCCAGCCGCAGCACCAGCACCAACCACCGTATGGATCTCATCGATGAACAGAATGATGCGACCATGAGCAGCGCGTACCTCATCCATCACGGCTTTGAGGCGCTCCTCAAACTCGCCACGGAACTTGGAGCCAGCTACCATCCCGGCCAGATCAAGCGACAACAACTTGCGATCCTTCAGCGGCTGCGGCACATCGCCCGAAGCGATACGCTGCGCCAAACCCTCGGCGATGGCTGTCTTGCCCACGCCGGTCTCGCCGATCAACACGGGATTGTTCTTGGTGCGGCGGCAGAGGATACGGATCACGCGGGTGATCTCCGCATCGCGCCCCACCACTGGATCAAGTGCGCCTGCAAAGGCGAGCTCGGTGAGATCGGTGCTGTACTTATCGAGGATCTCGTAACGGCTCTCGGCGCTGGGATCATCGGCGCGTTGGGTGCCGCGGATATCCATGAGGGCTTGATAGATGCGCTCCTGATCGACGCCAAAGCTATTCAAGATACGAGATGATGCGCCTTCGCGTTCGCCACTAATCGCAATCAGCAAGTGCTCGGTGCCAACATACTGATCGTTGAGGCGAGCAGCCTCCTCTTCAGCACGCTTCACGAGCCGCTGAGTGCGGGGCGTGATATACACTTGGCTCCCATAGCCATACTGGCCATAAACCTTTGGTGACTTCTCAAGCTCACGCTCAACACGCTGCGATACCATTTCGATATCGACATTGAGGCGCTCTAGTGCACGGCTAGTGAGTCCTTCGCGCTGACGCAGCATGGCGAGGAAAATATGCTCAACATCAAGCTGAGTGTGATGCTGAGCGTGCATAATCTCTTGGGCCTCCTGAAAGGCCTCCTGAGCCTTCTCGGTAAATCGCTCAAGTCGCATTCTTTATACCCCTTGGGTAGGCGTTAACCACATGCTTTGTGGCTGTGGTTAGTATAGCACAAACCTAGCAAAAAGCTCTCGTCGTGCCTTCATTGACATTGGTACAATACCAAGAATTCCGCTTCTGGAAGGCATAGATGCACAAGAGATCAACACCTATCGGTATATGGTCTGTGCGCTAGGCTGCCACAGAATTAGAGCAAAGGTTAACCATACATGCCCTGCGAAATTTCTGACAGTATCATACCATGCAGGCTCACACAGTAGTATAAGATTGATAATAGATTTTCTCACCTATACAACCATCCTGGTATCGACTATAGATGCGAGACGAACCATTCGGCCATCTCACCAACAATAGCCGTGGTACTGACAGCCACAAGGTCGGCACCTCACCACTGATATGATACCAAATTTGGGAGTAATATAACCAGTTCTCGTTCGCACAGCAAGGATTTAGGGATGAGTTGTTACCCATAACGCATGTGCATCGCCTTCTCCGGGGAGCGTATCAATGTGCGCAACGCGTCTTGAACCTGTAGGGCACCCGTTAGAGACGATGACTCAAAGCTTTCCTTATGTTCATAGTACTTCAATAATCTCATACTGAATAATGCATGTTAGTATCACAAAATGCACAAAACAACAATAATAAAGACAAAGAATGTTTTACAGCATCAAAAAGCCTAAAACAACAAACCACAACCTGTAATACTAGTATACGTCATAAAAGAAAACAACACTCATAGCGGCAAAGAACTTGCTACTTTTTGAAGTATACTGGTATTTATATAGGCGAGTCCCACTCTTAATATTATGTGACACTTATACTCCCAGGCGATTGATCAATGCTCACATCAAAGCGACTTGTTATGCTTATAACAAAATCTATCTACGAACGTTCGGTTGTTGCTGTTCAGGCATTGTGAAACTATCATCGCGTGGATTCGTATCATTTTTGGTGTCCTGTACTGTTTACGCAGCATAGACCCGCGACTTTTCCACTGTTGATTGCAGGTATCGCTTTAATAACGGAGATACAAGTATTCAGGGTGATCAACACCCCTAGGTAACGTCTCCTACAGATTGGTGTAAAACACGAAATTTTACACTCTGTTCATTTTCAAAGCCAAGACGTACCGTTTCGATACGCACAACGGTTTATATGCGCAATCACGATATCAACTGCTAAGGAGCACACATGCATAAACGAGTTTCATTGGCGACAGGTTTGGCAGTGGCGAATCTTCTTCGAGAGACATTGGCGACTCATCCACCACTTGAGCAACCATTGTTAATGGCCACAAACAACAATATGCGCATCGGCCACTATCTGTTGTCTTTAGGATATATCACACCTCAACATTTAGTAAACGCACTATCGGAACAGCACGATGCCTTTAAACAAGGTCAACTCCTGATGTTGGGCGATATTTTTGTGCGTTCGCAGCTAGTGCATCCACGAGTGTTGACAACGGTTTTGCTCGTGCAATTAATCGATCGGATGCTTGACCCGCAGTGGGAGCCGACCCGCCTTGGCGAACAGCTCGTCGTTTCTGGCGATTTGGAGTTGCTAGAGCTTGCGCCAGCCTTCCAGCTTCAGACATGGCTGCGACAATCGGGCAGCACGATGCCATTGGGCGATCTGCTTGTGCAACAAGATAAGCTGACCCATCAGCGCTTGGCGAATGTGTTGGCCACCCAGCGCCACCACACGCACGATACACCGCTGCCGCTCCAGCGCCTCCACGAGTTCGACGTCATCTAACGCTACGATCGCTCCACAGCGCAGTGGTTGATACATCTAAGGAGAGGATTGATCGAACGATCAGTCCTCTCCGCTTTTTATGGCTGATCGGGTTGAAGAACGGGGACGCGCTCAAGCTCCGACGGGTCGATATTCAATAGCGAGATATGCACCCATCCCTCCACATCGCGCGCATTCATGATCCGTATCCACACGCCATCGCTTGTTTGCCCCAATAGCGTGACTGTTTCATCGGCGTGAATTTGGTCGAGCACGGTTCCATTCAAAGAGGGCTGTTCGCGCACATTGCCGCCGTTCGCCACGAGGCCGCTCGGGCCTGGCGTTGGTGTGATGGTGGGCGAAGGCTCTGGGGTTGGAGTGGCTGTCGGCTGAGGCGTAGGTGTCTCGGAGGTCGGCTGCTGCTCGACCGCGACGGCTGCGGTAGCGGCGGTATCGCCCAAGACGCGGACTGCCATTGCCGCCTGGCTTCGCTGAGAGTAGTAGGAGACGAGCATGATAGCCAGGACGTTGATGCCAGTGAGCAACACGACAAATGCCCAGTTCGCGCGGCGGCGCTCGGCGCGCCGTTGAGGCGATTGATCCGCATCGGCGACTTGGCGGATCTTTTGAGCTAACAATTCACCATCCCATATTTCGATCGGTTTATCGGCGATCCAAGCCTGTGTTTGATCGCTGACGTAGCCCGTTGTCACGAGGATAGCCCGATCAGCAGATTCATGGGCCAAGGTGCCAGCCAGATCGCGGACATGTGTAGGGCTAACGAGCCCTTTGTAGCGCTTGCATTGGACGATGTACCGCAGGCCACCCCGTCGCGCCCGCAGATCAACACCGCCATCACCAATGCCTCCAACGTGCTCGATGTTCTGCCAGCCGAGGTCGTGCAATAGGACGGCAATACGCTGTTCAAATTCGGTTGATGTGAGGGTGAGAGCATCGGCTAAGAGCAGGCGTTCACGAAGCCGACGGTGATACCGTAGCCAATACACACGCATAATCAGCACAACAACCGTGATGGTGAATACACTCCCAAGGATGAGCGTTTGCCAGTTGACCCGAGGAAGATAGTACCAGATGGCAGCAAAGAAGAGCAGAACAAGCGCAATTGCCGCCTCTTCGGCCCCACTTCCTCGCGAACCTCGATTCCTATCAGCACGTCCAGCCATGCCAATCTCCTTGATACACCGCTACTCTACTCTTCATCAGCTATCAACTGGGCGTACTGCTTGTCGAACCGAAACAAGGATGCCCTTCGGTAGATATCCGTACGCTGATGGTTTCATATCGTGCTTTATCAGATCAGTATAACGCAGCTTTTTGAGTTGCTCTGCACCATTCACCAAGAAATTGCTTTCATTTGATATAGTTTCCGCAGAAGGAACATGCGTGTGAGGTGTGAGGGTATGGGGTTAGAAGAGAAGTGAGCGGGGGGCGATTCCACAAAATCCGGCTGCGCTCCAACCGACCGTGGCCCCCAATGCAGTAAGGCGGTCGAATAGGCGTTTGGGCGCTTGTTGGTCGTTCCAAGCGGGATTATGCTGAGGGTACGAACTACGCGCTGTTCGCTGACCACCCGAGCCATCACCATCAACACAGGTATCGACGACAAATCGCTCCGCGCCAGAGGCGAACAGACGATCAGCGAAGGCTTCGGTATGGGGTAGGCAGGGACTCACGGTGATCTGAGCGTGAATGCCCTGCTCGCGAGCGGCTTGAATGGCCGCAAAACGCTTAGCGAGCGCAGGACCGCCGCGCATCCCGCGCAGCAGCGCTTGATCATCGGTTTCGATGGTCATCGAGAGCCAAGCGTATGGGATCTGTGCGATCAGGTCGTAGTCGCGGGTGACGAGCGGCGAGCGCGTCTGGATCACTAGCAGATCGAGATCGTCGTAGGCTGCGAACACCTCAAGACATCGCCGAGTGAGTTGGTATTGCGCTTCGATCGGCTGATAGGGGTCGGTGGTGGAGGACATGAAGATGCGCAGACGCCGCCGACGAGCGCTCGACATGCGCTGTAGGGCTGCGTTGAGCAGTTCGGGAGCGTTCGATTTAGCCTGAACGGCGGTGCCCCAAACGGTATCGGCGAATGCGAACTGCCAGTTGGGCATAAACTGCGCATAGCAGTACAGCCCGCAGGTGGTTGCGCCAAACCCGCAGCCTGTGTACGCCGAAAGCGTGTGGGTGAATGGGAACGGCTCCGATACCAGGAAGCCAACGCGCTGCGGCGTGAGAATGGACTGTGCCTCACGGCTGCTCACGTGCATCAGACGACTCCTTATTGCACATCCGTTCGCTTCCCGATTATACCATGGCAGTCGCGTCGATTGGGGATGCATCCAACATGTGATACGATGCACGAACGAGACAGCATCAGTAGGTGAGGATATGAGCAGACTGCCCGTTGAACAACTCTTTGCGGCATTTGATGGCGCGGTGCCCGGCGCGAGCGCCCTGCTGCTTCGCAATGGCGAGCCAGTGCTAACGCTGGCGTTTGGCCTCGCCGATCTGGAATCGCAGACGCCCGCCACGCCAATTACCAACTATCGCTTGGCATCGGTGAGCAAGCAGTTCACCGCTATGGCGACGCTTCAACTTGTGAGCGATGGCAAACTCAGGCTGGAGGATTCGCTCGCCCGCTTCTTCGCCGATAGCCCCGCGTACTGGCGACACATCACCATCCAGCAGTTGCTCACGCATACCAGCGGCCTGCCCGATTACGAGGACCTGATACTGCCGGATGCCACAACACAGGTGCACGATGAGGATGTGCTGGAGTTGGTGCGAAGCCAAAGCAGTGGCTACTTCGCCCCTCAAACGGCGTATCGCTACAGCAACACGGCATACTGCTTACTGGCGCTGATCATCGCGCAGATCGCTGGGCAGCGTTTCCCAAGCTTTTTGCAGGAGCGCATCTTTGCGCCGTTGGGCATGCACGCGACCGTGGCTCATCAAGAAGGGATGTCGGTGGTGCCGCAACGCGCCTACGGCCATTCGCTGCGTGACGGTGTCTGGCAACGCACCGACCAGAGCGTGACGAGCGCGACGCTGGGAGATGGTGGTATCTACAGTTCGGTAGTGGACCTAGCGCGCTGGGATGCGGCATTAGCGGAGGGCACGCTGCTGCCCCAGCATCTTATGCAAGCACTCTTTACACCCCATGTCGCTATCCCGAACGGCGAATCGTACGGGTTCGGTTGGTACCTGCGGGGGCAGCACCTCGCCTATCACACCGGCGACACGATCGGCTTCCGCACGGCGATTGTGCGTCGCCTCGACCAACGCGCGACAGCGGTGGTACTGGTGAATCGCAGCGATGCGAATCCGCTGGAGCTAGCCGAAGCGCTGCTATTGAGCTAAACAGAGCCAGGTTGCGCCTAAACCTAGCCACTGGTGCAATCTGGCATACAACTTGCTAAAAGATTGAAGTCTGTGACAGTGCTCCTTGATAGATACCACTTGCTCCAAGTTGCCTAGCACCTACACGTCCCAATAGATGGCCTCTATGCGATCTCGTCTAATCAGTAGACCTTTCAAGAACCTACCCATTCACCGAGCGATGGATCGAGAAGCAAGAGAAGACCGTTCACGCATTGAAATGACTTGCAAGTAATTGGGCGCAACCTTGTGAGATCATCAATAGTGTTAGCGCCTTGATATGAGAAGTTAAGATGGTAGAGCTACAATTTCGTGTTACAGGCGTTGATATTCAGCCATTTTCTGCAACGCCACTGTTAAGCTTTCAAGTTCACATCTCTCATGCCCATCCCAATATTTCGATCCATGCGATCTCGCTGCGCAGTCAAATTTATATTGCAGCCACACGCCGAATCCACACGCCCGAGCAGCAGGGACGCCTGACCGAGGTGTTTGGCGAACCGGAACGTTGGAGCGATACCCTCCGCAATCTGCTGTGGATTCACGCAAGTATCAACGTGCCAGCCTTCAAGCAATCAACCACGGTCGATCTCAATATCCCGTGCAGTTACGATTTCAATATCGCGGCCACAAAATATTTCTACGCGCTCGATGAGGGCGAGATTCCGCTTCTTTTCATTTTTAGCGGCACGGTTTTTTACACCGAACTCGATGGTTCAGTACAGATCGGGCCTATTACGTGGAATAAAGAGGCTTTCTTTGAAATGCCCACTGCGGTCTGGCACGAACTGATGGAGCGTTATTATCCGAATCAAACATGGCTGCATATTCGTAAACCAGTGTTCGAGAGATTGTACCAATACCGTCTACAGCATGGCTTCACCTCTTGGGAACAAGTTCTGGAGCACTTGTTAAGCCAACAGAACAAGAACATCTCTTAACGCCGAACGATAAGCGTATCGCTGCGCCTGCGGTATACTAGCGCCCGAGAGCTCCACCGAGACGCTCAACTTCAAGGTCTACATCCCTATTCCGCGTTACAAGAGGATACGAATGCAAGAGAAGTTCCTCGGTGTCCCTTGGTTGATCTGGGCTATCGTCGCGATCGTGGTGGTGGCACTGTACGCCTTTGTTATCCCCAACAGCAAAATAACACCCTCGACAACTGGCATACAGTTGCTCATTCTCCGTTGGTTCCATCCCTTGGTGTGGGTGCTGCTGGCAATGATGTTCCTGATGCGTAGCAAGCTCGTGCCGGGCAGCACAACGCTGGCTAATAGCATCGGATTAGCTGGCTTGATGGTCTATATCACGTTTATGATCACGCTGGCCCGTTCTTAGGGGTTCACACATCGAACAAGCGGCAGCAACACAGGTTGTTGCCGCTTTTGTGTGCGCAAAACACATAGGGAAGCTGTGCTAGTATGATTCGGTTGGGTAGAGGCCGAGCAGCAGTTCGTAGCAGAGCGTCTGCTCCTCTGGCTCCTCATCGGCCTCAAATTCGCGCTCTAGTTGCCTGATGCGCTCAAGGAAGGCATCCGCGCGCGCTGGCGATAAACGCATCCTACGGCTTCCTAGTACCAAGGCGCGCTTCTGCAGCGACTGTTCGGGGCCAAGTTCGATCAGGCCATGTCGCACACCTTTGGCAACCTCCTGTTTGCAGCGATCCAAAATCGTCGATAAAAGGATCGCTGCGTGCGAATCGGTCGGCCCCTCATCGGGCGAGAGCAGGCTGTGATCGACCGAGAGGCGATACGCGGTGGCGTAGTAATATTTTTCGATGATGCCCGACACCACTTGTGTATCAACAACACGAATAAGGCCATGTTCCTCAAGCAAATTGATATGATAGTACAGCTTTTTGGCCGAATAATCCATCCTTTTCGCTAGTTGCTTGACTGATTGCGCCTCTTCTCGCAACAACTCCAACAATTGCAATCGCAACGGGTCCGCAACCACCTTTAGCACATTCAGATCAGCAATGACACGAACATCAGCGGGCGTAGATGTACTCAGCATAGCTTCTTCCGACATTTAAGTTTCCTTGTGCATCTAACATTATTTAGAAGTAAGATACATAGGTACGGTATGAAAGTCAAGCTATACTACCGTTTATTAACCTTATCAACGGCATATGTGTAGTAAACAATCCTTGCACCTTCAACATCGCATTTAGCGCCTGCTCGCAACAATTTTCTGCCATTAGCAATGCGTTTCACCTGTTCAACGACAATACAGTGATGACGATGCGGTATCTGTACAAAGGAAAGATACCATTCGACGGCTGCATCGCTTTGTTATTACGGGTGTTCGTACCTGAACCGACGCGCTATTTGCGGCGTTTAGATGCCAAAATTGGCGTACAAATCAGAACAAATGTGTTATAATAAAAACGGTATCAAAAACGCCAATTGCCCAACTACTAAATTGTTGGTATCATCATAGTGTCACCAATTAGCTCACTTCACAGGTAAGAAAATCAATGTATCCCAGACCGCGAACGATGAACCCAATTGCATTAGCGCTTATTGGGTTAGTTGTCTGTGTTGCGCTTTTTAGCAGTATGCCCTCCAGCAAGCCCTTTCTCTCGAATTGGGTGCCGCCTGGCGTGGCAAACTCAATCTCGCAGCCTGGGGCATTGGTTGGCGCCCTGACAGCGCAGGTAACTGTAGAGGCGGGCACAACAGCGCTCGAACGCTACAATCAAGCCAGCCAACTCCACGAATCGGTCGGCGATGGCCTTGTGCGCTACTACACGCGTTCTCTGCCCAACGGCGGCACATTGGCGTACTTCGTGGTCATGCTCGATGATCAAGTTCATCTCGAAGTGATCAACGCCGATGGAGCCACCCCTAGCAGCGACGAGACAGGTAACACGATTTGGGCCGATCGGCAGCAGCACCTCGCCACCGTCGAGGAGATGGTACAGGCGCCCTACTCGCAGCGCAACGGCATGCAGTTGCTCGGCGCAATGGCGTTCGGCTTTCACGGCGGCGAGCGCACCTCCAACGAGGGCACGGTGGTGATCAACGGCACAGTGCATCGCATCAACCCCTGGCGCGCCACGCTGTGCATCCAAGGCCACTACGCTAAGATCGGTCTGTTCGATGCCGAGCAAGTGCAAGGATGCGATCAGGCGATCGGCGCTGGACCTGTGATCCTGTGGAACGGCAAAGTCGCTAACACCGATGTACAGGCCGAAACCGATGCGTTTGTGCCATTTAATCCGCTGAACGAGGATTTTGCACAGCTCGATTGGCGCAAAAAGATCTACAACGGCACTTACCCAAAGACTGTGGTGGGCATCGGTGCCCGCGAGGATGGCCGCTCGTACCTAGTGATGGCGGTTTCGAACGGTGTGACGGGAGTCGAACTCGCCTCGCAGTTACGCGCGATGGGGTGTTTCAGCGCGCTCGGCGGCGACGACGATACATCGACCCAGGCGATTTGGCGTGGCAACCGCGTGTTCGGGCATACGGTGCGCGAGGTTCCCGATGCTATAGGCATTTATATACGATAATATGGTAATGTCCTGGTAGCGTCTCAACGGTACTATACGGTCTAGGAGTAGCAGGTAGGCCGTGTATCGGCCTATCAATGACATAGGCGCACAACAATGCACTACCGCATCCTAATCGTAGAAGATGAAGCCGACGTCCAAATGTTACTGTGTTTGTTCCTTGAACGGTTGGGGCACACCCTGATTCGCGCACGAGATGGCGTGGAGGCCATCGCTCTCGCCGAGGAACATTCGCCCGATCTGATTTTGATGGATATTCAGATGCCCCGCAAAACGGGCATCGACGCAGTCCGCGAATTGCGCGCGCTGCCACAGTTTGCCACTACCCCCATCCTCGCAATCACCGCACACGCCCGCAATTTCCTACCCTCAGATATCGTTCGCGCAGGCTTCGACCACGTGGTCTTTAAACCTTTCGAATTCACCGAGATTATCGATTGGATCGAGAACGCCGGCCAACGAGTCTAGACCACAATGAGTGATAGACAGGCGGCATGCATATAGCGATGTTGACGTTCTGTGTGGGCGGAACGTCAACATCACTTTTTGAAAGGTGATTTGATGGCTTTAGGAGAGCGCAGCTTGGCGGATAAACACCTGGTAGGAGAAATAGCGCCGCACCCGTGTATGAGGCACACATTGAATGCTGAGCTCTTCGGGCTTCTGCTGCCGAAACTGCAGGAAATCTTTGATCAATGCTTCAGCTGCGGCGATGATGCGCGCGCGTCCGCGCTTCCAGTAGCGCGTGGTGATGGTGAAGATGGCTAAGTGATCGCTAGGCAACTGGAGCGGCCCAGTGGCTGATAGTACTGCCATATGCAGGGAGTATTGCCGATCGATCGGGCGAAAGAGGCGCGCAGCACGGGGAAGATGATCGTCAAGATCGATGCTGTGTGTGTATCCACCCGACTGATGTGCGAGATAACGGAGGAGGAATGTAGTGATCTGAATGGCGTCATCGAACGGCTCAGTTGGATCGTCATCGAGAATGCCTACTCCAAGTAATGGCTCGTTCTTAAAATCAATCATACTGCTACCTACCCTGTTAGATGTCTCCCCACAACACAAACCTCAACCAACCCTGCAACTGCATGTCGGAGCGTAGCAAGAGACGATGTGATAATATATTGATGATAGTACTATGACGGGTAGTATATTTTATTTACAGGCTAAATTCAATAACTTGGGCAGTAGATGACAAGAACGTAACCCTCGCCTGGCTTGGAGAAGGTAGAGAGGGTGTAAGAATGACATAAATTTCATATGTGGAGTGTGGGAAGTTGGGAGGAGGTAGCAAAACAACGAAAACACAGTCATCTCGAATGATAATGAGAGATCTCGGCGTGAAACACAATACAAAACGACGGAATTGAAATGAAACTCATTGAAAAAGTAGAGTCATCCTGAACGAGCCGACAGGCGAAGTGAAGGATCTCACTGAGGAAACATTGTGCTTCTGCGCTGCACTCTATTACTCAACAACTGCTCGGCCCCTTCCACGCGGAGTATGCTCAACTGCCGAATTCCTCCTCACACAACCCCAAACACAAACCCGCCCTCTTACGGCGCGTA
>CALKHR010000004.1 GCA_937988885.1 uncultured Roseiflexaceae bacterium | reverse complement strand
AGCCTAGTATGAGGCAGGACCATTGTACTGTCTATACGCGGAGGACAAGCTTATGTAGTTTGCTGTATAACTAACTTACTCACTTTCCTAGGATATGGAGTCCACTTTATGAACAGCTCTAAGCTTTTCGGATGCATTCTCGCCATCATCCTCCTTTCCGTAGCTCCGAGCGCCGTTGCTACACGGTCCATGGCTCCTGAGTTAGATGCAACTTTTGTTACGTTCTTACCCTTGGTACAAGATGGCACGCCGAACATGGTCTCCGAAGTGCTCGCCATCGTGAATCAACATCGTCTTGAGGCAGGATGTGGCCCTCTGCAACTCAACCCACAACTGACCACAGCAGCACAGCTTCATAGCGAAGATATGGGCCGCACCGGTCGTGTCTCTCACATCGGCTCGAATGGCTCAACATTTGGGGAACGTATCAAAGCGACGGGTTACGTCTATTCACGAGCAGCGGAAAATGTTGCAGCGGGTCAGTCCAGCGCCCAAAGCGTGATGGCAGCTTGGATGAACAGTGCTGGACACCGCGCGAACATTCTCAATTGTAACTACGTACATATTGGGATCGGCTACTACTTCAGCGGCACACAACCATATTTCCATTATTGGACGCAGGATTTCGCTTCGCCATTATAGGGGGAATACGCCATGCAAACGCCCACCCATGCATCGCAGTGGGCTCGCCAGAGGAGATCGGGAATCTCGATCTCCTCTGTGTCCGTAGGCCGTATCACCGTGTCTATCCTGTGTGTCTTGTTGAGTGCATGTCAAACCAACGCAACGCCATCGACCTCCGCCCCACCAACCAACACTCACACTCCATTGCCGACCGCCCCGCCAGCCACGACCGCTCCGACCACAGCACCACCAACCCAGCCTCCCGCAACACCAACAACCGCACCAACACCCCAACCATCACCGAGCATCGCACCGACCGCCACACCAGAGACAGGCTTCACGCCTGTGATGACTGCGACGCCGCTCACCGAGCGCCCCACAGCCCTACCCGCTGATGCCACGACCGAGCAGCTTGAAATGGCGTTGGTGGCAGTCATTAACGAATTGCGTAGTGCTCACGGCTTACCGCCCTATACGCACAGTCCCGAGCTCAGTGAAGCAGCGCGTGCGCATAGCTGCGATATCGCCACGCACAGCCTGATCTCGCATACCTCCAGCGATGGACGCACACTCGCCGAGCGCCTAGCGAGGGCGGATCCTCCTTGGGAATGGCCCAGCGAAAACATCGCGGCTGGCACCGTTGATCCTGCGCGAGTGATCGAATTGTGGATGGACGAGCCTCCCGACGGGTGGCACCGCCGTAACCTGCTCAGTGAGGAACAGCGCGAAGTAGGTGTGGGATATTGCTTTAACCCCGATGACCCGAGCAACAATAAGCACTACTGGACTGCCGATTTTTCGCGGCGCGGATAAAAATACTGCGGCCTGCCATCGCCATTGATAGCAGGCCGCAGTATCTAGGCCAGTTAGACCTATCGCAGAACAACGCCTAAGCCGATAAGGTCTGCTCCATCTCGCTGTACTTCAGCAGGCGCAGCGCCTCCAAGCGCAACGCCTCGGGGAACAGGGTCTGGTAGATACGGCAATTAGGCGACTTCACATCGTAGCGACCGGTTACGCGGAAGGTCAGCGCCGGACAACCGCCCGTGCACATGTAGCGCCACGTACAATCGCGGCAACCTTCCTTCTCCTCCACCGATGGGTTGCGCAGACCGATCTGATCCTCGCGAATCAGCTTGAGCGGGTCCGGCGCGCTAATATCCGTGATACGGCGCTCCATCTCCATATGACACTTCGAGATGCCGCCGCGCTGATCGATCACCATATACGAATCGCCGACGCCACATGTGCGCTCGTGAGGCGTGTTGAGGCGCGTCAGGTCGATCAAACTGCCCAACAAGCTGTAGGGCGGCAGGTCCTGAGCGATCACATCGAACGTCTTGCGCATCGCCTCGATAATGCGATCATCGTCATAGGTCAGATCATTGAACGAGGAGGCGCAGTCATTCTCGCGGTAGAAATTGAGCGTGAAGGGAAGCTTGCGCTTGAGCACGTAACTCACCGTCTCGGGTAAACCTTCCAGGTTGCGGTTCGAGACAGTGATCGAGATGGAGGGAGTCAGCCCGCCAGCAGCAATGCGGTCGAGCGCGCGATCCACGTGCATGAACGAGCCGTGGCCATTGACGAACGGTCGTTGCGCATCGTGGTAGGCACCAACGCCATCGAGCGAGATCATTAGGCGGATGCCGTTGTCGCGCATCGCAGCGATCATATGCTTGGTGAGCGCTACGCCGTTGCTCAACACCACACCATCCAGCTCACGATTGTGTTTCTCGGCCAACTTCTGCGCGTGGTTGTGAAGCTCCAGCACCAATGGGAAGTTCAATGTCGCCTCACCGCCAGCGTATTTGATCTTTACACGCTCGAAGCGCTGCGCCACCGCCGAGCGGAACACCGCCTCGATGGCCTTAATGCCCTGCTCACGTTCCATTGGTTCGGGAGTCTTGTGAACAAAGCAGTACGGGCAGCGCAGGTTACAATCGTTTGTGACGTGCATCCAGGCGGTCAGCGTGCTCGCCTCGGGCAGATGAGGGCGGCGGGGCGCATCGACCGGCTCGATCAATGAGGCATCGGCTAATCGCGTCAAAAACGCATCGATCTCAGGCTGATGATTGTAACGGCGAGCAACCTCCGTCAAAGAACCTGGCTGATGGAAGGAACGCAGCACACTCAGAGCATCTTGATTTAAAATCGCCACGCCCGATTGTGCACGTGGATTAAACGCCATCATCAGATCATCGTTTAAGTTCCTGGTGTACAACTCAGGTAGAGTATAGAGGCGATCCTTCTTAATGGGAGATGTGTTCGGGCGTACTCGTAAACCAGAGTCGGGGCATGCACAGTTCGTCTCGGTTAGGACAACAATGGTTGTAGCGATTGATTGCGCAGTTATTAGGATAGGTATGATCGGAAGCATACATCCCTCACATCAAACAATTGACCCCCAACTTGTCCAACATTGCGCCAACACAACGGTGACTGTGAGCATGTTCCTCGTTTCAAGCGCCAAAGCGAACGATCGCCAGCGTAGCGCTAAATACCAAGAATGTTGTCGACCATCTTAAACAGACGATCGAGATCGAGATGGTATGTGCCGGCAGCCTTTTGAATCGTTGCTCTGGCAAATTCTGCGTCTACATCAGCCTCCTCCAATCTACTCGATAATGCGCGAAGGGTCGTGCCGATCTCTTGCGAATGCGGCCAGTAGCGCAAGAAGAACGCGATCGCGAGAGAAAACTCCCAAATGCCGCGCTGCAGATATTCCTCGCGCTCCATGCCCACTAAACGCTCCAGATCGATGTGACTGAATGCCCAAATCCCACGTTGTAAGTAGACCTTGCCCATCGCTACCCAGTAGGCATTGCCGGATTCCGGCGCATTCAGCCACCCCTGACCAGGCACCAAACCGAACTCCGGCGGCACCATACTCACGACCCGATCCAAACAACTATCGGCTAACGCATAGCACGAGGTTGCCTCATCGTGACGCCCCATTTTGGTGAGCAAGCAATACCGATCGTGATACACTTGAGCGAGATCATCGTAGGTATCAACCAGTTGAAACGCGAGATCGTGATCCTCGGCGATAGTGCGCGCCTGCTTCTGGAACTCCGCCGAACGTGTGTAATGATCCAACGCAGTCTGGTTATCTCCCTGATACTGAGCCAGCCATCCCCAATCGCAGTACAGGCTCCCAAGCTCGTTGTACGCCTCCCACAAGCGCACGGGTTCATCAACCTGCTGCGAGAACACCACCACAGCTCGCCTCAGATACCCCGCCGCCTGATCGAAATAGTTCTCGACCTCGTTGAAGGGAAACAGCAACTCGCCCATTTTCCACAATTCGCCGCGCTTGCGCAGCGTGAAGCCCAGCGCATTGCATGCCAAGCCGATCCCGCGTGGGTCTTGGAGCTCCTCGAACATCCGCAGGGCCACACGACACTCTCGCTCGCCCCACGTAGAATGGTTCTGCAAGGTATAAATGTAACCGCAGGTGTTATGGCTGAGCGCCACAAAATAGCGCCGATCGAGCTTCTGACGAATGCGCAAAGCCCGTTTCGCCTGCTCCTGCGCCTCGTCGTTCATACCCAACAGCGCCAGAGTGAATGCCATATTGTTGAGCGTATCGGCGCGCTCATCGGGAATATCGGCGGCCTTAAAATGCGGCAGCGCCCGCTGATAATGCTTCAACGCCTCGCTGTGGCGACCGCGCTCCCAATGCAGGTAGCCGACATTGTTGTGAAGCCGACCTAGCAGCCGCGCCCGCATCCACTGCTGATCCTCACGCAGCGATTGCTGATCCTGCAACAGTTCGTAGGCCTCCTGCAACAGCGACAACGTCTCCTGCTCGTTGACACCCATGTAGAGCATCGCCTCGCCCCACGCCACCAACAAACCCGCCTTATACAGCCGATCGTCGATGCGCTCCCATACAAATGCAGGATGCTGACTGGCGCGAATCTTCGCGGCGATTCGGCACGCCTTGTGCGGCTCGCCCCGCGAAATGTAGCGCCGCACCCAACGCACTGCGCACTCACGGTCGATCGCATCTCGGTCGATCTGCTCGGCGACCCGCAGGTCGTAGGTTCGCGATTCGGAATCGGTGTAGCGCTGCAGGAAGCGCAACAACTCATCGCGCAGCCGCATATCCAAGCCCGTCTCATGCCCCTTGATCGCCTCCTCCTCCCAGCGCACAAACAATTGGCGATAGCCCGCCGCTGTATTCACCTGCAATTCGTAATACAGCAGCGTCAGCATCAAATCATAGCGTTCGCGAGAGGAATTCGCCTCAGCCAGCCGTCGGCGATAGTAGCGGGCAAACGGAGCATATTCCTGACCAGTTCGGGCATCATAACGAAAATAGCGATCAAACAAATCGTACACTTCATCGTGCAAAAACAGTTGACGCGTATCGCGACGATACTTCACAAACGCGAAATTGCGCACATACAACAAATTATCTTGAATATCGCTCTCTGACCACCGATCGCCCAGTAGATAACGCAACAGATCAGCATCCAACCCTTTGCGGGCGTACAACAAATAATAAACAATTTGGCCCACCAAACCGGGCAATGTCATCAAGCGCTCGATCAAACGCCAGGCCACCTCGTCCTCGCCGCGCTCGCTCATCGTATCGTTTGGCGCGGGGAAGATCGCGCCCATACCGCCACCGTACAACAGCAGATCGATCAACAACGTCAAATAAATCGGTTGGCCGCGCGAGAGATGGAACAACTGCTGTTCCAATCCCTTCGTCATCATCCGATCAAGTTCCGCGCGTTGGTAGCGCATCGATTGGAGGAAGTGTTGTGTCTCTTGCAGGTTGAGAGCTTGCAGATGGGCAATATAGCAAACCAAGCCAGCACCAGTCAGTGAATCGACCAACTCTTGCTCCATCTTGGGGCGCGGACGGCCCGCCAGCAGCGTGACCGTGTTTGGCAACTGCTTAATCAGCCCGAGCAGCCAATTTTTAATCACCAATTCGACATCCTGAACCTCGCACAGTTCCTGAAGCGCGTCGCTCTCGTACTGCAACAACTCCAGCGTGTCGAAGCTCAGCACGATCCGCTGTTGGCTCGCGAGCGTCTCGTAATTCCACATAAACACATCATCGAGCTGTGTGCGCAACTTCTGGAGCATCGCAGTTGCGACACCATCGGCACGTTTCTGCTCGAACTCGCGCCGCAACGCACGGTACTCGTGAAAGTAGAGGTTGCCCGGGTCCAAACCATCGATGATCGACTGGCGCAAACCGCTGATGCTATGGTTACTGGCGTGGTACAGATCGATGACACCGCTCCAACGAAAAGGCCGATCCGACATCTCCCGCTGGATCACTGCCACTTCTTCCAACAGACGCGTTTTCCCCAATCCACCCGGCGCAATCACATAGAAAGCATACGATTGCTCTTTCTCGTCGTGGATCGCAGTGCGGATATCGGTCAAAATGTGTTCACGCCCAATGATTCGAGGTGTTCGTGGAGCAAATGGCTCTTCCTGATACAACAAATCGGTCGACAACTCGGTCATACCAATACCTCCTGGCGATTAACTTGGGTACAGCACAACTGCAACGACTCGCCGCCGAATGAGAGGGATATGGCAGTTCTACCCAACCCATCGTCGTTCCTAGCTTCCGCTAACTGCCAAGAGACGTCTATGCCGTATATCTCGCTTAATTCGACGAAACAGCGCCGGTCATTTTTTGCTCCAACATCTGCTCGATCTGCCGAAAGAGGTCTGCTAACACGTCTTTGGGAAAGAGATCGGCCAATTCAGTATCGACGTTTACCAAATTCTGAAACAAAAGCACATGCTGAATAGAAAAGTGCTGCCTCACGAAATCCAACACTTTCTTGATCTCCGCGTAGAGATACTGTTCATCGCGATCAACTTGATACAGGCATGCCAGGTGAAATAGGATCTCGAGGGCGTATTCCTCACCGGTTCGCACGAATTGGCGCATCCAGCCCCAATACATCTGCGAGGCTTGGCGGTGCGAAGCGGCAAACGCATGCTGATCCTCCAACAGCTGCCGACGATTGATCACTTGGCGCGCCACCTCGCTGATCATATACGCCCTACTCCGGCGATCCCACCAGATCAGATCGGTCATCTCACTAAGATCGCGCATCATCGAGAGATAAAAGCCATCGGGCTGCTCCTCCGCCACCATCTGCTGCTCGGTGAGCATAAAGCGCAGCGCTTCGATACGGTAAAAGCGCAACGGCGCGATCGCATACACGATCGGCCTTAACTGAGGCGACACATGCTCGAGCAACTCTGTCTCGGCGAGGCGCAGGATTTGCAGCATCGCCGCTTGGTAATTGCCGAGATCCTGATCGAGAGCCGCTTGGTCGTGCTGCCACGCACACACATGGCGCACCAAAGCGTCGATCAGCTGCGGATTGCCCGCACAGTAGGGGTATAACACATCGAACACTGTGCGATAGCCGCGCTGCTCAAACTGCTGGAGCACCACATCGCGACTAAAAGGCTGCAATCTGCTGATGGGAGTGGCCATCGTTCGGCGGCGCAACTCGAACGAACGCCAGCGCGGGGCAGCATATCGACTGGCCGAAACCACCACCGCCGCCTCGCGACGGATCAGCGGCTCGATCAGGTCTTGCTCCAGTCGCCTCCAAACGTTATGCTCGGCCTGTTCCACTTGATCGAGCAGGATCACAGGCACAAATTGGGAGGAGATCGCTAACAAAGCATCGAGCAAGCGAGACGCCTCGCCCGAATCGCGCACATGCAGGAGAGCCGCGTGTACTTCAGCGGGCACCACTTGGCCAAGTTGAGCAAGCACCTGCTCGGCCAAATCACGTATATACGTCTCTAGCGGGACCGACTGAGAAAAGGAGCACAGCATCGTGAACGTGGCGCGCAGCCCAAGCGAGGGAAGTTGCTGCGCTGGGGAGTAGGCATAGAGATGCTGCACATGCTGTATGAGCCACGTTTTGCCGATGCCCCACACACCCCAGAAATGCACCATCACCTCAACCGAGATCTCACCCAGTTGGACCGGGCGCACCCGATCTGCGATCATTCGTAGCTCGTGTTCGCGTTCGACAAACTGGGTCGGATCGTAGGGAAACGATGATTGTATGTACTCAGGGTATGTAGATATCAACATCAGTATGCCATACTACCATTCACTCACGTACAATCGACACTAACGTATTTCTTTTGACGTATCAAAGAAGGAAAAGAGCAGGACATACAAATAAGCACATTGAAAACATTGAATAACAAGCAAATATCAGACGGAATGCATTAAAAATGCTCCGTACCTATCCGATGTAGAACAACAAAAAGCCCATCTCCCCATAGGCGCCACAACGTACATAGAGGGGAAAGGCGCCATATACATTTCTTTAACTTTTATTCATAGCAATAAGTTTTTATATACACAAAAAAAAATACTCAGCCGAATAAAATTATGGGCGATAGTTTAGAATAAAAAAGGAGGATGTAGTGCAGTTTAAGATCACTTAACGATATGACAAATATCCTTCAAGAGATCAATCATGCATGAGGGTTCGTTATTAGTATAATACATTTTACATCAAAGTGCAACTCTTTTTTCATCATTTCTCTCAAATACGCATATATATCATATATTATATACTTACCGATCCGCGTAATAGTTTACAATCACAACATTTCATTATCGATACTTCGTTCAATTTCTCACAGTTTGTATCCATACTCTCGTCTTTCATGAGTGTTTGATCCTTACAAGTAATACACACAAAACGTGATACTAATCCGATTGGCACAGTTTATGTTCTTCTCTTATGATGTCGAGGCGCTGCTACGCGCATTCCCGCGTATAGCGCATCCCACCTTCTCGCAAAGGAGACACTTCAAAATGCGCAGTACGTTTCTCTCAGGAGCCGCCTAGATGTTGAATACTTTCCAGAAAGCCTCCAAGGAACCACGACACAGCATCTCAGGCCATACAAAAATGCCTCTGTTGGCATAACAGAGGCATTCTTCGGGATAGGAACAACGTACCCAGCAAGACTATTCGGCTACGGATTCAGCTCAATCACCTCACCACTGACCATAAACACGATCCGCTCGGCGATATTGGTGGTGCGATCGGCGATACGCTCAAGGTTGTGCGCCATAAACAGCAGGTCGATCGCCTGCGGCACAATCGAGGAATCGCGCTGCATCGCCGCCGTGAGATCCGCACGGATCTTGCGGCGCAACTCATCGACTATATCGTCGGCATTGATCAGGCGCTGACCCACCGACGAATCGCCCTTGACGAACGCATCGAGCACATCGCGCAACATGGCCACCGCGCCCTGCGCCATCTGCGGCAGGTTCACCAGCGATGTCACCGCCGACAGGTTGGTGTTGCGAATCGTGATCTTCGCCACACCCTTCGCATAATCACCGATGCGCTCAAGCTCGCTTGCGATGCTAATCACCGCAACCAAACGCCGAAGATCACCCGCGATCGGCTGCTGCGTCGCCAATACAACCAGTGCTTGCTCCTCGATCGCCACTTGGCGCTCATCGATCAGGCGATCTTCGGCCAACACCTCTTTCGCCTTCTCGACATCTTGCGCCACCAGCGCAGCGACCGCCTTCTCGATCGCGACGATAACCAATTCGCCCAACGCTATCAGATCTTTGTGGAGACCATCAAGCTCCTTTAAATAGCGATCCCGCAGCCGCATAGCCCCCTCCTAACCTATACAGCAACCACCTGCCTCTTAAACCCACGAGCATCGGTGGTGCCGAGATGTCCTATTAGCCAAACCGCCCGGTAATATAGTCTTCGGTACGCTTATCCTTCGGATTCGTGAAGATCTGGCGCGTCGGGCCAAACTCGATCAACTGCCCGGCCCGATCCGTATCCATCAGCATAAACGCGGTCGAATCCGAGGCCCGCGCCGCCTGTTGCATATTGTGCGTCACCACAGCGATCGTGTAGTGCTCGCTCAACTCGATCATCAACTCCTCGACGTGATGCGTCGCGATCGGATCGAGCGCCGAGGTGGGCTCGTCTAGCAACAACACCTCCGGCTCGACCGCCAAAGCCCGCGCGATGCACAAACGCTGCTGCTGCCCGCCCGAGAGCGATAACGCGGACTCGTGCAGTTTATCCTTCACTTCGTCCCACAACGCCGCCCGACGCAGACTCAACTCCACACGCTCGGCCACCTTTTGGCGCGGAAGGCGGTCGTGGCGCAAGCCGTACGCGACGTTCTCAGCTATCGACTTTGGGAACGGGTTCGGGCGCTGAAACACCATACCGATGCGGCGGCGCAACTGTGGCACATCGACATCGGGATCGTAGATATTCTTGCCGTTCAGCCGCATCGCACCCGTCACACTTACGCCTGGGATCAGGTCGTTCATGCGGTTGATCGAGCGCAAGAGCGTCGATTTCCCGCAGCCGGAAGGACCAATGATCGCCGTCACGTGACGTTCACGAAGCGGCAAGGTTACATTTTTTACAGCTCGAAATGTGCCATAGTACAGCGAAAAATCCTCAATCTGCATTTTTATAGGCATTGTTGAGGCAGCGCTTGCTTCGCGTACTGCCACCCCAACTCGCGAGTCTGAAGCTGGTTGCTGGGCAGTCCCGTTCACTTGCTCATCCATGTCGCTCAACTCCACGTTCTGGCCTTCCATAGGCAAGCACGCGTTACACATCGCTCGAGGGCGATTCACTCGCGCAATTGACACTTGTTCCCCGGTTTAATCGTATCAGGGACATGGTATAATACGCCCGCATATTAAGCAAACGCAAGAGTATTAATCAAGCCATAATATATGATTTTAATACCAAAGCGCTTCCGGCCTCACCAGCGCACCAGCGCACCCCTTGCCGCGCGCCAACGAGCATCAAAACGTTGGATCTGTGTGTGTTGGTTGGCATTCGCCCTCCTTCTCAACGCTTGTGGCTCAACGAATAACGAAAACGTCCTCAATATTACTGGTTCAACGTCGGTAGCCCCTTTCATCGAGCATCTTGCTGAGATTTATCAGCAAGAACACGAGGGTGTGACGCTGAACGTCCAAAGTCTCGGCTCGACCGCAGGTGTTCGCGCCGCTATCGACGGCGTGGCCGAAATCGCCATGTCATCGCGTAATCTCGATGCCGCAGAAGCCGAGCTACTCGAACAGGTCGTGGTCGCCCGCGATGCGCTGGCCGTGATCGTCCACCCGTCGAACCCGCTGGTGAACCTCGAGCAAGCACAAGTGCAGGCGATCTTCTCTGGGGAAGTCACCTCGTGGGCAGCGTTTGGCGGGGCCGATAAACCGATCGTGCTGGTGGTGCGCGAAGCTGGTTCGGGCACCTTTGGCGCGTTCGAGGAACTGGTGATGCAGGGCGTGCCGATCACGCCAGCCGCCCTCCGCCAAGGCTCCAACGGCGCCATCCGCCAGATCGTTGCCGAAGACCCCAACGCCATTGGCTATATCTCCCTGGGCATTGTTGATTCGACCGTCAAAGCAGTCGCTATCAACGGTGTCGAGCCCTCGGTAGCAGAGGTCGAAGCAGGCAACTACACCTTTGTGCGGCCCTTCCTGTTCGTCTGGCAGAAGAATCGGCCCATGAGCGCGCTCGCTACCCAATTCCTTGAATACACACTCGGCCCGGCGGGCCAAGCAGAGCTCACCCGCCTCGGTTTGGTTAAAGGAGTGACTACGCGATGAAAGAGCGAGCCATCAGCATCATGCTGCTGGTAGCAGCGTTAGGTGCGCTGCTTGCACTAGCGTTAATCACCTATTTTGTCTTTCAATCTGGCCTTCCGCTGATCCTTGAAGTGGGCCTGTGGAATTTCCTCAGCGGCACGACGTGGAACCCCACAGCGGACCCGCCCCAATTCGGGCTCCTGCCGATGATCGTCGGCTCGTTGTGGCTCACCGTCGGCTCGTTGGTGATCGGCGTGCCTTTGGGCATCGCCGTCGCCGTCTTTATGGTCGAACTCGCGCCACCGCGCCTCGCGCAGTTTATGCGCCCCGCCATTCAGCTCTTGGCGGGCATCCCATCGGTCATCTACGGCTTCATCGGCCTGACCATCCTAGCGCCGCTGCTCCGCTCGACGTTCGGCGGCCCGGGCCTCAGCGTGCTGACCGGCGCGATCATCCTTGGCATTATGATCCTGCCAAGCATTATCGCCATCTCTGAAGATGCCATTCGCGCTGTGCCACGCTCATTACGCGATGGCGCGCTCGCGCTCGGCGAGACACACTGGCAGGTCATCTCGGGCATCATTATCCCGACCGCACGCTCGGGCATCGTCGCAAGCGTGATCCTGGGCATGGGTCGGGCGCTCGGCGAAACGATGGCGGTGATTATGATGATCGGCAACGCGCTGATCATCCCCTACTCGCCGCTGCAACCCGCCACCACGCTCACCAGCAACATCGGTTTGGAACTCGCCTACGCCACCGGAGCGCACCGCGATGCGCTGTTCGCCACAGGAGTCGTTCTTTTCGTGCTGATTATGCTACTGAACGGGATCGCAACTGCTTTTGTGCGTCGGCCAGCCTTTAGCCGGAGGGGCACATGAACGCACAACAGAAGCAGCGCTTCGCCTTCGCCTCGATCTGGACCGCCGCTATGCTCACCATGGTGCTGCTGACCCTGATCGTCGGCATTATCATGGTGCGTGGATTGCCCTCGGTCACGTGGGAATTCCTCACGGGCACCCCCGAGGACCTTGGACGCGAGGGTGGCATTCTGCCCACCATCCTCGGCACCGTGGCGTTGGGCCTCGTCGCCTTGCTGATCGCCACGCCGCTCGGCATCGGCAGCGCCATCTATCTCACCGAATACACCCACACAAGCCGCCTCACCCGCGCTATCCGCTTCGGCACCGAATCGCTAGCTGGCGTGCCGTCGATCATCTTCGGCTTGTTCGGGTTTATCTTCTTCGTCAACTACCTACAGATGGGCTGGTCGATCCTGGCAGGCGGCCTCACGCTCGCGCTGATGGTGCTGCCCACCATTATCCGCACCGCCGAAGAAGCGATCATGACCGTGCCGCAGGCGTACCGCGATGTGAGCTACAGCCTCGGCGCCACCCGCTGGGAGATGGTCACGACTGCTGTGCTACCGAGCGCCCTGCCGGGTATCGTCACCGGCGTCATTCTCTCGTTTGGTCGCGCCGTGAGCGAGACCGCCGCCGTGATCTTCACCGCGGGAACCGCACTGAACCTGCCCGTCTCGCCGTTCTCGCCAGTGCGCACGATGGCGGTCCACTTCTACATCTTGGCCGTCGAGGGCATCTCGCTGGAAAAAGCCTATGCCACCGGCGCGGTGTTGATCATCACCATCCTGCTGATCAACATTGGGGCCAACATGCTCGTCAACCGAGTGATCGCCAAACGCGGCAAATAACACCGTTTGGGCGGGCGACTCTTCCGCCAAAGCGCCCGCCCACAGACAAAGCAGATTATGGACGTCAAAATCGAAATTCGAAATTATTCGCTCTCCTACGGTCAGGATCGTATCCTCGACGACGTGACGCTCTCGATCCCACGCAACGCGGTGCTGGCCATCTTCGGGCCTGCTGCGGGTGGCAAAAGCGGCCTGCTGCGCTCGATCAACCGCATGGCCGAGCTTGCGCCCCACGAGCACCACACTGGCGATATCCTGATGGACGGCCAGAGCATCTTTGCGCCCTCCGTCGATCTGCCCACGCTGCGCCGCCGGATCGGCATGGTGTTCGCTCAACCCGTGGCGTTGCCCATGTCAATCTACGATAACGTCGTCTACAGCCTGAAACTCATGGGTGTGCGCGATCGCAAGCGCCTCGATGAGGTGGTGGAGCGCTCGCTCGAAGCGGCCACACTCTGGACCGAAGTGCGCGACCGCCTCAACACCTCCGCGCTGAACCTCTCGGGCGGGCAGCAGCAACGCCTGAGCATCGCCCGGGCGCTCGCCGCCGAGCCCGAAGTGCTCCTGCTCGATGCGCCAACCGCCGCGCTCGACCCGATCTCAACCGTGCGCATCGAAGAGATGCTGGTCTCGCTCAAAGAGAAGTACACCATCGTGATCGTGCCGCACAGCATCCAGCAAGCAGCACGCGTCGCCGATTACGCGGCCTTCTTCCTGAACGGCAAGTGCATCGAGTTCGGCGCGGGCAATCAACTGTTTGTGGCGCCCCAGGACAAACGCACCGAGGATTACGTGACGGGCCGCTTCGGTTAACCGTTCCGACTTGACAAAATGACCACTTTCTCGTATGATTCGCCAAGTCAATACGAGGTTGTCGGGGCGTGGCGCAGTCTGGTAGCGCACAGCGTTTGGGACGCTGGGGTCGGGGGTTCGAATCCCTCCGCCCCGACCAATCAGCAGAGGATATCGCAGTTTTGCGGTATCCTTTTTGTTTTACGCCGTATTTTGGTGATCGTGGCATTGAACTTGCCCGAAAAAGCGCACAGCGGAAGGGCCGCCAACGGGAAACGAAGGGTGCACCTGCGTTCACATTTGGCGAGTGTTATAACCATCGCCAAAGGCATGAAACTCAGGCGTTTCATGGCGTCAAGAAGTCAAAAAGTAGTTGACATGACGTATCGCCAGGTGTATAATGGCCAAGGAGCTTTCTGCGCAGAAAGCTTTAAATTATGTCGCACCCTCTGACGACAGCATAATTGCGAAGAGCTCGACCCCGTTCAGTTGAGCGCGATTGTCTCAGAACCCATTTGAGGGCGCGGCTCCTCCCGCTTGGGAGGAGCCGCGCTATGTCTTTTTGGAGGTGTTATGAATCGTATGTTCCATGGACAACAGGCTTGGCAACTGGACGAGCGGCGCGATGAATACGATGAGCCAATGATCGAAGTAGTCGCAGAGGCCGATGATCTGGCAGCCGACGCGCTTGAAGAGACGCTTGCTCCAGAACCATCGCTTGACTCTGTCCAACACTACCTCCAAGAAATAGGGCGCGTTTCTTTGTTGAGTGCCGCTGAGGAAGTCGAGCTTGCTGAACGTATGGAACGAGGCAATTTGGCCATGCTTCGCTTGGCTTCCTCCGAAGAGCTCAGCCCACAACAGCGTCAGGCGCTGAAGAAGGATATCATCAGTGGGCACGACGCTCGCCGCCACTTGATCCAGGCGAACCTGCGTTTGGTCGTCAGCATCGCCAAAAAGTACGTTGGTCGTGGCCTCTCGCTGCTCGATCTCATCCAAGAGGGCAATATCGGCCTGATGCGCGCCGTTGAGAAGTTCGACTATCACAAGGGTAATCGCTTTTCAACGTATGCCACCTGGTGGATACGCCAAGCTGTGACGCGAGCTATCGCCGAGCAGGGCCGCACCATCCGCCTGCCCGTGCATATGAGCGAGTCGGTGGGGCAGGTTAAGCGCACTTCCGAGCGCTTGGCGCAAGCGTTGGAGCGCCAACCCACCGCCGAGGAGATCGCAACGGCACTCGGCCAGCCGATCGAGCGGATCGAGCGCGTCCTCGAAGCGGCGCGCCGCCCGATCTCGCTCGAAACACCCGTTGGCGAGGACGGCGAGCATACGCTCGGCGATTTCCTGCAGGACGACGAGCTGCCAACACCGTCCGACTTCGCGTCGCAGCAGTTGTTGCGCCATGATCTCGCCCGCGCCCTCGATCACCTGAACGAGCGCGAACGCCGCATCATCGACCTGCGCTACGGCTTGGCCGATGGGCAGCGCCGCACGCTTGAGGAGGTCGGCAAGGTGCTGGGGATGACTCGCGAGCGCGCCCGACAGATCGAGGCGGAGGCGTTGCGGCACTTGCGCGCGCCAGATGTCGGTTTGCATCTGCGCGATTATCTGGAGTAGGCTCGGCGGGTTACGACAAGAGAAGAGAGAAGAAGAACAGGGCTGCCGTTGTGGCAGCCCTTGTGGTTTGTTATGTCTGGTTGAGGGGGACAACGACGCGCACGGTGGTGCCTTCGCCGGGGGCCGATTGCAACTCCGAGATTCCGCCGATCAGTTTGGCCCGTTCCTCGATATTCAGCAGACCAAACGAGCCGCGCTGCTCGTAGGAGGCGAGCACGCGCTTGAGGTCGAACCCGCGCCCGTCGTCCTGCACAGTCACTTCGAGCGCATCGATGCTCTGCTTCAGCCGCACCCAAATGTGCTGGGCCTTGGCATACTTGAGCGCGTTGTTGATCGCTTCCTGAATGATGTTGAACAGCGTGCCCTCGGACTTCGTGTCGAGGCTCGCGGTAATATCGGAGGCTTCGAGGATGATCTCGGTGCCATTGCCCTGAAAGCGCTCCAAATACTGTTCAAGCGTGGTTTGCAGCCCTTGGGTCTCCAGCACCAAGGGACGCAGCTCGAACAGCATGGTGCGAACTTCGTGGGTGGTATGCTTGGCCAACGCGCCGAGCCGTTCTAGCTCGGGCAGCACGCGGGCCGGATCGCGCTCCAGCAGCCGCTTGATGAACTCGACGTTCATGGTGATGGCGGCGAGCGCTTGGGCCGGGCCGTCGTGCAGGTCGCGCGCAAGTTGGCGGCGCACTTCTTCTTCTTTGGAGAGCAGTTTAGTGCGCTCCTCGCGCAGATCGTGGACGAGTTGGGCGTTTTGCAGCGCGAGAATGGCGTAGTTCGCCAACGCGGTCAGCATGGCCAACTGCTCTTGATTGAAAGCATTGGGGTGATCGCTAGCGACCAGCATCAGACCGAAGGTACGCAGACCGGCCCGTAACGGCACTAAACAGGCCGAGCGGCAGCGCGCAAACGATGGCAGCACCAGCAACTCGGTCTCCTGGCTGATATCGGACATGATGCAGGCGTCCGACGAGCGCAGCACCTGGGCGATCTGGCCTCCGCCGATCTTGATGCGCATCTCGTGCTCGCTGGGGCTAATGCCCTGTCCCGCCGCCACATACAACTCATCGGGTTCACCAGTTGAGAGCAGAGCCACGCCGCTGGTGTAGGGCACGAGTTTTCGGCTCTCGACCAGTGCGACGTTGAGCACATTCTGGTAGTTCATCGTCGTCGAGAGCGTGTAGGCGACCTCGTAGAGCGAGCGCATCTGGTCGCGCGTGAGGCGCGCTTCGTGCATAGCCTGCTCGGTCTGCTTCTCGGCGAGCACCACACTGCGGCGGTTGGTGATACCCCAGCGCTCGGACAAACCGCTTGTCAGCACCGGCACGATGATGAGGATCAGACTGCGCAGGGCGAGCGCCACAAATTCGAGCAGTTCGCGCGGTGGGCGGCCATTATCGGGGCCGACTCGTGCGAACAAATAGGAGCCAATATAAGCGGCTGCGACGAACAGGCCGAAGAGCAGGGCACCGATCGGGCGCGAGCGCACGGAGAAGCCAATCAGCGGCAATAGGTAGAGCGGGTAAAAGAGATCGTAGGTGTTCCTGGCAAACAGCGTGAGCAGCGTGACGAACAGCACATCGATAAAGAAGGCGATGCGCAGTATGCCACCAAGGAACGGTATAAACAGCGCTAAGGTCGTAAGGATATTGAAGAATGCAAAACCCCAGAGCAGTAGCAGAAATGGCGGCATCGTCACTGATGGAGGCCAGATCGGTATCTCGGTGATCAAGTTGGCCATGCCGAGTAAGAGGAGTAGGGTTACCCAGCGTGCCATTGTGTAGAAGCGATCACCACCAAGCATCTGCCAGCGGTCGTAGGAGGTTGAGATTGGTGATGTTGTTGTTGCCTCCACAGACTCCCCCTCAATGCGTTCGTAGTCCCTGAACTCGGTCAGGGTCACTTTGGTTTTGCCCTATGCCATCGCTATCTAGCGAGGTATTTATGGTTAAGCTGAACTGGCATTCAGTGCACTGTAACGGTGCGATTCGATGGTATCGAGTGTTATCGTTTCGCTTCCAATCAGGCACTTTGTCCATCCATCATTGTATATGATATGTGGTCCCAAAACGTAGCCAGTAGCGTAACATTTATTGAACAAAAGAAGGCTCGAGCCATGCGTGGCAACGAGCCGTTATACAGTTTGATCTTCATATCAACCGAGTGCGACGATGTTGGGCTACATCCGCTGAATAGAAGCCAGCAGGTCGCAGTATATGGGTCATGTATGAACTTCGCCACAGCCTCGGTTGCTTCATCAACGTGCCAATAAGGTGCAGCCGCCCGTTGCCACAGACGACGGGCGGCTGACAACCGCATTAGAGCGTCTTCAGCGTCTCGATCGAGGAGCGCACCGCATCGGCGCTCTTCTTCACCAGCGCCATTTCCTCGTCGTTCAACGGCAGTTCCAGGATCTTCTCAACACCATTGGCGCCCAGGATACAGGGCACGCCGAAGTAGATGTCGTTCAGACCGTACTGGCCATCCAGGTAGCAGGCGCAGGGCAGCACGCGCTTCTTATCGCGCAGAATCGCCTCGACCATCTGCACGGTGGCGGCGCTCGGCGCGTAGTAGGCGCTACCAGTCTTGAGCAGGCTGACGATCTCGCCGCCACCCTTGCGTGCGCGGTCGACGATCGCCTCCAGGCGCTCTGGGGCGATGAACTCGGTGACCGGGATACCGCCGATGGTGGTGAAGCGCGGCAGCGGCACCATCTCGTCGCCGTGGCCACCCATCAACATCGCCTGCACGTCCTCGACCGAGACGCCAACTTCCTGGGCGATGAAAGTGCGGTAGCGGGCGGTATCGAGCACGCCAGCCTGGCCGATCACGCGGTTGCTGGGGAAGCCACTAACCTGCTTGGCCAAGTAGGCCATGGTGTCGAGCGGGTTGTTGACGATGATGATCACCGCGTTCGGCGAAACAGCCGCAGCCTTGGTGACACAATCGCGCGTGATGTTGGCGTTGATCTTGATCAGGTCCTCGCGGGACATACCTGGCTTGCGGGGCGCACCCGAAGTCACCACGATCACATCCGAGTTAGCGGTGTCCTCGTAGTTGTTCGTGCCCACAATGTTGACATCGAAGCCCTCGATCGGCCCCGATTGGAGCAAGTCGAGACCTTTGCCCTGCGGAACACCTTCCACAATATCGAGCAGCACGATATCGCCAAGCTCCTTCGCGGCGATCCAGTGCGCGGCGGTCGAGCCGACAAAGCCCGCGCCGATGATCGTAATCTTTGAGCGCATAAGAACTCCTTCGTCGTTCCTTAGGTATATGACCGTCTATGGTCAGCGATTCGGTGTAATAATCACGAAAACATATCACCCAACAAGGGGCACGAGCATAGATATTGTAGCATATGCTTTATGTCGTTTGTCACCTTTTCCCTTGTGAATATGACCTATAAACGCAAATCCGTCGATCGGTCACTGGCGGCTGCGCGCCACGGCACGCAGTTTCTCCAGCGCTTGTTCCAGATCAGCGGGAAGCGGTGATGTACATTCAAGCCATTCGCCTGTCGAGGGCAAGTTGAAGCCTAATCGATGGGCGTGGAGGAACTGCCGCGTCAGCCCAAACGTTGCGCGCGGCTTCTTCGGGCCGTACAGCGGGTCGCCAAGCAACGGGCGGCTTTTATACGAGAAGTGCACACGGATCTGGTGGGTGCGTCCGGTTTCAAGGCGCGCCTCGATCAGCGTGTAATCGCCGAGCTCTTCGAGCACGCGCCAGTGTGTGCGGGCGTAACGTCCGTTCGCCACGATCGCCATGCGCGTGCGGTCGGTGGGGTGCCGCGCGATCGGCGCATCGATCACGCCCTCCGGCTCCTTCATTCGGCCCTCCACCACCGCCAAATAGACCTTCAGCATAGTGCGCGCCTGCTGCTGGGCCTGGATGTGATGCAGGGCCGCATCGTTGCGGGCGCTCACCAGTAGGCCCGACGTGTCGCGGTCGAGCCGATGCACGATGCCGGGGCGCAGATCGCCACTGACGCTCATCTCGGGGTAACGGGCGAGGAGGGCGTTGACCAGGGTGCCGCTCAAGTGGCCGGGCGCGGGGTGCACGACCATCCCAGCCGGTTTATCGACCACTACAACGTCGGCATCTTCATACACAATATTGAGGGGGATCGGCTCGGCGACCAGGTCGGTGGGCTGCGCAATCGGGCGACGCACCAACACCACATCATCAACCCGTACCGCCGTGCTGGGTCGCGCATCGCGGTCGTTCAGTTGGATATGGCCATCCTCGATCAGTTGGCGAGCGTAGGTTCGGGAAAGATCGAGCACCATATCGGACACGTATTTATCGAGTCGTTGTCCTTCGTGCTCGGCATCCACCTGTAACCGAATAAGGTCCCCTTCCACGCCAACTCCTAGTATGTGTTGTGCGCTGCACACATCTGCGCCGCTTTAACCTGCAATATCGCTATCCGCACGCCGTCCGGTATCTTGGGCGAGGAGATCGTTAAGCAAAGCATCATCGGGAGGAGGGGTGGGCTTCTGCGGCTTATCGCCATACAAAAGCAGATAACCCGAGAACATCACCACGCCAATGCTGATCGCGCTATCGGCCAGGTTGAAGATGCCAGGGAACCACGTGACATGCACAAAATCGACCACATAGCTGTAGCGAATGCGATCGATGATGTTGCCGATTGCACCACCGAAGATCAGCCCAACGCTCACCTGAATTAAGCGGCTCCCCTCCGGCAGGTGGAAGCGATAGAAGTAGAGTGCGCCAAAGCTGATCAGGAGGGAAGTGATGGTGAAGAAATGTGGAATCCCTTGAAAGAGGCCGAATGCGATGCCCGTATTTTTGACAAAGGTGAATCGTAGCCAATTGCCAACTAACGGGATGCTTGAATGCTCCTCGGGGCCAAGCAGCGACAAAATAGCAGCTTTGCTGATCTGGTCAGCGATCAGTACGAATACCGCAACAAGAAGAAGCAATACCCAACGACGACGAAATTCCGCCAGCACAATGGCTCTCCACTATCAAACGAGTTCAGCGCAACAGTGTGCGCCCATTGTAGACCAAACGATCGTAGCCTAGCTTGAAGGCACGTGTGGCCCTTGTTGCTGTGACTAGGCCGACACAGCAACATTGATAGTATGAATGTACTCCGCTGTTGCTGGGGCTCGCGGCCATTATACCATCAAAAAACCCCCTACGGAGCACAATACGCGCCCTGCCCGCCTCCGAACGACAGGGAATCGCTCGGCGGGCTGCACCTCAGCTCAAACCGCCATGTCTCGCGCTGCGATCTCTCCGAGCGCTACACAGTGCGGAGCAGCGCTTCGAGTTCGGCATCGACGGGTGGACGTGCGCCAAAGCGCGAGATCACCCAGCCTGCAATGCGATTGGCGAACTGCGCCGCTGTCGCCAGATCGTTATGGCGCAGGTAGTGGGCCAGGAACGCCGCATCGAAGGCATCGCCGCCGCCTGTCGCATCGACCGTGGGCCGATCTTCGGTGGGGTAGCTTTGCGCGTGGTCATCCGCGAGCACATAGCACCCATCACGATCCAGTTTCAACACAATCAGCGCGCTAGGGTAACGCTGCCGCAGCGCTTGGGCGATCGCAGCAGGCTCCTGCTCGCCGGTGAGCACACGCCCCTCATCGCGGTTGGGGAAAAAGATATCGACCGGCAGACCTTCGGTAATCTGACGAAACGCTGCATCACCCATCTCCTGAATCATCTGATAGCTACCGGGATCGAACGAAACGGTAGCACCCGCGGCCTTGGCGATTTGGGCGGCCCGAATCGCCGCTTGGCGGGGCGGATCGGTGAACAGCGACCAGGCGGTGATATGCACGTGCGACGTATTGGAGAGGGCATCTTCGGGGAGGTCGTCGGGCCGCAGGTCGAAATCGGCGCCCTGATTCGTCACCATACTTCGTTGGCCTTGCTGATCGATCAGCACGAGGATGACGCCTGTATCGCGTTCGGTGGAGCGGCTGGCGTAGAGCTCCACGCCCTCACGCTGCAGATCATCGAGCAAGCGCTCGCCGAGCGTATCGTCGCCCACTTTGCCAACAAAGCCAACAGCGCTGCCTGCTCGCGCCATCCAAGCGGCAACATTCGCCGCCGACCCACCAGGAACAAGAGCGATCCGCCCTGTGGTATCGCCTCCCGGTAACAAAACCTGGTCGGGCTGCACCACCATATCCCACACCAAATCACCGACGGCGATGATGCGGCGCTTTATTTGTGTTGTCATAGATACCCTTCACAGCAGACCCTTGAAATGTCGGGTATTCTACCACGCAACGCGATCTGGTGCGTGCACAACAAAACGAGGGCGCGTGGCCCTCGTTCTCCCTGAGGCTCTCATATTCGCTATATGTCAATCACAATCTCGATGCGCGATCGCGTCACCCACATTCGCTTGTGATCGGGTTGCCGAGGCGTTGCTGCATCTCGTAGGCTCACCCGAAACGTGCGCTGTTGCTGAGGATCGAGCTCCATCGTATCGAGGATACCGGGCGTACCAGTGAAGAGCAGTTGTCGTTGCTCGTTGTAGACATGCACAACCATACGAACACTCAACATGCGGCCAGAACGATTACGAATACGGCCCTGAATGTAGGGCAAGCCAATACCATTTTCACCGACCAACTGTAATGGGCCAACTTCTACTTTCCCTCGCAACGACCACGGCAAACGCACCTTATTTGGCTGCACAACCGCTGATAGCCCCATCTCTTGCTCCTCGATAGAACTAACTGCTGAATAAAACAATACAGGGCAGATCCACGATAACAGCAAAGGAGAAAAGGCTGATTGGCATCTAGGGGTGAGAACATCGTGGATCAGCCCTGTTATCTATCTTAGTATAGATGATGGAGCGATTTGTTTCATTCAGACCTTATAACCGCTCAACATGCTCCATAAGAACTATCAGCTTGTAGTACCGTTGGTTTGCGAACTCTTTTGTAATATTTTCCAAAGATCATGTGGGATTTTGTGCTTTGCGTGTACGTTAGGCCACACTGTGTGGATGGCGTTGGGCTGCGGACTCCACAGGAGAATACCGCTCAACTGATGGTAATGTTTGGAGAAATCGGCGATATTGCTGAAGCCTTTGCGAGCGAGGAATGGGGTGCCCTGCTGCTCGGCGCGGCGGCGCAGTAGGCGCATTGCTTCATCGAGGGCTTCGCCATCGATCTGCTGATCATCGGGGGCAACGAGGAGGAGATTGAGCATACCGGGCATGGTCTGGCCGAGTTTGCCGATCACCGTATCGCCCAAGCGGCTGAGCATCAGCATGCGGTCGTTGGCGCCGCTATCGGGGTAGCGCAGGCGCGTCACTTCGAGGTTGAAGTGCAATCGACCGCGAAACGTCACCACGAAATCGGGGCTGCGGGCCTTGCCCACGCCGTACTTCTCGTAGGCGAGCGCCAAACGCGGCTCCTGCAAGATGACATAGGCCGCATATAATTCAGCGAGCAGATCGCCCTGTGCTTCGATATCGCGCACACCACGCAGCTTTTTGCGGATTTTATCGCGGTATTCAAAGACAAACTCGGCAAAGCGTGGTGTCTCCTGCATCCAGAGGCTGAGTTGTTCAACAGGTGCGTTGGGACGGCCATTCGAGATGTACTCCAGCAGTTCGTTGAAGCTCATGCGCATCGTTGCAATCCTCCACACAGCCAGGTTGCACTGAGTATGCTATACTATCTGCGACGAACTTGTACACGAAGGAGAATGGGCCATGCCCTCCGTTCCAATCCCAACGATCGTCGAGCGCACGCCTCGTGGTGAACGCTCCTGGGATCTCTTCTCGCGAATGCTGCAAGAGCGTGTGGTGTTGCTCGGCACACCGATCGATAGCGATGTAGCGTCGTCGATCGTCGCTCAACTGCTCTTCCTGCAGCACACCGATCCCGAGCGCGATATCTGGTTCTATATCAATAGCCCTGGCGGCAGCGTGCGCGATGGGCTAGCGATCTACGATACGATGCAACTGATTGCGCCCGATGTCAATACCATTTGTATTGGGCGAGCCGGGAGCATGGCGACGATTCTGCTCGCTGGTGGCGCCAAAGGCAAACGTTTTGCCCTGCCGCACTCGACCATTCACTTTCACCCAGCCGGTGGCGGCGCCGAGGGCTACGCGCCCGACCTCGAGCGTATCGTGCAGGAGTTGCTGCGTATCCAGCGCGTCGGCAACGAGATTCTCGCCCGCTCAACAGGCCGCACCGTCGAAGAACTCGAACGCGACTTCAGCCGCGACCGCTTCATGACCCCTGCTGAAGCAAAAGAGTACGGTTTTATCGACGAAATCCTCGATCAGTCGACCTCGATCGCTCGCTAGACATCTCACAGCACCTAGTGCTGCCATTGGGCGCTAGGTGCTGGTGATCAACTGCTCCCGCAACCAATTCGCCACCAATTGAAGCGCGCCCCGATCCAGAATCATCGTGAGATGGCTCGCTGATGGGATCATGTGAAACGCTGCGTGTGCAGGCGCTGCTTGGCGCACCTGCTCGGCCTGCGCGGGCTTGACGATCGCATCGCGCCCGCCGTACACCAGCAGCAACGGCGTCGCGATCTTCGGCAGGCTGCCCAGCAGATCGAGCTTGGCGATCAGATCCCAAGTGCTGATCGCGGTGCGAGTTGGGGTTGTAGACCACGCCTGCACAAGATGCTCGACGGTGCAATCGCAGAACAGATCGAGCAGTGGCCACTGCGCCAGGGCCAGCGCTTCGCGGCTCATATCGGCCTTGGTGAAGTGCAGCAGCGGCGGCGCTTCAAGTACCACGAGGGCGTCGATCGGGGTGCCATCAGCGGCGGCGCGTGCGGAGATGCAGCCACCCAAACTGATGCCCAGCACACCCACGCGCGCATAGTGCCTGCGCAGCCACTCCACAGCCACCGTCACATCGTCGATAGTATCGGGGTATCGTTGCGTGCGAGGATTCTCGCCGTGGCCGTCCAAGTCGATCAGCAGGACCGCCAGGCCTTGCGCGAGCAGTGTATCGGCCAACCACCACGTGTAGGCCGCTTTGTGGTCGCCAGCGCCGTGCAGAACGCACACCGCAGCGTCGGTGGGAGCGTGCGGGATGAGGAGCAAGCCCGGCACAAAGCCATCGGGCATGGTGAGTTGCAGCGCCTCCACGCGATACTCGTCGTGCTCGCCGGGCTGGAGGCGTCGCCGAGGGTCGATCGCGCGGTTGCGCAGGCTGGCCCCGAACAGTTGCAGCACCACGGCCAACGGCAGTGTGATCAGCAAGCAGCCTGCTATCACGAAGCCACGCGAACGTATCCCAGCGGCACTACCGAACAGCAACAGCCAAATCGTCCCCACACTTCCGCGCGACCAGGCCAACCCCCGCCAGCCGCGCCAGCGCGCCACCAACTCAAAAACGCACAACCAACACAACAGTGCGCGCGTCAATAGAGCAACCATCCACGAATCCTGCTTATTTGTGACAATGCATCTTCCATTGTATTATAGCGCCCATTCACCCGTATGATCGTAGTCTTCGCTGAGCGTAGCGACGCTCGTAGCATATTACACACGCAACACGTAAGGAGGAAGCGACCCATGGGCTTATTAGATGGTAAGAAGGGCTTGATCCTTGGCGTAGCTAACGATCACTCGATTGCCTGGGGTATCGCACAGGCGCTGCATAGTGAGGGTGCAGACATTGGCTTCACGTACCTAGGCGAAGCACTTGAGCGCCGCGTACGCCCGCTCGCCGAGAGCCTCAACGCCAAGCTGATCGAACCCTGCGATGTGCAGAGCGACGAGCAGATCGAGGCTCTGATGAATAAAGCGCGCGAAGTGTACGGCTCGCTCGATTTCATTGTTCATGGCATTGCGTTCGCCAACCGCGACGAGCTCAACGGGCCATACCTCAAGACCACCCGAGCGGGCTTCTTGCTGGCCCTCGAAGTGAGCGCCTACTCGCTCACCGCGGTGGTCAAAGCGGCCCAAGACCTGCTCAACCCAGGCGCATCGATCCTGACGCTCACCTACCACGGCTCGCAGCAAGTGGCCCAGAACTACAATGTGATGGGTGTCGCCAAAGCCGCGCTCGAGGCGAGCGTGCGCTACCTCGCCGCCGACCTTGGCCCGCGCAACATCCGCGTCAACGCGATCAGCGCGGGGCCGGTGCGCACCTTGGCGGCCAGCGGCATCGGCGGGTTCCGCTCGCTGCTGAAGCAGTTCGCCAGTGTCGCGCCGCTGCGCCGCAACATCACCATCGAGGACGTGGGCAAGACCGCGCTCTGGCTGTGCAGCGATTTGGCGAGCGCCGTCACCGGCGAGACGATCTACGTGGATGCCGGTTTCCACAATATCGGCGTCGCTCTTTCCGAATAACACCTCTTCACTTCAAACGACACAGCCCGCCGATATCTTCGGCGGGCTGCGCATTGCCTGTATCTAAACAACTAGCCAGCGGCATGCGGCTCATCGGTCGCCGGCTGAGGTAACGTGACTCGTGGAGGGTTCGGTGGAGGGACCTCAGCAGCCGCAGCCTCGTGTTGTTTCCCTCGTTTGCCAGTATGCGAATCGTCGTCGCTCGGCAGGTCGGGCAGATCAACCAACTTGCGGTACAAGTAGCGCAACAACAGTTGCACAATCGCAGCGGTCGGGATACCGACGAGCAAGCCGAACGCGCCGCCCAGCGCGCCACCTGCAAGCACCGCAAACAACACCAACACTGGGTGCAAGTGTACAGCGTGACCCACCACCTGCGGGATAATGAAATTATCCTCGAACATACGCAGCACGAAGTACGTCAAGCCGACCACAATCGCCAACACCCAGTTCGGCCAACCGAACGGCGCAGTCGCCTGGAACAGCGCCACCGTCATACCGATACTTGCCGCCGACCACGGGCCGATCACGGGAATGATCTCAAGGAAGCCGCTCACGATCGCGATCACCAATGCGTAGCGCACACCCAAAATCGTCAATGCAATGTACGTCAGGATCGACATGATGGGGATCAGCATCAGCGTGCCGCGAATGTAGCCACCCAAGATTCGATCGATGCGCTGACCGAGCCAGCGGATCTCGCCGCGGTATGGGGCTGGCACAAGCTCATACCCTTTTGCAATAATCTGCTCGGCCTGCAATAACAAATAAAAGGCGACCATCAAATAGGTCACAAATAAAATCATCGATTCAAAGGCGCTAAACACCAGATGCGGAACTTTCTCCGGTAAGCTGAGGCTTATATTGCGCAAGAAATCCACAATTGGTTGTTGGATCGCGTTAATATCCACCACAAAAGGGCCAAAATCGAAGCTTTGATAGGAGGACCACTTTCGCAGTTCAACACTAATATTTGGAAGCAGGCGGTCTCGTAAATCGCGAAATTGACCGACAATAATGGGGCCGAGGAACCGCACCAAGCCGTAGATGAGTACACCAACCAACACGTACAAGACAATGATCCACACCGCTCGGCTCACATTCGTCTTACGGTTCATAAATGTGATGAGCGGGTTAAACAAATAAGCGGTGATGATCGCGGCAATAAAAGGTGTGAGGATGTGAGTAACAGAGGTGAGCAAAAGAATAAACAAAAATACGATGATCGCTACGGTTATGAATTTTGCGGTTGGTGATAGCTGGATCGGCTTTGATTCGGCGTTCATTGTTCACTCCCGACTGATACAACGTGTCATGCCTTAGGCGCTTTAGATAGGCGTCAATTCCAACAACACCTGTAGGTATTGTACCGTATTCTTAGAGGTCCCATGGAACATTTCAGGTGATGAAACAGTGAAAATTTCGATAAAATCGCACTGTGACTACTCCCCCGCCGAAAGGCTG
>CALKHR010000003.1 GCA_937988885.1 uncultured Roseiflexaceae bacterium | reverse complement strand
AGCAGAATTGCCAGAGAAGCTGGCATGTGTAATTATTGGGCTGCTATACCAGTTAGAGATCGCGCCGCCATCGGCGCTAGCAGAATTGCCAGAGAAGCTGACATTTGTAATCGTTGGGCTGCTATTGATGTTGTTATAGTTCGCACCTCCATCGTAGGTAGCAGAATTGCCAGAGAAGCTGGCATTTGTAATCGTTGGGCTGCTATTGTTGTTATAGATCGCACCGCCATACGTAGCAGAATTGCCAGAGAAGCTGACATTTGTAATCGTTGGACTGCTACTTGTGTTATTAAAGATCGCACCACCAAGGGTAGCAAAATTGCCAGAGAAGCTAATATTACTAATCGTTGGGCTAGCATTGCTATTGTAAATCGCACCGCCAAGATTATCTGGGTTCAAACCATTGGCCCTGCCAGCAGTAATCACAAAGCCATCAATAATGGCGCTTGCATCAAGATAAGTAGCTGTTACCACATGGTAACTATTGTCGCCATTGAGACCAGTTGTATCGATAACAATCCCATTGGTATGAGTGTCATTGCGATCAATATCGCCACTGAGAATGGTTTTATTCAGCTCCCAATCGCGCTGAGAGAGCTGCGATTCGTTACCCACAAATCCACCATAGAGCGCCACCCCATTTTTGAGCACAAAGCTGGCAGTTCGCAGGGTTGAACTATCGGTAGGGTAGTAGACACCACTGGCAACCCAGATCTGATCAGTGGCTTCGGCTTCAGCAAGGGCCGCTTGCAGATCAGTAAAGGCAGAAGCCCAACTCGTACCGTTCCCGCCACTACTCGCATCGTGTTTCACATACCAGATCTGATTGGCAGCGTAAGCAGCTGGGGTTTGTACAGCAATCGAGCAGTGGGCCATCAACAATAGGACAACCAACAATAGACGAGGCCAGCGTGGGGATAACGGATGGCAAGTTGGCATATTCTTCCTTTATACGGTGGTGTGTAGCATACTTATCTCTATTATAAAACAAGAACCGTAAAGATTTGTAAATGGGAATTTTGCCTAAGAAAACACTATTCATTGCACTGTTTTATAAGTCTTTGACAGTTCTCATTGTCATTCCGAACAAGCCGCTAGGAGACGTGAGGAATCTCATTGATCTGCATTGTATTGCGCTTTGAGATCTCTCCCCATTCGCTTTACTCAGGGCTTCGACCGTTCGAGATGACAGTGCTTTTCATTGAACATAAAAATGTTGAATATTTCCAAAACGGAGCATTCATGCCTTGTAACGAAGATAATTGCATCTCTTGTTGTCATACCAAATCCGGTTAGACGGTTATCGTTAAAAAGCAGTTTTAGCCTGCGGTAGGAAGGTACTTTCTTCTTTTTGTGATATTGAGGCGCTGCTACGCGCAGCGCCTCAATATCACTTGCAATGGTAAGGTTGGTAACTATTAAAAGGCTGTATTGCAATATTCAATCGCAATATTTCTTTATATAAGTCATTACCAGGATTTGGTATCACTTCGAAACTGTCGTGCTGCCAGCAATGAAGTTCTAACTAAAAAGGAGCACGACAGATAACCTTCTGTCGTGCTCCTTCTGGTTTGATTTGCAGCTAGCGGATTAACGCATTGGCAATCCCGAAGGTGTGCTTCTTGGTGCACTGCCCGGCGTTCTGGCGCTACCCGCTGCCGTGGCGGTCACTGGCCCGAAGCGATTGTCCTGCTCATTCGACTCAAGCTCGGCGCCACTGGTTCCTTCAGTGCCGTACGAATCGACGATCGCATAGAGCACTGCGCCCGCCTCGAAGGTGCCTGCGCTGTAATCTGGCGCATAGAACGGACTGCTCTGCGTGAGCGTCAGGCTCTCGCCGGGTTCGAGCACGCGGTTGATGCCCCACACCGCCCCAGCCGGAGCGATCTGCTGCCAGGGTGTGTTCGTCGTTGGTGGCTGGCTTGGGTTGATGTACACATCGACCCAGAAGGGTGCCTTGGTTGGCCCGTTGCCGATATTGCGGATCACCAGGCTGATGCCGTTTTGGTCGGCCTGTAGCGCCGTCACCACCAAGTTCGATTGTGTAGGCCCCGCCTCCCGCAGCGTGATCGGCAGGAAGAGGCGATGCGGCACTACCGTGATGGTCACGCTATCCGCCGCGCTCACTAGCCCCATACTATCGGTGACGACCAAGCTGAAGGTGAGCGTATCCGCCTCGCTCGGCGCGGTGAAGGTCGGCTGAGCAGTATTGGCACTTGTCAGCGTAACAGGTGTACCGCCCGTCTGCGTCCAGCCATAGGTGAGTGGGAGATGCCCATCGGGATCGCTCGAAGCGCTGCCATCGAGCGTGACGGTGCTGCCAGGCACGACCGTCTGATCCTCACCCGCATTGGCAACCGGCTCGCCGTTGGTCACCGTAATCGTCACGCTATCGGCTGTGCTGGCAATCCCTAAACTATCGGTCACTACCAAGCTGAAGGTGTATGTGCCCACTGTGCTAGCTGTAAAGGTGGGTGAAACGGCGCTGCTATCGCTCAGCGTGACACTCGGCCCAGCAGTTTGCGTCCAGTCGTAGC
>CALKHR010000002.1 GCA_937988885.1 uncultured Roseiflexaceae bacterium | reverse complement strand
CAAGAATGGAGCAGCCCAGTAGTTGAGCGCCCACGTCATCTCGCCGAGCGTGAGGCCGACGATGCACGACATCAGCAGTAAACCGCTGCGCGGTGGCGTCCACTGCAGCAGCGCGTATGCCAACAGCGCGCCAGCCGAGCCGATCAGCGCGGCGGAGTAGAGCGTGCGGAAACGGGTGAAGTAGACCGCGCTAAACACACCGAACGCCAGCAGAAAGGTGATGGTTTGGAGCGCCAAGCGAGCATTGTGGCGCACTTCGGGCCGCCGATCGAGCGCGTAGTGTTGGCCAATCAACGTCGCCAATAGCAGGCCACCCGCCGCCACCGAGGCCAGAATACCCGCCGTTGCGCCCAAGCTCACGCCAAACAGGCGGAAGAACGCGAACGAGGCGATAATGGTGAACGAGGGGAGAATCCAGAAGCCCGGTGCCAACTCAACGATCACAAAACCAAGGTTGATCGAAGGTAACTGACGTGTCTGCATCTGCGGATGGCTGCGGATGAACACATCGGCGCCGGTGCTTGTAATCACCACGAGCGAGGCGATCAACAACCACGAAATCGTGATCGGTGGCAGGTCGCCGCCAAGCCGAGCGCGCAGGAGTTGCGGGTTGATGTCTACAAGAAACACTACCGCCAGACCGATCACGACCAGTAGCACCAGTGAGACGATCCGGTCGTAGCGAGGGGGCGGTGAAGCTACCAAAACAGGCTCCTTACGAGATAAAATCGTTCAACGATTCTATTCGTGTTTGGCAGAGATGTCAACATGACCGCAATCTGAGCGTTTATCGTGCGCTAAAACGTTCGCAAAAGTATTGGTTGCACCTGGGTGCTGCGAATGATAAAATACCTAACATAATCGATCGATAGTAGCATCGCTTGTTGAGCATACACCAACGTGCATTATGTTTGGTGTATGTTTAAACCACAGTTCTTATGCTGGCAACCACATTTGATGCACCCGCGGCCATACCTGCCGTCGAAATTCGCCCAGCCCGAATGGACGATATTTATCCCATTCTCGGCTTGCACAGCGAGGCGTTCGCCGATAAGTTCGGCGCTGCATTTGGTGTGCATGGCACCCCGCGCGGCATCGAAGCAATGGCCGAAGCATGGCGTCGTCAAGGCCCAACTGCACTCCGTGGCATGCTCGTGGCCGTAGCCGATCAACAAGTCATCGGCACTATCACCCTGCGCACTTGGGAGATGGGCAACGATAATACCGACGCCGCCGAGATGGCCTTTCACCAAGTCCTCGGCCCGTGGGGCGCGCTACGCTCGATCTTCGCCCTCTCACTGCTCGATCACGTGATCGCCCGCGACGAAGGCTACCTCACCGATGTGGCCGTGTTGGCGCCCTACCGTCGCCGTGGCGTAGCCCAAGCACTGCTCGCCCGCGCCCAAGAGGATGCACGCCTCCGCTACAAACGCTACCTCGGCCTCTACGTCAGCGCATCCAACTATGGCGCCCGCCGCCTCTACGCTCGCGCTGGGTTTGTCGAGCAGCGCAAGCGCCGTTCCCTCCTCGCTGGTTGGATGCTGCATCAACGAGTCTGGATCTATATGCGCAAAGATGTGGTATGATCAAGAGTACAAACGATGGTTCAAGTTGCTGGATGAAACACCCTAGCACAGCACTTTGAACCATATTTTTTTTCTTTGTACTCATGCATATCCACCATAAGGAGGCAAAGACAACGATGTCAATGCGCGAAGATCCCTTTCGAATTGCGCAACAGCAATTCGACAATGCAGCCGACATGCTCGATCTGCCCGACAGTATCCGCGAGGTGCTGCGGGTTCCACAACGAGAACTAACCGTCAACTTCCCCGTAAAGCGCGATGATGGCACAACCAAAGTGCTCACCGGCTATCGGGTGCAGCATAATCTGGCACGAGGCCCCGCCAAAGGCGGTATCCGCTACCATCCCCAAGTCGATATCAACGAAGTACGCGCACTTGCCATGTGGATGACGTGGAAGTGTTCGCTGGTAAATATCCCCTTCGGCGGAGCAAAGGGCGGCGTGGTCGTTGACCCGGCAAACTACAGCGAAGCCGAACTAGAGCGCCTCACGCGGCGCTTCGCCACCGAGATCAGCATCTTGCTCGGCCCAGAGCGCGATATCCCCGCACCCGATGTGAACACCAACCCGCAGACGATGGCGTGGATTATGGACACGCTGTCGATGCATCAGGGCCACACCGTCAACGCGGTGATCACCGGCAAGCCGGTGTTGGTGGGTGGCTCGCTCGGGCGCAACGAGGCGACAGGCCGCGGCGTCAGTCTGATGGTGCGCGAATGGGCACGCACCCAGCAGAAGAATCTCGAAAACCTGCGGGTTGTGGTCCAAGGCTTCGGTAACGTGGGTGGCGTGGCCGCCGAAATCCTTTCGAGCATGGGCTGCAAGGTGATCGGCATCAGCGATGCGTCGGGCGGCTACGTCTGCTCAAGCGGCCTCGATGTGCGCGCGATGCGCACCTACGCTGCGCATCACCCGCGCCGCCTGCTCGAAGGCTACTACGCCCCCGGCGTCGAGCGCATTGGCAGCGCCGAAGTGCTCGAATACCCGTGTGATGTGCTCGTGCCCGCCGCGCTCGAAAACCAGATCACGAAGGCGAACGCGGACCGCATCCAGGCGACAGTGATCGTCGAGGGTGCGAACGGTCCCACCACACCCGATGCCGACGACATCCTGAACAGCCGCGGCATCACCGTCGTGCCCGACATCCTGGCGAATGCCGGCGGTGTGACGGTGAGCTACTTCGAGTGGGTGCAGGGCCTACAGTCGTTCTTCTGGGACGAGCTCGACGTGAACGCTAAGCTCGAAAAGATCATGGTGAACGCCTTCGAACAAGTCCACGCGTTGAGCGAAGAACGCCGTATTCCGATGCGTTTGGCCGCCTACCTGCTGGCCGTGCGACGGGTCGCCGATGCGGTGCTGATCCGAGGCATTTACCCCTAGTGTCCCCGTAGGATGTGTGATGTCGAGGTGTTGCAGATGCAGCATCTCGACATTGCGTTTGTTTGGGAGACGGATGGTTTCGCCGTCACGTCGGCACACGTGAGCCACACTGCCGTAGTTACCAGGAGCACTGCGCCCGCCGCCTTGATTGGCACTCCAAAGCCCGAAGCATGATCACGGGCGCTCAACAAACGGTTGCACCCTTCGCTCCAGCAGCACAACCTGCCACAGACGCTCGTATTTCGCCGAGAACAGCACATTCGTGGCACAGAATACGCAACAGCACCACCCAATGTTCGCCTATCGCCTCAAAATGTTCATTTTGAGGCTCAAGATGTTGGACGTGTGTGGTACAATGGTTCCGTACATATACATTGTTGGGAAACATGATAGAGTTCACACTCTTAAGCCATAGACACGTCCACATCCGATTTGAGTACAGAAGAGGGTGCTTTGGATATTCTGCTGGTGGACGACAACCCCCTTATGCAGCAGCTTATGGGGCGCTTTTTAAGCGACTTAGGCTATGGCGTTACCGTGGTTGGACGTGCTGATGATGCGATAAGAGTGGCCCAACAAGAGTCTCCATCGCTACTGATCATTGATCTACGATTGCCAGATCGCGATGGCCCCGATGCACTCGTTGCTCTCCGCGCGCTGCCCGGCTGTGCGAACGTTCCAGCGATCGCTATCAGCGGCATGGACGAGAGCAGTATGCATCATTCACTTCAATACGGCTTTAATGAGTATCTGATCAAACCAGTTGATCTCGATCGTTTTGAGTCAGTGATCGCTCAATATGTCGGCAAACGCCAACAGCGCGGCGTTTAATGGCCCATTGATATAGATTATTATGATAAGCACTCTTGAGGAAAAGTATCTGGCGCTTCAGCAGCGCTTACGTGAGCTTGGCTCGGTGCTGGTGGCCTTCTCCGGTGGGGTCGATAGCACGCTGTTGCTGAAGGTGGCCTACGATACACTCGGCGATCAGGCGATCGCTGCGACCGCCGATTCCGAGACATACCCCCGCGAGGAGCTGGAGTTGGCCCGCGAGCTTGCAGCGCTGATCGGCTGCCAGCACGTGGTGGTCAAAACGCACGAACTCGCCGATGAGGGCTATGCGCAGAACGCCTCCGACCGCTGTTACTACTGCAAAAAGACACTGTTCACGGAGCTTGAGCCGATCGCCGAGCAGTTCGGCGTGCAGGCGATCGTCTACGGCGCAATGGCCGACGATATCGGTACGCATCGGCCTGGGCACCGCGCTGCCGTGGAGTTCTCGGTGCGCAGCCCGTTGCTAGAGGTGGGGCTTGGGAAGGCCGAGATTCGAGAGCTTGCCCGGCGTCTCGAACTGCCGAACTGGAACAAGCCGTCGTACGCCTGCCTCTCGTCGCGCATCGCCTATGGCGAGCGGGTCACCGCCGAGAAGTTGCACGTGTTGGATGAGGCCGAGCGCTTTTTACGAGGTTTAGGGTTGGTGCAGTTCCGGCTGCGCCATCACGATACAATTGCACGATTGGAGGTGCTCCCCGAGGATATTGCTCTTGTGATCGAGCAGCGCGAGGTGATTGTGCAGCGATTGAAGGAGCTAGGCTACACGTATATCACCCTAGATCTGCAAGGATTCCGCAGCGGCAGCATGAATGAGGCGCGCAAGCCGAAAAAACAAGACATCATGCTGGTATTTTAATGGATGATCGTGTATGATAGGTTGATATGCGATCCGCATATTGAAGCCATCGAATACTATTTAGAGTGCTATGCGAATTTCAAGTAAAGGCGAATATGGTCTTCGAGCGCTTTTCGATTTAGCGCAACACTACGGTGAAGGACCGGTTCAAAGCCGCGATATTCACTTGCGCCAAGGTATTGATGAGAATTATCTCAATCAGATCTTGATCTCGCTACGCAAAGCGGGCCTGATCGAGAGTATTCGCGGACCGCAGGGTGGCCACCGTTTGGCACGGCCTCCGGCTCAAATCACAATTCACGATGCGCTGTTGGCGCTCGAAGGCCCATTGTTGCCTACAGATAGCGGACGCGACAATGTGCCCTCAACGGAGCCAATGGATCGAGAACTGATCCGCGAGATTTGGGATGATTTGCGTGCCCTGCTCGAACAACGCTTATCGGGCCTGACGATTGACGATTTGGTGCAACGAAAGCGCGAACGCAACGGCGAGATGATGTACTACATCTAGAGGCCTGCGATCATCCCCTGCGATTCGAGCCAAAACCGGACTGCCGAGAGACCACCAAGTTCGATCAGCGTGAAGATCAGCGCGATGCTGGCTGGCTTTGCTAGTTGGCCGATGCGTGATACACGCCCCTCGTAGTGCATAAACAGCGCCGTGAGCAATACGTTAACGCTGTACAGCACGCCTGTGATGCCCAACCAGGCAACGATTGCGAGCGGCCAGTACATCACCCCTATATTCCCGTAAATCGCGACCCATACCAGCGCGTTCACTAGTACGGCGCCGATGAGTTCTCGCCATCCGCCGAGGACGCGCTGCTGCGTATCGGCATTTTGGCGCAGCGATACGTTCAAGATCAGCAGCATCATGGTGGCGATCGAGATGCCCATGCCGATGCCCGTCAACGTGCGCAGCCAGTTTTGCGGCGTATAGAGATGCGGCATAAACATATCGACTAACATCGAATTGAAGCCATCGATAGCCATCACAACGACGAACAGCGCCAACACAATCAGGATCGACCAGTGCGGCAGCTTAGCGGCGCGGCTCCGCCCGAGCAGCAGCAGGTAGCCCGTAGTGATCAGGTAACTGCTGTAGATGCCAGTGTTGCGGGCGCACAACGGCAGGTCTAGCCCGCCCACCTGCACATTGTGGATCTGCGCGCAGACGCCGTGCACCACCGAGTACATTTTGCGATCGAGCGGCATGCCCGGCCAAGCTAACAAGCCCAACAGCAGCGCACCGAACAACCCCATCAGCGCGAACCGCCACAACCGTTCCGATGTATCGTGCTCGGGCATCTGCTCCGCATTGCGGGCAGCGATCCGTTGACGCGCTAGCTCCAATATCTCATCACTACTTCGCTCGCTCATCGCGTTCCTCCCCATGTTTAATGGAGCAGATCAACTTGTGACTGCATAAATTCGTGGGTCATAACACCGATCCGCCGCGCCCCGATGGTGCCATCGGAGTTGATGAAAAAGCTCGTCGGAATGTTGCGTGCAGCGTACCGATTGGCGATCGCACCGTCGGTATTCGCGATCAGCAGAAACGAGACATCGAGCTTTGTGGAGGCGAATGCCCCGATCGTTTCGGGTGTTTCGAGCTTGTTGATGCCCAGCACCACGATATCGCTGTGCTCCTTCACGATGCGATCGAGGTCGGGCATCTCGGCCAAGCACGGCTCGCACCACGTGGCCCAAAAGTTCAGGATCACCTTTTTGCCCCGCAGGTCGCTCAGGCGCTGTGTCGTGCCATCGCTCAGAGTGTACTCGAAGTCGGGCGCCTCGGCACCCACATTCGGCATAATGAAGTCGCCGGAGGTGTCGAGCAACCGCGACTCAGCGGCGAGATTCACATTGCTCGTCGTACTGCTTGGAGCAGCGGGTTGCTGGCTTGGCGTGCCACAGCTCGCCAACAACAGCAGCGCCAGCAACAGCCAAGATGTCTGAGAAGCCAATCGTCGCATAACTCAACTCGCAGAAACGATCAATGAATCAGCGCTCTCAAGCTCACGCTCCACACGGGGGTAGATCACCAGCAGCATCGCCACACCCACCAGCACGCCTGTGATCATACGGACCACGAAATTGAACGAGCCGATATCGTGATCGTGGCCGCGCAACGCCAAGCCCGTCACATCATCGAACATATGCATCAGACCGTCAATCAGCATCGGCAGCAGGAGCAGGCCCGCCACCTTCAGCGGCATCGGCTTCAACAAGCCACGCAGCGCCCCGAACAGCAGGCCCGCCACCAAAATCGCCGTGTACATCGCGGTGCAGCGGTGGCAATACGCGACCTGATAGCCGACGAACCAGAACGAACGCTCGGGGTTTTGATGGCAGAGCGGCTGATAGATCCAAAACAGAATAAGACCTAAGCGCTCGAACCCGGCGCTTCGCGCTAACGGTGACAACCACGGTAATCCCGCATAGACAAGCGCCAAACCATTGGCCAACAGCAACCAGTGGCGCAGGCACCACGCGATCATCTGGTTGATACGAGCATAGGCGGGTGATGAGGGGGGCGAAGGACGGACAGGTGCATCCTGAGGCATGGGAGTATTTGCATCGGCCATGGATTATCCTAACACACGCAGCACATCGGCCTCCCGAATCGGCGCACACAGCGTGGTGCCATTAGCGAAGGCCAGTACTGGAATACTCTGCTTGTAGCGTTCGTACAGCCCAAGATCACTCAAAATATTCACTTCGACGACCTGAAGAGGAAAACGCAGCCGCAAGCGTTCGAGAAGATCGGCGGCGTCCTCGCACAAATGGCATCCTGGTCGCATATACAGCGTGATGGTTTGCGGCGTTTGATCGCTCACTGCAGCACTCCAATCCCGTGTATGTATCGAGGCCATTATACCAGAATCGCCCCGCCGACGTCGGTCAAGAAGCTGTGAAAGCGTTAAGTAGCGCGTCAAGCAAAAAACGCAACCAAGGCCGCATCAGCCCTGGTTGCGTTAATGGTATTCGGGGAACCTACTTCTTGCGCGCCCGAGCGAAGCGGCGCTTGCCGCCCTGCACGATCGGCTCCGTGGCCGGGTCCACCAGCGTCGCCGGATCATCGACACGCACCTTGTTGCCATCGGTGATGATGTACACACCACCGCCAGCCACCAACCGACGCGCCTCGCTCTTGCTCGCCGTCATGCCAGCCGCGACCACAAAATCGACCACACTCATCGGCTGCTCAATCGCCACATCGGGGATATCGTCGGGCAACTCGCGGCGCTGCACCTGGCGCTCAAACGTATCCTGAGCAGCATCGGCAGCGGCTGCGTTGTGGAACTGCGCAACGATATTGTGGGCCAAGCGCTTCTTCCAATCCATCGGGTTGCCAACGCCGCTCGCCAACTCGTGGCGCAGTTCAGCGATAGCCTCCAACGGCTCGTCGGTCAACACCTCGTAGTAGAGCGGCATCACCTCGTCGCTCATCGACATCACCTTGCCGTACATATCGGCGGGCGACATCACCACATCGATGGTGTTATCGAACGTCTTGCCCATCTTGCGGCCATCGGTGCCGGGGATCAGCGGCACCAGCAAGATATCCTGCGGCGTCTGACCCATCTGAGCCATCAACTCGCGGCCAGCCAAGTTGTTGAACTTCTGATCGGTGCCGCCGAACTCCACATCCGAATTGATCGCCACCGAATCGTAGCCCTGCAACATCGGGTACATCAGTTCAAGGATGGTCAGCTTGCCGCCCTCCTCGTAGCGCTTGCGGAACGTCTCGTGTTGCAGCATCTGGCCCAGCGTAAAGCGCCCCGCCAGATCAAGCGCGTTCGCCAAACTGAAATTCCCGAACCACTCGCTCTGCCAGCGCACCTCCGTGCGGTCGCGATCCACCACGCGGAAGAACTGGTCCATAAAGATGCGCGCATTCTCCTGCACAACCTCCGCCGTGAGACGCGGGCGTGTCTCATCGCGGCCACTCGGATCGCCGATCTGCGCCGTCCAGTCGCCAACGATCAACACCACCTGATGACCGAGCTCCTGAAACTTTCGCAGCTTCCGCAGACCAACCGAGTGCCCAATATGCATATACGGCTTTGTCGGATCAAAACCCTGCTTGAGCCGAAGCTTTCGGCCACTTTTAAGCTTGGCACGCAACTCGGCCTCGACGATCACCTCGGCGACGCCGCGCGTCAGTAGCTGGTCAATATCCATCACACAACTCCCAGCATTGAGAACACAAAAAAGCGTGGACTGCTGGGTCCACGCATTCGTACAACTATCAAACCGCCCTCGTGGAGCACCAGATCGCTAGCCCATAGTAGGGCAATAATACTCTCGATCAAAGATGCTGTTGCGGCAAACGATCATTTTCCTGCTCCATATAGCGTGAGAATATGGTAGCACGCGCCGGAAATAGTGTCAAGCCGAACGAATCTCGCAACTATCAACGCGCATCTCATCACCAACCAGCCGGATTATTGGAGGAAAGATCAGCCAAGTCTCAGCCTCAACACCCGTCGCTCTGGGCCAACGGCCCGCAGCCGCAACGTTGAGCGCTCGCATATGCCTGCCCGGCATCGCTCGCGCAACGCCCCGCAACCCGCACTGCTTGCCATACGTCATATGCCCGCACGAACGGTAACCATTCGCGACTCGTATTCGTTTTTACTTTGCAACACAAAACAGCGATACCAACTCAGAATGCTCACGTGGAGCAAGTTAACGCAATCCTGCTCACTTGAAGCGCTATCCGCATGGATGCGCCACAAACGCAACGAATAAGGACTTTTCGTGTCATAGCAAGCGAATCGATCCGCTTGATTGGTTTAAAAATTGTATAAATCAGCCCAACACTCGTTGTATAATACAGTTTCCTATCCATACCCGCTACGGTTTAAGCGGATTGCAACACAACCCAAGGAGACCCAGTCCATCTATGTTCACCAAACTCGCGTCGCTGCCAAAAGCATGGATCTACACCCTTATCGTCATGCTGCTCGGGACTCTGTTCGCGCTCATACCTGGAATCAGTTCCAGTGCGTATATGCTCACACCGACGATTAGCGTCCTGCTTATGCTCTTTATCGTCACTCGCGATGGATACACCAAGGCTGGCCTGAAACAACTAGGTCTGCACACTCTGGGCATCAAAACCTGGCCTTTCGCGCTGCTCGTTCCGCTCGTGATTCAACTGATCGGCTATAGCGTGCTCTGGCTCACGGGGCTGGGCAGCATTACATACGCGAACCTGGAGGGCTATAGCCCATCGGTGGTGCTGATCGCAACGATCCCAACCTTGATCATGCACACGTTGACCTCGGCGCTGACCGAGGAGATCGGCTGGCGCGGCTACCTGCTCCCGCAACTGATGGATCTCGGCCCCCAGCGCGCCTTCCTCCTCAATGGCTTTATTCACGCCTGTTGGCACTTGCCCATGATCCTACTCACATCGTCGTACCATGCCGAAGGGCCGCGTTGGGTCGTTATCCCGCTGTTTCTCGCAACAGTGACGATTATCGGCGTGGTCTTTGGGTATCTTCGGCTCGTCACCAATAGCGTGTGGCCCGCAGCCCTCATCCACGGTGCGCACAACGTCTTTTGGGGCCGCTTCGCCCTGTTCACCCAAAGCGATTCGCAGTGGTCCGAGGTGCTAACCGGCGATACTGGCATCTTACAGCTGGTGCTCTACACCTTGGTTGCGTTCTACCTGTTTAAGAAACTGCCGTCATTGACCAACACTCAGCAAGGCAAGCAGAGCAATGGCTAAAAAAGCGTTATTCCTCGTGATCGCTCTGCTTGCTTGCCTGTTGCCCAATGCCAGTTATGCACAACAAACGGCACCTGATCAACAATTGTTAGCGCAGATCGATGAGTACGTCGCGAGACAGTTTCAGCAAAACGATATCACAGGCGGCGCCTACGCCATTGTCTCTAATGGTGAGGTGATTGCGGCCAACGGCATCGGCGTTGCAGATCTCCAGACGCGCGAGCCAGTAACGCCACAGACCGTCTACTCAACCGCATCGGTCACCAAGGCGTTCACAGCCGCCGCGATTCTGCATCTGTATGAACAGGGAGCGATCGAGCTCGACGCGCCAGTCCAGCGCTACATCCCCTGGTTTACCTACAAAGATGCCGAGCGCTCGGCCAAAGTGACGATTCGCCATCTGCTCACGCATTCGCCCGGCATCGAGCGCTTTACAGCGGATGGCTCCATCTTCCAGAACGAAAAGGCGAACAGAAACTCGTTGGAGAACGGCATCCGCGCGTTAAGCACGGTTGATATGGTCGCAGAGCCAGGCACACAAGGGGCGTACTGCAACACCTGCTATAACGTCCTGGGCCTCGTGATCGAGCAGGTGACCCAAACCGACTACGAACAATACATGCACAAGGCCTTGTTCCAACCGTTAGGCTTGGAGCACACGAGTTTTGATCCATCGAATGCGGCGAGCGAGTACAACTGGGTGTTTGGGCGAAGGAATAAATCTGCTCCTAATAACCACATCTTTGGAGAGAGTCAGAATCCCGAAGGCGGCATCTACTCGAACGTCTTGGACTTGTCCACGTTCCTCTCGGCGATGATGGAGGATGACGAGCAGACATACCTCAGCCATGAGACGCTGCGGATGTCGCACAAGGGCGAGATAGACACGGGCAGCCCCGACACGAAATACGCGCTGAGCGGCTTCGAGGAAACAACGCTCTACGGCACGCGCATCCTGTACAAAGCAGGCGATGGCATCGGCTCGTCGGCGATGATCGTGATGCTGCCCGAGCAGAAGATCGGCATCTCCATTCTGGCCGGGGATTCTGTGCCGGAGTTCGCAGAACCGCTGGTGCACGGCATTGTGGCGCCCCTGCTGGGCGAAACCCCACAAGAAGTCCAGGTCGGAACGACCTTCTGGAAACTCGTGGGGCTCATCTCGCTGGGCTTCACAATCATCGGCCTGATCATGCTGGCGATGCTGGTGCGGTCGATCGTAAAGATGCGGAATGGCGCAAAGCCAACACGTCGATGGTGGCTGATCTGCCGGATCGTGCTCTGCACGATCATCTTCCTGCCGCTGAGCTATTTGATGATCAGCGTGCACCCCACACAGATCGGCTTTTACGGCTATCCGTACGATCTCGCGTGTGGCTTCCTCGCCCTGATCGTACCCTCGCTGTTGTGGGTTGTCTACAGCATCATGTTGCTGTTCGTTAAGCCCAGCAAACGGGCTGGAGCGCACTAAACAACCGCTTCTCAAGACCAACAAAAAGAGGCATCGACCATCTGAGCAGAAGGTCGATGCCTCTTTGCTTTCCAGACAGACCCTACTTCCGCACCCACGGCGCGTAGAGGCGCTGGGCAGGCTCGACGCGGGCGGGCATCAACGGGTCACCGAGCAACACGAAGGTGCGCAGCGCCTCCTTGCAGCAGGTGTTATGCATGAACAACTCCCAGTAACCAGCCATCGTCAGCGACCCAAGTTGGCCCCGTTGCGCGGGCGCAGCCCTGAGCGCGCCCATAAAGCCGCGCATGAGCGCATCGTGGCCGTAGGCCACCCCAAGCCCAGTCGAACCCCACACCGCCGCAGCGCCGCCCTTCGCCAGCAGCAAGCGCTCATCGACCGTGGTGCCACTGAACGCTGGCGTCTGGAACGCGCTGGAGAGGCACGTCATCGCCAACACGATCGGCAACTTATCGGCGTTCGTCAGCCCATCGGGATCGTACAAGCTCAACAGCGATGACGGCTCCTTTGTGGTATCGGTCACGGCCCACTGCCATTGGTGGCTATGGCCCATAAATGTCACCAATCCCGCGCCGTTGTTGAACAACTCCAGCGTACGCTCGCGGGCCTTGGCCGCGTTCGGCTCGCGCCAGGGCACTCCCTGATGCGATATCCATGGGTCGTAGTACAAGCGCAGCGCCTGCATCCCTTGGGGAAGTTCGGTAATGCTCTGGTCAGCCGTCAGCGCGAAATCGCCAGCCGGATCAACCGTACCGTTCGCCTCTCGATAGTTATCGGCCAGGTACACCGCGCGGGAGCGCCAATCCAACCCACCAGTCGCCGTCTCATAGCTGATCACCTTGCTCACCAGCGCCTGAAGCTCGGCGACGCTCTTTACGGGGAAGCGACCGAGCGCCAGATCAGGCAGCATATCGTCGAGCGGATCATTGCCCGTGAGCTGAGCGTAACAGGCATCGCAAGCCGTCTCACCGATCCACGGGTCAACCATCGCCAAATACGGCGGGATAAACGTGGCATTATTACGGTCCGTGTAATTGCGCGGATCGGAGGTGCCATCACCCACCAGGATCACATAGCTAGGCACACGGCTCCACGTCGCCGCAGCATAGCGCAAGAACGCCCGGATCGCCGCAGGATCGATATTCCCAAAGCTCCAAGCGTTGTAGATCGCCTGCACATCGATGACCGCGACGGCATGGCCTTGGCTTTGGCGGCGCTGCACCAACGGCGTCAGCGCGCTGTGGAACGCAGCGGGCGCGATGTACACCACATTGGCGTTGCGCGGTGTGGCCAAGTTCGTCGGCGTGTGGGCGCGCACCTCAGGAGTGTGCAGCGTACCAGTGCCAGCCAGCACATACTTGCGCGGCGTTGGCCCATCCTGGAACAACGGCGACGTGCCGCTGCTCAGCGTCAGAATGCTCGGCGCGGTCGGGTTCGTGATATCGTAGAGCGTGCTGCCAGATGCCACATTGCTCAACTGATAGCGCCACGTGCCGGATACACCATCGAAGAACGCGCCGCGATTGGCGAAATTCAGCGTCACCGGGCGCTCCCACGCCACCTGATCGAGCGTCAGGCCATCGGGAACGCTGCCGGGCAACAGCGAAACCGTCACATTCGCGTTGCTCGTCCCAAAGCTGCGCGCCTGCGTCCAGTTGCCCGTGCCGTTCCACGTCGCCTGCTGATTGGTGCTTCCCAAACGCAACTGAAGATTGTGCGGACCCGACATATACGCAGCGCCAGTGGCGGTCAAGATACTGGTGCCGCTCGCCAATGGCAGCGTGGGTGTCAGCGTAAACGACACGCTCATCGCAGGAAGACCCGGCCCCGACTTGAGGTCGGCGGCGAACCAGTGGTCGCCGTCGAGGCCCGGTTGCAACGAATCGTAAAAGGTAGGCTGATACCACACCCCACGCTCGCGAGCGATGGTGCGCACCGTCGCACTGGCGGGTGCGGTGTTGCGCGTGCTCATGCGCAAACCCGAACCGCTCTCCACCGAGAGCCAATACGTCGTGGTTGCGTTCCAGCGATCGCCCGGCTGTTCCGCGTAAAAACGGATCTCATCGGCAGCATCGAGTTTGCTATCGCCACCCAAACGCATCTCCAACGCCACTTCGACACCCTTGTGGCGCAGCCGCACCTGACTGGGGTTGAGCGTCGCGAGATTGATGCCCGCCGCAGCGAGTGCCGACCCGGTGATGCGCTGAATGCCAGGTTGGCTCACGCGCACCGTCACCACGCCATTCTGAGCCGCCAATGGGTTGCTGGGGCCGCTGGCGCTCGCAAGGAACGGCTCGCCGCTCGCAAGCAGTTCGTCGATGCTGGTGGACAGCGGTTGCGCGCCCGGCACACTCGCTTTGATAGCGGTCAGCGCCTGCGGTTGGCCGTTCGCCGAGAAGACCGCGCTCAACGCCAGCACCACAATGCGCGTATCGCGGATAGTCGCATCGCGCAGCACCACCAGCGGTGCATCGGGCAGAGAGACATCGGGCGCAACAGCGAGATCGGGGCGCAGTTCACCATCGATCGTTTGTGGCACAATCGCTTCGCGCGAGAGAATCGTGCCCTGCCAGGGGATCGTTTCGAGATGCAAGATCTGCGGCTCGATGATGACGTCGTGCGGCACTTGCAGTGCGATCAGTTGCGCTGGCACCTTCGCGTCGCCGATCTCAGTCAAAGGCCATTCTGGCGCCAAAGCGGCGAGTGAAGGTGTCGGCTCTATGGGAGCCGAACGGTTCTGCCACGCGATCGCCAATCCATCCGAATCGAACTCAATGCTCGGCGGTGTTGGCGCACTGGGTTGAGGATTCGGCACGGCCAACGTCGCGGGTGATGAGGCGAATATGCCACCCAGTAGGATAATAACCAACAATGTATGAGTGCAAAGACGTACCATCTAGCATATCCATTAAAAAGTAAATGCTCACCAAGGACAAAAAACCTGTTGTTACCTTATTGTAGTAGGTTTGTGAACCAAAACTCTACGAACAGATAAGAGATATGCAACAGTGTCAACGACGCCTTCAGACATTCCCACAAATGCCTGAAGGCGCCGGGAGCTGGTAGCTTTACTCAAGGATTAGATGTTCGAGCGTCGCATCCACACACTCAAGCCAATCAGCAACAAGCCTAACGTCGTCAAGAACCAGATCACACCCTGATCCGCACCGCTCGTCTGTGGCATACGGGCAGGCTGAGGAGGCACCACGGTCGGGCTCGGCGCAGGAACGGGCGTCTCTGTGGGCATCTCCGGCAAAGGCGTCTCTGTTGGCGTGCCAAGTTCGGGCGTTGGCGTGGGGTCGCTCTGCCTGATGCGGATTAAGACCGTGCTGGTATTGTTGCTAGGGTTATCGCTGCGATTGCTCGCCACCAAGTTCGCGCGGTTCGAGCCCTCACCCAGGGTGGCGCTCTCATTGACACGGGCTTGGATGTTGATAATCACTACCTCGCCGTGAGCCACGGTGCCAACGTTTACCCTGACATCGCGCCCTGATACCGTGACACTGCCCTTGGAACTGGCTACATCCAAGATGTCTAAAAAGCCAGGCATCGAGTCCGTGACAACCACATTCTCGGCAGTCTCATCGCCCGTGTTCGTCACGCGCAACGTGAAGACGATCACATCGCCGATCTGCACATCAGAATGATCAACGCTTTTCGTCACCCGAGGATCGGCCTTATCACGCTCATTCTGTATTTGTGTGGGTTGAGGGGTAGGCTCCGCGTCGGGAGGAGGCTCCTCAACAGCCGTGGGTGTGGGTTCAGGTTCCGATGTCGGAGGCATAGGAGTGGGCGGCTCGCCTGTTGGTGTGATGGCAAGGAGCGGGGCGCTTTGGACGAGTGGAACAGCTTGGAGTGTCTGAGCAAAGCAGATCAACGCAATCCCAAAAAAAAGCGTCCAAAAATGTTTTCTCGAACGGCTAATCATTGACAACACCTTTCTTTATTTGCTGAGAATAAGTTTGCCTATACAATCCAGGCATAAATTCGCAATGAGAGTAATTTCACTTGTGATAGTTTCATTCATCCATAGATCCACCAAGTTTCAATCAGAACTTATCAATACAAAGGCAGCCTTAGAAATGATTATAGACAGAGATCATATATCTTTTTCGCTATAGCTTATCACTGACAACAAAGTGATATATCAGTATAAGCACAATAACAAGAAGTTCAAAGGATTTGTATTGAAATCAAGCCAAACACTGTAAAATGTATTATAATCACCGTAACATGCTCACACCACAAAAGTATAGATGATTTAACAATACGATTCATCTGTAACATGGCTAGGTTCGTATATGCCATGTTACATTTATTCGATTTCCAAATACCATCAAATAGTGTGTTCTAGGCTATTAGGAAGCGGTCGAAGCGGAACTTCTCTTATACGCGCAGATTCCGATTTATCACGCTGATATACAGCGTATCTACCAAATGGCAAGGGCGCTTCTCTTTGGCACTAAGGAGTTTCTATGCTGCGAGGGTTTGGCTTGTTTCTTGTGTTGATCTACCTGCAAGCGTGCGTCACGACCTCCCCACCGCCCGAATCCACACCTTCACCCAATGTGCAGAGCAACGATGTAAGCGAACTGGCTGAGCCTCGTTCGCCCGATCTCGCCACACACCCATTGCTCAGCGCCTATTTGCAGCGGGTACAGGAGGCACTCAACAGCCAACCACCGATCCTGAAGCTCGGCGGGCTCGACCTTCAGCAGGAGATGGCGCAGACGATCGCGCTCAGCGATCCGCAGTTGTTGCCGCTGCTGTACGACCAACGCCAAGGCGCGCCGCTGCGAACCGAGGTGTTCGGTGTGGTGCCGTGGCGCAATAGCGACCGCACGCCAAGCACGACTGTGTGCCAACAAGCCCGCTGTTATCGGGTCGAAATCTTCAACTTCGCCACCAACTCGACGCTGATCTCGGTCGTGAACTTGGATCAGCAGCGCGTGCTGTCGCTCGATTTGCGACAGGGTGCGCAACCCGATATTCCGCCGCACCTTGCCGATATCGCCCGCGAGATCGCCACCAAAGCGCCCGAGGTGCACGCAGCGCTCGGCTACGCGCCCAACACCGAGGCTGCGCTGATGGCGAACACCAAGACAGCGCTCAACAAGTCGCGCTGCGAACGCTCGGAACATCTCTGCGTCGCGCCGACCTTTGTGGAGGGCGACCGCGCACTCTGGGCGATCGTCGATCTCACAACCCCTATGCTGGTTGGCCTGCGATGGACGAATGTGGGCACCACCGGCCCGGCCATCACCGAGAAGAGCCTGCAGAACGAGGCGGTGCTGTACTACTGCGAGAACACCACGCACGTCGAGCGCGACGGCTGGTCGTTCGACTATATCCTCACCTCCTCCGATGGGCTGCGCATCTCGGATGTGAGTTTCCAGGGCCGCCCATTCATCGAGAGCGCGAAACTCGTAGATTGGCACGTCAACTATAGCGAGACCGATGGCTTCGGCTACAGCGATGCGGTGGGATGCCCATACTTCTCGCAGGCCGCCGTGATCGCGATCCGCCCGCCCGAGATCATCGAGTTGCGCGACGGCGATACGCTGGTTGGCTTCAGCCTGCACCAAGAGTTTTGGTCGGAGCTTTGGCCGCAGCCCTGCAACTACTACTACGGCCAAACCTTCGACTTCTACCTCGATGGGCGCTTTCGGCCCAAGGTGGCGAGCATGGGGCGCGGCTGCGGCGACGATGGCACGTATCGGCCTGTTTCACGAATCGCGCTAGCGGGCAACGCCAATTTTGAGGCTTGGAATGGGGAGAGTTGGCAAGCTTGGAGCACCGAGGGCTGGCAACTGAGCAGCAATCAAGCCGTGAGTCCTGAGGGCACCGAATACCGCGTGCGCTTCGAGAATGGCGATGTCTTCCAGATCGCTACTGGGCGCGGGCAATTCGGCGATGGCGGGCGCGGCGACAACGCGTACATCTACGTCACGCGGCTGCACGCCGACCGCGACGAGGGCCAAAGCGACATGCTGACGATCGGGCCGTGCTGCAACACCAACGAGGAGCAAGGCCCCGAGAAGTTCATCGACGACCCGCCCGAATCAATCGAGAACGCACAACTCGTGTTCTGGTACGTGCCGCAACTGAAAAACGACGGACGGCCTAATCAGCAGTACTGTTGGGCCGAATCGATCCTGCAGGATGGCATCTACGTACCACAAGAGTATCCATGCTGGTCCGGACCACTCTTTCAGCCAGAAACACAGGCGCAACCATGAGCCGACGCAAACGCAAAGCACAATCGCCACAAACCATACCACCGCCAAAACCGCGTGGCCCGAACATGCTGCTGATCGGCGGTGGCATCGCGCTGCTCGCACTGCTGGTGCTCGGTGGGGTGCTCGCGCTGCGTGGGACGGGCGATAACCAATCGAACAGGAGCGCCACCCCTGGGCCGATCGGCTATTCCACCGGATGCATCCGTGTGCCGCCCTTCGCCCGTGAGATGGGCTTTGGCCAAACCGCCGTGCTCGATACGCAATCGCGCTTTCTCCCGGGCATGCTCCTCTACGAACCCGGCCCCGATGGCCAACCGCTCTCGAACCCGCCGCCGTATCGGCACCCTTCGTGGGGCAATGCCGGATTCCTGAGCCACGTGCTGTTCGACCGCGACGGAGCCGTGTACACCGCACCAGCGCCGTGGATCAGCACGCTCAACAATCCGCCGGAGCAAGCCAACACCATCTATCGCGTGGACCCGCAGACCGCCGAGATGCAGCCGCTGCTCAGCCTGCCCGCCGCCGCGCCACCCAACGAAGCCAATGTCTACGGCATCCTCGCGATGACCTACGATTGCGACACGCACAGCCTCTACGTCTCCTCGGTCGCTGGCTCAACGCGCAGCCAAGAGCTAGGACGCCTGTTCCGCGTCGATCTCAGCAACAAGCAGGTCAGCATTATCCGCGAGAACATCGATCCATTTGGAGTCGGTGTCTTTAACACGGCCAAAGGCAAGCGGCTCTACTACGCCCTCGCCCGTGCCTCCAAAATCTACTCGCTGCCCCTCAGCGCCACAGGCGAGCCGATCGGCGAGCCTCGTGAAGAACTCGACTTCAGCGATCAAGGCGTGCGCGGCAACGAACGAGCGCGCCGCATCATCTTCAACAAAGAGCTTACCATGTCGCTGCGGCTTATCCAGTTCGACTTCACACTCACCGCGCCCACCGACGTGCGCCAAACCAATCTGCTCTATCTCTACGATCAATCAAATGATCGTTGGATTCTACAAAATACAGAGTAACCGTAACGCCGGATGATCGCCCAAAACGATCGACAACGTTCAACATCCTAATATCGACGCCTGTATCGCATAAACACACGAGTCGACCTCCTGCAAGTCGCAGAAGGTCGATCTCAAGTGCCGTGCAACAGGCTACAGCGGCTGTTCATCACCACTCAACCAGACACCATTAATCATCTATAAACGTCATGTTAAGCGCTTTGATGACGTTCGATTAAACTCGTGAATATATCGCCATATCTTGGCCAGTTGCGAGTATAATACCTGCTAGATGAGCCTATCGAGAAGGAAAGGTAGCATGAACGTTACTCCTGGTATCTTTAAGGCCTATGACATCCGTGGCATATATCCCACCGAACTCAACGAAGAGGCCGCCTATGCCATTGGGCGGGCTTTCGTTACATTCCTTCAGGCGAGCGAAGTGCTCGTTGGACGGGATATGCGCCTCTCTGGGCCGCAACTCTTCGATGCCGTCACCCGTGGCATCATGGACCAAGGCGCCGATGTCATCAATATCGGCATGGTCAGCACCGACCAATACTACTTCGCCTGCGATAAACTGAAACTGCCGGGTATGATGGTCACCGCCTCGCACAACCCCAAGCAGTACAACGGCTTCAAGATGGTGCGCGAAATGCCCTACCTGCTCAGCGGTGATCAGGGCATCCAAGATCTGCGGCGGATCGTCGAAAACGACGACTACGCCACCGCCACCCGCAAAGGCAGCATGCGCGAGCTCGATCTCTCTGAGGAATTCATCGAAGCCGTCCTCAGCCTGATCGACGTCAACGCACTCGCCAACCTGCCCAAACCGCTGCGCGTTGTCGCCGACACCGGCAACGGCATGGTCGGCCCCATCCTCAAGCGAGTGTACGAAAAACTGCCGATCGAACTCATTGGCATGTACCTCGACCCGGATGGCAGCCTGCCCAACCACGGCCTCGACCCGCTGCAACCCGAGAACCGCGCCGAACTGCAAGCCCGCGTCCCCGCCGAAAAAGCCGACGTTGGCTTCGCATTCGACGGCGACGGCGACCGCTTCTTCGTCATCGACGACCGCGGCGAATTCATCGCAGGCGACTACATGACCGCACTGCTGGGCCGCTACCTGCTCAAGAAAAAGCCCGGCAGCAAAATCGTCTACGACGTACGCGCCTCCTGGGCCGTGCCCGAACTGATCAGCGCCGATGGGGGCACACCACTGATGGAGCGCGTCGGCCACGCCTTCATCAAGCGCCGCATGGCCGAAGAAGGCGCCCTGTTCGGCGGCGAAGTCACCGGACACTACTACTTCCAAGACTTCGGCTACGCCGACTCCGGCATCGTCCCATCGCTCCTGATCCTAGAGATGCTGGCCACCAGCGGGCAGAAGATGTCCGAACTCCTCGCCCCGCTCGAAGCCAAATACTTCATCTCGGGAGAGATCAACTCGACCGTACAAGACGCCAAGGCCAAACTGCGCGAACTCGCCGAGCGCTACAAGGATGGCGAAATCACCAACCTCGACGGCCTGTCGGTGAGCTACCCAACCTGGCACTTCAACGTCCGCTCGTCGAACACCGAACCGTTGCTACGCCTGAACCTCGAAGCGCTGACCCGCGAAGAGATGGAACAGCGTCGCGACGAAGTCTTAGGAATTATCCGTGGATAATGAGAGGTCTCTTCATCACAACAGGATGCACCTCCCAGCATCCCCAACATACCGCCATTCAACCAATGAAAGAGGGAGCGTCGCATGTCTAGCCTGCGTGTTAAAGCCTTCCTAGTACATGTCTATACCGCATCGACGGTCATCCTACAACTGCTATCGGTACACCTGCTACTGAACGATCAACTCAGTTTAGCGCTCTTTGTACTGCTCAGCGCAGTTGCAATCGACGCTACCGATGGCTTCCTAGCACGACGCTACCGTGTCAAAGAAATCGTGCCCGAATTCGATGGCCGCCGCCTCGACGACATCGTCGATTACATCTCGTACGTATTCCTGCCCGTCGTCTTTATGCTCAAAGCCGGCATGCTGAGCGAGCCCGGTATCCTGTTCGGCTCCCTGCCGCTGTTGGCCAGTGCATTCGGATTCTCGCGTGCCGATGCCAAACTCGACGACGACGGCTTCTTCCTGGGCTTCCCGTCCTACTGGAATGTGGTCGTCGCCTACCTGTACATGTTCGGCCTACCAGTCTGGATCAACACGGCGATCATCGTCTTTCTCTCGATCATGGTGCTGGTGCCAACGCGCTACATCTACATCACCCGCTTCCACAGCCACCCGCGCCTGCACTTCCTAGGCGCGCTCATCTGTGGCGCAGCGCTCCTGGCCGCACTCCTGATCGATGGGCCAATGCGCAAGCCGCTCCTGATCTTCTCGATGATCTACCCAGTGTACTACACCATCCTCTCATTCCTCGCCGATTGGCGGGCGCGACGAACCACAAGCTAATCAACAAGGGGTGAAGCATACCGCCTCACCCCTTGCTCACCACCAAACCAGTTTTTTGGGGAAAAGAGAAACAGCCAGCGCCTCACCGCCCGTCGCTGCGGGCGAGCAACGTCGTGCACAACGTGTGCGCGCTCGGACAATGATGGCGCTACGCGCCACAACGCGCGCACTTCACCCGCTGCTCCGCAGCGCATGGCTGCGCCGCCTTCACGCCTCGCGATCCGTGACAGGGTGACACGGTGACCAAGTGAATCGACCACATACCGCGTTATGCTCAACGAAAAACACTATCATCTCGAACGGTCGAAGCCCTGAGCGAAGCGAATGGGGAGAGAGCTCAAAGTGCACTACAATGCAGAGCAATGAGATTCCTCACGTCGCCTAACGGCTCGTTCGGAATGACAATGAAATGAACAAATCACGCAGACCCCACCGCCAATAGCCACCGAGCGTGTACTCCACCTGCACCAGCGCGACGTACGACAAGGCATAACCACGGACGAATCAAATGAGGCAGCCTTCCACTTTGGGGTCCAGGGGCGATAAGCCCTGGTCGGGGTTTCCAAAGGGCCGCGACCGGCCCTTTGGGCCTGCGCAGCAGCGCACCTTCTCGCGAGTACGCACATATTCGCGTATAGCGCACCCACGCCCTCGTAAGCCTGACTCGGTGACCGGGGTGACTAGGTGACCTGGCGACTTGGCGATGGACTCCAAAAATAAAAACCTAATCTGCGAAATCTGTGTAATCTGTGGATAAAAACCAACACAAAAAAAGCGTTCGACCCCCTGCACAGCAGAAGATCGAACGCCCCAAACAACAAACAGCGCGACTACGAATTATCCGAAAGCTTATACCCCACGCCGCGCACCGTCGTAATCAAACGTGGACGCGAAGGCTCCACCTCCACCTTCTCACGCAACCGACGCACGCACACATCGACAAGATTCGTCTCGCCGACATAATCGTAGCCCCACACCTCGCGGAAGAGCGTCTCGCGATCGAACACCTGATTGGGATTGGCTGCCAGGAAATACAGCAACTCAAACTCCATCGGCGTCAGATTCACCTCCTGGCCGCGAACCGTCACCCGATGGCGCGGCTCATCGATCACCAGTTCGCCCACCCGCACGATCGCCGGAGCCACGCGGTGCTTGTAGCCCTCCACGCGCCGCAGGATCGCCTCCACACGAGCGATCAGCTCGGCAGTCTTGAACGGCTTGGTGATATAATCATCGGCGCCCAACTCGAAGCCGTGAACCACATCCTCAGTGCCATCGCGCGACGTCAAAATCACGATCGGCACATCGGAGCGCTCACGAATCTTCTCGCAAGCCTCGAACCCATCGACGTAGGGCATCATCACATCAAGGATCACCACATCGAAAGGCCCAGCATCGAAAGCCTTCAGCGCCTCCAGGCCATTCTTCACCGCCACGATCTCGTAGCGCGGGTCCTTCAACGTCACCTGAATCAGTGTCGCGATCGAAGGATCATCATCGGCAACCAAAATGCGGCGCGAAGCGCCAGCCGCCTCAGCCTGAGCGCGATCAGAAGTTCGTCGGATGAGTCTCATAGCATTCCACGTTTGAGCTGTGACCAGTGCACTCCATCTGCAACGGGCCGCAAGTTCATCGGAGCGCACCACCCACAACACTCACTTAGACGGCTTCATCCATCCGGCGGCGATACTCGCCACGATCCGTAGCGCGAGGCACCATAATCGGGTGCCCACGGCCCTCAACTACCTCGGCATTGATGATACAGCGACCGATATGCTCCTGTGAAGGGATATCGTACATCACACCCAGCAGGATCTCCTCGACAATCGTACGGAGTGCGCGGGCACCTGTGCGCGATTGCAGCGCACGTTCCGCGATCACATCGATCGCATCGGGCGTAATCTCCAACTCCACGTGATCAAGCGCGAACATCTTCTGATACTGCTTGAGCACCGCATTACGCGGCTCGGTCAAGATCCGAATCATCGTCTCTTTATCGAACGGCTCCAGGGCAGTAATCACAGGAATACGCCCGATAAACTCGGGGATAAACCCGAAGCGCAACAGATCATCGGGGGTGCATTGTGCCAGCAACTTCGCCGAGGCCTTCTCTGGCACCTCGCCACTGCTCCCAAAACCGATCGAACGATGGCCGCCCAAGCGTCGCGCGATTATCTCGTCGATCCCCTCAAACGCACCACCACAGATGAATAACACATGGGTTGTATCAAAAGCAATATACTCTTGTTGAGGGTGCTTGCGGCCCGGCAGCGGTGGCACATGCGCCACACAGCCCTCAAGAATCTTCAGCAGAGCCTGCTGCACACCCTCACCCGACACATCGCGGGTGATCGAAGGGTTATCGCTCTTGCGGGCGATCTTATCGATCTCATCGATATAAATAATGCCAGTCTGAGCGCGTTCGACATCACCATCGGCGGCTTGGATCAGCCGCAGCAGAATGTTCTCGACATCCTCGCCAACATAACCTGCCTCGGTGAGCGCAGTAGCATCGGCGATCGCGAACGGCACTTCGAGCATGCGGGCCAGCGTTTGGGCCAGCAATGTCTTGCCGCTGCCCGTTGGGCCAAGCAACAACACATTACTCTTGCCAAGCTCCACATCATCGACATGATACCCAGCGCGCAAACGCTTGTAGTGGTTGTACACCGCGACGGATAGCACCATTTTGGCGCGGTCCTGCCCGATCACATACTGATCGAGGCGTTCGCGCATACGACGGGGAGTGGGTAAACGAGCGGGGCCAGTGGGCGATGTTCGAGGTTGGGCGACCACCGGCGGCACTTCGGCATCTTCGGCGATAATGGCGCTACAGAGGGCAACACACTCATCGCAGATAAACACAGTGCCTGGGCCAGCGATTAGGCGTTGCACCTCATCTTGACCCCGACCGCAGAATGAACACAGATAGGCCCCGCGGCCAGTACCGCTGCTGCGTGTGCGGGACATAACAACTCCTAATTGCAAATTGCAGCTTGCTCATGTTGGGAAACACTCACAAGCTGCAAACCGCAATCTGCAATCACCGAATTACTGCTTATCGATCAGGGCGCCCATATCGTCCTTGGTCAGGATTTCGTCGATGATGCCGTATTCCTTGGCTTGTTGCGGGTCCATAAACAGATCCCGATCAAAGTCCTTGGCAATCCGATCGATCGGCTGACCGGTATCCTTCGAGAGAAGTTCACGGATCAGCTGCTGCTCACGGAGCAACTCGCGAGCCATAATCTCAACATCGGGAGCGTAGCCGCGAGCGCCGCCGCCAGCGGGGTGCATATGGATCGTGGAATGCGGCAAGCTAAAGCGCTTACCCTTGGCACCACCGGCCAAGATCGGCGTGGCCATCGAGCCAGCCATGCCGACGCAAACCGTGGACACATCCGGTCGAATAGCGCGCATTGTGTCATAGATCGCCAGACCCGCAGTGATCGAACCACCCGGGCTATTGATATACAGATGGATATCGCGCTCGGGATCCTCGTGCTCGAGGAACAGCAACTGCGCAACGATCAAGTTCGCGATCTGATCCTCGATCGGCGTGCCAAGTAGGATAATCCGCTCTTTGAGCAGCCGCGAATAAATATCGAAAGCGCGCTCACCACGGTTGGTGCTCTCGACCACCATCGGTATCAGCGCTTCGGGTCGAGGCGATGTCCACTCAACCGTAATGTTAGATCTCCAATCGTACATGGCTCCTACTCCATCCTTTTATGAGGTGTGTATGTGTTTTGCTGCGCCTTCCGAACCGGATATGACCAACAAATCCACTACACACTAGGCATCAGCCTCGCCGTCTGCAGCTTCGGCAGTTGGCTCAGCACTCGTCTCTGCTGCTTCAAGTTCAGGAGCATTGCCTCGGGCGATCGCCAGCAAACGGTCGCGGAGCTTCTTATCGAGAACACTCGATGCCACGGTCGAACGAAGTTGTGTGCTCAGCAGCATGCGAGCGCGATCGCGTTGCTCTTCATCATAGGTCTCGAGCATGTTCTCGATCTCGGCATTGATCTCGTCCTCGCTCACGCTGAGCGCCTCGGCATTGGCGACTTCGCGCAGTGCCAACGAGGTGCGCAACTGCTCCTCAGCGCGTGGCACGAGCTCCTGCACAGCCTGATCGTGGGTTTGGCCGCGATACTGCAGCATCTGCTCAAGCGTAATACCGTAGCGCTCGAACTCGTGACCCTGCTGATGCAGCATTTCGTGGGCTTCGTTCTCGATCAGCGCATCTGGAATATCGAACTCGGTTTGGGCGACGAGTTGCTCAATGTAGCTATTGAGCGTATCTCGATCTGCACGCTGTTTGGCGGCTTCCTCCAGCTCGGTGCGGGTCTTCGCGCGCAACTCCTCAAGCGTGCCCTCGAACTCCTCAAGAGTGGGCAGCTCGTCCCAATCGGGCAACAGGCGCTCTTCGATCGACTGGACATCGATCTCGAAGCGAACTTCCTTGCCGCGCACCTGCTCGTTCTCGTGATCTTCGGGCATCTGCACGTTGATCGTGCGGTGCTCGCCAACCTCAACGCCCAACAGGCCCTCGTAGAGGCCGGGCACCAGTTGTTTCGGGTCGAGCACCAAGGTGTTCTCGCGCACGTTGCCGTTTTCATCGCGATCATCAAGCGGCTCATCGCCGATGAAGCTTTCGAGCAACACTTTCAGCTGATCGCCCTCTTGGGCAGGCCGTGGCTCTTCGAGGTTACGCAACACGACGTGGCGTTCTCGGCGCGATTCCAACGCGCGCTCCACCACCTCGTCGGTGATCTCGGTGGGCTCTGCATTCGCGCGAATAGCGCGATAGTCGGGCAGCTTCACCGTTGGGGCCACGGGCACCAACACGCGGAACGAGTACGGCTCGGTGTCAAAATTCGGCACGCCATCAAGGCTTGCCGGGCCAACTGGCTCAACCTTTTCCTGTTCGAGCGCTTCCCGAAAAGCTTTATTTACGAGATCGTCGGTCGCTTCTTCAACGAGCGCCGGGCGGCCAAAATAGTTTTCGAGAATAAAACGTGGTGCTTTGCCTTTGCGGAAGCCGGGAACATTGACTTTTTGCGAAAGCTTGCGCGCAGCTCGATCCAGGCCCTTTTCAACTTGATCGCGGTCAAGCTCGATATTCAGCGCCAGGAGGCTCTTGGGCAATTTCTCGGTGGTTACCTTCACCAATGAACTCCACTTCTTTGTATCCGTATTTCGGCCATAATAGGCCATCATCGCGACTATTATAGCACGAAGGAACGCTAGCGCAACCCTGCGCCCCTATTAAATAGGGCAAATCCATGCGCTAAAGCCAACTGTAGTGCTCTGCAATACAGTACAGCATCTGAAAAACCTCTCTTTACTGGTATGCAGCATGCTATACTCAATATTCACTGCTAGATTGAGAGGGTTGTATGGAGATCGAAGCGAAGTTTCGTATCGAAAACCCGCAGGTGTTTACCACACTGATTAGCATCACCCAACTCGAAGATTTTCATTTTATGCCACAGCCCAGCATCGAGCGCCAACATAACACGTATTACGATACGAGCGATGCTCGGCTCGAAGCCCACCAGTACGGTCTTCGCATCCGCGATCTCGGTCATCGCCGCATCGCCACGCTCAAAGGCCCAGCGCGCGGCTCGGGGGCGCTGCACATCCGCGATGAGTGGGAGAGCGACATCGGCGACGACGACCAACCCAGCCAGTGGCCCGCGAGCACCGTGCGCGAGCGCACCCTGGCGCTGATCGGCGATGCGCCATTGGTGCCGTTGCTCATCATCCACACCGAGCGCCGCCATATCCTCGCCTCTCGCGCGAACCAACTGGTGGCCGAACTGAGCCTCGATACTGGTTTGATTCGCGCTGGTGGCCGTGAACAGCCGTTCCGCGAATTGGAGATCGAGTTGATGGGGCAGGGCACGCAGGCCGATCTGGATGAGCTTGTGGCGTTGTTGAGTGCGCATTTCCCCCTGATCCCCGAGGAGCAGAGCAAACTCGCACGCGGCCTCAAACTATTAAAGGGTGCGAGTCAGCAGCATTGAGTTGAGCGAATCGGTGCAACATACACAGCCACCCACGATCGATTCGTGGGTGTTGGTGTTGGTGCACATTTGTCCCTGCGAAATCGCTTATTCGGACGCTGAGGGCGAGCCGATCAGGGTGTAATGCAGGGTGTAGTGTTTGACGAGTTGAAAGCCTACGCGCTCGGCGGTGCGCCACGAGCCTTCGTTGGTGTCGTTGCAGTGCCAACCAACCTCGTTGATGCCGTGGGTGAGCGCGAAGCGCACTGCTGCGGCGGTGGTTTGGACGGCCAACCCGCGCTTGCGATAGTGCGGGGCGGTGTGGATGCCGATCTCGCAGCGCTCGCCAACCACACAATCGGCCAGGCTCCAACTGACCACTTCGTTTTGATGCAGGATACAACAGCCAAAGCCACGTTGTAGGTAGGCTTCGCGTGTTCCCCAATTGTTGTGTATCCAACCGAGGATATGTTCGGGTATCTGTAGGTCGCCGCGCTGTAGCAGGTCGGCGTCGATGTTGACGATCTGGTAGCCCTCGGGCAGCTGCGCGAGGTCGGGGTTCAGCGCGGTGCAGCTGTAGCGCCGCCGCGGTTCGGCGTGCAGGGTGTGGTGCGGCACGAGTTCGGTAAGGTGTGGCTGCCAGGCCGGCGTGGCGATCAAGTAGAGGTTGAGGTGGCCGCTGGCGAAGATGGTGGCGGCGAAGTAGTCGCGTACTTGGCCGATGAAGGAGGGGCGCGTCGGTAGGCCGATCAGGTAGTGGCCTTCGGCGCTGTCGATCAGGGCGGCGGCGGGTTGCTGCGGGTCGTCGGTGTAGACGTTTCCTGGGCTGCTGCCGTCCAAGACGGCGGGGATCATCAGGTGTTCGGGGACTTCGGCGGTAAGTGGCAGGATCGCGGCTCGCTGTTCGAGCGGCAGGTTTTGTAGCATACGCACTCCTTTGTGTAGCTCGGTTGTGAGCACACTATAGCATGCGGTGGGGTTGGCTTTGTGCTGCTTTGGATGGATTGTAGTGAGATTCGCGTTCCGTCACCTTATCACCCCGGTCAACGAGCCACCTAGTCAGGCCCGTCGCCAAGTTACTCAGTCACCGTTTCGCAAGAACGCGGGATGCGCTATACGCGAACATGCGCATTCGCACGAGGACGTGCGTTGCTGCGCAGGCCCCAAGGGCCGATCGCGGCCCTGGAAACCCCGACCAGGGCTTCTCGCCCCTGGTCCCCAAAGTGGAAGGCTGCCTTGCCTCATTTGATGCGCCCGTGGTTATGCCTTGTCGTACGTGGCGGGTGATGGTGCGGGTACACGCTCGGTGGCGATTGGCAGTGTGGTCTGCGTTTTCGTTGTTTGTGTATTTGCCAGCGCGATCTTGTGTTGTTCACCTGGTCACCAAGTCACCGTGTCACCCGGGTCACCAAGTCACCTTGTCACCCAGATCACGTGGTTTTCGGTCGATTCATCCGCTTTACGTAGACGATTCGGCCTGTACTCTTGCGTCGGCTCCGTGGCACACGTATAATAGCCATAGCATCGGTCGCAAACTTGTTCTACACGTATGATGTTTGACGCACCCAAGTTGCTTTGCCGCCTCTGATAGGCTTTGAGGCAGTTGTAGTGTATGTCCTTTTTGCACGACGGAGACGCCTGTGATTCCTTGCAGATTGATGTTGCGCAATTTTATGTGCTATCGCGAGGAGGTGCCGCCCCTCGATCTCGAAGGTATCGATATTGCGTGCCTTTCGGGCGATAACGGCTCGGGCAAATCGGCGTTGCTCGATGCGATCACATGGGTGCTGTGGGGCCAGGCGCGCTTGAAGAGCGACGATGACCTGATTGCGCTCGGCGCGCAGGAGATGGAGGTCGATCTGACGTTCAAGCTCGATGGCTTGGAGTACCGCGTGATTCGCAAGCGCAGCAAAGCGCGCAAAACGGGACAGAGTTGGCTTGATTTCCAGGTACGCAGCAACGGTACGTGGAAGGCGCTAAGCGGGGCCACGATCCGCGAGACGCAGCAGCAGATCCTCAACACGCTGCGGATGGATTACGATATCTTCTCGAACTCGGCGTATCTGCGGCAGGGGCACGCCGATGAGTTTACCCGCAAGGAGCCGAGCCGCCGCAAGCAGGTGCTCGCCGATATCCTCGGTCTTGATGCGTTTGAGGCCCTTGAGACTCGCGCTAAGGAGCGCGCTCGGCAGCTCGATGGTAATATCAAGGTGCTTGAGGGGCAGATCAACGAGCTTGAACGGCAGGCCGAGAAGCGTGAGCAGCTCGCGCAGTTGGTGATGGAGGCCGAGCAGCGCGTTGAGGACTTGCAGTTCTTGGTTGAGCAGGCAGAGGCGGCGCTTGCCCAGGCGACCGAGCGCGTGCAGATGCTAGAGGCGCGCAAGCCGCTGCGCGACGATCTGCGCTCGCGCTTGGAGAGTATGCGTGCCGAGGGTAATCAGCTCGCCCGTGAGATCGGGCAGTTGCGGCGCGATTTGGCGGCTGCCGAGCAGGTGTTGGAGCGGCGCGCGACGATCGAGGCGGGTGTCGCCGAGTTGCAGGCGGCTCAGGCGGCTCTTGAGCGGCTGGATGGCTTGACTGCCGAGTACGATGCGCTACAAAAACGCCGCCGCATCCACGAGGATGCGCTGAAGGCGGCTGAACATCAACTGCGCTCGGATGTGCGTTTGCTTGAGAGTGAGTTGCGCGGTTTGCGCGAGCAGGCGGCGAAGCGCCCGGCGCTGGTGGCCGAGATCAATAAGTTGAGCGCCGAGCTTGATGGGTTTGCAGCCATCGAAGATGAGCTTGAGGCCGCTCGTCGTAAGCGTTCTGAGTTGAGTGAGCGCAGCCAGGCCTCGCACGACCTCCAGTTGAAGGTGCAGGATCTCAAGCATCAGATCGAGATGAGGCACGATTCGCTGGTGAGCACGCGCGAGGAGTTGAAGCGCCGGATTCGCGATGCCGATGAGCAGTTGCGCGATGAGGGGCGCTGGCGCAGCGAGCTTGCGCAGTTGCAGGCCGAGCGGGCACAGCTTGAGGGCCAACTTTCGCAGATCGAGGCGCTGCGCCAGCAGGAGCACGAGGCAGTTGAGCGTTCGGGCGCGTTGCGGGCGGCATGCGAGACGATCAAGAGCCAGGGCGAGGAGATCAATAAGAAGTTGGCGCTGCTGAAGGGCGATGATGTGCACGCTTGCCCGATGTGCGGTAGCGAACTGGGCCACGATGGCATCGCGCATATCGAGGAGGAGTACAACCGCCAACGCATGGAGTTGCGCCAACAGTACAGCAGCGCCAAGCGCGAGGCCGATGAGCTCGATGCGCAGTTAAAGGTGTTCCGTGCTGAAATTCAGCAGCTTGAGCGGAAAACGGCTGAGTTGCCGCAGATCGCAGGGCGGATCGCTCGGCTGGAGAATCAGTTGCGCCAAGCGCAGGAGGTGGGCGCGCGTCGCACCGAGGATCAGCGCACGCTGGCCGATCTCGAGATTCAGTTGGTGAAGGGCAACTACGAGCGGGGCGTGCGCGCGGAGTTGGCGCAGCTTGAGGCGCAGTTGGCCGGTATGGGCAATTCGGCGACGTTGAACCGCGAGATGAAGCAGATCGAGCAGCGCATCGGGATGTTGGAGGCGAAGATCAACCAACAGGCGAAGTTGCGCGCGGATCTGGATACGAAGCGGTTGGCGCTGCGCGATATCGATAACGCCGAGCCTGCACTCCACGAGACTGAGCAGCAGTTGCGCGAGCTTCAGACGACGATCGATCTGAACGATTTCGCACACGACGAGCGGGCCAAGTTAGCGCAGGTCGATAACGAGCTGAATGCGCTGGGCTACACGCCGGAGTTGCACCGCGCCGCGCGGGCGAAGGTGCGCGAGCTAGAGCACTGGTCCACGGAGTTGCAGCGGTTGCAGGGCGCCACCGAGCAGGTGCAGCGCATTCAGCGCGAGTTGGAGCGTGCTGAGGAGCTGTTGGGGCGCCGCACGGCGGAGATCGAGTCGAGCGAGGCGCAGTTGGCGGCGTTTGATGAGGAGTTGCGGGCGCTTGGGCCTGCGATCCGCGCTCGCGACGAGGCGCAGGATCGCTTGAAGGTGCAGCGCCGCGACCTTTCGGTGCGCGAACGCGATTTGGGCGAGCGCCGCGCGGATCTGAAGCGCGCCGAGGATGCGGCTGCCGAGTTAATGACACTGTTGGCGCAGCGCGAGAAGCTGATCGCGAAGAAGGAGCTGTTCGACGAGTTGACGCAGTCGTTCGGCAAGAAGGGCGTCCAGGCCATGCTGATCGAGACGGCCATCCCGGAGATCGAGCGCGAGGCCAACCAGTTGCTGGCGCGGATGACCGATAATCAGATGCACCTGACCTTCGAGACGCAGCGCGACACGAAGAAGGGCGATGTGAGCGAGACGCTCGACATAAAGATCGCCGATGGGCTCGGTACGCGCGGCTACGATGCGTTCAGCGGTGGCGAGGCGTTCCGCTTGAACTTTGCGATCCGCGTGGCGCTGGCGAAATTGCTGGCGAAACGTGCGGGCGCGCGGCTTGAGACGCTGGTGATCGACGAGGGTTTCGGCACGCAGGATACGCGTGGTCGCGAGCGCTTGGTCGAGGCGATTACGTCGGTGCAGGGCGAGTTTAAGAAGATCCTGGTGGTGACGCACATCCAGGAGTTGAAGGAGCTATTCCCCGTGCAGATCGAGATTACCAAGACGCCACGGGGTAGTATGTGGGCGATCGGCTAATGACTATTCTAAATCTCCTCCCCGAGTTTGTGCTGATCCCGTCTCAGGCCTTCCTGATGGGCACGTTGGAACGCGATCTGAGCAAGTTGGCGAAGGCGTACGGCGGCACCCGCGAGTCGTACCGCGAGGAATCCATCCAGCATACGCTGACGTTGGCGGCGTTTTATATGGCCCGCACGCCTGTGACGAATGCGCTCTACGGCGCGTTTGTGGCGGCAACGGGTCACCGCGCGCCAATTGTGTGGCGCGGAGAGCAGCCGCCTGCCGCGTTGCTCGATCATCCGGTGGTCGATGCGAGTTGGGAGGATGCGGTGGCCTTCTGCGCTTGGCTGACGCAGGCGAACCGCGATGCGGGTGGGGCGGCGGTCACGTTCCGCTTGCCGACCGAGGCCGAATGGGAGCAGGCGGCCCGTGGCGTCGATGGGCGCACCTTCCCGTGGGGCAACGAGTGGGACGATCGCAAGGCGAATACCCGCGAGAGCGGCTTGGCAAGCACGACGCCGGTTGGGAGCTACGCCGATGGCGCAAGCCCGTACGGCTGCTTGGATATGGCCGGGAATGTGTGGGAGTGGACGGCCAGCCTCGATGCGCTCTATCCATACGTGGCGAACGATGGACGCGAGCAGCCCGATGCGCCAGGACGACGTATTTTGCGGGGCGGCTGTTACGCGAACCCGCATGGCTACGCTCGCTGCGCCTGCCGTTTTCGGCTCCAGCCGACGATGCATAATCCGTTTTTGGGCTTTCGGTTGGCGTATTCGGCGGGATAAACTGTAGGATCGAGAGGCGTTCGCAGACTCCGTTGGTATGTTTGCGATGTCGTGGTTCTGTTCGAGCAGGGCCACGACATCGCTTTTTTGATGGTGTTGCCGCTACGAGCGAAGTTCATCGAGCAGCGCCACGATGATGGCGGTCGTGCGTTGGGTGTGCTGTTGATTGAACGCGAAGTCCATGTGATAGGCATCGGCGAACACTTCGTGGGTGCCGAGCGTGGAGCCAGCCAGCAGCGATGCGTTGAGCGCCGTCCACACCTCGCGCTCCGGCGTGGCGGGGAGGCCCGCGCTCAGCACGCGGATCGGCTGTTGCAGCGTGCCCACGGTGGCGAGCACCTGCGCCGAAGTGGCGGGCATCGCCTCGCGCTCGGCTTTGATGACATCCCACGCGCGATTGGTGTTTGCTAGCGCGTTGAAGCGCTGCGCCTGCTCGGGCGAGAAGTCGCCAGTGCTCGGCAGCGCGCCGACCGCCGCACCCAACCGAAAGAATCCCAAACGCACCAGGATCGGCGCGGCGTTGATGAAGTCGCTATCGGCGGTTTTCCACTGTTCGTTGATCGCGGCGGGGACGTTCGGCGCATCGTAGGGCGTGCCCGGGTCGATCAGCACCAGACCAGCGACGTGTGTGGGATAGGTGGCCGCAAAGACTTGCGCGACGAATGCGCCGTGCGAGTGGCCCACCAACACAAACGGGCCTGGTTCGTTGGCGTTTTGGAGCAGTTCGTAGAGCTCGCTGGCTTTTTGTTGGGCATCGCGAGGCGTAGTGGCGGCGTCGCTCCAGCCAAACCCGGCGCGGTCGTAGGCGCAGACCCGCGTGCGCTCGGCGAGCGCGGGCTGGATCAAGGCCCACTGCGCAGAGCTGGCGCCTCCCGCGTGATCAAGCACGACGGTGGGGCTGCCCTGGCCGATGCAATCGAGATGCAGGTTGTGGTTGCCAACAGTCACCAAACGCCCGGGTGCTGGCCATTGCCTCGCGTCGCGCCTGCTCGCGTAGGCATGCGAGGCGGCCCCAAAGGCGAGCAACGCCGCAATCAGCGCGCTCAAACCGAGCGTCATGCGCTTCACCCAACGCCAACTACTCCCAATCATGTCACTTCCTACCTCATACTCGATCTGCTGACAGCCTGTAGCAGTAAGGTTATTGACTTTTCCTGAAAATGTTCGTATCAATAAATAATGTGGAAAGGCATCGTGCAGCGATAAGCCAGATGCTCCCTCAACCGTCCTGCAGAGCAACGGTGCATTGTCCCATTCACCATACCCAAGACCCGGTCATTTGTCATAAGTCTAGCGATGCAGCCTAACCACGACAAAAGCACGAACAGCGCACTAGGGCGCTTTGTAACAGCGATGTTTGGGAGCGATGGTGGGGGGCAATATGCGAAAGTAACCACACAAATGCTTGACCGACGTAGATCGCTGTGTTACAGTATACGGCTGTATAGTCGCAAATTTGGCGGTTCATGGCAACAGTTTTTCTTCATCAACAAAAGGAACGTGCAGTTCGGCAGCGACACCCTTGGGTATTTTCCGGGGCAGTTGCGCGCGTGCAAGGCTATGTCGGGCGAGGCGATGCTGTCGATGTCTGCGATGCCAACGGCGAATGGCTCGCACGCGGCACATGGAGCAGCGGCTCGCAGATCCGGGTGCGCCTATTCACGTGGGATGCCGAGGAACCGCTTGACGATGCGTTGTTCCGCAGGCGCATCGAGCGCGCTATCCAGGCCCGAGCGCTGTTGGGCTACGGGCAAAACGAAGACGCTTATCGCCTGATCTACGCCGAATCCGACGGCTTGCCCGGCCTGATCGTGGATCGGTATGGCGATTACTTAGTGGTACAGTTGCTCACGCAAGGGGCCGCCGCCAGATCCGACCTGATCGTGTCGTTGTTGGTCGAACTGCTACAACCACGTGGCATCTACGAGCGCAGCGATGCCGAAGTGCGCCAGAAGGAAGATCTGCCTCCTGCTGAGGGCGTGCTATGGGGCGAAGCGCCACCCGAGATCCTCAACCTGAGGCATGCTGGCGCGCGATTCACCGCCAATATCCGCGGTGGGCAAAAGACAGGAGCATACCTGGATCAGGCTATTAATCGGCAGCGGGTGGCCGCGTATAGCGCTGATCGCGAAGTTCTCGACTGTTTCTGCTACGGTGGCGGGTTTAGTGTGGCAGCCGGCCTAAGTAATGCTCGCCATATCACGGCCATCGACAGCAGCGCCACAGCGATCGAGCTTTTGCAGGCGAATCTCGCGCAGAACGCCTTGACAACGCCTGTCGAGCCGGTCGAAGCCGATGTTTTTCAGAAGTTACGCCAATATCGCCACGAGGGCCGCCAGTTCGATTTGGTGATCCTCGATCCACCCAAATTCGCCCATTCGAATAGCCAGATCGATCGTGCAACACGCGGTTATAAAGATATCAACCTGATCGCAATGCAAATCCTGCGGCCAGGCGGTATCCTTGCGACGTTTTCTTGCTCGGGCCTGGTCTCTGCTGACCTGTTCCAAAAGATCGTGTTTGGTGCCGCACTCGATGCTCGGCGCGATGTGCAGATCTGCGAACGGCTGACGCAAGCACCAGATCACCCAGTGTTACTCACATTCCCAGAGGGTGAGTACCTCAAAGGGCTGATTTGTCGTGTCTGGTAACAAGTTCTGAGTTCTGATGGCTGGGTGTTGAGTTGTCTCGATCTCAGCGCAACACGCAAACGTCACAATTCAAAACTCAAAACTATGAGCTACCGCTTCCTCGATGACGGCCATATTTCAACTCCCCGTGGCTTCCGGGCCACTGGTATTTCGTGCGGGCTGAAAGAGTCTCGCGCACGCGACTTGGCCTTAATCTACTCGCAAACCCCCTGCCGCGTTGGCGCGGTATTCACCACTAACCAGATTCGGGCCGCGCCGGTGTTCTTCGATCAAGCAGTGTTGGCGCGCAACCGAGAGAATATTCGCGCTGTGCTGATCAACGCCGGGCAAGCCAATGCAGGTACGGGTCCGCAAGGGCTTTCTGATGCTGTTGAGTGTGCCAAGATCACAGCTGATGAGCTAGAGATCCCACGCGATAGTGTGCTGTTGATGTCCACCGGGCAGATCGGCGTGCCCTTGCCGATGCGCAACATGCGCGAAGGCATACGACGTGCTGCATCAGAACTCGATAGCGGCGGTGGACGACGCGCGGCGATCTCGATCCTGACCACCGATACCAAGCCGAAGGATCGGGCGATGAGCGTGACGCTGCGCGAAGGGCGCAGTTGTTTGCTGGCGGGGATGGCCAAGGGCAGCCGGATGGTGCACCCCCGTATGGCCACGTTCCTGTGCCTGATCACCACCGATTTGGCGATCGATATTCACTTGCTGAACCGCGCCATCGAAAAGAGCATCAGCAACACCTTCGGCAACTTGTCGGTCGATGGCGATACGAGCCCCAACGATACCTTGATCGTGTTGGCGAACGGCGCCGAGGGCGGCATGGCAGTGGTCGACGCCAACTCGCGCGAATTTGGGGCCTGGCAAGAAGCGCTCGATGTGCTCTGCGCCGATTTGATGCAGCAAGTTGCACGCGATGCCGCTGGTAACGGCAAATTGATTCAGGTCCACGTGCGCGGCGCCACAGATGTCGCAAACGCTCAACAAGTGGCCCATGCGGTCGCCCGTTCATCGTCGGTACGTTGGGCCTGCGCTCAAGCCGCACCCGATTGGGGAGGATTGCTGGTGGCTGTCGGCGCGAGTGGCGCCGAGATCCGTCCAGATCGGCTCGAACTGCGTATTGGCTCGGTACCAGTGATGTTCGAAGGTATCCCAGTAGGATACGATGGCCGTGCAATCGTCCAGGCTTTATCTGGCTCCGAGATCGAGCTACTGGTCGATCTGCACATTGGAAACCATAGCGCAACCGTCTGGACGTGCACCTCCGCAGACGAGCGCTAACACGCAGGCATGAGGCATCGTGGCGCGCGACCCACGCGTCAACCTCTTGTCGCAGCAGGTTGGCTATGACCTACAAACTGCCACTGTTTCCACTAAACGCCGTGCTGTTCCCTGGTTTCACCATTTCGTTGCATGTGTTTGAGGAACGGTATCGGCTGATGATCGAGCGTTGCTTGGAGCAAGAAGCGCCGTTCGGTATCGTGTTGATTCGCAAAGGTCCGGAGGTGGGTGGCGACGCCATTCCGTATCAGATCGGCACAGTCGCCACAATCCAGCAATCGAAACAACTCCCCGATGGCCGCTATTACCTCAACGCATTGGGCCAACGTCGCTTTCGGGTGCAGTATATCGCCCATCGCCAGCCGTACCCGCTCGCTTCGGTGGCCGATTTGCCCGAGGAGTTCGGCGGCGCGGAGATAGAAAATGCAGCCCAGCAGCTCCGCGAGTTGTACGCTCGGTATTGGGCAGCAGTGAACGCAGCGACTGGCAGCCAACACAAACCCGAAACGCCACCCGAGCAGGTCGTGAACCTGACGTATTGGATGGCGCAGCATCTCAATGTGAATAATCAACAGAAACAACGTTGGCTCGAAGCCGATGTGGCCACGCGCCTGCGCGAGATGAGCGCGGCGATTCGCAATGAACTGCTGATTCTGCCCGATCAAAACAACGAAGAACCTGGTAACATGTTTGGTATGAACTCGTGGAACTAAACGCTAGTTGCCCATCAACACTAGCGTGGTCGAATCACTTGCGTCGAAACGCAGATACACCAGCGCGAGGCCTGGTTTTGCCCGCACCCTGTGTCATGATCATTGGCGCTTGCTCTATCACCCTTCAACTGATCGGAGTACACTCGCTTAAGGAGAAACGCAGCATCATCAAGTCATTGCTCGCACGGATGCGCAACAAGTTCAATATCGCCGCCGCCGAAGTTGGCTCGCACGACAATCATACCCGCGCCGTCCTCGGCGTGGTTTGTGTCTCATCCAGCGGCGAATACGCCCATGGTCAACTCGACGCAGTCATTCGCTGGATCGAAACAGAACGCCCCGACGTTCCGATTATCGACTACGAAATCGAGCTATTGTGATGGACGAACTGCTGCCATATCCCTTCCTAGCGATTGTCGGCCAATCGGAGATGAAGACGGCCCTGGTGTTGGCGCTCGTCAACCCGCAGATCGGCGGTGTGCTGCTGATCGGGCCGTATGGTGTGGGCAAAACGACAGCCGTGCGCGCCCTGACCGATATTATGCCGATTGTGGAGCATGAAGATCGCGACGAGAACGGGAATCCGGTGACGCGACGCGGTCCCATGCGGATCATCGAGCTACCGCTGAACGCACGCCTAGAAGATGTGGTCGGCGGTATCAACGAGCGTGTTGCGCTGGAGCAGCAGCGGGTTCTGCTGGAAGAAGGCGCGCTGGCCCGAGCACACCGCAATCTGCTCTACATCGACGAGATCAATATGCTCGATCCCCAGGTGACCGACGCGATTCTCGATGCAGCAGCCCAAGGGCGGACGTTCGTGCGGCGCGGCCCCATGACGCGCTTGTACCCCACCAAGTTCGTGCTGGTCGGCTCGATGAACCCGGAAGAAGGCACACTCCGGCCACAGATTCTGGATCGGCTTGGGCTGCGCGTGTGGATCGCGCCGCTACCCGATACCGCGCAACGCCTCGAAGTGTACCGACGCGCCCGAGCCTTCCGCGAGGATGCCGAGGCGTTTCGTGCGCGCTACGCCGCTGAGACAGCCAAGCTCAAACAGGAGGTGGCCGCAGCTCGCGAGATCCTGCCGCACGTCACGATTGCGCCGGAGGCCGAGGAGTTTGCGCTGAGCAGCATCCAGGCACTCAACATCCCCTCGCACCGCGCCGAGATCACCCTGCTCGAAACGGCGCGCGCCCGTGCTGCCGCCGATTATCGCACGCTGGTGACAGTTGAGGATGTGAAGATCGTCGCGCCGATCGCGCTGCGAATGCGCCGGAGCAGCCGCCTCGAAGCGTTCGCCGAACAGCTCACCCTGGAGGATCAAGCTATTCAGGCGGTGCTCGATCGACAAAGCGCGCGCCGCACCAACGGGCGCTCAGTTCGGAAAACCAAGCGCAGTACTACCAAAGCACCTACGTCCGAATCGTAGCGCATCCGCCTTGAGACCGATACACATGCCTCCTGGTCCTGATATACTTGCTCCGATTATTTTCACCAAAGAGACATTAAGTATGCGCTGGGATCGCAATACAACCTGCTGGAGCACATCGCGTGGCGGAATGCTGCGCGCGGGCCATAGGTGTACTGTGTCTCGCGTTAGCTTTGTGTTGTAAAGACTTTTCATCAGTCTATCAAACCGATAGCCGTGAGCCAGTACAAGGCTCACGGCTTTTTTGTGTTTTCCTTCGTCATTCCAAAGCCGTTTTCATCAGGAGGTTGTCTATCAAGAAATGCTACGAGACGATGCTGAACGTTATGAAACCTTATACACATGGTGAGGTTACGAGATGGCGCTCCATAAGTATTGGAAAACGATGATGATGATGGCGACGAGCTACATCGGCGATAGTCCACTGTTCCTGCTGGATTATCTGCTGCGCTTCCTGCGGGTCGTCGTGCTGTTGGCGATCTGGCGCTTGATCCTGGTACATGACGCCTCGATCAGTATGTCGCTGGAGGAGGTGCTGACCTACACACTGATCGCGGAGGTATTCAGTGCGCAATTAGCCGTGCGCACTCGGCTGGATCTGATGTTTTGGGAAGGCTCGATTATCGGCAAGATGCTACAACCGCTGGGCCTGTTTCGGCAATTCACGGCGGAGATGTGCGGCAAGTGGCTGTTCGAAGGCGCGTTGTTTTCGCTGCCGCTGCTGCTCTGCTCGCCGCTGTTGGGGGTCGATCCGCGTCCTGCGAACCTGGCCGCCTTCGGGCTGTTTGTGATCAGCCTGCTGCTGGCGATCTCGGTGGGATTGGCGCTCGATTTCATCTTCAACGCGCTGTTGGTGATCTATGCGCTGCCGCTGTGGGCGATCTCCCAAATCCGCTCGGCGGTGATCACGCTGTTGTCGGGCGCGATGATCCCGTTGGCGTTGCTGCCCGAAAGCGTGGGCAACGCGCTAGCGTGGCTGCCGTTTGCATCGATGGCGTCGGCACCGCTGCAACTCTACGTCGGCACGGGCGAGCCGATCAGCCTGATCGGGCTGCAAATCGGCTGGTCGATTGTGTTGTGGCCGCTGGCGCATTGGTTATGGTACATCAGCCGCGAAAGGATGTTGTCGTATGGAGGCTAACCGCACCAGCAAGCCAACGCTGCGGCGAGTGCTTCAACTGTGGGGCTTGTATGCCCGCATGGATTTCTTGATGATCATCTCGGACTTGCGGCTTGGCCTTATCTTCTATTTTTGCGATGCGATCCTGAATATCGCGCTCGTGACGGGTATGCTGCTGTTGGCCGAGCGATTCGTGAATATTGGTATGTGGTCCTACGGTCAGATCGTTTTCATGATGGGATACGCCACCACCGCCAACGGGATCGTGAATTTGTTCGGCAGTTACAACGTGGGGTTCATCAGCAGGCGGATCGGGCGCGGGCAGTTCGATCATTCACTGGTGCAGCCGCTGCCGATCTGGTTGGTGCTGCTCAGCGAGGGCTTTATGCCGTTCAGCAGTTCGGCGATCTTCATCCCTGGCATCGCCTTGCTGATCTGGGGTTTGAGCCAGATGACGATGACGATCACGTTTGGGTGGGTGGTGCTGCTGCTGGTGAATCTGATGGCGTCGGCGGCGATCACGCTGGCGTTCTCGTTCCTGTGGGGCAGCCTGGCGTTTTGGGCACCGCGCTCTGCCGAGGAGGTGAGCACCTCGGCGATGAACTTTTTGACGCAGCTCAAGGTCTTTCCGCTCGATGGGCTTGGGCCAATTCTGCTCACCAGTTTGATGACGGTGATTCCGGTCGGCTTTGTGGCCTGGTTCCCATCGCGGGCGCTATTGGGTTTGGAAGAATCATCTCTCGGCCTGTGGGTGACTCCGCTTGTGGCAATCGTGCTATCGGCGCTGGCAGGCTTCGTTTTTATTAAAGGAATGCAGCATTATGGACGCACAGGTTCGCAACACTACCGCGGATTCGGACACCGTGGTTGAGTTGATCAATGTCTCGAAAACGTTCCGCCAGAAGCAGCGCTCGGAGAAGCTGCGCGACGCGATCCGCAATATGGTGCGACCGCCGATCCGCGAGGTGCGTGCGCTGCAGGATGTGAGTTTGCAGATCGGGCGGGGCGAGATCGTGGCCTACGCTGGCCCGAACGGCGCGGGCAAAAGCACGACGATCAAGCTGCTCTCGGGCATGCTCTCGCCCGATAAGGGCACGGTGCGGTCGCTCGGTATGGACCCGGTGCGGCAGCGCGTGGCCTACGTGAGCAGGATCGGCGTGGTGTTCGGGCAGCGCACCGAGCTGTGGAACGATCACCCGATCGCGGCGAGCTTCGAGTGGAAGCGCGTGGTGTGGGACATCCCGCGCGAGCGCTACGAGCGCATGAAGGCGCTGGTGATGGAGGTGTTGGGCCTCGGCGAGTTCTTCAACAGTTTGACGCGCGAGCTGAGCTTGGGCCAGAAGATGCGGGCCGAGTTGGGTTTGGCGCTGCTGCACGAGCCGGAGATCCTGTTCCTCGATGAGCCGACGATCGGGTTGGATGTGCTGGCGAAGCGCATGATTCTGAGCTTCATCAAGGAGTTGAACCGCACGCAGAAGGTGACGGTGATGGTGACCAGCCACGATATGGCAGAGTTGGAGCAGTTGGCGGGGCGCATCGTGATGATCGACCACGGGCGGTTGGCGTTCGATGGGCCTTTCGAGCGACTGCGACGCGAACTAAGCGATCGGCGGCGGCTGCGCATCGACACAAACAGCGAGGTTGCACCGAAGCTCGACAAGGCGGAGTTGCTGGAGAGCCAGGGCATGCGGCACGAGTACGTGTTCGACGCGTCTCAGGTACGCATTGCGGAGCTGTTGGAGCAGGCGGCCACCCAGACGCAGGTGCTCGATGTGGAGACGCACCGCGCCCCGATCGACGAGGTGATCGCCGATATTTACCAGCGTTGGCGGCGGTAGGACAATGACGGGGCCAAGCGTGATGTCGCGTTTGGCCCTTATATATCCACAGATTTCACAGATTGTAATTGATGTCTGAATGCACTGTTTTATAAGTCTTTGACTGTTCTCATTGTCATTCCGAACAAGCCGCTAGGCGAAGAGAGGAATCCCATTGCTCTGCATTGTATTGTGCTTTGAGATCTCTCCCCATTCGCTTCGCTCAGGGCTTCGACCGTTCGAGATGACAGTGCTTTTCATTGAACATAAAAATGTTCAATTCTTCCAAAACAGAGCACTAGATGACTCGTTCATAGAACAAAAGTGGCACAACTATTGGACAACGCGCGTTTGCCTCCCTGGCGAAACTTACAATTCCAGTGCAAGGAGGTCTGCTATGCCTACGTTCGAGCGGTCGATTGAGATCGCGGCGCTCCCCGAGGAGTTGTTTGATTTGACGCAGGATTACGAGCGCCGCCTGCTGTGGGACCCGTTTCTGAAGGTGGCCGAACTGCACGGCGATGCGCCAAACGTGGGTGTGCGGGCTTGGTGCGTAGCGTGGCACGGCTTAGGAATGGAGACGGAGTACGTGAGCTTCAACCGCCCCCACACAACGGCTGTGAAGATGACGCGCGGGCCGCGTCTGATCGGGCAGTTCGCCGGATCGTGGCGGTTCCAGCCGATTGGGACGGACCGCACACGGGTGATCTTTCGGTACCACGTGGATGCTGCGCCCCGTTGGCTGGCTTGGCTGCTCAACCCGATCATGCAGGTGATCTTCAAGCACGAGGTGAAACAACGGCTGACGGGCCTGAAGCGCGCCGTTGAGACGACGAACGTCCTGCGGCGCTAGCGTAGCGGCAGGTGCGGCGCGAGTTCGGCGCGCATCCACGCGGCGAACGCGGCGAGTTGCTCGCTGTCGAAGGCGCAGGGTTGGCTGCGATAGCCTGCGAGCGCCGCTTCGATGACGGCGTGATGCTCGGCGGGCAAGGTGCGCAACGCCCACGCGCCGCCCTCGGCTTTGGAGCGCACGCAGTTGTCGCGCAGGAAGGCTGCGGTGCGGCAGGCGTTGAGGACGCCGTAGATTGGGTCGTCGCCGAGCGATGCTAGCGATGCGAGCACGTCGCTGCCGAAGGAGTCGAGGCTGTCGCGCTGCGGTATCGCAGGGAAGATCGCGGTTATCGGTGGGCCGTGCAACACAACGCCGCGCTGCCGCACCACGGTGATGTGCCCTGCGAGGTCGGGGTCGTGCCCGGCGGGCTGCGGCCAGCGTTGCCAGGCATCGCTAGCGAGGTCGTGCTGGTAGCGCGTGCGCCACGCTTCGCTGTAGTGCCATGCGTAGGGCGCGGGGTGCCGCCACTCCCGCAGGGCGGCGATGGTGATGCAGCTTAGTTCGATGAGTGAGGGGTTGCCCGATAGGTTGAGCAGCAGTTCTGCGAGGGCGCGCTGCTGGTTGGGTATGAGGTTGCTGCCCACGACGATCAGCAGATCGAGATCGCTGCGGTGCGGGTTGAAGCAACCTAAGGCGAGCGAGCCGTGCAGGTAGATGCCGTGCAGTTGTTCGGCGAGGGTGGCTTGGAAGCCGTGAATGAGTTGGTGGAGTTGGGCACGTTGCGGTTCTGGGCAGTGCTGCCAATCGTACTCGGTCATTGGTGGCTCCTGTGGTGTCGAGCGATCTGCCATGTGGCGAGCATCGGTTGATCGACGTTTGGGCGTTGTAATGCGTTGCTTCGGCTTTGAAAGGCGGTGAATGGCTGCGGCTAGCACGTGCGAGCGGAGCGAGTGCGCCATCACATTGCCGATAGAACGCGGTTGCCGTAGCGACGGGCGCTGAGGCGGCGGTTGCTTTCATTTTCCCATACAAACACCCACATTTTGTACTGGTTGGTGTTGCTCTGTTTAGGGCTTTGTTATGGGATGTGAACATCGTACGATGGATTGAGGTGCTGCTTTGTGGGGATTGTTACATGGCCAACTGACCTAGACCAAAGTCGGACAATGCCCGCCAAAAGTACAACGATTGTCTCTGTCTGTTGGTTGAGCGCTATGCTATACTCCCTCAATCACCCAACTGCGATCGATGACCTATCTTCTGTCGAGAGGCTTGTATGTACGTTCCACAGTTCCGCGATGTGTTGCTGGCGCAGCGCCAGATCCGCCCGTATTTGGCCCGCACGCCGCTTCACCGTTACCCCGCTTTGGATGCGTTGGTGGGCACGGCGGTGTATGTGAAGCACGAGAATTATCAGCCTGTTGGGGCTTTTAAGGTGCGCGGTGGAATTAATCTGGTTTCTCAGTTGAGTGCCGATGAGCGCGCCCGTGGGCTGATCTCGGCTTCGACTGGTAATCATGGTCAATCGGTGGCCTATGCCGGGCGGCTGTTCAACGTGGCGGTGCGGATTGTGGTGCCCGAGAAGGCGAATCCTGGCAAGGTGGCGGCGATGCAGGGGATGGGCGCCGAGGTGATCTTCCACGGCGAGCATTTTGAGTACGCGCGCAAGCATTGCGAGGAGTTGGCGGAGAAGCACGGTTACCGCTACGTGCATTCGGGCAACGAGCCGCTGCTGATCGCGGGCGTGGCGACCGAGACGTTGGAGATGCTGGAGGATCAGCCGGACCTCGATGTGATTATTGTGCCGATCGGTGGCGGCAGCGGCGCGGCTGGTGCGTGTATCGCGGCTCACGGTGTGAATCCGAATATTCGAGTGATCGGCGTGCAGTCCGAGGCGTCGCAGGCGGCGTACCAATCGTGGAAGCAGCGCAAGGTGGTGGAGGCGCCCAACCATACGATCGCCGAGGGTCTCTCGACCGGCAGGGGTTTCGAGTTGCCGCAACAGATTCTGTGGGAACAACTCGACGATTTTGTGTTGGTAAGCGATAGCGCGATCCTGCAGGCGGTGGCGTGGCTGGCCGAGTACGCGCATACGTTGGCCGAGGGTGCTGGCGCTTCGTCGTTGGCGGCTGCGTATATGCTGCGCGACCAGTTGCAGGGCAAGCGGGTTGGGATTGTGTGTTCGGGCGGCAATATCAGCATCGATCAGTTGCGGCAGGCGCTGGGCAACCACTCATCGCGTTCTGCCTGATCACCATTCGATGATTGGGTTCAGTTTGCTCAATTATCGCCATTACATCTTATGACAACTTGGTTGATTATCATCGGCATGGCGATCATCACGTTTTTGCTGCGTGCTGGTGCGTTTTTTTTGTTCCAAGGCGAGATCGCGCCTTGGTTGCAGCGTTGGCTTGGCTATGTACCAATCGCCGTTTTTACCGCTCTCGTGTTGCCCCCATTGCTTCATCTTTCGAATGACCCTCCTTCGCTCGAGATTGGGCCTGCGCTGCTCGCTGGGATCGTCGGCGCGTTGGTGGCATGGCGCACGCACAATGTGCTGCTGACGATTGCGGCGGGTTTGGTAGTGTTTTGGGCGCTCCGTTGGGCGGGTTTATGAGGACAGGACCATGAGTACACAACCGACAAGTAGTCGCTTTTTTTATGGCTGGATTATTGTGGCGGTGACAGCGTCGTCATTGTTGATTTCGGCTGGTGTGCGCTCGGCGCCGGGCGTGATGCTGCAGCCGATCGAGGTGGACACGGGCTGGAACCGCGCGGTGATCTCGTTTGCGGTGTCGCTTGGGTTGTTACTGTATGGCTTGGCTGGCCCGTTCGCTGGCAGGTTGATGGATCGGTTCGGGCCGCGCGGTGTGCTGCTGGTTGGTATGCTGTTGATCACTGCGAGCACGGTGTTGGGCGCGTTCATGCGTCAGGAGTGGCAGTTGTACCTGTTCTGGGGCGCACTGAGCGGCTTGGGCACTGGTGTGGCGGCGAGTGTGTTGGGGGCAACAGTGGCGAACCGCTGGTTTGTGGAACGGCGCGGTTTGGTAATGGGGTTGTTCGGCGCGGCGACATCGGCGGGCCAGTTGATCTTTGTGCCGGTATTGATGGCGTTCGTGTTGTGGGTTGGCTGGCGCAACAGCAGTTTGATTCTGGCTGGGATTGTGGCCTTGTTGATCATTCCGATCTGGCTGTTTATGCGCAATGATCCATCCGAGATCGGCCAGTTGCCCTACGGTGCGACCGAGCCGCTACCGGTTAGCAAGAACCCGCAGGAGCGCGGTATAATGCAGCGTGCGTTGCGCACTCCTGAGTTTTGGTTGCTTTCGGGGAGTTTTTTCATCTGCGGGGCAACCTCGAACGGGCTGATCGGCACCCATTTCATTGCGCATGCTGTCGAGCACGGTTTCGCCGAGGGTACTGCGGCGAATGTGATGGCGATTATGGGCGCGATGAATTTTGTGGGCACGCTGGCTTCGGGCTGGCTCACCGATCGGTATAATCCACGGCTGTTGTTGGCGATCTATTACGGTTTCCGTGGTCTTTCGCTGTTGCTGCTGCCGTTCATCACAACGTTCAGTGGGATGATGATCTTTGCTGTGATGTTCGGGCTGGATTATATCGCGACGGTGCCGCCGACTTCGGCGCTGGTGGCCGATATCTTCGGGCGCAAGAATGTGGGCACGGTGTTCGGCTGGGTCTTTTGCGCCCACCAGATCGGCGCCGCGTCCGCGGCCTGGCTCGGCGGTGTGATACGCAGTACGATGAACAGTTATAGTCTGGCCTTCCTGATCGCTGGGCTGCTTGCGGGCATTGGGGCATTCCTCTCGCTGCGCATCCGCAAGGCTACGCAGGTGGTGCAGGTTGAGCCAGTGCAGGCATAGTGGAGTGTCCAATGAGCCAGTACGTTGAAGCCATTAACGAGCGTTTCAAGGGTTCGATGTCCGATATGATCGGGATGCGGATCACCTACGCAGACCCGAAGCGTTTGGTTGGTGAGCTTGAAGTGCGCCCCGATCTTCGCCAGATCTATGGCTATATCCACGGCGGCGCGCTGATGACGATGATGGATTCGCTGGCGGGCGCAGGCTCGGCGCTGAATATCCAACCGGGCGATTCGTTCATTACGGTGGAGTTCAAGGTGAATTTCCTGCGCAGCGTGCGCTCGGGGCGGGTGCGCGCCGAGGCGAACGCGGTGCACATCGGGCGGCGCACGCATGTGTGGCAGGTCTCGGCCTACGATGAGCAGGACCGCCAAATGGCTTTGGCCACGCTGACGCAGTTGGTGATCGAGCCGCGTCCCGAAGCAACGATGTAGGAGAGGGTAGCGCAACGATGCACATCCGAACGATCACAATCGGGGCGCGCGAGGCCGATGTGGAGCGCGCCGGACAACTCGCTAGCCAAGCGCGAGAGCGGCTTGTGGCTGCGGGGTATCAGGTGCAGACGTTGCGATTGGCCCTCTCGGCGGTTGGCTCGAATCGCTGCGGCGATTTCGCCACGATCGCGCAAGGATTCGAGGAGCAAGCGCTTGAGGCGGGCTTCGATCATGTGGCGATTGGGCCACAAACAGGAGATCGGTTGGCGGCGCTGCCCGAGGCGCTGGCCGCCACCGAGCGCTTGTTCGCCGCCGCGACGATCTGCGGCAGCGATGGCACCGTGTACCCCGATATGATCCAGGCCGCCGCCGCGATCATCAAGGCGATCAGCGAGGCTACGCCGGGTGGCTTCGGCAATCTGCGATTTGCGGCGCTGGCCGGAGTTTCGGAGACGCCGTTCTTCCCCGCTTCGCATCACGATGGCGGCCCGATGTGGATGGCGATCGGCTGCGAGGCGGCGGCGCTGGCGGTGCAGGCCACGCAGGAGGCCGCCGGACCCGCTGCACTGCAACGGCTCACGGCGCTGATCGAGCAGCACGATGCACAGATTCGCGGGGCTGTCGCTGAATTGGCGGGCCGTGCGAGCGCCCGCTGGCTTGGCTGTGATTGGTCGCTGGCGCCGTACCCCTCGCCTGCGCTCAGCATCGGTGCGGCGATCGAGGCGTTGAGCGGCGTGCCGTTCGGCAGTTGGGGCACGCTCACAGCGGTGCGCGGCCTCACGAGCGCGATCCGCGCCGCCCGCGTGGAGCAGGTGGGCTTCAGCGGCGTGATGCTGCCTGTGTTGGAAGATACGGTATTGGCGCAGCGTAACCGCGAGCAGCGCTTTACGCTACGCGACCTGTTGGCGTTTAGCAGCGTGTGTGGCACGGGCCTCGACACGATCCCGCTGCCTGGCGATACTTCTCCCGCGCAATTGGCGGGCATTCTCTCCGAAGTCGCGACGCTCTCATCGGCGTTGCGCAAACCTCTCACGGCGCGTTTGTTGCCGATCCCTGGCTTACAGGCCGGGGATATCCTCTCGTTTGAAGGCGCATCTGATTCGCAGATGTCGTCATTTTTCTGCCCAACTGCTGTGATTCGACCATAATTGTGTCTCTCGTTCGTTTAATACATTATGAGAGGCATTATTGTTGTTGAATAGCACCACGTAAGCACAATCGCCAACTTCAAGACGCCCCACTCCATTTCATCCTCTCTAGGCTGTCGTTGGCCAATCCCCCAGTTATCTGAACTCTATTCTGTTGGGTGATCTGTCACCTGGCAGATATTGTGTCTTCAGCGCTCGGTATGCGTTGAAGCGGTACGTAACCGAATGTTTCGGCATTAAGCAGGACAAATGGGTTTGTTGTTCTTGATTGAGTGATACGACGATGTTCTAGCCATCCATCAATTGACTTCGATCACAGGCGTCCTCCATGTGGCAGAGCATCCAACATGTTACATGAGGTACCAATGGAACGCACGAACCTAATAGGACGTGAAACTGAGCAGAATTTGCTTGCACAACAGGTTGCTGCTATCCAAGGCGGTGTTGGTGGGATGCTGTTGCTGGCAGGCATCGCGGGAGTGGGAAAGACGGCGCTGCTGGAATACAGCCTCGCGAAGCACGATCTGCTGGTGTTGCAGTGCCCATCGCACGAGCGTGCCACCCCACCCTTCGGCCCGATCGCAACGGCGCTGCGCGAGTATCTGCGCACGCAGCCAAACGGTTTGGCCGAACTCGGCTCGCTGATGCCGTACCTGGCGCTGCTACTCCCCGAACTGAGCCTTGAGCCGCCACAGAGCGATCAAACCCTGCTCGCTGAGGCGATCTGCCAAGCCTTTTGCTTGATCGGGCGCGCCCAACCTTGTGTGGTGCTATTCGAGGACTTGCAGTGGGCCGATAACGCCACGCTGGAGTTGCTGCCGCGTTTGGCGGGCGCGCTGGCTCATGAGCCACTGCTGCTGATCGGCATCTACCGCAGCGACGAGATCGGGCGTGGGCATGCACTCCGCCGGATGCGCAACAGCCTCCGCCGAGCGCACCAATTCCGCGAACTCGTCGTCGAGCCGCTCGATAGCGCCCATACCGCGCAGCTCGCCGAGCAACTGCTTGGGCACCCGCTGCCGCCCGCACTCGCCACCCAGTTGTACGAGCACACCGAGGGCGTGCCGCTGTTTGTGAAAGAAGTCGTGCATATGATCGCGCAGCACGAGCATTTGCAGCAACAACAGCAGGGGTTTGAGTTGCAATTGGGCAGTGCGCTCCCGTTCCCCGAGACGCTGCGCGATGCGGTGCAACTACGCCTCGATGGCCTGCCAGAGGATTCTCTGCGGTTGCTGGAGATCGCAGCCGTGGCGGGGCGCAGTTTCGATCAACTACTCGTGGCCGAATTGGCCGGAACCACCAATGGCTTCGAGGAACTTGTCGAGGCGGGGTTACTGCTGGAGCGGGGAGATGGGCACGCGAGTTTCCGCCATTCGCTCTTCCGGGAGGCGATCTACAGCGATATTTCGTGGGTGCGCCGCCGCACGCTCCACCACCAGATCGCTGAACGCCTGCAGGATGCGGGGGCCAGCGCATTGACGCTCGCTCAACATTGGCTGGCCGCCAAAGAGTCCGAGCAGGCTCGCATCGCGTTGTTGGCTGCCGCAGAGCAAGCCTGTAGCATTCACGCCTACCGCGATGCCGCCGATGCCGCTTTGCAGGCGCTCAAGCTTTGGCCCGCCGATGGTGAGCAAGAGCGGCGCATCCAGGTGCTCGATCGGCTTGGGCAGTGCGCTCAGCTTTGCGGCATGCATGCCGAGGCCGCACAGTCGTGGGAGCAGGCCGCCCAAGGCTATTTGCAGATGGGCAACCAATTGGCCTATGCCACCACTCAACGCAAAGTCGCTAACCTCGCCACGCTGCAGGGGCAATGGGAACAAGCGATGTCGGCGCACGAACGAGCCGCCCAAGCGTTTGCCTCCATCGGTCAGGCGGCGGATGCGGCGATTGAGTTGATCGCCGCTGCGGAGCACCTGCGCTCGGCGGGACAATACCGTAGCGCGCTAGAGTTGGTCGAGCGGGCGAGCGTTGAGGCGCGCGCATCGCAGCGTGCCGATCTGCAAGCGCGTCTGCTCGGGTTGCAGGGCAACCTCTGGGCGCGTCAGGGTCGTAGCGAGAAAGGGCTGACGTTGGTGCAGCAAGGCTTGGAGTTGGCGCTTCAACACCACCAAATCAACGCTACAGCCGAGATCTATCAGCGTCTCGCCGACGCGCTCGAGCATACGGGCGATTACACACGCGCCAAAGCGACGTATCAGGAGGCCTTCAACTTCTGCCAGACGAACGCGATACCGACCACCGCGCAGATCTGCATGGCCTGTCTCACGGTGGTGCTCACACATACGGGTGAGTGGGAGCGGGCGATGTCGGTCTGCCGCGATGTGCTCGCCTCCGAGCAGAGCGTGCCCCACGCGCGCACCGTCGCCAGCGGCATGCTCGGCATCCTCTACCTGATGCGTGGCCAGCCGATGCGTGCCCACACGCTGCTGCAAGAAGCCGCCACGCTGGCACAATACATCGAACTTGGCCCGATGGTGATGTTCGCGCATTGGGGGCTAGCCGTCTACGACGAATTCAACGGCGATTACGATTCGAGCGCCGAACACTATCACTTTGTCCTTGCGCGATGGGAGCAACTTGAGGATTGCCACTACGTGGTGCCGATCCTGCGATGGGGCGTCAGTTTCTTCGCGCAGAACGGTGCCGAGGCCGACGCACGGGCCTGCGCCAATGCGCTCGCACGCATCTGTAGCACCATCGCGCAGCCCGAACCGCTCTCAGCGCTCGCACACGCACTCGGCGAGATCGCCCTGCTGGAGGGCGACACACAGCTCGCCATTCAACAATTTACCCAATCGCTCGATCTGATGCGCAATGTCAATGTGCCGTACTGCCAGGCGATCAGCCAATTCCGCACTGGTATCGCGTATAGCATCGCTCACAAGCACGATCAGGCGATCAGCTATCTCACCAATGCGTACCGAATCGCCCGTCGGCTTGACGCGCGTCCGTTCGCCAACCGCGTGACGCAAGCGCTGTCGGAGTTAGGCGTGTCGCTTAGCGAGCGGATCGGCAAGAACGCCGAGGCTCGCTTTCACTCGGGCAACCTGACGCGCCGCCAACATGAGATCCTACAATTGGTCGCTCAGGGGCAGACGAATAGCGAGATCGCCCGCAATCTGGTGCTCAGTCCGCGCACTGTTGAGATGCACGTGGCTAACATCTTAGCGACGCTCGATAGTCGGTCGCGGGCCGAAGCGGTGCGCCGCGCCACCGAACTCAACCTGCTCACACAGTACAGTACCGTGAGCAAAAAAATACCGTAGATCACCGCATGTGTAATCGCAGCCAAAATTCTATACTCCTTCCATAGCAACGAGGAAGTCGTTCAATATCACAAAAAAGGAGTACAACTACAATGGTTGCAACAACACTTCAACCAGATTTCGTGGCCGTAAAAACTCGTCAGCAGGCCACGTGGTCATCGGGCGATTATGCGGTGATCGGTACGACACTCTCGATCACGGGCGAATTGCTCTGCGAAGCCGTTGATATTCAGGCTGGCCAGCGCGTGCTGGATGTGGCCGCAGGCAACGGGAACGCCACGCTCGCCGCCGCCCGCCGTTGGAGCATCGTCACCTCGACCGACTACGTGCCTGCGCTGCTCGAACGAGGGCGAATCCGCGCCTCGGCGGATGGGCTCCAAGTGCTGTTCCAGGAAGCCGATGCCGAGCATCTGCCCTTCGAGAACGCATCGTTCGACGTTGTGCTCTCGGTCTTTGGTGTGATGTTCACGCCGAACCAGGAGCAGGCCGCCAGCGAGATGTTGCGGGTGTGTCGGCCCGGCGGCAAGATCGGCATGGCGAACTGGACGCCCGACAGCTTTATTGGGCAGGTGTTCCGCACAATCGGCAAGTACCTGCCACCACCAGCGGGCATCAAGTCGCCCGCACTATGGGGCACCGAGGAGCGCCTGCTGGAGTTATTCGGCGATAAGATCTCGCACCTGAACACCACCAAGCGCAACTACGTCTTCCGCTATCGCTCGCCCCAACACTGGCTGCAAGTCTTCCGCACCTACTACGGCCCACTCCTGAAGGCGTTCGCCGCGCTCGACACCGACGGCCAAGCAGGGTTGGAGCACGACCTCACCGAATTGCTGAATCAGTTTAATGAGGGCAAGGACACGCTGAGGTTACCCAGCGAGTACCTGGAAGTAGTGGCCACCCGCAGCTAGTTCCTCAGCACGACGCCGAGCAGGATCGCCCACACGATCTTGCTCGGCGTTATCGTGCGTTTGGATTGTTGACACCTCAAAGCTGTTTCGCCTGCGGCATCGCGTACGTGAACACTCGGACTTGGTATTACTCACTCGCCATCGGAAAATAAAACGTATAGGAGGGATTGCTTACTGGGATTTTGCTAAAACTCACGCTGATGGTGTGGTTGGCGCTCGTTTGTGTGAAGGTGTAACTTGTGAGCGCACCCACTGAGACACCGTCCACAAGCACATCGGCCACCTGATAGCCTGCATTAGGTGTGAACGTAAAGGTTTGATCCTGCCCAAAGTTGAGGGTCTGGAGTGTATTAGGGCTGATGCTGCCGTTGACCCCCGCGCTCGGCGTGATGGTGTAGGTATTGAGGCTAAATGTCGCTGTGATAACTTTATCAGCATCGACCTGCAAAGTGAGTGGATTAGTAGTACCGCTCGCCGCGCCACTCCATCCCACAAAGCTCGAACCAACATTGGCTGTGGCGCTCAAATCTATGCTGGTGCCATCGGGTACAATCAAATTATTGCTAGCAGCGATTGAATTTGCTAGCGAGCCAGAGCCAGTACCATCAACAACGAGTGTAACACAGCGAAAGTTGACATCAATACTGGTAGGCGTTCCAAAGCTATTGCCATTGGTCAGCAAAGTGGTTTCCTCAGCGTACAGTTGCCCTGTAACGCTAATACTGGCTTGATTGGCGATGGTAATTGGACCAGCACAAACGGCATCGAGTTGCGCTTGGAAACGTACACTGGTCGATGCCCCAACATCCAGAGTGCCACCTATCGCGTTAGTTGATGAGTCGCCCAATCGCACCACAACACGCCGATTCGCCGCATCGTACTCGGCTTGGTCATCGCCAGCAGCATCGGTTTTTGCGCCAGCGTTTGCACCACTCACAATCTCAAGCGAGCCTGGCACATAGGTGATCCCTGCTGGTAAGGTATCAACCAGACTCGTATTAACTGCTGCATCGGTTCCGATATTTGTGATGGTGATTGTATATTCCAAAATATCGCCCGACAAAAGCGCGCCACCATTCACATCGGACACGACTTTGCTATTCGAGCTGACATCGGGTTGAGCTGATGGGAACGATGTTATTAAGCTTGAAAGAAAATAGACATCGGCAATTGTTGTGGCACTGACCGTGGCTGAGCTATCCCCTGCAGATAACAATGCAGTCACATCAACCACATCTAGGTCGATGCCTGACATGCTCCCAGGAGCACCAGTCAACTGGGGTAGATCACCGGCCACCGAGATTGTTGAACCATTATTTGTCCTTGTTCCATTAAAGAAGTTATCGCTTGGATTTTGACTATTCGATAGCACTGTGCCATTAAAAGAGAAACTATCGCCAAATCCGGTATTATCACCTTCCATTGCAACAACACCAAGTTTAGCGTTGTTGAAAGAGGATGGCATAAGGAAGCCAGAAAGTGTCATATTTTGTGGGGTCACAGAAGATACACCATGATGGTGATCATAGATAGCTAAATTGCGTAATGGCTCGCTATCCAGCTTGTAGAGCACTATCATCCACCATCCGGCAAACGGATTAGCATTCAAGATATCAACCAAGTAAGCACTATCCACATCGCTGACACTATAAGCACCAGAACCGTCCGCCTGCACAATCGACGTAATATCAGCAACCGACTGATACGAACTATTGGGTCCAGTTAATGTTCGAAGTGCGGTGATCGTAGTACTAGAACCACTTGGCGAGCCTAATGTTGCCTGAGTATCACTACCTGAACTACTTAGCGTCGCAGACCAATACAAATAGGCATGTGTTACTTGGCCATTGGGGGGAATGTTCAACATGGCAGTAGTGCGAGCCTCTGCAGCGGTGATAGTTGTATTGGCCGAAGCCTGCCCAACGCTAGGGCTATCTGCACGCCAATACACATCAGGCGCACTGTCACTTGTATTCGCGCCACAAGCGCCGACGGTGCCAACCACAGGATCTGGTATATCAGGCGCACAATCGTGGGCAAGCGTATTGCCAATCAAGATAAAATCGCCATGCTGATTCACTTGTACACGTGGGGTTAATACATCCTGCGCATATGTTGTTGCGGGAATCCATCCAAAAAAAGCGAACAGTAGAAAGACCACGAGGCTGAAACGCATAGAGGAACTGTTCATAAAGGCAAGCTCCTGCACCAACCGTTTACATTGCTATACAAACCGTTGCTGCAATAAAAAGGGTTATTTGAGCATTAGTGTGCTGAAAGAGAAGCATCACTCTTCATCAGGACTCGCAAGCGAAAATGCTCGAAGTTGTGATAGCCCAAACCAGTACGTTTGATAAACTTAACCTTGTTGTTCATGCCCTCAATAAAGCCGCTCGTAATACGTCCAAGAAAGTAGCTCAGGATCGCAGATGTAGGATTGTCACAAAGATGGTGAACCGCTTAAGAGCACTCTATTCCACTTTTGCCATCCACACTTCTCAGTTGAGCACACTTTTGCTCGAAGAGCCACTTTTCATTATAAACAAATCACTTACCAAATCCGGTTGTACTATGCAAACCAGTTTTCGCCTGCCACAACATCGTTAGCACATTGTGCGAGAAAGCTGGTATCGCTTGAAATGCAGAATCGCATCTGAAATGCCGAATCGCATCGTTCAGCAATCTACTGTTGTTTCATGTTTGGTATAAAAAGGGAAAAGTGTGTTTTGGAGGATATGCTGACTGGCCTAGCTCAGCGCACACCGTTCGGGGTCAGCCACGGCGAGGCTCTGCCGGATCAGTGCGGGCTGAAGTGTCACTTCGAGGCTCGAAAAACGCTGCACCAACTGCGCTCGCTCAGCATCGCGGCGATACAACCAGAGGCCCATCGGTGCGGCAACGAAGAAAGCAGTGAGATCCAGCGCTAGGGCATAACCAAGGGCTTGGTTGGCGGCTTGCTGTAGCGCCTCGCGATTAGCAAGGTGGCGCTTAGCCTCAAAGAGCGTTTGGGGGCGATTCGGCTCGGTGGCATAGGCCAACACATCAATACGACCGAGGCTGGTCTGCTCGCCCTTCTTCACGCGGCAAACGACTTGGCGCTGATACTGCCAACCCCAAGCGGCCAACAACGGCAGCAGCACCGCATCCTCGTACACCTGTTCGACAGGGCTCCAGATCCGGCCCGGCTCCAGCGCGTTTTGCGCCACCTGCTCGAACAGCAGGCGCAGCAGCGGTTCGGGCGCGAAGCCGACCATGCGCGTTACCTCCTCGCACTCGTGCAGCACCACCAGCGTCGGCGTGGCGCGGATGCCAAACTGCTCGGCGAGGTTCGGGGAGCGCTCGATATCGATGTTCAGGACCGTCAGTTGACCTTGGTACTGCTCGGCCAAGCGGGAGATAGTGGGGAGCAGCGCTCGGCTCGCTTCGCAGGTGTGCAGGCGAAACAGGGCGATCACTGGCGTGGTGGCGACCCGCAGCCGACGGGCGAAGGTGGCCTCACCCACGCCAATCAACGCACCCAAAGAGGAGCCGAACCCAGCCATATGCGATGTTCCTTGTACTCTGCCAACTGACCGATGCGGTAGTATAGCACAAGTGTACAAGTTCGCCAGCGATTCGCTAGGAGCCGTTGGGTTCGGCCAACAGTTTGGATAAGCGCGCGGCGTCGATGTTACCACCCGAGGCCACGATCACGACAGGCTCGCCGGGCTTGATCTGGGCTGCACCGCTGAGCAGGGCCGCCAAAGGCGCGGCACCCGCAGGCTCCACAAGCACCTTGCAGCGTTCGAGGATCAATGTCATCGCTGCGCTAATATCGCTGTCGCTCACCAGCGCCAGATCATCAACATACTGCTGAATGATATCGAAAGGCAACTCGCCCACGAACGGCGCGGATAAGCCATCGGCGATGGTGGAGACCTGCTCCAAGCGGGTCGGTTTGCCAAGGCTGCGACTGCGCCACATCGCAGCGGCACCCGTCGGCTCGACGCCCACAATGCGCACCTTGGGCCAACGCTGCTTCACCGCCGCCGCGATGCCCGCGATCAGCCCGCCGCCGCCGATCGGCACGACCAACGTGCCCACATCCGGCAGATCCTCCAGGATCTCCAGGCCCACGGTGCCTTGACCCGCCACGATCGCCGCATCGTCGAACGGCGGCACAAATGTGTAGCCGTGTTCCTTCACCAACGTATCTGCCCGCTCGAACACCGTCAGCGTCGATGGCTCGAACACGATCGAGGCGCCGTAGTCGCGCGTGGCTGCCACCTTGGCGGCAGGGGCCGTTTGGGGCATCACCACCGTGCAGTGCAAACCTTCGGCCTGCGCGGCCCACGCCAGCGCCTGCGCGTGGTTGCCCGCCGATGCCGTGATCAAGCCCTTGGCACGCTGTTGCTCGCTCAGTGAGGCGATCTTCGTAAGCACACCTCGCGGCTTGAACGAACCGGTTTTCTGCCAACACTCAAGTTTCAGATAGAGCGGCGCACCGACCCGCTTGCTCAGAGCACTGCTTGCCACCAGCGGCGTGCGATGCACCCGCCCTGCGATCAACTGTTGTGCGGCTTGCACATCATCAAAAGCGATCACTGTATCCTCTCTTCTCCACTCTGTTTTCTCAAGCAGCGTCGCTACCAGTATAATACGAGAATATATTTTATCAGTTGGCCGAATGCTCGGCCATTGTACATATGCTGTAGGAGATCCACAATGAGTATCACCATCCGATTACTTGAGGAGGCCGATCTAGAAGTGGCCGATGCGATTATGGTACCAGCCTACGGATCGCCTACGAGCCGTCTTCCTGAACTACAGCGCTACTTACGGTTAGTCCCAAATCATTGGGTCTTAGCCCTCTATCACGACGAACCTGCCGGAATGGGTGGTTCCACGAACTTCGGTTCATTCGCTTACATCGGCCTCATGGCAGTGCACCCACGCTTTCAGCATCGGGGCATCGCCTCGGAGGTGATGCGGCATTTGCTGGCTTGGAATGCGGATCAAGGCATCAAAATGACATTGTTGGATGCGAGCCAGGCGGGCGAGAAACTCTACGAAAAACTTGATTTTGCCGATGAAGATAAAGTCGTTATATATAACCAAGATGATTGTGCCCTGCGTCCACGTCCATCGGAATTGGTCAAGCCAATGACCCAGGACGACCTGGCGAAACTTGCCGCCTACGATGCTCCGATCTTCGGCGGCAACCGCAGCAACGTGATCGCCACCTATTTTGCCGATTTCAGCGAGCGCGCTTTCGTATCCCGCGACTTGGCAGGCAACATCACAGGCTATCTGATCGCCCAAGATTCGCGGATCGGCCCGTGGGTCGCGAGCGACCCAAGCAGCGCCGAACAGTTGTTGGCCGCAGCGCTCACGTTGCCGTTTGTGGGCGCGCCGCAAGTACTGTTGCCCGCTCTCAACCGCAGCGGTAGCACGTTGCTGATGCGCTACGGGTTCAGCCCCCAACGGATGCTCCGGCATATGCGCCTCGGCGGCGATGCGACTCCCACCCAGCGAACGCTTCTGTACGGCCAAGCGAGCTTCGCGATCGGCTAAATCCTGATGGATCTCGCAACTTTTCAATGGATACTGAGCGAGCGTGGCCAGGCCCTGTTAGCCGAAGTGATGGCGAGCGACCTCAGCGACAAGGCCCGGCTCCGCACGCTAGAGCGGCTGCGCCGACACGCCACCGCCGAGCAGGCCGCTGCCGCGTATGAACTGGCCTGGCTGCGCGTGCGGGCCACCGCCAAGTTTCCAAACGCAGCGGCGCTCTACTACACCCGCGAGGCACTCGAACAAGCCTCGGGGGCGACGATCGCGCAGTACCGTGCGCAGCGCTACCGCGCATGTCGCCGCATCGCCGATCTGTGCTGCGGCGTCGGCGGCGATACGTTGGCGCTCGCTGAGGTTGCAGAGGTTACTGCGGTGGACCGCGACCCACTGCGCCTGGCCATGGTGGCCGCCAACGCGGAGGCGAGCGGGTTGCGCCATCGCATTACGCCCATCGAGGCCGATCTGACGCAGCAAGAGCCTCCAGAAGCCGATGCGATCTTCTTCGACCCAGCCCGCCGGAGCAGCGGTCGGCGCCTGTTCAGTTTGGCCGATTACGAGCCGCCGATGTCGTTGGTCGCCCGTTGGCGCACCCACACATCCGCGATCGGCGTGAAGGTGGCCCCAGGCGTGCAGGACGACGAACTCGCAGCGCATCACGTTGACGAAGTCGAGTTTATCTCGGTGGATGGCGAGCTCAAGGAAGCGATGCTCTGGTACGGGCCGTTGGCGCAGCCGGGCCGCCGCGCCACTCTGCTCTCGGCCAACCGCGCCCCGCAGACCATGTTTTGGCCACAGGGCAGCGCACAACCCACACCACCTCAGCACGAGCCAAGCGCCTACCTCTACGAGCCGGACCCCGCCGTCATCCGCGCCCATCTGATCGGCACGCTAGCGCACGAGCTCGGCGCAGCACAACTCGATCCGCAGATCGCCTATCTCACCGCAGATCAGGCGATCGCCACGCCGTTCGCCCGTTGCTGGCGCATTTTGGAATGGATGCCGTTCAATCTCAAACATTTGCGAGCCAAATTAGCCGCGCTCGACGCGGGGCCCGTCACCGTGAAAAAGCGCGGTTCTCCGCTTGATACCGACCAATTAGCGCGACAACTTTCGGGAAAAGGAGCGCGATCTTTGGTCATTGTGCTCACCCGCCTGGCAGATCAACCCATTGGGCTGATTTGTGAAGGCCCAATCGCGCTATAATGCATATTACGTCGAGATTAGAGACGGGCGTTTGATAGAAGCTCGCGGCCTCGCAATCCCTCGTCTCTAATCTCTTCGCTAACCATGCTTCTATGTAGCATGGCATAGAGGACGTTCAGCTTCCGACAAACAACAAGCGAGCCACCGTCGACCGATTAGCATTCCGCGATAGTGTAGGTGATGCAGCATATGGAAGCTATTGTCGAAATCGAACAATTGCAAAAAACGTTCACGGTCAGCAGTGGCAGCTTTTTTCGGCGAACCAAACGTGAAGTTGTTGCAGTTGCAGGAATCGACCTACGCATCCCAGCGGGACAAGCAGTCGCGTTCATTGGGCCAAACGGTGCAGGCAAATCGACCACTATCAAGATGCTGACGGGCATCCTGCACCCCACCTCGGGCCACGCCCGTGTGCTTGGCTTGGTGCCGTGGCGCGATCGACGCACGTTGGCGCATCAGATCGGCGCGGTGTTCGGCCAGCGCTCGCAGCTCTGGTATCACCTACCGCCCCGCGATACGTTCGAGTTGCTCGCCCGTATCTACAACCTGCCTCGCGATCGCTACAAACAGCGCCGCGATCTGCTGATCGAGCGTTTTGGGCTCGGCAGCTTCCTCGATACACAAGTGCGCAAGCTCTCGCTTGGGCAGCGCATGCGCGCCGAGATCGCCGCGAGTCTGCTGCATACACCCCGCGTGCTGTTTCTCGATGAGCCAACCATCGGCCTCGACGTGATCGCACGGCAAGAATTGCGCGATCTCATCCGCGAATGGAACCAGCAAGAAGGATTGACGGTGTTCCTGACCAGCCACGATGCTGGCGATATCGAGGGCGTCGCCAAGCGCGTGGTGGTGATCAACCACGGGCGGGTGGTGCTCGACGATAAAGTCTCGGCGATGCGACGGCAGTACCTGGGCGCGAAGGTGTTGAGCGTCAAGTTTCACGCGCCGCACCAGGGCATCACAATGCCGGGCGTCACCGTGCTGAAGAGCACCGATTACGCCCTCAAACTCGAGATCAACACAAGCGTTGTGCCTATCGAAGCTGTGATGACGGCGGTACTGCAGATCGGCTCGGTAGCCGATATCGCCATCGAAGACCCGCCGCTCGAACAGGTCATCGCCCACATCTACAGCGCACAAACCGATGCTCCTCCAATCGGCCAATCGCCGAACAACAATGCCGTCCATCCATAAAGATTGCGGCAGGGGACCGCCTGCTTTCGCTGGCGGGGGAATGCCACCCTCCAATGC
>CALKHR010000001.1 GCA_937988885.1 uncultured Roseiflexaceae bacterium | reverse complement strand
GTAGCAGCGCATCGACACCACCTTCCCTGAGAATGCTACGTCTAACGCCGAAGAAATAGTATTCGGCAAGCGTACTGATCCTGTAATCAATCATTCGGATATGGTATCAACCCATCGCTCATAGGGGTTGGGAGAAAAAGTGCCAGTTGTGCCCATCCCTCGCCTGGCATGCCCGCGTTGCTCCCCATAGTGCGGCGCAAACGTCACACGGCTGCGCAAACCCGGGCGGTTGCGCGCTGCGCGGCCCAACAGATGCGCATTTGTGGACGCACTGCTATTGTACGCTGTATTCGGAACAATCGCCATACAGAGGAGTACACAATGACCACCGATACACCAACCACCGAAGTCATCGCGCCGCCCGCCACAAAGCGCAGCATTCTACCAAAACTGATCATCATCGGCGTGCTACTGCTGCTGTTCATCATCATCATGAGCAATATCGGCCTCTACAGCGTGCAGCCGATCGGCGCAGCACCAGAAGGCATCACGCTGGTGGTGAGGCGCCTACCGGGCGAGCCGTTCTTCAACTCAGCCGACGGAACCTGTTTGCGCATTCAAGAGGGTGTCTCGCTGCTCTGCCGAATGATGGCACTCACACAATCCAAACTAGAGGATCGCATCATCCTGCGCCTGCCGTACCAATCGTGGGCATATCTGCTCTCGACAGGAGGCCGCACCTTCGAGCGGTGAGCGTTCCGATGAGCGTATCGGCGGCGATAGCGTAACAATCTACACATCACTGTAGTAGACGAGATTGGTCCAATCGCAGCCCAATACTTCCTTCCGGTAGAAATGAGGCACAAAAAGAGCCGATCACGAGCGGATTCCGACTTGCACATAAGGTGACAACTGGTACAATAGGCATCCGACCCAGAGGAGCACATCAATACTTCCAACGCGAAGTGCGTTGGCTCACTGTCGCTACCGACTGGCCGTCATCGGTTCACACTACAACAACAATCGAGAGGAAGGTATGGGCAGAAAATCACGCGCCAAGCGCGAGCGCCGCGAGCAGGCCGATTTCGTTGCAGCCTTGACGGCTACCGAAGGCACTTGGCTCGAAAAACCCCCCACACCCGACGAGCAGAAGCGCATTAATAATGCTGGTCAAGTGCTCAAACAGCATCGCCGCCTTGCTCAGGAACTATCGGCAGATCCCGAGGCTGCCAATCGCTTTAGCATCGAACTGTTCCGCCAGCCCATTTTTGCGCCGCTTCAGTTCGATGATTGGTTGATCGAGTCTGTGCTCGATAAGCACGGCGAACCGCCGGTTGTTGAGAGTGATGACGACCCAGCATTTAGCAATTGGTTACGCGCCGCAGTGCTCGATATCGCATCATCGCGGGTGCGCCGCGCCATGGCCGAGCAAGTGCGCCGCTTCTTGCCATATTTCGTCGATAACTCGCAGTACAAAGAGGCGCTGGCGATCGATTATAACGCGTACCTCACCGTGATGAGCGATGCCGTGACGCCGCTACTGGCCCAAATGATGGTAGGCGGCCTGGCGCGCTGGTACGAGGAAAACGAAGAAGAGGACGAAACCGAAACCGTCGAAACGACAGAGTAATCTCAAGCCCGTGCGTTGGTACTACACAGAGCCACACACGGGCTTTCACTTACAGGGCTAGGCATACGTTCAGACGGATCGACCTGATGGTCTTGTCCGAACCAACACCTACAAACCGAGCACATCTTCAAAGGGCTTGAGCGCCTGCGCTACGACGCTGCCAAGCAGGGCACCAACCGAGCGATCTCGGCATTGGCTTGTGTGATATGCACCCCCTCGTCACCAAGCCGCTTCCGGATCCTCACCGACCTGCATATCTCGACCTGTATGGGCGCGCTCAACGTCGAACAACGCGAAGAGGAATGCAACCAAATCGCAGCGCTCTTCGAACAATCTATCTCTATCGGTAACTCGGGATTAGGATCTGCAGGTATCCACATCTAATCCTCGTTTGAATGCTCAAAGGTAGTGCAATGAAGATCCTGATCCTCAACCACGATGAAGTTGCAGGCCTCTTGCCGATGAATGTCTGCATCGACCTGATGGCCGATGCGCTCGCAGCACTCAGCAACGGTACGGCCTACCTACCGTTGCGTATGGTTGTGCAACCACCCACGGCCAAGGGCGTGATGGCAGCCATGCCTAGCTACTTCTCGGGCGAGCAAGCCATCTACGGCCTCAAGGCGATCTGTGTATTCCCCGGCAACTCCGCGATCGGCAAAGATGCACACCAGGGCGGCGTGCTGCTGTTCAGCGCCGAGACAGGCGAACTGCAGGCACTGATCAACGCTTCGGCGATCACCGCCATTCGTACCGCTGCCGTCTCGGGCGTGGCGACACGTCTGCTCTCGCGCGCCGATGCTGGCGATCTCGCCATTCTCGGCTCTGGCGTGCAAGCTCGCGCACACCTCGCAGCCATGGCGTGTGTGCGCCCGTTGCGCCGCGTGCGGGTGGCTAGCCGACGCTTTGCGCATGCTCAAGCCTTCGCCGCCGAGGCAGCGCAGCAGTACGACTTCCCGATCGAGGCGGTGGAGACGGTGGAACAAGCGGTGCGTGGCGCCGACCTGATCGTGACCAGCACCACCTCCAGCGAGCCGATCCTGAACCGCGAGTGGATCGCGCCCGGCGCTCACATCAATGCGGTTGGCTCCAGTATCCGCACCGCCCGCGAGATCGACACGGCCACTATGCAAGCGGCGAGCCTGTTTGTGGATCGGCGCGAATCGACTCTCAACGAATCGGGCGATTATCTGTTCGCCGCCAAGGAAGGCGCCATCGGCCCCGATCACATTCGCGCTGAACTAGGCGAACTGCTGATCGGCGCTCGGCCCGGACGCACCGATGAGAACGAGATTACGCTGTTCAAATCGCTGGGATTGGCGATCGAGGATCTGGCGGCAGCCCATTATGTCTATCAACGCGCCGCAGCCGAGCAAGCGGGCACGTGGATCGAGTTCTAGCGCCAGCGAATCGCGCTGTTACGGCGAGTATCGAGGCACTATTGAGGCGTTTGTTGAATGAGGTCGTTCTGCACAGGCAGAGCGACCTCATCAGCGTTCTCAGCACATTGAAGGTGTTGCGTTCTAGCGTCCCACAAACTCCACAACGGTTTCGCCGAGCCAGATGCGTGTGCCGTTCTTCAAGGGGAGCGTTTGACCGGGCGCAACCTGTTGGTTATCCACCACCACCGCTTGATTGGCCTCGGGCAGCACCCGCAGGTCGAAGCCTGTGTCGGTGCGGCTCACCACCGCGTGCCGCCATGCGATAGCCTTATCGGGCAGGTACAGGTCGCAGCCGTCGTAACTGCCCAGCGAAGCGGTATCGGTCACTTCGCGCACTAGGCCCGCCTGTTCGCCGTTGAGCACGCGCAGTTCGCCACGGGCCAGCACTTGGCGAGCCAACGGGATCAGCGCGCCGATGCACGCGCCGAGCAGCATCAAACCCACGCCGCCGACCACAATCTGCGCTTGGCCGCTCTGCGTCAGGAACAGTTGCGTCAGACCCTCGTAGAGCAGGCCGCCGATCAGACCGCCAGCCAAGCCTCCCAACGCACCGTAGCGCGCGCGGTGGCGCTGTCGGCGCAACAACGGCTCGGCCAGGCCGATGCTACCACCGAGCAGCATCCAGCCCACCGCACGACCAGCGAACCCGGCGTCCAAGGCTAGGAAGATCACTTCGGCCAGCAGCAGGCCGATCAGGCCCGCGATCGCGCCGGAGAATGCGCCACGCAGCCCATCAAGGAAGGCAGGCCGCAGCGCCCGCTTGATCAGCGCGCCATCGGTGACGGCCACACACGCGCCGATCCACAGACCCAAGCCAGCGCCGACAATTGGGTACGCCACCCAGATGTTCCAAGCGCCAGTCGGGAAACTGCCCATAATCCACCAGCCCAACAGGCCGCCGAGCGCGCCCAACACGGCGCTGTAGTACACTTGCAGACGCTTGCTCATGAGTGGGCCTCCAACTGTACACTCGGCGCTGCGGTGCCACAGGACGCGCAGAAGCGTGCCGTAGGACGCAGCGGCTGACCACACTGATCGCAGAAGCGGCGGCGCTCGGGCTGCGGAGTGCTCAGGATAGTTGGGCCTTCGCTGGGTCGCTGCGACGCACCACACTCGGTGCAGAAGCTCGCATCGGGCGAGGAGAGCGGGGCTTGGCACGAGCGACACTGCGCTACCTCGATCACGGTAGCTGCGACGGGAGCTACGGGCGCGGGTTGGCGCGCACCGCTGCGTGCTGAACGACGCGCCATAACGCCTGGCAGCAACAGCAAGCCCAACACCGGCACGAGCAGCGCCAAACCGACGATGGGCGATGATTGAACGTTGATCATATGCCGTTCGACATAGCTACCACCCCCGGCGGACACGCCACCGACAGAAACTTGGATATCGCGGCGGGTGCCGTCGTAGTAGGGGCGCGGGCTTTGGTAGGAGATCACGTATTCCTCGTGCATGCCCTGCGAAAGCTGCTGGTAGAGTGTGGCGAGTTCGCTGGCGCGAGGCGTGTAAAAGTATTCGCCGCCCGTCTCCTTGGCGATGCGCTCCAGCACGCGCTCGTCGATGCCACGGAAGGTATCGCGAGTGCCGCGCTCGCCCAAGCCGATCACCTGCACGGCGATGCCCTTGGAGTTGGCGAACTCAATGGCTTCCTCGATCGTGGCGCGGCTGGCTGGTCTGGGGTCCTGGACGCTGATGATATCGCGGCCATCCGTGAGCAGCAGCAGCGCCTTGCGGCCTTGTTGATTCTCGAGTTGCTGGATGCCCGCGATCATGCTGTCGTAGAGGGCGGTGGAGCCATCGGCACGAATGCGACGAATTGCCCGTTCGAGCACTGCGGTATCGCTGGTGAAACCCTGAATCAGCTCAGGTTCGTCGGAGAAGGCGATCAGCGCGGTGCGGTCGCCTGGGCGCATCTGCTCGACAAACGCTTGCGCGGCCCTCTTGGCACCCGATAGCTTGTCGTTATCGGCCATGCTGCCGGAGCGGTCGATCACCAGTACGGTGCTGATCGACTCGGCGCCGCCACCCGCGAACGATGTGATGGTGACGGGCTGCTGATCTTCGGTGAGTGTGAAATCGCGCGCTGTGAGGCCACCAATCGGTGTACCAGAGGCATCTGTAACCCGCACGTAGACTGTCACAGTTGGATACGCGCTGGTATCGACCTGCGCAACGTGCGCAACGTGCGATTGTGCCTGTGCGGGGAGTACCGTGGCGAACAGTAATGGAAGCAATAGTAGCAGATATCGCATATGCATCTACTCCACCCTTAAAAAGACGTATGCTGTATGGCTAAGACGCTGAGATTTTGAAATTGTTCCAGCATGCGAGGCCGATTTCGGGCTGTATTTGGTACATATTTTCTAAAGCAGGGGCAGTCAAGGCTCTCCGAAAGGGAGCGATTGATCATCCACAGATTACACAGATTTCACAGATTAGGTTTTCTATAAGCATCGTACCAAGTCTGGTTAAGTAGTTACAATTGAAATGCCGTTATTGCTCTGTTTTGTATGTTTTTCATACTTTCCGATTCAACGAAAAACGCTGTCATCTCGAACGAATGTGAGAGATCTCAACGCGCACTCCAATGCAGAGCAATGAGATTTCTCACGTCGCCTGGCGGCTCGTTCGAAATGACAATGAGAACAGCAAAGAACTTAAAAAACAATGCCGTCTTCGCCTGCGGCAGCAAGGTACTTTACATTTTTTGTGGTGTCAAAGCGCTGCTACGCGCAGCGCTTTGACACCACTTGCGGTGGTAATACTGGTATCGCTTGAAATGCGGAATCGCGTCGTTCATCCATCAGTGACTATATTCCTGAAAATAGTCATATGGCCATAGGTTGTGCTGCGAGGCGCTGCGAGGCACTGCCAGGCGATGATCGCCGCGAGTACGGCGGCGCGCGTTTTGGCGCGCAGCGCCACCCTGTCCGAGCGCGCAACGTTGTACACGACGGAGATCGCCCGCAGCGACAGGAGTTGGAGTTGACGACGTGGCTTATCTTTCCAAAAACTACTAAGGGGTCTGCCAAGTGACAGAGATGCCTCAAAACTCGCACAAACTTGCGCAATCTGCCCAACTATGCTAAGATTCCGCTTGCCCTACGCTAGATGTGTGGGTAGGAAGTTGTTTTGAACCAACACCATGTTTCTTGGGAGCCTAGTTCCATATAGTTGAGCTACGCGGCGGGCCGCGGATACTCACGGGCGGGCACCCACCTGCTATGCAGGTTCGAAACATACCTACTCACGCTAGTGGTAGGGCACCTTTTTTCTCACCCCAATGCGCAAGACACGACCATGATTCAGTTGCTCTACGGCCCCGATGAATATAGCCGCAGTGAGGCGCTTGCTGCGATTAAGGCCACGGTGCCCGCCGATCTCGCCGACCTGAATGTGACGACGTTGGAGGGTCGAAAACTGAAGTTGGACGCACTGATCGCGGCATGCGAGGCGTTTCCGTTCCTGGTCGATCGTCGTTTGGTGATCGTCTCGGATCTGCTCAAGCACCAGAAGGCTGGCAAGGAACGCGATGAGATGCGGGCATACCTGGATCGGGTGCCTGCGACCTGCGACTTGGTGTTTGTCGAGAACGAGGATTTCGATAAGCGCAACGCCCTGTTCACGCATATCAAGAAGATCGGCGAGGTGCGCGAGTTCCTGCCCCGCGAGGGGTCCGAGCTGCTGCGTTGGTTGACCGAGCGGGCCGAACAACTCGATGTGCGGCTCGACCCGCAGGCGGCGCAGCGGCTGGTTGGCTATGTGGGCAACGATAGCCGCATGTTGGTGAACGAGTTGAGCAAGTTGGCGAGCTACGTAGGCCGTGGCGGGCGCATCAGTTCCAGCGAGGTGGAGCTGATGGTGCAGGACGGGCAGGAGCAGAACTTGTTCGCGTTTATCGATGAATTGAGTACGCGGCGGCGCGATGCGGCATTACAAAGCCTTAAGCGCTTGTTCTCCGATGGCCAAGCCGCCACGTACATTCTGTTTATGATCGCCCGACAGGTGCGCATTTTGTTGGGCGTGAAGGACCTAATGACCCAGCGCCTCAAGCCCGATGAGATCGCCGCGCAATTGGGCCAGCGCCCGTTTGTGGTGCGCAAGGCGATCGATCAGGCCCGTGGGTTTTCGGATGCCGAGTTGGTGCTGTTGCACGACCGTATGCTCGAACTCGACCAGGCCACCAAGACGGGTCGCATCGAGGCAGAGGCCGGCCTGGAGATGTTGGTGGCCGAGCTCTGCCGCTAATCCCCTAGATCACGCTGTTGAGCGCGTTCGTCAAGTCGTTTAGCAGGTCTACAGTCTCCTCAATACCCACTGAATAGCGGATCAGCCCTTCGGGGATGCCCATCGCCTCGCGTTCGGCGGGGCTGGATTCGACGTGGCTGGTGGTGGCAGGCGGGCCAACAACGGTCTCGACTGCGCCAAGGTTGGCGGCGCGATGGGCGTAGCGCAACTGCGGCAGGAATTGGCGCACGGCCTCGAAGCCGCCCCGCAGCATGAAGCTGAGCACGCCGCCGTAACCGCGCATCTGCCGTTGTGCGACATCGTGGTGCTGGTGCGTGGGCAGGCCCGGGTAAAAGACTCGCTCAACGGCTGGGTGGCTCTGCAGGAATTGTGCGATGGCGAGGGCGCTCTCGTTCTGCTGGCGGATGCGCAGGTGCAAGGTTTTCATGCCGCGTAGCAGCAGGTAGGCGGCCATCGGGTCGAGCGTTGCGCCGGTGATCTCGCGGTAGTGGTAGATCTGCGCGATCAAGTCGGGCGGGCCGCAGACGACGCCGCCGAGCGCGTCGGCGTGGCCGCCGAGGAACTTGGTGGCGCTGTGCAGCACGAGGTCGGCGCCGAGCGTGAGCGGCAACTGGTTGATCGGCGTGGCGAAGGTGTTATCGACGACAACGGTAGCTCCGACGCGGTGGCCCGCTGCGGCGAGGCGCTCCAGATCGAGCACTTTCAGCGTGGGGTTGGTGGGTGTTTCGAGGTAGAGCACGCGGCACCCCTCGGCGATGGCGGCCTCGATGGCGTCGTAGTCGGCGGTGTCGCAGAGCGCCACGTCCACGCCGATGCGGGGCAGGAACTCCAGAAAGAGCTTGTTCGTGCCGCCGTAGGTGTCCTTCACCGAGACGACGCGGTCGCCGGGAGCCAGCAGCGTGAACAGGGTGTTGCTGATGGCGGCCATGCCTGTCGAGAAGCTCGTGGCGGCGGCGGCGCCTTCGAGCAGGCGTACTTTTTCTTCGAAGGCCTGCACGGTGGGGTTAGTGTTGCGCGAGTAGATGTGGCCCGGGCGATGGCCCTGCGCAACCTCGAGCCAGGTATCGAGGTCGGGATACCCGAACGCAACGCTGTGAACGACGGGCACTTGAGTGGCATCAAACGCTAATGCAGCATCGTCGCCTGCCCAAACTGCCCGTGTGCCGATCTGTGCTTTGGAATGTTCGTCCATTCGCTTGCTCCTTTATGCTGGCTGATCCTGAGGCGGGAGGGTGTATGGCAACAAAAAAAGGCCGCATTAACGGCCTTTTCTGCATGGTTCGCGTGTAAGTGCTGGCCTACGCCTTGGCGCGGGTCGACTTGCGGGCTGGCTTAGCAGCAACCACAGGCGCCACGTAATTATTGAGCTTCTTCATCAGGCGCGACTTGCGGCGAGCGGCATTGTTCTTGTGAATAATGCCCTTCACTGCTGCTTTATCGAGCGTGATAATAGCTGCGCGCACGGCCTCAGCACTGTCCTGACCACTGAAGATCAGCTGCTCGGCTTTGCGGATCATAGTCTTAACACGCGAGCGGTACATTTGGTTGCGCAGGCGCTTGCGCTCGTTCGAGCGGATTCGTTTCTCAGCTGACTTCGTGTTCGCCAAAGCGGCACTCCTCTTTTATAATGGATAAACTTGTTGTGTAAAAACCAAAAGGCATATCGACGGGTGATTATAGCAGAAAGCCCTCTACTGCGCAAATGACTTCTTCATCAAATTCTTCTGCTGCGGCGCGCCCGGCTCGCGCTGCGCTTCTGAACACACTGATCGTTGCTGGCGGCTATCTGCTCAGCCGCGTGTTGGGGCTGATTCGAGACATCATCATTTTACACCAGTTTGGCACAGGATACGAGATCGATGCGTTTCGGGCGTCGTTCGGCGTGCTCGATCTGATCTACCTGGTAGTTGCGGGCGGCGCGTTGGGATCGGCGTTTATTCCGGTGTTCAGCGAGTTCCTCACCAAGCAGCAACTGGATCAGGCGTGGCGGCTCGCCAATACGTTGTTGAACTGGGTGTTGATCGGCTTGGTGGTGGCGTGCTCGCTGATCGCGCTGTTTGCGGAGCCGTTGGTGGCGCTGACAGTCGGCAGCGGCTTCGATGAGGAGAAGCGCGCCCTGACGGTGTTTATCCTGCGGTTGCTGCTGATCCAGCCTGCGCTGCTCGGATTGGGTGGATTGGCCAAAGCGACGCTCGAGTCGTTCGACCGTTTCACGCTGCCTGCGGTCGGCTCGAATCTGTACAATTTCGGGATTATCGGCGGGGCGCTAGTAGCGCACTGGTTCGGCATCTATGGCTTGGTCGGCGGCGTGATCGTGGGCGCGCTGCTGTTTGTGCTGATACAGGTGCCCGGCTTGCTGAAGGTGGGCTGGCGCTACGCTCCTTCGCTGGCGATCGGGACGCCGGGGCTAGGGCAGGTTGGGCGGCTGTTGGGGCCGCGCCTGTTCGGGCAGTCGGCCTGGCAGATCGGCCTAGTGGCGACGGCGAGCTTCGCGTCGCAGTTGGGCGATGGCGCGGTGACGGCGAACGCTTCGGCGTTGCAGTTGATGATGCTGCCGCATGGTCTGATCGCGCTGAGTCTGGGGACGGTGATCTTCCCGCAGTTGGCGCGGCTGTACGCGGCTGGCGATACGGCTGGGTTGCAGACAACAGTGTTGGGGGCGGTGCGTCAAGTGTTGTTCGTGGCGCTGCCCGCCTCGGCGATCTTGGGCGTGTTGAGTCTACCGATTGTGCGGGTGTTGTTCGAGCGCGGTCAGTTCAATGCGGATTCGAGCATGATGACAAGCGAGGCGCTGACGAGTTACGCGGTGGGCTTGGCGGCCTTTGCGGCTGCCGAGATCCTGGTGCGTTGCTTTTACGCAATGCAGGACACCCGCACGCCCGTGAAGATCGGTATTGTGACGGTGGCGCTGAATATCGGGCTGGGCTGGACGGCGCTGCGTGTGGGCGCGGGGCTGCGCGGGTTGGCATTGGGCTTCAGCATCGCCAATACGCTTGAGATGCTGCTGTTGCTGGCGTACTTGCGACCACGCTTGGGCGGGCTGAATGTGTCGTTCTGGCGCTCGGTGGGGGTGATGCTGCTGGGCACGGTGCTGGTGGCGGTGGTGCTGTTCGGCTTGCAGGAGGTCTCAGTAGAGTGGCTGCCGAGTTTGCAGGCTGGCGATACCACGTATTCGTGGACCAGCGATTTTGTGCCGTTGGTGGCCTGGCTGGCGGTGGCGTCGGGCGTGGCGATGATGGCCTACATGGCGCTGGCCTCGGTGTTGAGGTTGGAGGAGTTGCAGAGCACACTGGCCCGTGTGAAGGGCATCGTGGGGCGCTTCCGGCGGCGGTAGGATTTGTTCATCCACAGATTGCACAGATTTGTTTAGATTCTTGTGTTCGCTTGGATGAACTCAAGTAGATGCTGATCGGCCTTTTGACCGATGGTGTCGTTCTTGATCTATGCTACTGTACCGATAGTTCACACGTTAGTTGTAGGTGTTACTGTGGGTGTTACGAATATCGCAGTTGTGATGTGCATGTTCGGTGGGCGCTTGCGCTTGTTCCGGCATAAGCACCTGCTGCGATGGTAAACCCGCTGGAGCTTAGCTCAATATAGTCTCTCGACCATGGGTGATCATCGCGATCGCTCATGGTTTTTTGTTGGCCATGGCGTATGCAGGTGCATATGCCATGGCTTTTGTTTTTCGTTTGAGGAGAACACGATGACTGATTTTGGTCACAGCCGCACGCGAGGTGCGGGTCGTTCGGGGGTTCGTATTGGGGGTGTTGTTGGGTGGCGTTCCTGCCACCGTTCTCTGCCGAGGAGGCATTGTCGTGACTATCAAGCGTTCAAAGCGTTCACATACATCAACAAGCTGGGACCCGGTGGCCGATTGGTATGTCGGATGGGTTGGCGAGAAGGGCAGCGATCACCACCGTAAGTTAGCGATCCCTGCGGTGCTCGATCTGTTGGCGCCTACGGCCCATGAGCAGATTCTTGATGTGGGTGCTGGCCCTGGCGTGCTTGCGCCGCAGATCGCGCGGGCGGGGGCGCACTACACGGGCGTGGATGCGAGCCCACGGATGCTGGCGTTTGCGCGGCGGCACCACGGCGCGCATGGCACGTTTCTGTTGGGCGATGCGACGCGGTTGGAGGGGATACCGCAGTTGCGCCCACACAGTTTCGATGGTGTGGTGTTTATGTTGAGTATTCAGGATATCGATCCGCTCGATGCAGCGTTGCGCTCGGCAGCGTGGGCGTTGCGTTCGGGCGGGAGGCTGGTGTTACTGATGACGCATCCGTGCTTTCGGGTGCCGCGCCAGAGCGGTTGGGGGTGGGATGCCAATCGGCGGTTGCGCTTCCGGCGGGTGGATCGGTATTTGACGCCGCTGATGCCGCCGATGAAGCGGTATGGTGATCGGGGTGCGACGCGCAGTTATCACCGTCCGCTGGAGATGTATGTGAATGGTTTAAGTGAACAGGGGTTGTTGATCGAGCAGATCCGCGAGATCCCAACGTTTGTGCGGCAAGGCAAAGGCCAGCGGACGCATGCCGAGCAGCTTTCGGATGAGGAGATCCCGCTGTTTTTGGGGATTCGGGCGGTGCTGCGGGGATAATATTTCGCCTGCGGTGGCGTTGAGTACGCCATTCGGCGGGTGTGGGTGTAGGTTGTGAATGATCTCGCGAGAACGTCGGATGCGCTATACGCGAACATGCACGTTCCCACGAGATCGTACGCTGCTGCGCAGGCCCAAAGGGTCGGTCGCGGCCCTTTGGAAACCCCGACCAGGGGATTATCGCCCCTGGCCCCCAAAGTGGAAGGCCACCTCGTTTGATTCGCCCGTGGTTATGCCTTGTCGTACGTCGCGCTGGTGCGGGTGGGGTACACGCTCGGCGGCGATTGGCAGTGTGGTCTGCGTAATTTGCTTACCAAGTCTCCCTGTCAGAACATTGTCTTATACGTGCTTGACAGTTCTCATTGTCATTCCGAACGAGCCGTTAGGCGAAGTGAGGAATCTCATTGCACTACATTGTATTGGACTTTGAGATCTCTCCCCATTCGCTTCGCTCAGGGCTTCGACCGTTCGAGATGACAATGCTTTTCGTTGAATATAACGCGGTATTTAGCCGATTCACCTTGTCACCTTGTCTGGCGCGTCACCTTGTCATCGCCAAGGCGTGAAGGCGGCGCAGCCATGCGCTGCGGAGCAGCGCGTAACGTGCGCGCGTTGTGGCGCGTAGCGCCATATCTGCCCGAGCGCGCACACGTTGTGCACGACGTTGTTCCCCGTAGCGACGGGCATTTGAGTTGACGACACGATCTTTTCTCAACATATGCTACATCTTCGTCGATGATGACGATAGGCTCTGCCATAAGGCAAATCTCTGCTCATTGTGGCTAGTTCTGTGCGAATACAGGGGCGTTTTCTCTTGTTTCTACCGCGTTGAGATGCTATACTCAAAGGCAGAGAGATTACAAGGGAGTGGCATGACTATCTTCTACCTCGTTCGCCACGGCGAGACGGCTTGGAACATTCAAGGGCGTTGGCAGGGGCATACCGATATCGCGTTGAATGAGGCTGGCTACGCCCAAGCGCAATTGGTTGCCCAACGCTTCCGCAATGAAGGCACCCGCTTCGATGTGATTTATAGCAGCGATTTGCAGCGTGCGTGGGAGACTGCGAGCGCGATCGGCGCGGCGCTGCAGCTTGAGCCGAAGCGTCTACCGGCGCTGCGCGAGATCGATGTGGGCGGGTGGAGTGGTTTAATCCATGCTGAGGTGATGGCCCGCGATGCTGACCTGTACGCTCGGATGGAGTCGGGTGAGGATGTGCGCCGTGGCCGAACTGGCGAACGTTTTGCGGATTTGTACGACCGAATGGTGGCGGTGGTTGAGCAGTTGCACGAGGAGTGGCCTCAGGGGCGTGTGATCCTGGTGAGCCATGGTGGCAGCATCCGCGCGCTGTTGCTGCACGCTGCCCGCGATAAGTTGGACCCGCTGCCTCGTCCATTACATATCGGTAACACCTCGATCTCCGTAATTCGCTGTGAGCAGGGCGAGTGGTCGATTGATGTGGTGAATGATATGGCTCACCTCGGCGATGCCGTTCGTCAAGGGCGCGCAGTTCCGCCCGACGATGCCGAGCGCGCTTAGGGTATCGATACGTTGTTGCATTAGGAAGGAGCACAAGTTGCCCGGTGCGCGAGCATCGGCGTGCGGAGGATATGGAAGAGCGTTATACCATCGATACTCCTGAAAATATCGAGTTTGCTTATACGATCGCAGGGATTGGTTCGCGATTTTTGGCGGCGATTATTGACTCGTTTGTGATTATTGTGCTTCAAATCGCTATCTGGAGCGTGTTTCAATTCTTTCTTTCGAATAGGTTAAACCTCGATTTGATCGATTCCCAGCTCGCGGCGATCGCTACCTTCCTGAGTTTTTGCTTCCTCTGGGGTTACTATATTATTTTTGAGATGATTTGGAACGGCCAGAGCCTGGGCAAGCGTGTTTTGGGTTTGCGCGTTGTGCGCGAGGGCGGGCGTCCGATCACGTTCGCGAGTTCGGCGATCCGCAATTTGATCCGTGCGATCGATTTCTTGCCCTCGTTTTACGGCATCGGCGTGATTACGATGTTCATTGATCGACGAGCGCGGCGGCTGGGCGATCTGGCGGCTGGCACGCTGGTGATCAAGGAGGGCAGTACTGTCACGCTTGAGAGTTTGACGAAGCCTGCGTTTGCGGCGGTGCCGCCGACCAGTTCGGCTTCAGCGAGCGTCGCGGGTGTGGGTGTTGATGGGCGCGGTGAGGTGAAGCTGACTCTTGAGAATATCCATGTGCTGAACGATCGCGATTATCAATTGATTCAGGAGTTTTTGAGCCGCCGTAACGAGCTTGGGAGTGAGGCACGGCTGCGTTTGGGCAGTCAGCTTGCGAGCGGGCTTCAAGCTCGGCTCGGGGTGCCGCAGGGTGGCGAGATCGATCGGTTTTTGCAGTTGGTTGTGACTGAGTATCAGGTGTATCGGCAACAGCAGACGCGGATGTAGTAAGCATTGCGCTACGGTCATACACGCTTGAGGTGTTTGCATCTTCAAGAGATGAGGGACTTGAACCAATCGTTGGGCGGGATGTAGGAGTTTTCTCAACTGTAGCTTGTCTTTTTGGCTGAAAAAGGTTTTGTAGCAACCATCGAGCATCGTATCATCGCTGTATTTCTCTTTACATCGTATGATCAGCAGTGCTATACTTTTAGAGTATGCTCGTTGTTTTTACAATTGAGGATGCAGTAACGCGCTTCGTCACATCGTTTGCGCAGCATTCACCCTTCGTTTTGCAATTACGTTTGCGGAGGACACGTGCCAGCTAAAATCCGTCCTAGCGATTGGGATGAGTTGTTTGCGCCGAATGCGCCCCGCCGTGGCGGGCCATTACGGGCATTCGTCAATGTGTTGATTACGCTTGTCTTCCTGTTGTTGATCGGCGGTGGCGTGCTGTTCGGCTTAATCTATCGGAATACCCAGATCGCGGCGATCAATGCTACTAACACCGCGGTTGCGCCGACGATTATAGCGATTGCGACCCAGACCGCCGAGGCGAGAGCACAGGCGACGGCGACGCAGATCGCGGCGAGCACGGCGACGGCTATCGCTGCACTGCCAACACCCGAGCCGATCTTGGGCGTGGGCACGGTCATCAATGGCGGTAATCTGCGGCAAGAGGCGCCGAACGGTCAGGTGATTGGGTTGATCTGGCCCGGCGATACGATTACGTTCTTGCAGGAGCAGCACGTGGGTGGCGGTACGTGGTTCCGTATTCGTGTCACGCAACCCGCAGCGAATCGCGGCGGCGAAGGGGTTGCCGCCGACACGGAGGGCTGGGCCTCGGGAACGTTACTCTCGGAACCAAGCCCGGCACCCTAGCAGAAATGATGCGCCGTGCGGCTGTCGTGGGCGAAAATCCTGCTGATATCGGTAAGTTGTGGGGTGGCGCTGATCCTGGTGCTGTTCGCGATGCGCCCTCGCGCCGCGTTCGCGCCGACGTCACCCCAAACCGCCACCGCCCTCCCTCAACCCACTGCGACGCTTGCGCCGCCTACTCCCACCGCTTCACCTGCCCCAACCGCAACTCCCACTGTCACGCCCACCCCAAGCCCAACGCTGAGCGTCTCGGCGAACGCTAGCCCCATTACCATCACGTTCTCGCTGAGCGGCGATGTGCCCAGCGGTGCCGACGAGGCGCTGCTGTGGTTCGATGCCGCCGATGGCTACACGCCGCGCAGCATCGCGCTCGGCGGCGCGCGGGAGATCAGCGCGACTGTCACGATCACACCGACCGAGGATGCGTGGTTCGTTGGCGATGCGACGAGCACGCGCCTAGATTTCTGGTGGGCGGTGCGCGATACGCGGGGCGAGACGTACCGCCAAGCGGGGAGCGTGGTGCTGCCGGAGGCGTTGGTGGCGTTGCAGCAGCCGCTCCCCACGGCATTGCCTACGCCGTTGGAGTGGGAGGAGCGGGCTACACCGCACATGCGGCTGTTCGCGGTGCCGAACAGCGCGGCAGCCCGCGATCTCGACCGGATCGCCGTGGTGGCCGAGGAGAGTTTCGCGCAGGCGAGCCGTGTCATCAGCACCACCGAGCCGATCAGCATCTCCGTCTATCTGTTGCCGCGCGTGTTTTGGCAGGGCGGCGTGGCCTACAACAACGGCCAGTTGCTGATCAACTATTTGGATCGCAACTACATCGGCGTGGAGTTGTGGTCGTATTTGGTGCACGAGTTGACGCACGCGTTGGGCGCGGCGCTGCTGCCACAGGATCGCGAGGTGGGCGGGCTGCTTGGCGAGGGTGTGGCGGTGTACGCGGCGGGCGGGCACTACGGCATCGTGCCGATCGATGCGTGGGCGGCGGCGTTGGCGCAGAGCGAGCGCTACGTGCCGCTGTGCGAGTTGCGCTACGACTTCTATGCCGCGCAGCACGAGGTCGCCTACCAAGAGGGCGCGTCGTTCACCGGCTTCCTGATTCGCAGGTACGGCTTGGAGACGTTTCGGGAGATCTACGCCGCGCAGCGTCCACAACGGGGCGGGCACGACGTTGATGTCGCAACCTTCTGTGAGCGCGACCGTCAGCAGGTGATCGAACCAACGGGCCGCACGTTAGAACAGCTCGAACAGGATTGGCTCGCTGAGCTTGCAATGATTCAGCCGACTGATGAGCAGCGCCAGGCCTGGGAATTGACCGTGCGCTTCTTCGATACGATGCGCAGCTATCAAGAAATGTTCGACCCTGCGGCCCGCGAGTTGCCGCCGCCTCCGCAGCGTTGGGACGAGGCGAGCAAGCGGCTGTTCCTGCAGACGGCGAGCGGGCCACGGGCGGTTCTGCTCGAAACGATGCTCGGCGCGGTGCAGCCCGCACTACGACAGGGCGAACTCGATCGGGCGGCTGCGCTGCTCGATGCGATCGAGGCCAGTCTTGCGGAGGATGGCGCGGCCACGCTGCCACTCGCACGCGACTACCAAGCACTCATCTCGCAGATCGAGGCGCAAGCGCGTGCGCTTCGGCTCGGCGATGAGGCGGCGCTTGCGGCAACATTGGCGCAGCCCGAACTCGCCGCGCAGTTGCCCGCCACAACCGAGGAACTGCTGGCCGAGTTGCGCTTCACGCCGATGCAGATCGCGATCTCCGGGGATTCCGCCGAGGCGGTGATTCAGGTGGAGCGGCGAGGTCTTGCCGATGAGGTTCAGCCAGAGCGTGCGCTGTATCAAGCCACATTTGAACGCAAAGAAGGAGGCTGGCGTTTGTACACGTGGCAAAGCTACCAGCCTCATGTCAACAGTCCGCAGCAACCAAACTAATCGGTTTGTCTGACAATATTGGGTAAATGTTTTTGCACAGCCTGGAGCACGCGCCGCAATTCCTTCAAACTGAACGGTTTGGGCAAGAATGCGAACAACTTTAGCGGCAGTTGGTTCGTGGTGGGAACTGGCAACAGGCCGCTCATCGCAATCTGAGGCAGTTCTGGGGCAACTTGGCGAACAAAGTTGGCGGCTCCAATGATGTTCATTGCAGGCAACACATCGCCAAGCAACACGCAAGCAATATGATCGCGATATTGCGCTGTCAGGGAAGCGATCTGCTCCTCACTCTCGGCGAACAAGGGTTGAAGCTCGAACTCTCTGACGACACGCCCAACCAACGCCCTAATTGCCTCTTCTGAATCGGCAATAAGGGCAAACGAACGTTGTGTTTGGCCAACCGTCGATGTCTTATGAGGAATCGACGATCGAACTCGCGACACTATGTCGAAGAAGCTCATAGAACGGTCTTTCATGGACAGGGCAGCAGCGGACCTGGCTGCCTAATCAAGTTGGAATATGCGGATCATTTAGAGCATACCACAGATTCGATCGACCGATACTACTATGATAGCAGACTTAAAAGCGCAACGCCACCAAATCCAAGGAGAACAATCCCCGAGATACGGTTGATCCACAGCATCAGCGATCGCGAGACACGCATCCGCAGCATATCGAGCCCAAAGCTGATCAACAGCCACCACAGGGCCGAACCGATAAATACACCGCCAACGAACAGGGCAGCAGCGCCATAATCGCCGGTTTCTCCAGCAGAGCCAACGCCAACACCAGCCATCACCGCCGCGAACGAGATAATCGTCATTGGGTTCGCCAACGTCAAGAGGAAGGTCGAGGCGTAGGCGGTCCACAGGTTTGGCGCAGGAGCGTCCGCAGCTTCCTCAGCGGGTTGAGCGAGCAGCACGCGCAGGCCCAGGTAACACAAGAACAGACCACCCACCAAACGGAACCAAAACTGCTGTCCCACCAACAAGGCCGAGATCATCGTTAGGCCGAAGCCCGCCACGGCACCGTAGAAGCCATCGGCGGTGGCCGCACCTAAGCCCGTGACAAAGCCCGCCAAGCGCCCTTCCGCCAGCGTCCGTCGAATGATCAGGACGCCGATCGGCCCGACCGGAGCAGCGATCGACACCCCGATCACCACTCCCCGTACAAACAACGCAACATCCACCTGGGGCTCCTCCTCACAAGACACCATAAACAAAACCCGCCAGATCGACTGATCTGGCGGATATTCAACGCTCTACAAGCAACAGCAAGCCAGATCTCAAGAGGAATCTTGAGATTGCTGTTGGTTGATAGCGCGAATTGACAGTGAATTCGTCAACATAGGGGCCTGCTCAACGGTCAAAGACTGCCCTGATTGTATGGGGGCATGTTCAAAGTGTCAATCAGCCTTTGGATGGAGGGCAAAACTCAAACTGTTCTGAGTGGTCCAGTTTCGGGGAAGAAACAGAAAAGGGCATACTAATACACGTTAACGTAGATTTTGTACATAACCTCTCAAGCGTATGCGCTATTGCCTTCAGGTAAAAAACTACAATTCGTCGTAATGGTTAAAAACCCAACGTTAGACCTAAACAACCCCAACAATACGTTATCCGGCACGATGAAAGGTAAAATCGCTCAAGAAATAATAACCTCAAATTGATATGCTTATTTCATTAACATGGCACATCATTTCTGCTATAGTAGCTCGTGTTGTTGAGACAAGGGCGTCCAAATAATCAGCAATTATGAAAGGACAACCCCATGCATATTTCAACACCAAAACGCATTTTTCTTGGTTTGTTCTGTACTCTCCTCATTGTACTCGCCGGTAACTCCACCATCCCAAGCAACTCGCAAAGTGTCAGTGTCGCCACAGGCACAAGTTACCTGCCGTACGTTCGCACCGCCCACCTCACCGACGGTTACGCAATTGTTTTTGTTTCCCGTCAAATCCCGCCGAACGGTAGCATCTACTGGGACGTGCCGAACGATCTGCCCGGCGTCGGGCCGCACAGCCGCTTCCGCGTCGCCTCGCCCGGCAAGTTGCTCGTGCTGGAGCCCGACGGCAAGGTGCGCGTGCTGATCGATGGCAGCAAACCCACCGCCGCCTCGCTCAACCTGATCGACGTGAACGCGCCCGACGTCTCCTACGACGCAAAGAAGATCGTGTTCGCCGGATTGCCCGCAGGCAACTATTCGCGCGGCCCCAACACCAACCCTGGCGCGTGGCGCATCTACACCATCAACGTCGATGGCACTGGCTTGCGCCAAGTCACCCGCACCGACCAGAACCTCAATATGTCGCAGTTCGGCGAGGCCGCCGACGCCCTCATGCCCTACGATGATACCGATCCGGTCTGGTTGCCCGATGGCCGCATCGTCTTTAGCTCCACGCGTTGGCCCTCGTTCGCCCAATACAGCGGCGTGCGCACCTCCAACCTCTACGTGGTCAAGGCCGATGGCAGCCAACTGCACCGCATCACCGCTGAGCGCAACGGCGCGGATCGCCCCCTGGTCGATCCGATAACAGGCAAGATCGTCTATGCGCGCTGGTGGCGCAACCACCGCTTCGCGCTCAACGATCTCTCCACCGTCCCCGATCCGAACGGCGGCTACATCCAGAAGGACGGCCTGAGCGCCAACCGCGACCGCCAGATCGACGGCAGTAACGCCAACCGCGATCTGCTGTGGCGCAACGCCTGGCAGGCCGCCACCATCAACCCCGATGGCACCGAACTCGCCATGTGGTCGGGCACCAGCCTCAACGAATCGAACAACCACATCTACGGCGGCGCGTTCACGCCCAACGGTCAACTGATCGCCAACTTCTACCCGATGTTCAACATGACCGAGGCGGGCGGATTCGGCGGTTTACGGCTCTACACACGCGGCCCCGGCCTCTACAAGCCGTTGTTCGGCATCACCGAACTGAGCACGAATTATGTCAATCCATCGAATCCAACATCGTTCGGTATCTACAAGGGCAACTACGTCACCGACCCCGATGTGCTGCCGAACGGCAAGATCATCTTCTCCTGGGCCGCCGACATCAAGCAAGATTACGGCATCTACATGGCCGACATGAACGGCAATAACCGCGTCAAACTGTACGATAACCCCGGCACCACCGAACTGCGCGCTCGGCTGATCCGAGAACGCCCGCTGCCGCCGATCATCCCCGACCGCGTGACGCAGACGCCGAGCCAACTGCCGCCCACCGAAGCCGGGCCGTACAACAAAGACGGTACCTTCGTGTTCGATGCGCTCAACGTCTACGCCAACGCCCCCGTCGATAGCGACATCGTCAGCGCGCCGCCGGTCGGCTCGGCCAGCAGCATCCGCTTCTATCTCGACCATCAGCGCACCAGTCCCGGCTCGTTCCCCAACCGCGATTGGCCGATCTTGCTTGGCACGCTACCCGTGGCACCCAACGGCGCGGTGCGCGACACGAACGCGCCCGCCAACCTGCCGCTATTCGAGCAACTGCGCAGCAGCGATGGCAGCGTGCCGCTCACGGGCCAGCACGATCAGAGGGGCGCGGCGCACGTCGCAGGCTTGAACTTCGGTCGGCCCGGTACCACCGTGCGCTGCCTCGGCTGCCACGCCGGCCACACGATGATACCCGTGCCCGCCAACCCCGCCGACGCCGAATGGACCAACCTCGCGCCCGGCGCCCGCGTCACCGTCTCGTCCACCCGCGACCCGAAATACAATGGCGGCGTCAACGACCGCAAAGTGATGAAAGGCGAGATCTGGCGCTCGTGGACCAGCGACCCGAACCAAAGCGCGAACGGTCAGTGGGTGCAACTCACCTTCCCCGTGCCCGTCAGCGTGCGCACCGTGCGGCTCTACAGCATCCGCCCGGGTGGCGAGGCCAACTCCAGCATCACAGTCGGCAGTGCGACCGTGCGGCTCTACAGCGACGCCAACGCCACCCAAGAGATCACCAGCAAAACCGCTGGAGCGCTCACCCTGGTTGGCACCGAAGTCGCCTTCAACGATGTGAAGGCCCGCGTTGTGCGCGTGGAGTTGCACAATGTGAGCGGCACCTTCTACGGAGCCAAAGTCGCAGGTATCGGTGAAATAGAAGTGATCGCGCGGGGCGAGGCTGGCCCCTAACGCCAAGCGCATCTGCAAACTGCGGTATACTAGGGCGCACGCTTCACCGCGATGCGCCCTTCTTCTAGCAAGGCTTTGTGAACATCAAACCACTATGGCAGCAAGCTCTGGCAGCGCCGATATCGAAAAAACCCTGGCCGTCCACCAACGCCTCATCGCCGTCTACGGTCCCCGTCGGCTCAGACCGAGCCGCACGCCACTCGACGAGTTGATCCTGACGATCCTCTCGCAGAACACCTCGGACATCAACAGCGGGCGCACCTTCGAGCGACTGCGAGCCACCTACCCCACCTGGGAAGCCGTGCTCGATGCGCCGACCGCCGAGTTGTACGAAGTGATCAAACCGGCAGGGCTGGGCAATATCAAAGCGCCCCGCATCCAGAACACGCTCCACAGCATCCTCGAACGCCACGGCGCGCTCAGCCTCGACTTTCTCGACGATATGCCGCTCGACGAAGCGCGGGCCTGGCTCACCTCGCTCAAGGGCATCGGCCCGAAAACGGCGGCCTGCGTGCTGCTGTTCGCCTTGGGCAAGCCAGCGCTGCCCGTCGATACGCATGTCTATCGCATCGCCAAACGGCTCGGCCTAATCGGCCCGAAAGTCAGCGCGGATGCCGCCCATAGTCAACTCGAAGCCGCCCTGCCAGCCAAAGCCATCTACGCCTTCCACATCAACATGATCCAGCATGGCAAGCGCATCTGCCACGCACAACGGCCAAAATGCTTCGAATGCCCGCTTAACGACATCTGTAATTTGTATCAGGGGGTCGTATGAGTTGGTTGCTGATGATGCACGCGCGCCTGCTGTTCACCATCCTGCTGTTCTTCGGCGCGATGACCCTTTGGGGGCTGTTCAACTACCTGCGCGGCCAGAGCGTCTCGGATCACTACTTCGGCGCGCTCGTTATCGGCGAACTCCTGATGCTCGCACAATCGCTGATCGGCGTCGCGCTCTGGATCGGCGGATTCATGGCCCCGCGCCACAGCATCCACGTGCTCTACGGCCTGATCGCCGTGCTCACGCTGCCGGGCACCTACACCTACATGCGCGGGCGCGATGGCCGCACCGAACAACTCGTCTATGCGCTCGTCTGTCTGTTCCTATGCGGCGCAGCGCTGCGCTCCCTCGAAACCGGACGCCTCCCCGGCACGTAGGCTCAAACCGCAAATCCACCTCCTTCTCGCGCAGTAATGTGGGGTAGAAGAAGCGCAACCGCTGCCTCAAGGCCAGTCGCTTCGGCTACCCCACCACATCCACAAACGCTGACGCGCACTAGGATGGACAGAGCGCGGCATCCACAACTTGTCCTCACGCATCGACCAGCACCGCCCGAATGCGTCGCACGCCAGCGCCCACCGCCTGCTCCTTCACGATATGGAAGCGCCCCAACTCGCCGCAATGCTCCACATGCGGCCCACCGCACACCTCGATGCTGAACGAGCCGATGCGATACACCTTCACCTGCTCGCCGTAGCGCTGCTCGAACAGACCGATCGCCCCAAGTTGTCGCGCCTCCTCCAGCGACATCTCGCTCCACGACACCGCCGTATCATCAGCGATCTGCTTGTTCACTAGCGCCGTCACCTCGGCCAACTGCGCCTCACTCAGGCGCTCGCCGTGCGAAAAGTCGAAGCGCAAGCGCTCGGTGGTGATATTGCTGCCGCGCTGCTCGACGTGCGGGCCGAGCACTTGGCGCAGCGCCGCGTGCAACAGATGCGTCGCCGTATGCAAGCGCGTCGTGGCGGGGTTGCGCTCGGCCAAACCGCCCCGGAAGCGCCCCGCCGCACCCTCGCGCGATTGGCGCTGATGCTCCGCAAACGCCGCCTCGAAACCCGCCATGTCGGCCTGCACGCCCTGCTGTTGCGCTAACTCCTGCGTCAACTCCGCCGGGAAGCCATACGTGTCGTACAAGCGGAAGACCACCTCGCCCGGCAACACCCCGCCCGCCGCAATGCCCGTCATCGCCTTGCTGAACTCCGTCTCACCGCGCCGCAACGTGCGGCCAAAACGCTGCTCCTCATCGTCGAGCGCCGCGCAGATCGCCTCGCGCTGCGGCAGCAGTTCGGGATACAAGTCTGCCAACTGGGGGATGCTCTGCTCGGCCAAGCGCGCCAAGAACGGCCCGTTGATGCCGATGGTGTGGCCGTAACGCACCGCGCGCCGGATCAACCGCCGCACCACGTAGGGCTGATCGACATTGCCGGGCCGCACGCCCTCCGCCAGCAGCATCATCGCCGCCCGCGTGTGGTCAGCGATCACACGCAGCGCGAACGGCTGCGGATCGCGCGCCCACTCGCACACCGGGCGCAGCAATGGCAGAAACAACTCCGTCTCGTAGGGCGAATCGACTCGTTGCAGCAGCGCCAGCGCCCGCTCCAAGCCCAAGCCCACATCGATATTGTGCTGCCGCAACGGCAGATAACGGCCATCGCCCTGCAGATCGTACTGCATAAACACGTTGTTGCAGACCTCCCAGAAGCGCTGCGGGTTGGTACTGGGATTCTCGCCCGGCGGGCCATTAGGCTGCGTATCGTAGAACACCTCGCTATCGGGGCCACATGGCCCGGTCGCCCCCGCAGGCCCCCACCAATTGTCGTCCTTCGGCAAAAACGTGATACGGTGCGCTGGAATACCAAGCTCGCGCCAGATCGCCGCCGCCTCCTCATCGCGCGGGGCATGCGGATCGCCCACAAAACACGTCACGTGCAGGCGCTCCGGCTCCAGGCCCAGCCGCTCCGTCAGCAGCGTGTAGTTGAGCCGCAACGCCTCGGGCTTCCAATAATCGCCCAGCGACCAGTTGCCCAGCATCTCGAAGAACGTCATATGCACATCGTCACCGACCTCCAGGATATCGTTGGTGCGCAGGCACTTCTGAGCGTTCGCTAAACGCCGCCCCGCCGGGTGCGCCTCGCCCAACAGGAACGGCACCAACGGGTGCATGCCCGCGGTCGTGAACAGCACGCTAGGGTCGTGCTCGGGGATCAATGGCGCGCCGCCGATCACGGCGTGGCCATGCTCACGAAAGAAATCGAGATATCGCTGACGCAAGGTTTTGGCATCCATTACAACCCTCCTCAATCACATGTAGCATCAGAAAAACAAAAACGCCCTTGAGCAACTGCTCAAGGACGGAAGATTCCGCGGTACCACCTCGGTTGGCGCCATAGCGCCCACTCTGCCACCGCCGCCCGCACATTGGCGGGAGAGGGCGCGTCCCGATCACGGGGGACTCAACCGGCCTGCCTTATCTGCACTGCAGCCTCGGCGGCGACTCAGGTGGGGCTTTCGGCGCGTACCGGCTGTCGAGCTTGCACTCTCCTCGACTCGCTGGATGCTCGGTGAGGCGTCTACTTCTTCACCTTCAGTGTCGTTGTATTCAACTGGCGGTCACTGTAGCACATGCAATCATCATATGTCAAGCATCGAAAGTCGTAACCATCAAACATAACTTTGTTGACCAACAAAGCAAGAAGACGTACAATCCACGCATTGCATTCACCAGCATTACAGGAGGGGATCTATGGAACTGCGTGCGATCCAAAAGCCGCTGAAAGATAAATACCGCAGCGATCCGAATAGCTCGCGGATCACGCTCACGGCCCGTGGCAGTCAGGCCGACAATGCGATGTCGTGTTCGGTCGATTTGGGCCGAGCGATCTACGCGGCGCAGGCGCACAGCGGCGTGGGTGGTGCGGGCACCGGGGCTTGCTCGGGCGACCTGCTGTTGGGCGCGTTGGCCGCCTGCGCACAAATCACCTGCCAGATGGTCGCCACCGCAATGGGCATTCCATTCGAGCGCATCGAGGTGATTGTCGATGGCGATATGGACCTCGCGGGCACGCTCGGCATCCGCAAGGACGTGCCGGTGGGCTTCGAGCAGATCCGCACGCGCTTCGAGATCGTCGCGCCGGAGGCCACCGCCGAGCAGTTGGCGGCTCTCCGCGAAAAGACCGAGCAGTACTGCGTAGTGTACCAAACCTTGGTCAACCCCCCGAAGATCGAAACGAGCTGGCAACTCGGCGCAGAGACAAGCGAGAACTAGGCGCCACTGCGCCCGCATCCCTATACGCATGCCGAGGTTCTCCGCCAAGAGCCTCGGCATCGAATTGCATTGCCGGGATGCGTAAGCATGCCGCCGCAAATGGTATTGCAACGCCAAATACACATACAAGCACAACATCGACAATATACGCCAAAAGTCTGAAGAATGCCTGCTTGACAATGTGAGGGGCCGCGTGCTATGCTAGCACAGCACGTAGGAAATAGCGTATGTAACCCAAAGCGGGTCTACGCCCTGAAATTCTCGAAGAAAGGTGGAACGTAGTTATGGATTTCATGACCATGAAGCTCAACCAAACCACGGGCTTCACCGCGTCGGTGCTCCTGGCACCGCTCGGCGGTTTCGATCGTGGCCATACTGCGCCCATTTTCCGAAGGCTCCTCAGCTGACATTCAGCATATACTGAGCTAACGGCCGTGGGCGACAGAACTGCAACGCTCACGGCTTTCGTTTTTCGAAAAGCCGCGGAGCGCCGGAGCCCGCGGCCTTTCTGATTCTTGATTGCACAGCGGGTCTATCGACGGACGAAGTAACAGATGGATGTAGGAGTATCACCGTGATAATTCAAAACCCTGATGGCTCGCTCAATCATACACAGCAACCTGAAAAAAGCGATTACTACGCTGCAGTACCAGCTTCGATGCTTGATGATCAGAGTTCCTTGATCGAGCGCTTGATCAATTTCGCATTCGATATCCTTGGGGCACGACACCTCGAAGTACGCGTGTACGATAGTGAACCATGCTCCACCGAGTCGGTCTGTCAATCGAACTAGCAAGAGTTTGAAGGAGCACAACAATGTACCACTCCGAAATAAATGCGATGATGGCACGCGAACAGTATCGTGACCAATTGCGACGCGCCGAGCGCTCATCTATCAATCGACAATGGATGCCGATTCGCCTTTCGATGTTGCAGTATACAGCTCGCGGCCTCGGGCATGTATTGCTTAAATTGAGCATGGGTCTGCTGCGCTACGGGCGCGCCGAAGTAACCATGTTCACATCGGTCCAACAATCATCGATTGAAGCTAACTAATTCGAGCAGGGCATTGATATGCTCTGCTCGATGCCCTGTTTAGAGGGGAAAGGTAAACCAGTGATCACAATGCATTCCTCCATCGAAGAGATAGACCATCAATCTCCACTTACGGATGAGCGAGAGATTGCGCTCGAAATCGTCGATGCAGTAAAACGGTTCGGCAAGGAGGATTCGCAGAAGAAGCCGTTTTGGAAGCTCGGTGCCCAGAATGCAGCCCGCACGACTCTCGCCGTCGATCATATGAACATCACCGTGCGACGGGGCGAGATCTTTGGGCTGCTGGGCGCGAATGGCTCTGGAAAATCGACTCTGATCCGCCTGGTCTCAACACTGTTGCTCCCCGATAGTGGCACTATTCGCGTTTTCGGGTACGATGTACAGCGTAATGAGCGAATCGTCCGCCGGATGATCAACCGCGTGAGCGTTGAGGCATCGTTCTTCAAAAAGCTTTCGGCGCTCGAGAACTTGATGTATGCGGCGCGGCTCTACGATCTGCCAGCCGCTGCAGCACGCCAGCAGGCGATCTTCATTCTGCGCAAGCTTGGGCTGAGCGAGAAGCGCCTATACGAGCCGCTTGAGCATATGTCGCGCGGTATGCAGCAAAAGGTGGCGATCGCGCGTGGTTTGCTCACAGCACCCGTGCTGTTGCTGCTCGACGAGCCGACCACGGGCCTCGACCCGCGCTCGAAGCAGGATGTCCAGCGCTTTATCCTGCGGATGCGCCGCGAGCACGATACAACCGTGTTCCTGACCACGCACGATATGGACGAGGCGGATCGCTTGTGCGATCGCATTGCTATCATTCACGATGGTCGCATTGTGGCGCTCGATACACCGAGCGGCCTCAAACAGACCATCGGCGCGCAAATCGGGCGCAACGGCAGCACGACGATGGAAGATGTGTTTCTCACGCTTACCGGCAAGAGCCTCGACGACGATTTCGAAGTCGAAGAGTAAGCTCATCGAGAGTGGCAGCATACAAGGAGCATAACGTTGCAAGGTACTATCCTCCGGGCACAAAGTGGATTCTTCTGGGTTCAGACCGAACAAGGCATTTTGGAATGTTCGTTGCGGGGCCGCCTCAAGAAGGAGCGGCAATCGAGTGATATCGCGGTGATCGGAGACATTGTCGAAGTCAAGCAGGTTTCGCCAGGTTATGGCGCGATCGAATCGGTACTACCTCGTCGAAGCAAGCTTGCACGACGGGCCGCAGGTTCCAAAGGTGTCTGGAAGGAAGATGTCCTCGTAGCAAACGTCGATCAGGCGTTGTTGGTGTTCGCTTGCGCCAACCCGGAGTTTCACCCGCGCATGCTTGATCGCTACTTAGTGCTGACAGAGGCTAGTCAAATCGAAACGTTGATCGTGGCGAATAAGGTCGATCTTGTGGGGCTCGAACGGGGGCGCGAGCTGTTCGCCGTCTACGAGCAGATCGGCTACAAGGTGATCTATACGAGCACGCGGGAGCATATCGGCATCGCCGAACTGCGCGAGCAGTTGGCGGGCAAAATCAGCGTGGTGACCGGCAAATCGGGCGTGGGCAAGAGCAGCCTACTCAACGCTGTGCAGCCCGGCTTGCAGCTCGCCACTGGTGATGTGAGCGACGCAGTCAACAAGGGTCGCCACACCACCACCGTCGCCGAGTTGATCCCGATCGATTCGCCCAAAGGCGGCTACGTCGCCGATACACCCGGCATTCGCGAGATCGGCCTGTGGAAGTTTCCGCTCGACGAACTCGATTGGTGCTTCCGCGAGTTCCGACCCTATCTCGATGAATGCTATTTCAGCGGCTGCACACACATTCACGAACCAGATTGTGGTGTACGCGCCGCACTCGAAGCAGGCCATATCAATCCCGAGCGCTACGATAGCTACGTGCGGTTGCGCGAGGGAGAGTAGCGCAAAACGCTCACGATGTCGGCCTGAGACGATGTTCGGCAGTTAGTGAAACGCAAGGAGGTGGCATATGTCGGATGAAGTATTCACTGATCAGTCCACGTTCGCTGTTGGTGGTTTTCAATCGACATAGTAGAGGCGCGTTCCCGACTGTTGCGCCTCAGAAGGAAGCGCAAAAGTATGCCACGCATTCCGATTAAGCTGCATACCATCGAAGATCTCACTGAGTTGGATGAACAGCAGGATTGGGAAGAGCAATTGAGTGCAACGCCGACCCGACGCGCAGTCGGGCCAGCGAACAATCATAACCGTGAATTCCGCGAGCACCGTTTCGGCGGCAGCGAAGCGCTTGACCGTAAACGTGCCGAACGTCGTAAACACGCTCATCGTAGCGTCCGCAGAGCACATTAGAGGGATAACCATGGATCAGCCACATGCCGAGTCAACCTGGCGACCCGAAGTTGTGCCAGGGGATCGAATCTTTCTCAGCCTAGTACGCCGCGAAGATGTGCCGCTCTATGCGCGGTGGTTCAGCGATCTCGAACTCACCACCTACCTGGGCCAAGTGGGGCAATCGTACACCATCGAGCAGGAGCAGGAGTGGTACGACCGCGTGGCGCACGGTGGCCCCGACAAAACATTTGCGATCGTCGTGCGTGAGAACCAACAGGTGATCGGCAGCGTCTCGCTGATGAATATCGTGCATCAGCGCGGTGTGTGCGAGCTAGGCATCGCCATTGGCGAGAAGAGCGCTTGGGGTAAGGGCTACGGCACCGAGGCCGTGCGCCTGATCTGCGACTACGGCTTCACGTTCCTGAATCTTCACACGATCTATCTCTGGCATGTGGCATTCAACGTACGGGCGCACCACGCCTACCTCAAAGCCGGTTTTAAAGTGGCGGGGCGTATTCGTGGCGGTGAACTGTTCGCGGGCCGTCGCTACGACCGCATGCTGATGGACATCACGCGTGAGGATTTCGGCCCGTCGCGCCTGACCGGTCTTGTCCAACAACTCGATCCAAGCGACGATTCCATGTCCTAAACCATCGCTTGGCAATACGTTACGGGCAGAGTAGCAGTCGCAGTACTGCTACCCCCGCCAGTCATCGTAGGCGGCAACCACCGCAAGGTTTTGTTGTGCCTTTTTTCAGGAGGAATTGTTGTGATCGCCACTGTTACACCGCGACCTTATGCTGGCGAAGCGGATCTCGAAGCAATCGCTTCCCTTCAGAACGCTTGCGAAGCGGTTGACCAATTCGGTGCATACAGCACTCCCACCGATCTCCGCACCCAGTTCGACGATCCGCGCCTCGACCCGAGCCACGATCTGCAACTGTGGGAGGTCGACGGTCAATTGCTCGGCTTCGCGATGATATACCGCCTGATCGGCACCGAACTTGTGCGTGGTCGCCTGATGATTTGGGTGCACCCGAACGTGCGCGGTTCGCTCGAAGCCGATATGGTCGCCTGGGGCGATCAGCGCCTGCGCGAGTCGCTCAGCGGCCAATCGTTGCCCGGCATCCTCGAGATGAGCATCCGCGAGGAGCAACAGGCATTGCGCGCCCAAGTCGAGGCGCTCGGCCTGAGCATTCAGCGCTACTCGTACGATATGGAGCGCTCGCTCACCGAGCCGATCGACACACCGCACGTGCCCGAGGGCTTCAGCATCCGCGAGATGGCGGGCGAATCGGAGGCCGAGGCGTGGACGGAGATGTACAACCAGTCGTTCATCGATCATCCTGGCTTTAGTCCGTGGAAGAACGCTCAGGTGCTGCACTATCTGAGCGAGCCGATCTACCGCCAAGATCTCAACCTTGTGGCGGAGGCTGCCGATGGCACGTTGGCGGGCTTCTGCTGGGGGATGATCTACCCGGACCTGAACGCTAACACGGGCAGGCAATTGGGCGAGATCGACATCCTCGGCACGCGACGCGGCTACCGTGGCCTCGGCTTGGGGCGCGCCCTGCTGCTCGCGACTATGCACCGCCTACGGACCGCTGGCATGGAGGTCGCCGAGCTCAACGTCATCGCCGATAATCCCACTGGCGCGCTGCAACTCTACGAGTCGGTCGGCTTCCGGCGCAAGAGCAGCAGCATCCGCTATGTGCGCCCACTCCCGATGTAGACATCGTTAAAGAGCCTAGCGCAACCGACTAGAGCCGCTTATCGGGCGCGTGAGGCCATGTGCACACTGGCATCTTCCTTTGGCAGAATAGCGGTCGTGGCACTGCTACTCTCTGTCACTCGTACAGGCAACAACCACCGCAAGGTTTGTTGTGCCTTCTTAGGAGCAAGATTGTGATTGCCACCTTTACACCCCGAGCATATGCTGGCGAAGCGGATCTCGAAGCGATCGCTTCCCTTCAGAATACATGTGAAGCTGTCGATCAATTCGGTGTATTCAGCAGCCCCGGTCGGTTGCGCGCCGAGTTTGAGGATCCCCGTCTCGATCTGAGCCACGACTTGCAGATGTGGGAGTCCGATGGCCAGTTGCTAGGCTTTTCGATGCTGTATCGCCAGATCAGCACCGAACTTGTGCGTGGCACACTGGTCGTGTGGGTGCACCCGAGCGAGCGCGGCTCGCTCGAAGCCGATATGGTCGCTTGGGGCGATCAGCGCCTGCGCGAGTCGCTCAGCGGCCAATCATTGCCTGGTCTGCTGGAGATAAGCATCAACGAAAAACAGCAGGCATCGCGCGCCCAAGTCGAGGCGCTCGGCCTGAGCATTCAGCGCTACTCGTACGATATGGAGCGCTCGCTCACCGAGCCGATCAGCACGCCGAAAGTGCCCGAAGGCTTCAGCATCCGCGAGATGGCGGGCGAATCGGAGGCCGAGGCGTGGGCCGCGCTGTACAACCAGTCGTTCATCGATCATCCTGGCTCCAGCCCGATAACGATCGATCTGGTGCGGCACTACCTGAACGAGCCGATCTATCGCCAAGATATCAACCTGGTGGCGGAGGCCTCCGATGGCACATTGGTAGGTTTCTGCTGGGGTCTGATCAATCCGGAACAGAACGCCAACATAGGCAAGCAATTGGGCGAAATCGGCCTGCTCGGCACCCGCCGTGGCTACCGTGGCCTTGGGTTGGGTCGCGCCCTGTTGCTGGAAAATATGCGGCGTCTGCAAACAGCAGGCATGCAGGTCGTCGAATTGAGCGTACTCGCCGATAACCCGAGCGGCGCGCTTCAACTCTACGAGTCGGTGGGCTTTCAGCGCAAGAGTTGCTGGGTTCGCTATGAGCGCCCGATTGCGGCGTAGGAATCGTTCATTCGCATCAAGTGATAAAGAGAAACAAGATGACGACAATTGCTTACCAGGGCCGCGCATACCGAGGTCCGAGCGAACTTGAGGCTATTTGCCAGTTCCTCACTATGTGCGAGCAGGTTGCGCCGCAGGGCGAGACGTTCAGCGTCGAGAGATTGGACGAGGAGTTCCATGCTCCTGGCGTCGATGCCGAGCGCGACCTGCAATTGTGGGACAATCAGCAAGGGCAACTGATCGGTTTTGCGCAACTGTGGATCAGCGACCAGGCTCCAGACCCCGACACCTTCGTGTGGTTTCGGGTGCACCCCGACTACGATCAGTCGCTTGGCGAGCAGATCATCGCTTGGGCCGATGCGCGCACGCAGACGATCAGCCGCGAGCGCGGGGTAGCGCTGCGCCTACGCGCCATCGCGTTTGAGAACGACCCCGAGCGTATTGCGCTGTTCGAACGGAACGGCTTCACGATCGACCGCTATTTTTACCGCATGGCGCGTCCGTTGGATGGCGAACTGAGCGAGCCTTCGTTGCCAACAGGATTCCGCATCGTGGCCGGACCTTATAACGCAGCGGAGTGGTTAGAACTGTTCAACAGTTCGTTCAGCGACCATTGGAACAACCAGCCCTGGACGCTCGAAGAATTGGAGCACGAGCGCAACGCAAAGCACTATCAGCCGCAACACGACTTGGTTGCCATCGCGCCCGATGGTCGGGCCGCTGGCTTCTCGTGGGGCTCGATCATCCAACCTGAACTGCCACACGGCCAACGCGAAGGCCAGATCGGGCTGCTCGGCACACATCGCGACTTCCGTGGCATTGGATTGGGTCGCGCCCTGCTGCTGGCGGGCATGCGCGAACTACAGCGCGATGGCGCCAACATCGTTAAGCTCAGCGTCGATGCCGATAGTCCCACAGGCGCGACGCGGCTCTATACATCGGTTGGCTTTCAACCAATCTTCCGGCGACGACTGTATGGTCGGAACACAGGAGCCTGATCATGACAACATATTCTCGGCCTGGCGGTCGGCTCGGCAGTGAGATCCGAGCAACCTACGCCTTTATTGAGCGCAATATCAACCTGATCAAACGTTACTGGACCTGGGAGTTGGTCTGGTTGGCGTACTCGATCGTAAATGCGCTCTCGATCACCTTCATCGGCAAGGCATCGAGCTCGATCACGGGCGCGGCCATGTCCGATGCGCAGATCAACACCTTCATCCTATACCTGATGGTGGGCACGTTGGTGTGGCACTACCTTGCGATGGTCTTTGACTTGGTGAGTGAGGCGATCCAGTGGGAACGTTGGGAAGGCACCATCGAGTACACCTTTATGGCGCCGATCTCGCGCCTGACCCATCTGTTGGGGCAGTCGGCCTTCGCGATCATCTATGGCGTGCTGCACACCGCCATCATCCTGGCGATCGTATCGCTGTTCTTTCGGGTTGATCTCAGCCAAGCCAACTTCCTGAGCATGGTGCTGATCCTGATCGCGGGCAGCACGAGCTTCATCGGACTTGGTATGTTGGCCGCTGTGCTGCCGCTGCTCTCGCCCGAGAAGGGCATGCAGATGACCAACATCATCAAAGCGTTGGTGCTGCTGATCAGCGGTGTCTACTACCCGATCAGCGTGTTGCCGGAGTGGCTGCAGCCGCTCTCGCGCATCTCGCCCGCCTTCTACATGCTCGAAGGCATGCGGGCCGCGCTGCTGGAGGGCGCCAGCGTGCCTGAGGTCTTTATGTCAACACTTCTACCGTTGATCATCACAGGTCTCGTAATGATCCCTGTAGGGCTGTTCGTCTTTTCGCACGCTGAGCGCTACGCCAAGATCACGGGCAAACTCAAGCGCAATGGCTAATCTCGTCATCGTATCGCTCGGCCTTCCGCCGGGCGATGCGTCTGTTTGCCACAGAAACGATGTCGCCCGACTAGGCGTCGTAAGCCAGCCGGAGGCGCTCTTCGATAAACGTTGGCTTACGGCCCACACGCGAGCATAAGATCGCCTAGCTAGAGGAGATCAACAATGGTACAAACACATCCATCGAGTCAGACCTACCGTCGCGATTTGGGCAACGGTCTGGTCGTGCGTTGGTCGACGCGAGCCGATCAAGAACAACTCGCCACGTTATACAGCCATATCTTCCGCGAAAATGCCGAAGCGCCAACCAACGTCAATGTGGTCCACTACGTCGATAGCTGTATGAGTGGGCAGCATCCGCTGATCAGCGCCAACGACTTTGCCGTGGTGGAGGATACCAACACCAACACGATCGTCGCATCGACAAACCTGCTCAGCCATACCTGGCGGTACGAAGATGTTGAGTTCACGGTCGGTCGCCCCGAGGTCGTCGCCTCGCACCCCGATTACCGTCATCGTGGCCTGATCCGCTCGATCTTTGAGTTGATTCACGCCCGCAGTGCTGCACGAGGGGATTTGGTGCAGGCGATCACGGGCATCCCATACTACTATCGCATCTTTGGATATGAATACGCGATCGAGCTTGATGGCGATCGAACCGTCTTCACCGCGCATCTGCCGACACTCAAGGAGGGCGAGGCTGAGCCGTATCATCTGCGCCGCGCGACCACCGACGATATTCCGCTGCTGATGGAGCTCTACAACCGCGAAGAGGCCGATCAGATGATCGCGGCGGTCATCCCGGAGGAGTATTGGCGTTGGAATCTCGGTTTTGTACGACCGCTCCAAAACGCGCACTGGATCGCCTACATGATCTGCAACCAGCAAAACGAGGCGATTGGCTATACCCTTGTGTACTCGCACCGTTGGGACACCCACATCAGCGTGATCAGTGCGGCGCTTACCGCAGGGCATTCGTACCCAGCCGTGCTGCCGAGCCTGATGCGGGGCTTGGCCAAACAGGCCGATGATATCGTGTCCTTCAAAGCCGAAGCCAAGCATGTGGATCGCATCACCTTCCTGCTCGCGGGGCATCACCCACTCTACGATGCGCTTGGGTCAGGGTATCACACCTCTAAGCCACACTATGCTTGGTACGTGCGCGTCCCCGATCTGCCAGCCTTCATCAGACACATTCGCCCGGTGCTTGAGCGCCGCTTGGCGAACTCGATTATGGCTGGTCACGATGGTGAGTTTCGCCTCAACTTCTACCGAGACGGCCTGCTGCTGCGCTTCGAGAAGGGCCAACTGCGCGAGGTGGAGCCGTGGCGAGCGGAAGTGTGGGGTCCGAAGGCGAACGTTCAGATGCCGCCGCTCACCTTCACGCAGGTGCTGTTCGGGTATCGCTCGCTCGAGCAGATACGCCACATCATGCCCGATGCCTACGCCAACGACGATGCCAGCGCCCTGTTGTTGAGCATCCTGTTCCCCACCAAGCCATCGCGCACCATGCCGCTCGACTAACCAACAAAAGCGCGGGTGGGTTTGTATATCCCACCCGCGCTCCTCTGCTCCACAAAGCCATCTTCTTCGGCACATCATCAAATGCATCCCAACATCTGCATAAGATAGCCCTGTTTTAGCGAAAACGAACCAACTTTAGGCCAAAGTACGGTAATCATCGACCGAACAAACAAACCTCTTGTAAGAATCAAACAACAGAAGCCACCCGATCCGATAGAACATCCACGATCGCCCGCGATAATCGCACGAATATCCCACCACAACGGATGGTGTATACTATAGCTATGCTTCCTCTTATTTAGAAAGCGGTAAAATGGTGATGTATGTCCGAACAAAGGATCATCCGGCTCTTCAAACCCGGCGACCATGAGTACGCGAGTATAGCCCAAGTGGCAGCTAGCGTCCCCGCCAGCGAGTTATCGGACTTCGAGTATCACAACCCCCAGGATTTCAAGGACCTCGACCACTCCTTTATCGGCAGCAACTATCTCATACGGCGTTACGTAGCCACCGTCAACAACAACATCGTCGGCTACACACAGTTATTCCAAATCCCCTGGCTTGGCACAACCGACCACTATTGGACCAATATTCGGGTGAAGCCTGAATACTCATCGCAAGGCATCGGCAGTCTGCTCTACCAGCAGCTTATGCACGATCTGCAGGAACTTGGCGCAGCACGCGCTTGGATCGGCACCCACGAAACCACGCCGAACGGTATCTGCTACCTCGAACGGCGCGGCTTCACTGAAGTCATTCGCAGTTGGCCGTTTATGCTCGATATCCGCACGTTCGAGATGGAGCGCCACCGCGCAGCGCTAGATCGAATGAAAGCACAGGGGATCACGATCACCACACTTGCGCAGGAATGTCACAACGATCCCGCCTGCTTGCAAAAACTCTACGAACTCCACACTCAGATCACACGGGCTATCCCGCTCCCCGAACACCCGCACCCCGAGCCGGGTTTAGATTGGTTCGAGCGCTACAGCCGTAGCTCGCCGAGTGCGTTGCCGGAGGCGTACTTCATCGCCAAGCACGGGACGCGCTACGTAGGCGAAAGCTCGATGCAGCGGCTCGACCACGCTCCGCACGAGCTCCACCAAAAAACGACAGGTGTACACACCGATTACCGAGGATGCGGCATTGCATTGGCGCTCAAGGTCGCCACGATTCAATACGCGCTTGAGCAGGGCTATACGCACATCTCCACCGCTGTTGAATCCAACAACCCCAGCATGCTCGCGATCAACGCCAAGCTCGGCTTCACCAAGGCGCCGGGCATGATCGTCTTCGAGAAGCGATTCCCTCCCGGATAACGATCCGTCACAAAGCTCTTTCCGTTATCACACCAAACACTTGCTGTACAGCTCCCGCACAAGGAAGCTTTGGGTGACACTTCCCACAATAGGTGCAGAGCGTTCTAACGGCAAGGCATACGCGAAAAGTTGACCTCCGCCAATCAACAGGCGGCTGCCCGTTTTTTGTTCCATGGCACCAGTGCGCCTCTAGCGTGGCGTCGGCTGTTTCACACACTGCTGCCAGGCATCAGACATTCGGCGGCCTTTTGATGGTTGGCGGACGTTCCGCGAGGGATGGAGGGGCCGAATCGGTGGAGTGAGGCTAAATTGCAAAATTGCAATCCTGGGCCCCGATTCGGCACTTGCACGCATAGCCGCTTTCCGCTATAGTAGCGCCATGCGTTTGCTTATTACTGGTATCAACGGATTCGTCGGCGGTCATCTTGCCGAGCATCTTCTTGAATCCACCAACATCGATGTTTGGGGCCTGGCACGTAGCTCAACACTTGCGCTGCCGGAGCTTCAAGGTCGCGTTCAACTGGTGACAGCCGATCTTGGCGACCTCGACCAGGTGACTGCAGCGCTTGCGCAAGCACAGCCCGATGTGATCGTGCATTTGGCGGGCCAATCGAATGTGCCTCGCGCATTCGCCGAGCCGGAGCTCACCTTCCAGACCAATATTTTTGGGCAATTGCATCTGTTCCAGGCGATGCAGCACCTCAAGCAGGACCCCTTGTTCATCGTCGCCAGTAGCAACGAGATCTATGGCTATGTCCAGCCACACGAATTGCCAATCAACGAGGAGACACCGCTGCGACCGGTCAACCCCTATGCGGTTAGCAAGGTGTCGCAAGATCTGCTCGCGTACCAGTACCACATCAGCCACAAGATACGAACGATCCGGCTGCGACTGTTCAACCACATCGGGCCGCGCCAAACTGAGAAGTTCGTAGCATCGGCGTTTGCGGCACAGATCGCGCGGATCGAGGCTGGTATTCAACCGCCTATCTTGCGGGTTGGCGATCTCTCGGCTGAACGTGATTTCACCGATGTGCGCGATATCGCACGCGCTTACGAATTGGCAGCCCTGCACGGCAAGGTCGGGCGAGCCTACAACGTCGGCTCGGGCCGCACTGTCAGCATTCGCTGGCTGCTCGATACCTTGCTCGCCTTTAGCGAGTGCGACATTTCGGTTGAGCCTGACCCTGCGCGCATGCGCCCATCCGAAATGCCACGGGCTGTTTGCGATAACCGCCTATTCTGCACAGACACAGGTTGGGAACCACAGATCCCCCTGGAACAAACCCTCCATGATATCCTAACATTCTGGAGAGATTACATTCGCAGTAATGAGGGATCAGCAGGCGAAACATAAACGCCTCCCCTACGAATCCATACCATAACCGCATCATCGAAGGTTGCACACAACAATCGTTCAGCATGTGGAGGAGACATGAAAGCTGTTATCCTCGTTGGTGGCTTAGGGACACGCCTGCGACCACTAACTTGCAATATACCCAAGCCGATGATTCCGCTGGTCAACCAGCCGTTCATCGAGCATATGCTCACCAACCTGCGCAGCCAGGGTATCGATGAGGTGATCCTGGCCGTGCAATACCTTGCCGATCACTTCCGGGCGTTGCTGGGCGATGGGTCGCGGCTGGGCCTCAAAGTCCATATTGTCGAAGAGCCGGAACCACGCGGCACAGCGGGGGCGGTCAAAAACGTCGAGCACTTGCTCGATGGCACCACCTTCGTCTTCAACGGCGATGTGATGACCGACCTCGACCTGCAGGAGATGTTGGTGTTCCACCGCGAGAAGGGCAGCAAGCTCACCATTGCGCTGACGCCTGTGGAAGATCCCACCTCGTTCGGGCTCGTGGAGACCGATGAGACGGGGCGCATCCAGCGCTTCATCGAGAAGCCACCGCCCGATGAAATCACCACCAATATGATCAACGCTGGCACGTATATCATCGAGCCAGAGTTGTTCCGCTATGTGCCACCGAACCAGCACTATATGTTCGAACGCGGCTTGTTCCCAGTCGTGCTGCAAACGCAAGATCCCATGTACGGCTATCCATCGCGTTCGTACTGGACCGATGTGGGCAAGCCAGCCACCTACCTCGAAGTGCATCACGACATTTTGATCGGCAAAGTGCGCTACCAGTTCCGTGGCGAACAGATCGCCGAGCGCGTGTGGGCCGAGCAGGGCGTCGAGATCCACCCAACCGCGCAACTGGTCGGGCCGGTCGTGCTGGGTGAGGGTGTGCGTATCGGGCGCGGCGCACGCATCATCGGGCCAACGGTGATCGGCGCACGCTGCGAGATCCAGGCCGACGCAACGATTGAGGGCGCAGTGTTGTGGGAAAACAATGTCATCGAGGAAGGCGCATCGCTCCGCTCGTGTGTGGTCGGGCGTGGCAATCGCATTGGGCCTCGCGCGCAGTTGGCGAGCGGCACCATTGTTAGCGATGAATGCTCGATCGGTGGAGAGAATCGGCTGGAGTATGGGATTCGCCTGTGGCCTGGCACACAGCTTCAGGACCACGCGATCTCGTTCTAAACGCACTCAACCACACGAAAGCTCGGCATTGGATGCGATCGATGCCGAGCTTTTATGATTCTGTAAACGACTGCCAGCTAAAGCAGGCAGCTTTGCTCTGGCGCGACAACCGCCG